>CAXTBC010000061.1:0-23561 GCA_964242595.1 uncultured Acetobacteraceae bacterium | reverse complement strand
CAGAGCCCTTGGCCTTCCTTCACAGGTCAACATTAAAGGCCGTTGGTATAAGGACTTGTCCTTAGCGGGCCGGCGCCACTGGCGCTATTGGTTCGAGCCTGCGGCGCCACGGGGCAGAGCCCCTGGCTTTTCCTCGCATGACATTTCAGGCCACTGATACTTCATCCGCTACCACCTCGCTGATCCGCGTCATGTCCGCGCACGAATGCCCGAGTTCGTCGATGCTGATCACATCGGCATAATGCGTGGCGAACATCACGTCAGCCGGTCCGTAGCTGCGCAAATCATGTACCACCAGCGCCAGCGAAGGATCACGCGCCTCGAACGAGACGAACAGCCGCACGTCGGCGTTCAGGTAGCCCTGTGCGGACATGCCGTGCAGCGGGCTCGCGTCGTTGATCTCGTGCATGATCGTCCAGGTCAGCGGGAACACCGGGATGGAACTGCGCACCAGAGCCAGCTCGTGCGTGCGGCGGAACGTCGCACCCTCCTGCGACGTCTCGGATATCAGGACACCGATCTTGATTCGCGCGTCCGCCAGAACGGTCGCGCGGCCGTTGCCCACCCGCAGCATCAAGGTCGCCATGCCGTTGTGCATGGTGATGACGGGATGTTCGGCGAACAGGAACTTCGCGCGGGGTTTGGAAAAGCGCACGAAGATCAGGCCGGTGAGGATGGCGGTGAATGCCAGGCCGGTCATGATTTCCACAGCCGCCACCACGTGGCCGTAGAACGTGGCAGGGTACATGAAGCCGTAGCCGACGGTGGCCAGCGTTTCGAGGCTGAAGAAGAAATGGTCCACGAACACGTGCGGCCGCGCGTTAGCCACCGACCCCGGCATCAGCGTGTAGAGAACGGCGAACAACGCGATCACGCTGAGGTAGAAACCTACGAGGCCTACGAGGAATTGCGGCCAGGTCAGATCGACTGCAATGCGGTAGGGATCGGCCCAATCGTAGCGCGAGACGCCCTTTTTAGTGAGCTCGTAGGTGCCCACGTTGACGAGCGCGTGCTTCTCGCCCCAGCGGCGTTTGCGTGGTTTGTCCTGGACCGCGGAGAACTCGGTGATAGGACCGGGTTCGTCGCTCAAGACAGGAACCCAAGCGGGTCTTTGTTACGAGAAAAAGCTAAAAGACTTCTGCCAAGTCGTTGCGTAGCGTCGAAACAGCTTCGCCTGGTAAGCAGAAGTCTTTTGCTTCTTTTCTTCAAAAAGAAGGCCTTCCTTCCTAAACCGTCTCCAGCATCCCCCCAGCCCGGTCCACCACCCGCATGTGGTGGTCGGTGTCGCCGAACAGGCTCTCGATCATCGTCAGCCGCTTGAAGTAGTGCCCCGCCCGGTACTCCATCGTCACGCCGATGCCGCCATGCAGCTGCACCGCCGTCTGGCCCAGGAACTTCGCCGAGTTGTTGATCTGCACCTTGGCGGCCGAGAGCGCGCGCCGGCGGTCGGGCGCGCTGTCGCTCCCGGCCATCATCGCCGCGTAGTAGGCCATGCTGCGTGCCTGCTCGAGCGCGGTGAACATGTCCACCGCCTTGTGCTGCAGCGCCTGGAAGCTGCCGATCGGCACGCCGAACTGCTTGCGCGTCTTGAGGTAGTCCAGGGTCAGCGCGTGCAGGGACGTCATCGCGCCCACCGCCTCGGCGCACACGGCCGCGATCGCGATGTCCGTCACCTGCTCTAGCAGCTCGCCGCCATGGTCCAGCGTGCCGACGATGGCGCTCTCGGGCACCTGCACGCCGGCGAACGAGATGGCCGCCCCGCGTTGGCCGTCCTGTGTGGCGAAGCCGCGGCGCGAGACGCCGGGCGCGTCCGCGTCCACCAGGAACAGCGTGATGCCGTGCCTGTCCCGCCGGCTGGCCGAGGACGTGCGCGCGCTGACGATCAGCTTGCCCGCGCTGTCACCGTGCACCACCACGGACTTGTCGCCCTCTATCGTGTAGCCGCCTTCGGTCTTGCGCGCGTGCGTGGTGACGTCGAACAAATCGTAGCGCGCCTGGCGCTCCACATGCGCGAAGGCCACGCGCAGCGAGCCGTCGGCGATGGCCGGGATGTGCGCCGCACGCTGTTCCGGCGTGCCGCCCAGCCGCAGCAGGTTGCCGCCGATCACCACGGTGGCCAGATAGGGTTCCAGCGCCAGGCCACGGCCGATTGCCTCCATCACCACCATCGTCTCCACCGGCCCGCCGCCGAAGCCGCCGTCTTCCTCGGTGAAGGGCAGGGCGGTCAGGCCGAGCTCGGCGTATTTCGCCCAGAGCTCCTCGCTGAAGCCGGGGCCTTGCGTCTGCGTGCTGCGGCGCTTGCCGAGGTCGTCGTAGGCGGGGGCGATCAGGCGGTCGATGCTGTCTTTGAGCATTCTTTGCTCGTCGCTGTACTCGAAGTCCATTTGGTTGTTGTCCTGGTGGAAGGAAGAGTTCTTTTTTGAAAAAAAGAACCAAAAAACTTTTACTCGCTGTCGGGTGCTTACCGTTCACCACCCGACAGGGAGCAAAAGCTTTTTGCTTCTTTTTCTCGAAAAAGAAGTGCTTGCTTAAAAGCCCAGCACCATCTTGGCGATGATGTTGCGCTGGATCTCGTTGGACCCGCCGTAGATCGACACCTTGCGGTAGTTGAAATACTCCGGCGCCGCCGTGTCCGCCCAGTCGAAGCCGTCCGGCAGGTCGTTCTTGCCCTCCGGGATCTCCTCGTTGGAGTCGTGGTAGGCGAGCGCGAACGGGCCGGCCATCTGCAGCGCCAGCTCGGTGGTAGCCTGCTGAATCTCGCTGCCCTTGATCTTCAAGATGGAGCTGGCCGGGTTCGGCTTGTTGCCGTGGTCGCGCTCGGCGGCCACCACGCGCAACTGCGTCATCTCCAGCGCCTTCAGCTCGATTTCGACGGCAGCCACTTTGTGGCGGAACGCCTCGCTGTCCCACAGCGCGCCGTCACCTTCCGGCACGGAGCGCGCGATCTCGCGGATACGACGCAGCCGCGCCTTGCTCGCGCCGATGCGCGCGATGTTGCTGCGCTCGTTGCCCAGCAGGAACTTCGCACAGTCCCAGCCGCGGTTCTCCTCGCCCACCAGGTTCTCGGCCGGAACGCGCACGTCGTCGAACCACACCTCGTTGACCTCGTAGTCGCCGTCGATCAGCTGGATCGGCCGTACCGTCACGCCCGGCGTCTTCATGTCTACCAGGATGAAGCTGATGCCCTCCTGCGGCTTGCGTGCCGTGGGGTTTGTCCGCGCCAGAACGAAGATCCAGTCCGCCCACTGGCCGAGCGTGGTCCAGGTCTTCTGCCCGTTGATCACCCACTCGTCGCCCTCGCGCACCGCCTTGGTCTTGAGGCTGGCGAGGTCGGAGCCGGCACCGGGCTCGGAGAAGCCCTGGCACCACCAATCGTCGATGTTGGCGATGCGCGGCAGGTACTTGGCCTTCTGCGCCTCGGTGCCGAACGCCGCGATCACCGGGCCCACCATGTGCGTGTTGAAGGGCAGCGGCGTCGGGCAGTTCTCGCTCATCATCTCCTCGTTGTAGATGTAGAGCTGGATCGGGCTCCAGCCGCGGCCGCCGTACGGCACCGGCCAGTGCGGCACGGCCAGGCCGTGCTTGTTCATGATGCGCTGGCTCTCAACCCACTCTTCCTTGTTCACGTGCCGGCCGGAGCCGAGGCGCTTGCGGATTTCGGCGGGGATGTTCTCGCGGAAGAAGGTGCGCATCTCGTCACGGAAGGCGACTTCTTCGGGGGTGAAGCGTAGGTCCATGGGAAACTCCTTAAGGAAGGAAGGTCTTCTTTTCTGGAGAAAAGAAGCAAAAGACTTTTGTCCGGCTGTCGCTGACGGTTGAAACAGACGCGCCTAAAGGAGCAAAAGTTTTTCGATTCTTTTTTTCAAAAAAGAACTGCTTACTTCTGCGCCGCTTTCGCGCGCTCTTCGTCAGCCAATTGGGTGGCCAGCAGCTTTCCGACAGGGCTCCGTGGCAGCGAATCCCGTAGCTCCAGCGCCTTCGGCATCTCGTGCTTGCCCACCTTGTCGGCCAGGAACGCCTTCAGCGCGTCGAGGTCCATCGGCTGCGTGCCGGCGCGCTGCTTGATGAACGCCTTGGCCGCCTCCCCACGGTACTCGTCCGGCACGCCGATCACGATCACCTCCTCCACGTCGGGGTGCTCGTAGATGCTGTTCTCGATCATAGCCGGGTACACGTTGAAGCCGCCGGAGATGATCATCCGCTTCTTGCGGTCCACCAGCGTGAACAGCCCGTCCTCGCTCATCCAGCCGATGTCGCCGGTCAGGAAGTAGCCGTCGGCGAAGCTCTTGGCCGACAGTTCCGGCTGCTTCCAGTAGCCGCTGAACACGTTGGGGCCCGTGATGGCGATCTCGCCGACTTCGCCCGGCGGCAGGAGGCACAGCGGGTCGTCCAGCGCCACGATGCGCATGGTGATGTTGGGCAGCGGCGCGCCGATCATGCCGGGGGTCACCTTCAGCCCCGGCGGCACGCGGGTGCCGATGGCGGCTGTCTCGGACATGCCCCAGCCCTGGCGCAACTGCTGGCCCAGCAGGCGCTCGGCCCGCTCGCACACTTCGATTGGCAGCGGCGCGCCGCCGGACCCCACCATCTCCAGCGAGCTGAAATCATGCGTCTCCACCCCTGGCGTGCTCAGCAGGGCTATCAGCATGGTGGGTACTGCGGGGAAGCTGGTGGCGCGCTTGGTCCCGATGTCCTCCAGCGTGGTGGGGAGGTCGAAGCGGGGGCGCAGCAGGATCTCGTTGCCGTCGGCGATGTTCATCAGCAGCACCACGGTCATCGCGTAGACGTGGAACATCGGCAGCACGCCGATTACCCGTTGGCGAGTCGGCGGCTCGTCCGTGTCGCGCCAGCCCAGGTAGCTGAACGTGGCCGCCAGGATGTTGGTGTGCGTCAGCATGGCGCCCTTGGGCATGCCCGTGGTGCCGCCGGTGTACTGCAGGAGCGCCAGGTCGTCGGGGCGCACCTCCGGCCAGGCGGCCGGCAGCTTGCTATCCAGCAGGGCGGCCAAATTACCTACCTGGTCGCCGTAAGCCACGGCGTCGCCCGCCGGGCCGCCCCAGTGGGCGTCCTCACCCACCAGCAGCCGCGGGATGGCGCCGGTGCCCACCATCTTGGCGGCGTTCATGGCCAGGCCGCCAATGTCGGTGGTGACCACCACGTCGGCGCCGCTGTCGCTGATCTTGAACATCAGCTCGCGCGGCGCGTCCAGCGGGCTCATGTGCGCGATCTTGGCGCCCGCCTTTAGCGCGGCGAAGAAACAGACCGTGTGCCAGGGCGTGTTGGGCAGGTACAGCGCCACGGTAGAGCCGGGCCCGTAGCCGGCGGCGAGGAAGCCTGCCGCCACGCGGTCCACCGCCTCCGCCAGGGCGGCGAAGCTCATTTGCCTGTCGCGGTACTCCACCGCCGGCCGCTCGGCGTAGGCGTGTGCCGAGCGGTCCAGCAGTTGTGGCAGGGTCAGTTGCTCGACGTCCTGGCGCCAGCGCGCATGCGGCGGGTAGTGGACCTCCCAGGGATGCACCGCGGCGTCGGGCGTTGCAGCCTCAGGACAGGTAGGCGCCGCAGCCCCGTGATGGTCCATGATCTTGTCCTTCCGTTCCCTGACCGCCTTGCCCCTGTGAGGGCAGGCACGCGCCCCTGGGCCGCTTGGCACGGCCACGTCTTTGTTGGCACGCAGGTTAGGGTATCTGCCTCCAACGTCAAAGCCCATTTGGCGCCCGCTGGCCTCGCCTGCCGAACGGACAAAGGCTTTCTACTTTTTTTCGAAAAGGCGGCCTTGCTTGCCTGCGCCCCGGGTCGTTCTTCTCACGAATCGGTGTAGCCTGCGCGGCATGAGCGCTGCCCAGCCGCAAACCATCCCGTTCCGCCGGCCGCCCATCCTCACCGGCCAGCTCGCCTGGACTCTCGCGATTCTCGCGGCCAGCCTGGCCGCCAGCATCGCCGCCCTGCCGCCAGGCGGCGACCGAGGCCCGGCGGTGCTCGGGACCCTCTCGGTCGGAGCGCTGTTCACGATGACCCTGCTGATCCAGGCCTTGCTGGCCAGGCGGGGCAGGGGCCTGCCACCCCTCACCGTCACGCCGGCCGAGTTGGCGCTGCCCGTCAGCACCAGGTCCCGCCGCGTCGCCCGCCTCCACCTCGACGAGGTGCGCTCCGTCGTCGCCGTCGGCGGCGGATGGACGCGCCGTGTGGTGATCGACACCGGCAACCGCGCTTTCGCGTACCCCGAGCGCGCCTTTGCCGCGCCGGCGCCCGCCGACGCCGTGCGCGCCGCCTTGCACGCTGCCCTGGCCGCCCGCGCGGACGGGGCTACGCTGTGGCGTGCGATGGAACACCGCCGCGCCGTCTCGGAGGCGCGCGGCCACGCCCGGCCGTTGGCCACCTGGGCCGTGCTGGCGATCCTCGCCGTCTCCCTCGTGCTCACCCAGGCGACCGGCAGGCCGACCGATCCGTTGCGCCTGCTCGATGTCGGGGCCAACGCGCCCGTTCTGGTCTGGCATGGCCAGTGGTTCCGCCTCGTCATGGCGAGCCTTCTTCTGCCCACGCCCCGCCAGCTGCTCGGCAGCGGCGCCAGCCTGCTGCTTGCCGGCGCTATCCTGGAGCGCCTGGCCGGCGCGCGCACCACCCTGGTGCTGCTGCTGGCAAGCTGCATCGCCGGCCAGCTCGCCGCGGCCGCCGCCGGCGTCGCCGGCCTGCCCGGCGCCCCGCTGTTCACCGCGGGCATCGCCGGCGGCGTGTTCGGCCTGCTGGCTGCGGTGGGCGTGGTCACCGCGCGGTTCGGCGCCGAGCTGCCGGCGGGCCTGCGGCTGCCTACGCGCGCCTGGCTAGTGCTGGGCGTGCTCAACGGGGTGATGCTGCCGTTCGCCGCGCCGCAGCTGAGCTTCTGGGCCAACGCCGGCGGGGCGCTGTGCGGCGCCGCTCTGGCTTGGCTGCTCTGCCATCGGCGCGGCAGCGTTCTGGCCCTGCGCCAGCCTGAGGCACCCGCCAGGGCCGCGCCAGCGGTCCTGCTGCTCGTTATGGCAGCCGACATTGCGGCCAGCCTGCTACACGGCGCCAGCCCGGCCGCCCGGTTGCAGGATCGGTTGCTGCTGGCCCGCGACGTCCGTGCAGGGTCCGCCCTGCCGGCAGCCGCGCGCGACGCGCTGGCCTTCTCCATCGCCTACGATCCGCAATCGCCGTCGCCGCTGCTGCGCGAAGGCGCCCTGCTGGCGGCGCAGGCCGTCCTGCGGCAACGCCGGCTGGTGCCGCCGCCCGCCTCCAAACCCACCGTCACGGCCCGCATCGCCCAGGCCAGGCTGGACAGCTACCTCGACACCGCCGCCATGCTCGAAGCCCGGCTGGGCGGTGCCGGCAGCGCGGCCGAGAGCCTCGCCGGCCTGCCCTGGGCCACGCAGCCTTACGCCAGCCACCTCGCCTTGGCGCTGGATCGGGCGCTGCACGGCCGTGGCATGGAGGTCGTGGGCAGTGCCAGCCCCGGCACGGCCGGGCCGGCCGCCCCCGACCTTATCCTGGACCACGGCACCATCCGCCTCACCCAGGCCGCCCCGGCGACGCGCGGCGCCCAAATCTACGCGGTCCTGCGCAGCCGGGACCGCCTGCAAGGCGTGCTGTATTTCCAACTGCCGCCGGGTTTCTACGGCACCCAGTTGCTGCCGCTGCCCACCCAGCTCGGGCCGCCCGGTCCCAACCCGCCGCCCGCCTTCTGGCTGGACCCGGCCAGCCGCATCGAGGTCGCGCTGTTCGACCGCCGCGGCTGCTTCTGCGACTGGCCGCGCATGGGCCCCAGCTTCGCGCCATACGACCCGGCCTGGAGCTTCCCGCAGTGAGCCGCCGGCGCGCCGCCCTGCGCGTGGCCGGCCTGCTCGCGCTGCTGGCCGCGGCGGCCTACGCCGCGGCCGTGGGGCTGTTCCATCCCGCGTGGCTTTTCTACGAGCGGGACTTCGACGCCAGCACCCGCCAGCTCAGTCCCAGCTTCGCTGCAATCATGGACGCCGACCCTGGCCTGCGCGCCACCATGCTCGCCGAGACCAGGCGCGCCTACGATCTAGGCGGATGGCCGGCCGCCACCGCCCGCTACAACGCCCTGCAATGGGAGCAGGTGATGGCCTATGCCGACGACCAGCCCGTGCTGGACTGCGCCGCCTCCTGGGACGCCGACGAGCTGGCCATGCTCCGCAGCCCCGCCGGCTGCGCCGCCACCTTGTCCCAGGATTTCAGCGCCCCTGAGGTCCAGCCCCTGCTCGCCCGGTCCCGCCCTGCCTGTAACGCCGCCTTCCAGGACGGAGGCCGACGCCGCAGGCAGGGCCTGCCGCCGCGCGTGCTGTCGGATGACGAGTACAGGCAACTGTTCGCGCGCCTGTCCGTATCGCCCAACCCGCTCACGCCGGAGGAGCGTGCCGCTACGCAGGGCACCCCGGCCAACGCGCAGCTCTTTTGCAGTGGCGAGTTGAAATTCAAGGCGAACCAGGCCGCCCTGCCGCCGGGCATCGCTGCCCGCTACCTGCGCACCTAGTACCAGTATGGCGCCCTCTACCCCAGCATGCCCAGCCAGGGCCGGGCGCTTGCGACACCGCCGCCGGACGGCCTGAAGTGCCCGACGGCCGGCACGGTCTTCACGCTCAGCATGCAGGCGGGCAACACCGGCCTGCCCGTCACCTGGGCCTCGGGCGGCCAGGCCGGCTGGGACTGCGTGCTGGTAAGCTCGGTCAGCGGCAAGCGCCTGCTGTGGGACACGCTTGAGGAGAACCCGCTGCAGAAGCTCTGGCCCCTGCAGCCCGGCAAGACGGCCGACATCCTGCCCGGCACCGGCGGCACCCGGACCACCCACCTGGAGGTGACCGGCTACGGCACCTACTGGCTCCCCTTCGCCACCGTGCACGCCTGGACCATCGACGCCACGGTCAGCGACGGCGGCATCAGGCGCGCCACCACCAGGTATTGGTGGTCTCCCGACCTCGGCTGGAAAATCGGCCAGCACACCCGGGTCTGGTCCGGCGGGTGGCCGAGGAGTGCCACGCCGGACTGGCAGGTGGTTGCCGTGGCCCGACCCGGCCCGTAGGCTGGCAGTCGTGACGTCATCGAAAGCCGAGTCTTTGGCGCTGCCCGGCGGGGCCACACCGGTGCAGTGGCGGCGCAGCGCGCGGGCGCGGCGGATTACGCTGCGGATCGATGCGCAGCACGGCCACGTGGTCGTCACCCTGCCCATGCGGGCCGCCAAGTCCGCCGGCATGGCCCTGCTCGCGCGCAACGCGGACTGGGTGCGTGCGCACTTGGCCGCACTGCCGGTGGTGGCCCCCTTCGCCGATGGCGGGGTGGTGACCATCGACGGCCTGCCCCATCCTATCCGCCACGTGCCCGGCGCGCGCGGCGGTGCGTGGGTCGAGGCCGGCGCCCTGCACGTGGCCGGCGATCCGGACTTCCTGGCGCGGCGCACGGCCGATTTCCTGCGCGCCGAGGCGCGCCGGCGCTTCTCCGCCCAGGCGCTTGCCAAGGCAGCCGGGGCGGGGCTGACGGTCAGGCGCGTGACGGTGAAGGACACCCGCACCCGCTGGGGCAGCTGCTCGGCGGACGGCGCGCTGATGTTCTGCTGGCGGTTGTTGATGGCACCGCCTTACGTGCAGGACTACGTGGTAGGGCACGAGGTGGCGCATCTGCGGCACATGAACCACGCGCCTGCCTTCTGGGCGCTGTGCGAGGCGCTTTCGCCACACCGGGAGCGGGCGACGGCCTGGCTGGCGGCGGAGGGGGCGAGGCTGTTGCGGACGGGGTGAGGTCTTGACCTGGAGCGCAAGCAAACGTGGTGCTTTGCTCCTGGCGCAGCGGGCTCGGACCAATGGCGTAGCGCTCGCTACCCCGCTGGTCTTGAAGCCTCAAAGGCGCTCTGTCCTAGACCTACTAAGGACAAGTCCTCAGAACCTCTTCGTTGAGACCCTAAACAGGTGGGGGTCTGAGGCCTCGAGGCCCCAGCAGGGTTTGGGGCAGAGCCCCATGCTTGCCCACAGGTCAAGGTTGCCGGCCGTTGGTGCTAAAACCCGTTTGTCAAAGATTCTAAATCGCTGGGCGCCCAGGACCGCAAGGCCAGCGGGGTTGGGGCAGAGCCCATACTTGCCTACAGATCAAGACGTTCAAACGTAGGAACTAGGACTTGTCCTAAACGGGCCGGCGCCGCTGACGTTACCGGTTCGCGCCGGGTCAGCACCCCTCGCCCTCATACAAGCTACTGCCCAAGCGCTCCCACCCCAAACGCCTTTACGACCCCCAGGCACGGCAACCCCAACCGATCGGCCATCTCCCGGCAATACGCCGCCGGCGCCACTTCGCCATCGTCGTCCAGGATGTCTGTCCATGCCGCCACCTCGTAGCCGGTCAGGTGGCGCACCAGGTCCAGCGCGATGTCGGCACTGGCGCGGTGTTCGCGGCCACGGTAGCCGATCATCGCCGGCATCACGTGGCCGGGCGATTTCAGGCTGGCCACGCCCGCGTCCGGCGCCCCGGCCGCGCGCAGCGTCAGCGCCCGGTCGGCGGCCGAGATGCCGGTGCCGTCGCAACCCGCCGCCTCGACCGACCGTAGCAGGATCGGCCCCCGGTAGCCGTCCCTGTACTCGCCCGCCAGCACCAGCCCCAGCGCCATCGCGCGGTCCGCCGTCACGCTGAAGCAGGTCAACCCGCGGCCCCAGGTGACCGTGGTGTTCACGCTGTCGGCGGTCGCCAGGGCGGCCACGCCCAGGAAGAAGCCGCGGTCGGCATCCTCGTTGAGCACCACCACCAGCCCGCCCGCCTCTAGCACGGCCGTGAGGTCGGTCGGCTTATCAAGCCCAGCCGGAAAAAACATGTTTGCTCACACCTCCAGGCTGGTCAGATAGGGTCAGGCCGCACGTAGGAAAAGTTCTCGCTGTCGAGAACGAAGGGACGGCGCTTGCCTGCTACAGCCCCAACTCGCCCAGCCCGGGCGCTCCCGCCGGCCGCGGACCCAGCTCCCACCGGAACAGCCGCGCCGCCTCGTCGATGGCCACGTCGTTGATCGAGGCCTCGCGCCGGGACATCAGCCCGTCCGCATCGAAGCGCCACTGCTCGTTGCCGTGGCTGCGGAACCAGGCGCCACCGTCGTCGTGCCACTCATAGGCGAACCGCACGGCGATGCGGTCGCCCGTGTAGGCCCACACTTCCTTGACCAGGCGATACTCGTGCTCGCGGGCCCATTTGCGCGCCAGGAACGCCTCGATGGCGGGCCGGCCGCTGAAGAACTCTGCGCGGTTTCGCCACGTGCTGTCCGGCGTATAGGCCAGCGCCGCGCGGGCCGGGTCGCGGCTGTTCCACGCATCCTCGGCCAGCTGCGCCTTGCGGGCGGCGGTCTCGGCATCGAACGGCGGCGGCGGCGGCGGGCGGGGCGTCATTGCGGCAGCTTTGCGCAGGTCCGCGCTCCCCTTTCAACCTGGCCGGCTGCCCTCTACCATGGGCAAAACACAACCGGAGGCGTGCCGTGGACAATGAGTTCGTGCGTGTGCGCCAGGATGGCGCCGCCCTGCACGTCAGGATGGACCGGCCCGCCAAGCGCAACGCTCTAACTCGGGAGATGTACGCCACCATGGCCGACGCGATGGCGCGCGCCGAGGCCGATGCCGCGATCACCGCCGTGGTCTTCTCCGGCGAGGGCCCGGCCTTCTGCGCCGGCAACGACCTGGCCGACTTCGTCTCCAACCCGCCGGGCGGCGAGGACGCGCCGGTGCAGCGCTTCCTGCGCGCCCTGGCAGCCGCCCGCAAGATCCTGGTCGCCGCCGTGCAGGGCCGCGCCGTGGGCGTCGGCACCACCATGCTGCTGCATTGCGACTTCGTCCTGGCCGAGCCCGACGCCCTGCTGCAGACGCCTTTCGTGGACCTCGCTTTGGTGCCCGAAGCCGGCAGCTCCCTGTTGGCGCCCCTGCTGATGGGCCAGCGCCTGGCCGCCGAGCTGCTGCTGCTGGGCGACACCCTGGCCGCGCCACGCGCCGCCGAGCTGGGCCTGGTGAACCGTGTGGTCCCCGCCGGCACCAGCCTGGCCGAGGCCCAGGCCCTGGCCGTGCGCCTGGCCGCCAAGCCCGCCGGCGCCCTGCTCGCCAGCAAGGCGCTGATGAAGTCGCCGACCACCGACCTGCGCGCACGCATGGCCGAGGAGAACGCCGCCTTCGGCGCGCAGCTCCAGTCGGCCGAACTCAAGCAGACCGTGCAGGCGTTCTTCGCCGCCCGCGCCAAGGCCGCGGCATGAGCCTGCCCCCGTTCCTGGCCGAGCGCCTGCGCCTGCCGGTCATCGCCGCCCCGCTGTTCATCATCTCCAACCCCGAGCTGGTCATCGCCCAGTGCAAGGCCGGCATCGTCGGTTCCTTCCCGGCGCTGAACGCCAGGCCGAAGGAGGCGCTGGACGGCTGGCTCGAACGGATCACCAGCGAGCTCGCCGCCTACGACGCCGAACACCCCGACGCGCCCTCGGCGCCGTTCGCCGTCAACCAGATCGTCCATCGCTCGAACGACCGGCTGGAGCACGACCTGGCTCTCTGCGTGAAGTACAAGGTGCCCATCGTCATCACCTCGCTCGGCGCCCGCACGGACGTGTTCGACGCGGTGCACGCCTACGGCGGCATCGTGCTGCACGACGTGATCAACGTGGCCTTCGCCCGCAAGGCGATCGAGAAGGGGGCCGACGGCCTGGTGGCGGTGGCCGCCGGTGCCGGCGGCCACGCCGGCACCACCTCGCCCTTCGCGCTGGTCGCCGAGATACGCGCCTGGTTCGACGGCCCGCTGGCGCTCTCCGGCGCAATCTCCAGCGGCGGCGCCATCTTGGCCGCCCGCGCCGCCGGGGCGGACGTCGCCTATATCGGCTCGGCCTTCATCGCCACCGAGGAAGCCAACGCGGCGCCGGGCTACAAGCAGGCGGTGGTCGAGTCCAACTCCGCCGACATCGTCTACACCAACCTGTTCACCGGCGTGCACGGCAACTACCTCAAGGGCTCCATCCTGGCCGCCGGGCTGGACCCCGAAGCGCTGCCCGTCTCGGACCCTTCGGCGATGAATTTCGGCAGCAGCTCGACCAAGGCCTGGCGCGACATCTGGGGGGCAGGGCAGGGCGTAGGCCGGGTGGACGCCGTCGTGCCGGCCGGCGTGCGGGTAGCGCAGTGGCGGCGGGAGTATGACGAGGTTTTGGCTGGGTTGAAGTAAGGCAAGCGGTTCTTTTTCGAAAAAAGAAACCAGAAATCTTTGTCCGTGCTGTCGCGGATGTCTCTTTCAGCACCCGACCGTTCAGCAAAAGAACAGCTTCCTGTCACGCCCTTGTCACCCTAACCTATCTCTAAACCTAGCGTTCTGCGCGGAGAACCTTGATAGGAACGGGGCACATGCGCGCACTCTGCTGGCACGGAAAAGGCGATATCCGTTGCGATAGCGTCCCGGACCCGACGATCGAGGACTCCCGTGACGTCATCCTGAAAGTCTCGAGTTGCGCCATCTGCGGCTCGGACCTGCACCTCATGGACGGGCAGATGCCTACCATGGAGAGCGGCGACGTGCTCGGCCACGAGTTCATGGGCGAGGTGGTCGAAGTCGGCTCGCCCGACCACAAGCTGAAGAAGGGCGACCGCGTTGTCGTCCCCTTCAACATCAACTGCGGCACCTGCCGCATGTGCAAGCTGGGCAACTGGTCCTGCTGCCTGAACTCCAACCGCAACGCCGCCATGGCGGCCAAGGTGCAGGGTTACGCCACAGCCGGCCTGTTCGGCTACTCGCACCTGACCGGCGGCTATTGGGGCGGCCAGGCGGAATACGTACGGGTGCCGATGGCCGACGTGGGCCCGATGAAGGTGCCGGAAGGCATGTCCGACGAACAGGCGCTGTTCCTCAGCGACATCCTGCCCACCGGCTGGCAGGGCGCCGAGCATTGCGAAATCCAGGGCGGCGACACCGTGGCCATCTGGGGCGGCGGCCCGGTCGGCCTGTTCGCCATCCGCTCCGCCGTCATCCTGGGCGCCGAGCGCGTCGTCTGCGTCGAGACGGTGCCCGAGCGCATCGCGCTTGCCCGCAAGGCCGGTGCGACCGACATCATCGATTTCGCCAAGGAAGATGTGCAGGAGCGCATCAACGAGATCACCAAGGGGCAGGGTGCCGACGCGGTGATCGACTGTGTGGGCATGGAGGCGAGCGGCGGCCACGGCATCATGGGCGCCATAGCGGCGGTGCAGTCGACGCTGACCAGCATGCAACGCCCTTACGCGCTGGAGCAGATGGTGATGGCGGTGCGCCCCTGCGGCATCATCTCGGTGCCCGGCGTATATTCCGGCCCTATCCCGCTGAACATGGCCGCCATCATCCAGAAAGGCGTCACCATCAAGACCGGCCAGACGCACGTGAAGCGCTACATGGAGCCGTTGGCCAAGCTGATCCAGGAGGGTAAGATCGATCCCACCTTCCTGATCACCCACCGAAGCGCCAACCTCGAGGACGGGCCCGAGCTGTATAAGACTTTCCGCGACAAGAAAGACGAGTGCGTGAAGGTGGTCTTCAACTTGGCTTGATGCTTGCCTTGCTGTGTTGCCGGTGAGTGGAGTTACGCAAGCATGGGCTCTGCCACAAACCCGCTGGGGCTCGAGGCCCCAGTCCCCATTTGTTAGGGATCTCTCACAACCGGTTCTAAGCACTTGTTCTTTAGTGGGGTCCAGGGGCAGGGCTCCTGGCCTTTTCTGACAGGCCGCTACACCTTAACCCCTCGAACCCGAGCCCGCACTTCCTGCAACGGCCGCTCCACTACGGCGTGCAACACCATCGCAAGCACCAGAGATCCCAGCACGGCCAAGGCGAACGGTCCTGCCCCCCGCGCTGCCGAAACGCTGGCCAGCACCGTCAACACCACGCCGTGCCCGATGTAGAGCGGGTAGGACAGCTCGCCCAGTCGCCTGTCCCAGACCCGCCACCGCGTACTCGGCGAGGGCAGGCGAGCCAGCACCAGCAGGAGCGCGAACAGCACGCTCAGGCAGGGCAACTGGAACGCCAGCACGGGGTGCCCACGCTCTCCGCACAGCACAAAAGCCACCGGCACCAGCACCGCCGCCAGCGCCAGCTGTGCGCGTGCAATCAGGCTACCGGCGCCCTGCGCCAGGAAGGCGCACACCCCAAAGGCGAAGAACGGGATGTTGAGCAGCTGCAGTCCTCCACCCGCGACGCCGTACAGCGCGTGCCGCCACAGGAACACCCCGAACGCTCCGTAGCCTGCCAGGAACGCGGCCGCTCCCACGCCGCGCCGCCATCGCGCGCGCCGCAGCGCCAGCCAGGCCGCCGCAAAGGCCGCCAGGTAGAACGCGAACTCCACCCGCAACGTCCAGGCGAACGGGATGAAGGAGAAATCCTGCCCGCTGATCCTGTGGACGGGCAGGCCCGGCACCACCTCCAGCACCGCGGCCAGCAGAACCCGTGACTGCCATGGCGCGCCCGACAACGGCGCGTCCAGCGGCACAAGCCGGCCCGCTGTATACAGCCAGCTATCGGCCGCCACGGTGATGGCCAGCGCCGCAAGGTAGGGCGGCACCACGCGCAGGACACGGTTGCCCAGGAAGGCGGCCGGCCGGCCTGCGTAGAACCGGCTGATCGCCTCGGCTACGATGAAGCCGGATAGCGCGAAGAACACGGCTACCGCCACGGCGCCCAGCTCGAGCGTGTAGAACGCGTCACGCCCGGCGTCCTGCAGCAGCAGCAGCCCGTGCTGCACCACGACCATCAGCGCGAGCGCCAGGCGAAAGGCTCCGAACGGCCGGTAGCCGATCGCGCCGCAGCCGCCCCCGCCTGTTTGCCCAAACTGTTTCATTGTAATATGCCAACGATAGCACCCTGCGCCGGCATCGCAAGTTCCGCCGTCCACAGGTGGCCAACTGGCGCCAGACCTGTGCGCACGCTACGGTCGGCCTTCCGGCAACGACCGGCACGGGGGCAACTTGGCACACGCACACCCATGCAGTCCCTGCTGGCTGTTCATGTCTCCGCGCGGCCTCGGCCTCCTCCTCCGCAGCGCCGTCCGGGACAGGCAGTTCTATCCTTCTCCTCTACTTAGCGTCCGTCCGGAAACCAGGGCGCCGGTCCGACCATCAGAACGGGCGACCGACGCGGCTGCCTCCCTGTCCGAAGTGGTGCCGGCCACCGCATGAGCTGGGGCCGGGCGGCGGCGCTCGCCGCCGGGGGTGTGGCGCTCGTCTGGATCCTGTCCTCGGTGGGGTTGGAGACGGTCGTGCGCCACGTGGCCCAGGCCGGCTGGTGCCTACCGGCCGCCGCCGGCGTGCACCTGGTGCAACTTTTCCTCGCGGCCCTGGCCTGGCGTGAGGCGCTGGGCGGTATCGGCCCTGGCGGGCCCCGGCTCGGCGCGTTAGCCGTCTTCCGCACGCGTTGGATGCGTGAAGGGGTGAACGCCCTGCTACCCGTGGCACAGATCGGCGGCCAGGTGGTGGGCACGCGCCGGTTGGTGCAGCTAGGCACAACGCCAGTGCTCGCGGTGGCCGGCACCATCCTGGATCTCACCCTGGAGGCCGCCGCCCAGCTCCTCTTCACCCTGGCCGGCGTCGCAGTGCTGCTTGCCCGCAGCGACGACCACGCCTGGCTCGCCTGGGTGGGCGGCGGGCTGGCGCTGACGACGGCGGGCGTGGCCGGCTTTGTCGCCGCGCAACGCCTGGGGCTGTTGCGGCTGGTCGAACGCGGGCTGGAACGCATGGCCGCCACTTGGCCGGCCGTCGCCACCTGGTCCATGGCTGGCCTGCACGCCACCCTGATGCGCCGCCAGGCGGACGCGCCGGCGATGGCGCGCGCGGTGGCCCTGCACACGTTGGGCTGGGCCCTTGGCGGGCTGGAAGTATGGGTGATCCTGCGCGCGCTCGGCCACGCCGTCGGCGTGGTGGACGCCACGGTCATCGAGTGCCTGGGCATGGCCGCCCGCAGCGCCGGCTTCGCGGTGCCTGGTGCGGTGGGCGTGCAGGAAGGTGGGTTCGTGCTGGTTTGCGGCCTGTTCGGCGTGCCGGCGGAGGCGGCATTGTCGCTGTCCGTGCTCAAGCGCCTGCGCGAGCTGCTGGTGGGCGCGCCGGCCTTGCTGAGCTTGAGGTAAGCAAGACAAGGCCTTCTTTTCGAGAAAAAGAAGCAAAAAGCTTTTACTACCGGGCCCGCGTTTATCCGGGCACACCCGACAGGGAGCAAAAGCTTTTTGGTTCTTTTTCTCGAAAAAGAACTGCTTTCTTCCTCCTTACTTCAAAACACTAGCCAGCTTCATAGCGATGCCCGTGTTCCCCTTCACCTTCAGCTTGCCCGTCATGAACGCCATTGTCGCGTCAAGCTGGCCGTGCATGATCTTCGTCATGTCGTCAGGGCTCACCACAAGCGTGCAATCGGCGTCCTCATCGTCATGGCTCATCACCGCCGGCGTCTGCGTGCCGTCGATGAACAGGCGGTCGTCGCCGAAGTCGAACTTCAGCTTGGCCCCCAGCTCGCTGAACTGCTCCAGCCGGCCGCCTAGGCTGGTCTCGATGTCGGCTACGCTCATGTCGGCTTCTTTCCCTTGAACCTGCACACGACGGTAACGGCCTGCCCTAACGCTGTAAACCTGACGCGACTGCCCGGGTGAGCGCCACCTTCCTCACTGGCGCGGACCTGCTGATAGACGGAGACTGGGCCACCGGATTCGGCGTGCTCGTCGAACACGACCGCATAGCCGCGGTGCTGCCCGCCGGCGCCCGGCCGGCCGCCGCCCACATCGCGCTGCCGCCCGGGACCCTGCTAGCCCCTGGCCTGGTCGACGCGCAGGTAAACGGCGGCGGTGGCCTGCTGTTCAACGACGCGCCCACCCAGGCCACCGCCCGCGCCATCGCCGCCGCGCATCGCGCCCTGGGCACCACCGCCATCCTGCCGACCCTGATCACCGACACGCCCGACGTCCTGCGCCTTGCCGCCGCCCTGCGCCCCGAGCCGGCCGCCGGCATCGCCGGCCTGCACTTCGAGGGTCCGTTCCTCGGCCCCACCCGCCCCGGCGTGCACCGCGCCGCGCTGATCCGCCCGCCGGACGAAACCGACCTCCTCCTGCTGGAGGCGCTGGCGCAGGTCTGCCCCGTGCTGCTGACCGTGGCGCCGGAAACCGTGCCCGACGCCCAGCTCGCCCGTCTGGCCGCCGCCGGGATCGTCCTCTCGGCCGGCCACAGCGCCGCCACCGCCGAGCGCACCGCCCAGGCGCTGGCGGCCGGCATCACCGGCTTTACCCATTTGTTCAACGCCATGCCGCCGCTGGCCGCGCGTGAACCCGGCATCGCCGCTTCAGCCCTGGCGGATGCAACCGCGTGGTGCGGCGTGATCGCCGACGGCATCCACGTGCATCCCGCCATGCTGCGCCTGCTGCTGGCCGCCAAGCCGACGCGCACCCTGCTGGTCTCCGACGCCATGCCGCCCACCGGCACCGCGCTGACCGAGTTCCGGCTGCAGGGCCGCGTCATCCATCGTTCAGGGGGCGCCCTGCGCACCGCGGACGGCACGCTGGCAGGCGCGGACATCTGCCTGGCCGACGCAGTACGCTTCTGCGTCCGCTACCTCGGCCTGCCCAGCGCCCAGGCGCTCACCCTGGCCACCGCCGCGCCTGCCGACTTCCTGCGCCTGGCCGGCTGCCGGGGCCGTATCGCGCCCGGCCTGCAGGCGGACCTGGTGCTGCTGACGCCCGATCTCGCTGTGCTGGGCACCTGGCTCGCCGGCGCTTGGCAGGGCGAGCCAGGCGTCCTGTCGCGCGCCGCCGCCGCATGATCTCGCCGGAGACCGCCCGCTTCGCCACCTACGTGGCCACGCTCGGCCGCGGCCCCGGCCGTTCCCGCGCGCTGGACCGCGCCGAGGCGGCCGACGCCATGGCCCTGCTGCTCGCCGGCCAGGCCGCCCCCGAGCAGGTCGGCGCCTTTCTCATGCTGCTGCGCTACCGCGGCGAGGACCCCGAGGAGGTCACCGGCCTGGTACAGGGCGCTACCGCCGCCACCCGCATTGCCGCCATGGCGGGAACCGGCCCGGCCGCCGACCTCGACTGGCCGTCCTACGGTGCCGGCCGCACCCGCGGCGCGCCGTGGTTCCTGCTCGCCGCCCTGGCGCTGGCCGCCGCCGGCACGCGCGTGCTGATGCACGGCACCAACGAGTTCACCGGCGGGATCACCGTGCCGGACGCCCTCGTCCGACTCGGCCTGCACGCCGCCGACAGCATCCAGGACGCCGCCGCCCGCCTGGCGCGCGACCACTTTGCCTATCTGCCGATCGCCACGCTGAACCCAACGCTCGCCCACCTGCTCGGCCTGCGCCGCCTGCTCGGCCTGCGTTCCCCGCTCAACACCGTGGCCCGCCTGCTGGACCCTGCCGGCGCCCCGGCCGGCGTGGACGGCGTGTTCCACCCGCCCTACATCGAAACCCACTTGGCGGTGGCCGAACGCCTGGCCCGTCCCCGTCTGCTGGTTCTCAAAGGCGGCGGCGGCGAGGCCGAACGCAACCCGCGCCGCCCCACCACCGCCCATCTGTGGACCGCCGCCGGTCGCCAGGAACTGGCGCTGCCGGCGATGGGGTGCGGCTCGCCCGCCGCCGTGGAGCCCGACATCGCCGCTATCTGGTTCGGCACCGTCCGCGACCAAGAGACGGAGGCGCGAATCGTGGCGACTATCGAGCTGGCCGTTCTGGCTATGGACAGCTCAATGAACCCTGCGCGAATCTGGAACGGACGGCACGATTGTGCTTCTCCTGGCGCATCGGGTTCCGTAAGCTAGGCAAGAAAAGCCTTCTTTCTGAAGAAAAGAAGCAAAAGACTTTTGACTCCGCTGTCGCGCGCTTATGGTCGGGCACTCGATTTGCGGTTTTGGTCGGAGATTGATCGCTTGAACATTGCCCGCACCGCCAAGCGCCTTGCCATCGCCGCCATCCCGCCCGTGCTGTTCATGTCGTTGACCGGCTATTTCGCCTGGAACGCGTTGCGCGGCGACCACGGCCTGCGCAGCTACGCGATGCGCCAGCAGCAGCTTGTCCGCGCTAATGCCGAACAGAAGGCCGCCGAAGCCGAGCGCGACGCCTGGGAAACCCGTGTCGCCGGCCTGCGCGCCAACCACATCGACCCCGACACGCTCGACGAACGCGCCCGCGCGATGCTCAACCTTGCGGACCCGAACGACGTGGTGGTGCCTTACGGGCAGGGAAGCAAACTCTTCTAGCGTTCCGTCGACGACTTCGCATCGTACACACCCATTCTTTAAGTCAACCTGGGCTGCAGCCACGGCGAACGGCGAAGCAGGTGGAACAGCACGGGTGTCGTCAGCAGGCAAAGCAGGCACAACGCCAGCCAGAGCCAGATGGCAATCTGTCCATCCTCCCCGCATCCTCTGCTGAAACAACCGCTCGTCAAATCGGTAATCAGGACACCAACGCTCAGCACCGCCAACACGGGCAAACCCGCGACCACGGTCCGCAGCGCCGCCGTGGCGGACCGGCCACCTGCCGGCCGGCGCCACAGCACAATGCGCCGCAGCACCTCCACCCCCGCCGCGAACGCAAAACCTACGACCGCCGCCGCCGTGTTCACCCCGGGGCTCCAAGACCCGAGGGCGCCCGCCACGCCCGTCATCAGGCCGACCACGTAGAACCACGCCGGCAGCAGCAACCCCAACGCACAGCGTATAGCGTCCGCCGACCCTACCGTCATCCTGTCGGGCGGGTTCACGCACGTTTCTCCCGGTGTACTGAGGAGACGTGGAACACGTAACGGCTCAGCCACGTGTTCGTCTCGCCACGCCAGTCCTGCGAACTGTCCTCCTTCACCTCCTTGACGAGAAGCGCTGTCGACGGAACGATCAACGCGCGTCCGGCCGCGTTGGCGGTCAGGAACGCCGCCAGCTTTTGCCGTGCCGCCACCGCCTTCAGCCTGGCCCGCTCGCCGATCGCCGCGTATTTCTGCGCCCGAGCGGACGCTCGGCCCGACTCGGCCATGTCGGCTGCGCTCGAGGCTGCCCTGGTGGAACGTGCCGCGTCTGCGGTCGCACGGCTAACGGTCGTGTCGATCCGTGCCGCCTCGGCGGCAATCTTGCCGCCCTCGGCCAGCACCTTGCCGACGTTCCAGGCGGCGTCGGGCAGCGTCGCCAGCATCGCCAGGCAGCGGAACGGGAAGGTGATGTCCTTGATCTTGTCCGCTGCTTCGTCGTCGCCGGCCAACTCGGTCCCGTACGCCGCGCCGTCCATTACCAGCAGCGCCACCCCGCCCACCGCGGCGACGATCCCCACCACCTCCGCCGTGCCTGTCAGCAGCAGGAAGGCGGAGATCGCTACGGCGGCCACGTCGAATGCGATGCCCTTCGTGTCCTCGCGGTCCTTGCCGACGGCCCGCCGGTAGGCTGTGGAGATCGCCTTGTCGATCGCCTGGCCCATGGCAAGGTTTGCCTCGCTCTCCTGCATCGCCATCTCTCCCTGGAACGCCATCTGCCGCCAGAACCACGCTTTCAGACGCGCGCCTGCGCCCTGAGGCGGGGGTGGCGACGGCGCGGGCGCAGGACGAACCCCGTAGGTGATGATCTGGCCGTTGCCGTCGTTGTCAAAACGGGGTGCCCGCAGAGCGTAAAGCCTCCCGTCGTTCAGCCACGCCACCCCGAAGCCCGGGTCCAACACAGCATCAGTGAACTTGCACAGCCGGCCGGCGGCTTCGGGCGCCGTATCGAATGGTCCCCAGATCGTCGAACTCACGAAACCTCCTCGTTACAAACAATATCATTTTGCAGCGCCGAACGGCAGCGCCGGCAGAACGAAACAGATGCCGAAACGGTTGCGCGCCGATGTGCAGCGGCGCCGAAGCTACCGGCCTTTGCCACCTTGTCTGACCGCCCCCCTGCGCTAAGCTTCTCCCCATGCCCCCAGACGCAAGCAGCATGGCTCAGCCCAACCCCAACGCACGCCTCCGCCAGGCCTGGGCGGACATGCTGCGCATCCGCCGCTTCGAGGAAAAGGCGGGCCAGCTCTACGGCATGGGCCTGGTCGGCGGCTTCTGCCACCTCTACATCGGCCAGGAAGCCGTCGTCGTCGGTGTCCAGATGGCGCTCTCCCCTGGCGACCAGGTGATCACCAGTTATCGCGACCACGGCCACATGCTGGCCACCGGCATGGAGCCGCGCGGCGTGATGGCCGAGCTGACCGGCCGCGCCACCGGCTACAGCCGCGGCAAGGGGGGCTCGATGCACATGTTCAGCCGCGAGAAGAACTTTTTCGGCGGCCACGGCATCGTCGGCGCCCAGGTCAGCATCGGCACTGGCCTTGCCTTCAGCAACCACTACCGCGGCAACAGCAACGTGGCCGTCGCCTACATGGGCGAGGGCGCGTCCAACCAGGGCCAGGTGTTCGAAAGCTTCAACCTGGCCGCCCTGATGAAGCTGCCCTGCGTCTACGTCATCGAGAACAACCGTTACGGCATGGGCACCAGCGTGGAGCGCGCCTCGGCCTCGCGTGACCTCTCGCAGAACGGGTCGCCCTGGGGCATCCCCGGCGTGCAGGTGGACGGGATGGACGTGATGGCCGTCAACCGCGCGGCCGAGACCGCCGTCGCCCACTGTCGCGCCGGCCAGGGCCCCTATCTGATGGAGATGAAGACCTACCGCTACCGCGGCCACTCGATGTCGGACCCGGCGAAGTACCGCACTCGCGAGGAGGTAGCCGAGATGCGCGAGCACCACGACCCGATCGCCGCCGCCCGCGCCGAACTGCTCAGACAGGGCGTGGCCGAAGCCGAGCTGAAGGCGATCGAGGACGAGACCAAGGCGCTGATCAACGACGCGGCCGAGTTCGCCCAGAGCAGCCCCGAGCCAGACCCGTCCGAGCTGTGGACCGACGTCCTGCTGGAAGGCGCGCGCGCATGACCGACGTGCTGATGCCGGCGCTCTCGCCCACCATGACGGAGGGCAAGCTCGCCCGCTGGCTCAAGAAGGTGGGCGACGACGTGCGTGCTGGCGACGTGATCGCCGAGATCGAGACAGACAAGGCGACGATGGAGGTGGAAGCCACCGACGAGGGCAAGCTGGCCGAGATCCTGATCGGCGAGGGCACCGACGGCGTGGCGGTGAACACGCCCATCGCCGTGCTGTCCGATGACGGCCGGGCGCCGGCCAGGGCGGCGCCCGCTTTGCCGAGGGTGGCCGCCGAGGGCGAAGGCGAGCGCGAAATCGCCGACCGCGCCGCCGCCGCCCGCGCACCCGCCGCGGTGACGGCCGTGGCCCCCGAGCGCGAGGCGGGCGAGACGCGGCCCACCACGGTGCGCGAAGCGTTGCGAGACGCCATGGCCGCCGAGATGCGCGCCGATGATGCGGTGTTCTTGCTCGGCGAGGAGGTGGCGCAGTACCAGGGCGCCTACAAGATCAGCCAGGGTATGCTGGACGAGTTCGGCCCCCGCCGCGTGGTCGACACGCCGATCACCGAGCACGGCTTCACCGGCCTGGCAGTGGGCGCGGCCATGGCCGGCCTCAAGCCGATCGTCGAGTTCATGACGTTCAACTTCGCCATGCAGGCGATCGACCAGATCATCAACTCGGCCGCCAAGACGC
>CAXTBC010000060.1:0-23797 GCA_964242595.1 uncultured Acetobacteraceae bacterium | reverse complement strand
GGGGCAGAGCCCTTGGCCTTCCTTCACAGGTCAACATTAAAGGCCGTTGGTATAACAACCGAATGGCCGAAGCTCGCCAAAGACTGGCTACATACCATCAAGGTGTTGGAGACGACCGATTAGCACGCGATGGCGACCATCTTGACTGGAAATTAGCGTCACCTTCAGCGGCACCGCCTGTGTTCAAGCACCAGGCCAACCTGGGTCTCATCAAGGCGGCATGGCTGGATGGACCCGCGCGGAGCCGCCCTCCGCCAGCCTGCTCACGATGGGAAGTATTGCCCCCGGGCTGCTCGCCAACGTCAAATGGGCGCCCCGAGCTCGACAACCTGTCCGTCCGGCTCGTCCACCCAGCAGCTGTCCGGCGAGACTACGCCGTCATCGCGCGTGTAGATCATCGTGGACGGCACCGGCAGCTTCCGGCCCATGCGGGCGACGTCCATGTCCCGGCTGTACCGGCCGGCAAACAAGCGCACCAGCGGCTCGAGCGTGCTTGCGGTCGGCAGGCGGAACGGGCTGGCGACGGTGATGACGTGCCGGATCAGGTCCGGCCTGTCGTAGGCGACGTTGCGGGCGAGAATGTCACCCATGCTGATGCCGACCAGTGCGACTGTTCCGTGCTCGCCTGCAATGGCGACAACGCGCCGTTCCAGGCCCTCCAGCAATCGCAGCGTCGGTCCCCAGTTTAAACCGAGCTCCCAGCCCGTTGCCTGAAACCCGCAACGTCGCAAAAAGCTTCTCAGCCCTGTCGTGAAACCGTCTCCGGTCAGGAACGCCGGGACGACGAGCACGGCGAGCCCATCGCCCGTCGGCAGGTCCTGTGGAGACGGCCATGCCGGGCGATGGAACAGGAGCGCTCGTGCCTCGGCCGCAAGCAATCGAAATGGCGGGCGGCGCGACCGATTGTCGTCGAATAGGTCCGACATCGCGAGGCCTGATGTCCGTTCAGTTCGCATGCCAGCCCGGCGGCGTAAATCCTCGGCCGCAGTGATCGGAGACGAGACGAGCCTAGCCGGGCGGGCAGACTCGCGGAAGCGTCGGGTGACGTTGGCCGCGGCTTGCCGCCATCAAGCGCTTGCTGGGTAGCCTGTCCGGCGTTGCCGTCCCGCAGCAGTGCATGCCTTTTCTGGAAGAGTCTGGCGGCCGCCTCTGTCGAGTGGCCGAAATGGCCGTCTTCATGCAATTTGAAGCCTGCCTGGACTAGGCTGCGTTGGAGCCGGACGACCCCTGACCCGTCGGGTTCAGCCTCAGCACCAGTGCCACTGGCGTCTCCGATCTCCCGGTAGGCAGGCTAGACCTGAAAGCATCCGCGCCCAAGCTCTCGCAAGAACGACTGCCTACCTGCGCGGTACTTCGCTCGTTCAGGCTCGGTCTGTAGGCCATGCACACCAGAAAGGATCAGGAATTTTCGTCAGGGGCATCGAGGAGTCCGCTGTCTCCTTGGCGTCAGCCCTCCGATAGGCGACAGGGTAGAAGCTCAGTGCCGGAGACGACGAAATGCCGACAGAAACGCTCATCCTCCCGGCCCATATCGAGGACACGGTCCAGGCGATCGCCAAGCTGCACGCCGACCATCACCGCTCGGCGGGAGCGCTGCAACGTGTCGTCGAACGCCTGACCGCCTGGATCGGGCGCCCGGCCTTCATCGCCGCGATGACCCTGGCTGTCCTGAGCTGGACTGCCGGCAACCTCGCGGCCGGGTTCTCCGGCAGGGCGCCGCTGGATCCGGCGCCGTTTGCCTGGCTCCAGGGCGCGCTCGGCTTGCTGGCGCTCTACGTCACCGTGCTCATCCTGACCACGCAGCGCCGTGAGGACCAGTTGGCGGGCTACAGGGAGCAACTCACCCTCGAGCTGGCCATTCTAGGTGAGCAGAAATCCGCCAAGATCATCGCGTTGCTTGAAGAGATGCGTCGCGACAGTCCTCACCTCAAGAACCGCGTCGACGAGGAGGCGGAGACCATGGCGGTCGCCGCCGACCCTCAGGCGGTGCTGGACGCCATCAAGGAGACCGAAGGCCCGCCGGACATCATGGACGCGCTCGCACCTGACGAGGAGCTTGTTCTTGCGGACAAAAAGAACGGCTGAGGCTTGGTTGCGAAAGGTTCCGCCTGCGCTGCTGCATTCGACGCCGGAAGCCGGTAATCTCCCGAAACAAGAAGCGCATCTTACCTCGCCGGGGACGCGGGCCGTCCCGGTTAGAAGGCCGTTCCCGCGTCCAGTCGTCTAGGTCGAGGTTGAATGACCACGATCTCCGCCCGCCCGAGCGCGTCACCAGAGAGTGTTGGACACCGGTTACTATCGCTGCTCCAACTCACCGATGGCAGTGTGGTAGTAGCGCTTGGACAATTTGAGCTTCAAGCAAGCACGCGGCTCTGCCGAAACCTGTCAACGCTCGAGCCTCAGAGCCTTGAAATAGGCTCCAAGGACTTATGCTTAGCGGTCCTGCGCCGATCGGCGTCACTGGTTCCCGTCGGCGGCGCCGGTCGATCGGCCGGCAGGTTCCGCCGCTCAGGCCTGGGCCGTAAACCATGGGACAAGCCGAGCGACAGCCTCGCTGATTTCCGGCGTGGAGACGGCGAAGCTCAGCCTGATGAAGTGCCGGCCGTCGACCGGATCGAAGTCGATGCCCGGCGCCGTGGCGACCCCCGTCTCGTTCAGCAGGCGTGTGCAGAATGCCACGCTGTTGTCGGTCAGGTGCCGTACGTCGGCATAGATGTAGAACGCGCCGTCCGGCGGCGCGATGGCGGTCAGCCCCAGGCGCGGCAGCGCGTCAAGCAGCAGCGCGCGGTTGGCGCGGTAGGTGGCCAGGTGGCCGTCCAGCTCGTCGTGGCAGTCCAGTGCGGCCAGCGCCGCGTGCTGGGCCAGCGAGGGCGGCGTCAGGAACATGTTGCCGACATAGGCCGAGGTGAGGTCGAAGCGCTCCGGCGGCACCACCAGCCAGCCGAGCCGCCAGCCCGCCATGCTGTAATATTTCGAGAAGCTGCTGATCACGGCAGCGTCCGGCGCGAACTCCAGCATGGAACGCGTGGGCTGACCGTAGCTGAGGCCGTGATAGATCTCGTCGGAGATGATCCGGATGTTGCGGTCGCGGCAGATGCCGGCGATCTCGGCCATTTCCGCCGCGTCGATGATCGTGCCGGTGGGGTTGGCGGGGCTGGCGATGATCACGCCGTCGGGCGTGGAGCTCAGCGCGGCCAGGTGTGAAGCGGTGAGCTGGAAGCGGACGTCCTGCCCGCAGGCGATCTCCACCGGGACCATGTTGAGCGCCTTGAGCGTGTTGCGGTAGGCGACGTAGCCTGGCCTGGCCAGGGCGACGCGCGCGCCCGGCGCGAACATCGAGGAGAGCGCCAGCACCAAAGCGGGCGAGGCGCCGCAGGTGAGGATGACCTGCTCGGCGGTAATCGCCACGCCGTAACGGTCCGCATACAGGCGCACCAGCCGTGCCTTCAGCGGCGCGCTCTCCCAGTAGCCCATCGCCTCCCTGTCGAGCACCTTGTGGGCGACCGCGATGGCGGCGGCGGGCGCTCCGGTGGAGGGCTGGCCAAACTCCATGTGCAGGATAGACCGTCCCTGGGCTTTCAGCCTGTGCGCCAGCCGGCTGATGGCGATGGCGTGGAACGGGTCGGGTATGGACTGCATGGTTTCCCTTCGCCGTGTGGGCGGCGGAAAGCAAGCAGTCCTTTTTTGAAAAAAGGACCAAAAAACTTTTGCTTCCCGCATCTGAAACAGTCGGGTGCCGCAGGATAAAACGAGACGGCTGACACACCGCAGTGACAAAAGTTTTCTGCTTCTTTTCTTCAAAAAAGAAGGCCTTGCTTTCCTCAGAAACGGTCAGCCGCAACGCAGGCTAGCCATGGTGCAACCACGGCAGCACTTCCAAGGCACCCGCCTGCGGCATGTGCCCGCCCAGGAAGGCTGGCGGTGCCGAGCTACCAGGCTGCGTCGACACGCCGTTCACGGTCGTCTGCAGCGCCCCGCGCAAGGCGGCCGAACCCGAAGCGCCCGTGTTCTCGATCGCGAAATGCGCGGTTTTGCCCGCAGTCATCATAATGGTGAGCGTGCCGTTCACGTCCTGCACCGTGGTGCCGTCCACGCCAACCACGCCTAGTTGCGTGCCCTGGCCGTCGATCGTGCCGGTCACGCCGGCGTCCGGGTTGTAGGCGTTGCCCGCGCTGCTGGCGGTGTTCACGTAGTCTCCACTCACCGTCAGCGTGGTGCCGCTGGTGTTGAGCGTGCCGCCGATGCTCAGCGTCGACACCGTCGAGTCGCCCGCCCCGGCGACGCTGGCCAGCACGGCGGTGCTACCCTTGCCGCCGATGGCGAGCGTGCCGCCGGTCAGCGCCGCGGTGTCGGTGAAGCCGCCGTGGTCGAGTATGGTGCCGGTGTTCGTCAGCCCGCCGCTGAACGCCAGCGTGCCGCCCGGGTCGGTCAGGATGGTGCCGCTGTTGGTGAACGGGGCGGCCACCTTGGCCAGGCCTTTGCCGGTCTGCTCGAACAGGCCCGAATTGACGAGCGCGCCGGTGCCGGTGATGGACGCGGCACCCACGACGTCGAACGTTCCTGCGAAGGACAGCGACTTGCCGATGGCGAGCGAGGCGCTGTTGATCAGCCCGATGGTGCTGACCGTGACGGGGTTGCTGTCGGACAACGTGCTGTGGCCGTGGCTGAAGGTGAGCGTGCCGGCGCCGCTGACCGCGCCGGTGATGCTGTCATTGCCCGTCAGCACCAGCGCGCCCGTGGCGACCAGGCTGCCGGCGCTCGCCAGCAGGCCTGCCAGAGTCTCCGAGCCCGACAGCAGGGAGCCTCCGCGGTCGGTCAGCGACTTCACGGTCATGGTTCCGCCGCCCAGCACTGTGGTGCCGCTGTTGGTGATCGCCAGCGTGCTCGTGTAGGAGCGGCCGTCGAGGATCTGCAGCTGCGCCTTGCCGTTGATCGTGGCCAGGCTGCTCTCCACCGTGCTGGTGCCGAACAGGATGGAGGAGCCGGCGCCGGACAGCACGATGTCGGCTGCGTCCACCTTCACCGCGGCACCTGTCACGCTCAGCGTGGCGCCGTCTCCGCTCGCGATGGCGCCGTAGGTGCCGCCGGTGAGCGTGCCGGCGGCGTTGTCGTTGCTGAGGGTGGCGCCGTTGGAGAAGGTGACGGTGCTGCCGTCATCGGCCTGGATCAGGCCGGCGTTGGTGTAGGTGCCGTTCTGGACGGCCAGGCCGCCCGCGTTCAGGCCGAGCAGCGCGCGGTGGCCGTGTTGCTGCCCGTGCTGCCCAGGTTGAGCGCGAGCGCTCTGGTGCCGGTGGCGGAGATGGTGCCGGCGTTGACGAGCGTGAGCTGGCCGGAGCCGACCTGGCCGAAGCCGGAAATGGCGTTGTCGACGTTGTCGAGGACGTTGGCGGTGGCGGTGCCGTAGATGCGGTCTGACGTGTTGTTGCCGCCCGGCGCGATGGTGCCGCCGTTCAGCGTCACCGTCGGGCTGCCCACGATCAGGTCGCTGTCGTAGCCGGTCGATTCCAGCCCGATGGTGCCGGTATTGGTGATGGTGCCCAGCACCGTCATCGTGCTGCCGCTGGCGACGTCCAGGTTGTCGGCCACGGTGACCGCGTGGGCCGAGCCGTCCAGCGTGGTCTGCCCGTTGGCGCTGAGCAGGCCGGTGCCGGTGCTCTCCAGCAGGCCGCCCTGCACGTCGGCGCCGTTCAGGTAGGCCGTGCTGCCCACGGCCAGGATGGTGCCGGTGGTGTTGCTGACGGTGCTCTCCAGCGCCAGGCCGGCGGCGCCGGTGGTTTCGATCAGCCCGTCATTGGTCACCACCGCGCCGGTGCTGATGACAGCTGGTTAGACGCTCCGGTCGCGTCGATCACCCCGGCCGCGTCGTTGACCAGGGTCAGTTGGCCGGCACCGAGCTGGCCGGAGCCCTCGATGGTGTTGTTGACGTTGACGAGCACGTTGCTGGTGGCGGCCCCGTAGATGCCGTTGGAGCCGGTGTAGTCGGTCAATGCTAGCGTGCCGCTGCCCGTCAGCGTCACGGTCGGGCTGGCCACGATCAGGTCGCTGTCGTAGCCGCTCGAGTTCAGCCCGATTATGCCTTTGTTGTTGATGGTGCCGAGCAGCGTGATGGTTTCGCCGGAGGCCACCTCTAGCGTGCCGGCCAGGCTCACCTGCTGCGCCGAGCCGTCGAGCGTGGTCTGTCCGTTGGTGCTGAGTTGGCCGGTGCCCGTGCTCGTCAGCAAGCCGATCTGCCCGGCGCCTACGATGGTATCGTTCACGTTGACCAGGACGTCGCCTACCGAGCCCGCAACGATGATGTCGTTGTCGTTGCCGTCGCCGAGCAGGACCTTGCCGGCGCCGTTCAGCGTCAGCGTGGTTGCGTCGACGATCAGCGCGCTGTCGTATCCTGTGGAGTTCAGCGACAGCGTGCCCGCGACCGACAGCGTGCTGGAGGCTGCCGCGTTGCCGACGGTGTACGTCTCGCCCGAACTCACGGCCAGCGTGTCGAGCTTGCCGACGCTGAGTGCCTGCACGGCATCGTTCTGTGAAACCGTGATGGTGGCTGCTGCGCTTGTGTTGGTGGTAGCCGTATCGGCAGTTCCGGGCACGCCGTCCGGCGTCCAGTTCGCAGGGTTGTTGTAGTTGCCGTCGTTAGCCGAGCCGTTCCAGCTGTAATTAGCCAAGACATATGTCCCGCGTTCCAAATGCCGGCTTGATACTCAATGCCGGCTTGCTGTGGGGCACGATATATCAACAACGGTTTTGGTCCAAAAACAATCATCGGTTGTTATTAGGCGGGCTCAAATTTATTCTGTAAGCAGCTACTGTCGGTAAGTGTTGACGAGATTAGTAGGTGGTTATAATCAAGCATTATTGCAGAAGGTGATTGCATGTTCCGGCAAGACCGCGCAAGCGCTGCCATACGCGCCTTCTACGCCGCAGCCACCGGGCAGGGCGGGTGGGACTGCGCGTTCGACCACCTGCTCGCGGCCACCGGTTTCGACGGCGCGGCCTTCTACGTCGTCGACCGCGCAACGCAGGCGCCGCTGGATACGCGCTGGCACCGGCTCGACGACGCTTACGCGGCGGAATACGTGACGCACTACGTTCCTTGCGACCCACGCGCCGCCCAGGTGTTCGTGCCGGAGCCGGTGCGCATCCTCTACGATTACCTGCACACGCCCGAAGACCAGATCGACCGCGATCCGTTCTATGCGTGGTTCCAGCGCAGCCAGCGGCATCGCTATTACGTGGGCGGCCAATCGCGTGCGGGCGCCGGCCTGCCGCTGACGCTGACGCTGCACCGGCCAGGAGGGCGCGGGCATGTGGAACGGGACGAGGCAGACATCTTCGCGATGCTGTTCGACCATTTCGAGCACGCCGTGCAACTGCAGCACGGCCTGGCGCTGGACGCGGCACGGCAGGCCGTGCGATTCGCCGACCAGGAAGCTGAGGCGCACGGCGTAGTACTTCTGGATTACCGCTTAAGGCTGCTGCACGCCAACGCTGCTGCCTGCCGCATCGCCGCCCGGGGTGACGGCGTGCAGCTCGCCTCCGAGGGCCTGAGCGCGATGCGTGGCCCCGGGTCGGACGCGCTTGGCGTCCTGCTGGCCGCGGCTGCGCGCGGCCGCGTGGAGGAGCCGCTATGCCTGCCGCGCCCGTTCGGCGGCCTGCCGTACGTAGTCACCGCCTGGCCGGTTCGCGCCCCGGACCTGCTGGCCGGAGCGGCGTCCGTGGCCGTCGCGGTCCGCATCCTGGACCCCGACGTGCACGACGCGCATGGCGTTGGCCGCGCCTGCGCCGTGCTCGGCCTGACGCCTCAGGAAACCGGGATTGTCGCCATGCTGGTGGAGGGCGCCGACCCGTCCGAGATCGCCGCGGCAAAGTCGTTGCGCCCGGCTACGGTGCGTACTTACCTCGCCTCGGCCTACCGCAAGACGGGCTGCCACAGGCAAGGCGCGCTCGTCGCCCGCGTGCTGGCGGCGGCGCGCGCCATGCCCTCTCTGCGGTAGCCTTCGCAGTCCGGCGGTTGTTAGCGCAGCGTCTCGCGGGGGCGCACCTGTGTCGGATGGCACTTGGTTTTTGAAGAGGGAAAGCAAGCGGTTCTTTTTTGAAAAAAACCAAAAAACTTTTGCGCCCTTTCGGGTGGGGCGGAGGCGTGAGTGTCCTACCCGCAAATTGCTTCCCGACTTCCGCAGCAAACGTCTTGCTTTCCGTGCGCTTGCACCGGCCGCAGCATTCCCGTTATCTTAAAACCGAATGGCCGATGACATCACGCGAACTTCCGTCACTATCTGGAGTGAGGGCTCCAGGCTTGCTGCCGAGGTGATCCGCCCGGCCGGCGAGGGACCACCGCGAGCGGCCATCCTGCTGTGTCACGGCTGGGCCGGCCTGAAGGGGCACCTCGCCGAGCGCTACGCCATACCGTTCGCCAAGGCGGGCTACGTCTGCCTGGTGTTCGACTACCGCGGTTGGGGCGAATCCGATGGCAGGCTCATCTCGGTAGCGGGCACGCCGATGCTGACGCAGGACGGCGAGCACGAGGTCAGGGCCCGTGTGATTCGCAACCTCGTCGATCCTATCGACCAGGTGGCCGACATCCGTGCCTGCTTGGCGTGGCTGTCGACCGAGCCGGGCGTCGATGTAGCGCGGTTAGGGCTGTGGGGATCGAGCTACGGCGGTGGCCACGTGATCGTGGTGGCTGGCACGGACCCGCGGCTGAAGGCGGTGGTGGCCCAGATCGGCGGCTTCGGCTCGCCCGAGCCACCGGCGGCCTGGACCGCCTACCAACGCCAGCGCGAGGCCGACAAGGCGCGCGCGGCGATCGACCCGCCGGTGCCGCAGGGCATCGACAGCGCACCCGCCCTGCGCGGCTCGCCCGACGTGGCGCGCCAGCTTCACCATGCGCCCATCGCGGCCGCCGAAGGCCTGCGCGCGCCCACCCTGTTCCTAGACGCCGAGTTCGAGGAATACGCTCAGCCCGAGACGCACGGCTACATCGTGGAGATCGCAAAGAAGCACGTGGTTACCGAGCGCGTGACGTATCCGGGCAGCCACTACAAGGTGTATGACGAGTTCTACGAACCGGCCTTGCAGCGCGCGCTGGACTGGTTCGACACCTACGTGAAAGATCCGGCGTAGGCGCGACGCGCCGAAGTCTCAAGCCGCCGGCTGTAACAACATAAACGGAGGACCGCCATGCCGTTGCCCCAAGAGATCATGCCCTTCCACCAGGGCCTGCAGGACGCGTTGTTCAAGGCGAGCGACGCGGAGTGGGTGGAGAACGCGCCTGGGATGGCGTGGATGCGCGTACTATGGACCGGCTCGGAAAGCGGTAGCTGGGCTGTGGTGTTCCGCTGGAAAAAGGGATTTGTGGCACCCACCCACAAGCACCTGTCCGCCTCCCACACCTTCATCTTGAGCGGTAAGCTGAAAGTGCGCGAAGGTTTGCTGGAGACCGGCGACTACGTGTACGAGCCGAACGGCGTGCTGCACGGCGCTACCGAGGCGTTGGAGGACACCGAGTACCTGTTCATCTGCAACGGCCCGCTGTTGTACTTCAACGACGACATCTTCACCGGGTATTTGGGCTGGGAAGAGCTGGAGAAGATGCGCGCGCAAGGGAAGCGTCTGCCGGAGGCGGCGTAGAGGAAGGCCAGGGGCTCTGCCCCATAGGCGCGAAGCTTAGCTGCCATGAGTTCCTTTCATTGCAGCTGTCTCTGCCTTGGGCTTCGGCAAGCCGGCTGAAGAGTGGCCGTTTTCGTTGCCGGCTACGGCGAGACGGCACAGCAGGATGGCGCGGAGCAGGATGCATCGTGCCATCTGCCAGGCTCTCCATAGCAAGGTTGTGGCTGCCTGAGTTTGATTCGGCCGGGGGGGGGGGGGAGCCGACGATCTGGGCCTGCCAGTTCATCGTCGAGGACTGCGACGATCAGATGTGCCGGCAGCCAGGTTCTCGCCAGGCGTGGCCGGCGCTCGGCAGGCGATCGATGCCGTCCAGCATTTTCAGCCGTTTGAAGCTCAGCCCCACCTGCCAGCGTGCACGATACATTTCGATGACCCGGGCCGGCGGCGCGTCGGGCGCCGACAACGACGTGAGCAGCATGAGGTAGCCCGCCGCCTGCTCGGTGCGCAGGTTGAGCGTGCTGCAGTTGCGTTTGGATTTGTGCCGAGCCCGTTGCGTGGCGCTTGCTGCCTTTTCCTGCGGCAGGCGCTGGACGACAAGGCGCAGCGTCTGTGTCACCGCCTTGAGCCGGACCACATGTTCCACCGGCGCCATGTCCCCGGGCAGGCTGGTGCTGTGTTGGTCAGCGCCAGCGAGCGCCACCCGATCCGGGTCAGCACGTCAGAGCGAGCACCGCCACGATGTTGCGTATTTGCGCATAGTCGCGGTCGGTGACGGTCTCGCCGGCATCAAGCCGGGTCAACGCGGTGGCTTCGGCGGTGCCTGCCAGTGTCAGCCGCAGGTCGGCGAACCCGCCGCGCGCCGGATCGTAGCGAGCATGCACGCGCCATTGGCCGCCGCTGCCGGGCGGCTTGATGACCGAGCCGTCGACCAGGGCCAGCCCGCCCAGCAACGGCGATGTGCCCCGCGCGCGCAGCAAGGATTGCAGAAGATGCTCAAGCCAGTCGCCGGACTTGCGCAGCCGCCTTTCGACAGCCTTGTCATTCAGCCGGCGAGGCTGCCGTAAGCCGCCGCCGTGGCGCGCAACGACAGGTGCCCGTCCGAATACATCGGACCAACCGCAGCAGCGAGACCGCGTCGGCCACCTTGCCCTGGCGCTCAAACGCCTTGAACTCCCGGGCCGTCGCGTCAAGGTCAGCAACCGCGCTCAGCCGCGCAATCACTGAACTCCACCTGCCGTCGTGCAAAGATGATGTTCTCATCCCCGCACCGAATCACACCAACCCGCGTCGGAAAAAGACCTTAGACTCACGCTTATGGGGCAGAGCCCCTGGCTTTTCTGGTTCCTGCAGGTCTGCGAATGAGCCACACGACAGCGGCGTCCGCGATGTTCGGAGTCGTCGGCACCACGTATGCCGTGTTGCTGGCCTTTGTCGCCATGCTGGCGTGGGAGGGTTTCAACCACGCGCAATCGGTCACCGATAGTGAAGCCTCGCTCATGCTCGACATCTACGATGATTGAAGAAATAAGCGGTCCGGAGATGGATTCGATGCGAAACGACATCCTGGCCTATGCAAGATCGGTGGTGGACGTCGAATGGCCCGATCAGGCGGCTGGCCGGACTGTGCCCGAAAGTCAGTCCAGCCTTAACCGTCTGACCCGCATGGTCCTGCATCTCCAGCGCGCAGACACAGGAGATGACCTGCACCCTGCTACTCGGTGACCTAGCCAAGCTGAACAGCACGCGCAGGGAGCGGTTGTTCGCGCAGCGTACGCAGATCCCGCCACTTGTCTGGTTCGTAATCCTGGCGGGCGGTTCGATCAACCTAGCGTTCTCGTTGTTTCTAGGACCGCCGAGCCTGCGCATGCACATGGCGATGTCGTCACTGATGGCGCTTTCCGACGCACTCGTGCTGTTGCTTGTCGTCGAGCTCGGCAACCCTTTTCGCGGTGACCTGGCCATGTCGGCGGATCCGTTCCGCCGCGTCTTGGAGCAAATGATACCGTAGGTTTTGCGTAACGTTCGGCTTGATCGCACCTTACACATGCGGCGATAACGGCGAGCATCAGCAAGACATCGTCGAGCATGGGAGAACATCGTGGCGCCGATCGATGCGCACGCCGAGAAGCCCACGGCGCGCGGCGTCTACAAGGCCGCCTAGAGATGTCTGGGATCACATTGCTGAAGACGTTCGTAAGCCCGGATGGCCAGCAATGCTTGCACATCGTGAGGCGCACCGACGGGGCTTTCTCCTTTCTCGGGCAGTCGCGATCGCACCTTAAGCACCCGCGACCCGGTCATTGGCCGTGGCCTGCAGGGTTTGAACCTGAGGATGGGTGGACACCCCCAGGTCCCTTCCAAGGCATCTACGACAGCGCAGCTACAGCCGAGTGGGAAGCATTGTGCAGGGTCGAGTGGATGGCAATGCCCGTCTTTCAAACTGAACTCCCCAAACTTCGCCACTAGACGGGTGCGAGCCGGCAAGCGCGCGACAGCGGCGTTAAAAGTCTTTTGTTTCTTTTCTTCAGAAAAGAAGGCCTTGTTTGCCCAAGCACACACCGGCAGACCCGGGCAACAGGCCGCGCATCGCAAGCGTGATGCGACCAACGGCAACGTCGCCGCCTGGCCGGCGTTCGCCGCGTCGTTCCCTTGCAAGGTGCCAGCCCGCCATGACCCGCCCCCAAATCCTGCTGTCCTCCGCTGCCCTCGCGGTACTCGCCACGTCCGGCGCACACGCGGCCGCCCCGGTGCTGCAGGAAGTAGCCCGCTTCGGCCACCAGGTGACCGGCATCACGGTGACGCCGGGCGGCCGGGTGTTCGTGAACTTCCCGCGCTGGACGGACGACGCCCCCATCTCGGTCGCCGAACTGCTCCCCGACGGCAAGCTGAAGCCGTATCCCGACGAGGCCTGGAACAGCTACCGCAACGCGCGCGCCGGCCAGACGACGGTAGCCGACCACTTCGTGTGCGTGCAGTCCGTGGTGGCCGACACGCATGGCGGGCTATGGGTGGTCGATCCCGCGGCACCCGGCAACGAGAAGATCCTGCCGGGCGGCCCCAAGCTCGTCCGCATCGACCTGGCCACCAACAAGGTGAGCAAGGTGATCGCCTTCCCGCCCAGCGTGGCGCTGCAGGGCACCTACCTGAACGACGTGCGCTTCAGCCCCGACGGCGCCACCGCCTACATCACCGATTCGGGCACGCGCGGCGCCATCATCGTGGTGGACCTCAACGCCGGCACCGCGTTCCGGGCGCTCGACGGGCTGCCCAGCACCCAGGTGGACAAGACGGTGACAGTGACGGTGGACGGCAAGCCGTTGCGCCGGCCGGACGGCCGCCAGCCGGCCTTCGCGGCCGACGGCATCGCACTGTCCAACGACGGCGCCACGCTATACTGGCAGGTGCTGACGGGGCACACGCTCTACTCGGTACAGACGGCCAAGCTGACGCAAGCCACGCCGGCGGCCCAGGCTGCCGCCGCTGTGAAGACGTTAGGTTTTACTAACGTGGCGGACGGGTTGTGGATGAGCAAGGCAGGCGTGCTCTACATCACCTCACCTTCCGATAACGCCGTGCATCGCTGGCAGGGCGGCACCGTGCAGACCGTGCTGACCGACCCCCGGCTGCGCTGGCCGGACACGATGTCCGAGGCGCCGGACGGCACGATCTACGTCACCGCCTCGCACATCCAGGACACCGCCTGGTTCAAGCCGGACGCGCCCGCCTCACTGCCAACCGCGTTGTTCCGCTTCAAGCCGCAATAGGCAGGTCAAGAAAGAACCGCGACAGCGTAGACAAAAGCTTTTCGCTTCTTCTTCTCGAAAAAGCAGGCCTTCCTTGCTTCGCCAGCAGCCGGGCCCAGCCTTGACATCGGCCCGAGCCGATAAACTATGCCTCGCAAGCGGACCCGAGCGCCCGCAGGCCCAGGATAGGAGACACCCATGCGCGAAGCCGTGATCGTTTCGGTCGCTCGCACCCCGATCGGCCGCGCCTACAAGGGTGCGTTCAACAACACCAACGGCGCGTCGCTGGCCGCCTACGCCGTGGCCGAGGCGGTGCGGCGCTCCGGCGTGGATGCGGCCGAGATCGAGGACGTGGTGCTGGGCTGCGCCATGCCGGAAGGCTCCACGGGCGGCAACGTGGCCCGGCAGGCGGCGCTGCGGGCCGGCCTGCCGGTGGGCGTTTCCGGCATGACGGTGCAGCGCGCCTGCTCCTCAGGCCTGATGGGCATCGCCACCGCGGCCAAGCAGATCACCGAGGACGGGATGACCGTAACGGTCGGCGGCGGCGTGGAATCCATCTCGCTGGTGCAGAACGACCGCGCCAACCGCTACCGCGCCGGCGACCCCTGGCTGCGCGAGCACGTGCCGCAGCTCTACATGACCATGCTGGAGACCGCCGAGATCGTGGCCGAGCGCTACGGCGTGGGCCGGGAGGCGCAGGACGCCTACGCGCTGCAATCCCAGCAGCGCACCGCGCAGGCGCAGTCCGAAGGGCGGTTCGACCGCGAGATCATCCCTGTGCAGACGACCATGACTGTGACCGACAAAGCGACAGGCGAGACGAGCGAGCGCGACATCACGCTGTCCGCCGACGAGGGCAACCGGCCGCAGACCACGCTGGCCGACCTGGAAAAGCTGCAGCCGGTGTTCAAGGACGGCCAGACGATCAAACAGGGCAAATACGTAACCGCCGGCAACGCCTCCCAACTCTCGGACGGCGCGGCGGCGGTAGTGATGATCGAGCGGCGCGAGGCCGAGCGCCGCGGCCTGCAGCCGCTGGGCGCCTATCGCGGCTTGGCTGTGGCGGGCTGCGACCCGGACGAGATGGGCATCGGCCCGGTGTTCGCCGTGCCCCGGTTGCTTGAGCGCCACGGCCTCAAGGTCGACGACATCGACCTGTGGGAGCTCAACGAGGCGTTCGCCTCGCAATGCCTGTACAGCCGGGACCGGCTGGGCATCGATCCGGCGAAGTACAACGTCTCCGGCGGTTCGATCTCCATCGGCCACCCTTACGGGATGACGGGCGCGCGCTGCACGAGCCACTTGATGATGGAAGGCAAGCGGCGGGGCGCCAAGCTGGGCGTGGTGACAATGTGCATCGGAGGCGGAATGGGGGCGGCGGGGTTGTTCGAGATCTACTGAGAGCGATCGGTTATATGACCTTAGCAAGCATGGGGCTCTGCCCCAAACCCCCCTGGGGCCTCGAGGCCCAGACCCCCGTTCGTTTAGGATTTCTCCATGGCAGATTTTTAGGACTTGTCCTTGGGTAAAGACTTTTATCCAGGGCGCGCGCTTTTCCCCAAGCGCACCTTAAACAAACAAAAGTCTTTTCTAGTCCGTAGCGCGCTCTACCGGACAGAACCGCGACAGCCGGCCAAAAGTTTTTTGCTTCTTTTTTCAAAAAAGAAGGCCTTCCTGCCCCTTCTTTTCAGGTCGGACCGTAGCGTTTGATTTTCGGTCCTCACAAAGACAAAGACGCCCTTCCGTCCTCAAGCGTGACCAAACACCCCCGCCGGCGCCAGCGCATGCGCCTTGCGTGCCTGAACCATCGCCCGGCCCGCACCCAACGGCAACACGATGGCCGGCAACACTATGCAGGCGCCCAGGATAAACGGGCCGTTGGCAGCCACGTCGGCAAACACCAGTTGCCCCACGAGCGGGCCGGCGATGCGCGCCAGCGCCGCCGTCGCGTTGTTGAGGCCCAGCAACTGGCCCTGATGGTCCGGGCTGATGTTGCGAGAGATCAGCGCGGACACGTTCGGGAACGCCACCGATTGGCCGAGCGCCATGACGGCCATTAGCACCGTAGTCATCACGAAGCCGGTGGAGAACGGCTGCAGCGCGGTGGCACACACCGTGACGGCCATGCCGGCCGCCAGCATGCGCGCGGCGCCGAAGCGCTTCGATAGCCGGCCGGTCAGCTGGGACTGCGCGAAGGCGGCCACCATGCCTACGAAGAAGAACACGAAGCCGATCTGCCGCGGACCCCAGCCAAAGCGCTGGGCGCCCCAGAAGCCGAAGGTACTCTCGATCCCGGTGAAGGCGATGCCGGACAGCAGGGTCAGCAGCATCAGCCGCGCGATCACCCCGTGCCGCAGCGCGTAGCCCAGCATCACCCAGCGGTTGGGCGCCGGCGGCGCGTCCACCCGGCGCTTACGGCTCTCCCGTACGAACAGGAAGATCATCATGGCCGCCGTCGCCGAAAGGCAGCCCGCCACGATCAGCGGGGCACGGAAGCCGGCCGGGCCGGCATCTGTACGCGCCAGCAAGCCGCCCATGGAAGGCCCCACGATGAAACCGAGGTTATACGCCGCGCCCAGCCAGGCCATGCGCCCCGCCCGGTCTTCCGCCGGCGTCACGTCCGCAATGTAGCCCTGGATCACCGAGCCGTTGCCCGCGGCCGCACCGCCGAGCATGCGCACCAGGAACGCCACGTATATGTTGGGCGCGAACGCCAGCGCCAGGTAGCACAGGCAGTTGCAGGTGATGGTGGAGAGCAGGATGGGGCGGCGACCCACCCTGTCCGACAGGCGGCCCCAGAACGGCTCGCCGAAGAACGCGCCCACCGAGTAGGCGCTGAACAGCAACGCGATCTGCCAGGCCGGGGCATGGAAGCTCTTGGCGTAGAACGGCAGCAACGGAACGATGACGCCGAAGCCGAGCAGGTTGATGAAGATGACCGCCAGCAGGATCCACAACGCTGCAGGTGCGGCTTTGGCCGGATTCACTCTGTTGTCCCCCTCTACGGCGCAGCCCGGGAGGGCCTGCACCGACAATCGATACTGATCTTCTTAAAATTCTGTCTACTGCATATGGCGCCGGCGCGGAGTGTTTATGCTGCAGTGCGGCATTGCTGCAACTGGGATGCCGGAAGCAGGAAGGAAGGCCTTCTTTTCTGAAGAAAAGAAGCAAAAGACTTTTGCTAGTTGGGCGCGCCCCTCTCCGCACCACCCGACAGGGAGCAAAAGCTTTTTGGTTCTTTTTCTCGAAAAAGAACTCCTTGCCTTCCCCCGACGGCAAGCTCGCCGCAAAGGAAACGTCCCGCCGTGAAAACCCTGCTGATCGCCAACCGTGGCGAGATCGCCATCCGCATCGCACGCACCGCGGCCGAGATGGGCATCGCCACCCTCGCTGTGTTCTCGGAGGACGACGCGGCCTCGCTGCACACAAGCAAGGCGGACCAGTCGCACGCCCTGCGCGGCCAGGGGCCCGTCGCCTACCTGGACGGCGCGCAGATCCTGGCGCTGTGCCGCGAGATGGGGGCGGACGCGGTGCACCCGGGCTACGGCTTCCTCAGCGAGAACGCGGCTTTCGCCCGGTCTTGCGCCGAGGCCGACGTGGTGTTCGTAGGGCCAACGCCGGAAACACTGGAGCTGTTTGGCAACAAGGGCCGCGCGCGGGCCCTGGCGGCCGCCCAAGGCGTGCCGGTGTTGCCCGGCACGGACGGCCCGACGGGGCTGGAGGCGGCACACGCCTTCCTCGCCGGCCTGGGCGCCAACGGGGCGGTGATGGTGAAAGCGGTGGCGGGCGGCGGCGGGCGCGGCATGCGGCCGGTGACGCAAGCGGCCGAGCTGGAGGAGGCCTACGCGCGCTGCGCCTCCGAAGCGCAGGCGGCGTTCGGGGATGGCGCGCTGTATGTGGAGCAGTTCATGCCGCGTGCGCGCCACGTGGAGGTGCAGATCGTGGGCGACGGCACGGCTGTGTCGCACCTCTGGGACCGCGAGTGCAGCCTGCAACGCCAGCGCCAGAAGCTGGTGGAGATCGCCCCGGCGGACGGCCTGCCGACGGCGTTGCGCGAGAAGCTGTTCGCCGCCGCGGTGGCGCTGGGCCAAGCCAGCGCCTATCGCGGCCTGGGCACCGTCGAGTTCCTGGTGGAGGCCGGCGCGCAGTCGCGCTGGGTGTTCATCGAGGCCAACCCGCGCCTGCAGGTGGAGCACACCGTTACCGAGGCGGTGACCGGGCTGGACCTGGTGCGGCTGCAACTGGAGATTGCCCAGGGCGCGACCCTGGCTGCACTGGGGTTGACCCAGTCCGGCGTCCCGGCGCCGCGCGGCACGGCGGTGCAGGCGCGCGTCAACCTGGAGACGATAACGCCGGCCGGCGCGGTGCTGCCGTCCAGCGGCGTGCTGGCCGCCTACGAGCCGCCCTCCGGCCCCGGCGTTCGGGTAGACGGGTTCGGCTACGCCGGCTACCGCACCAGCACGCGGTTCGACAGCCTGCTCGCCAAGCTGGTGGTGCACGCGACGGGCGGGCGGACCGCGGCGCTGGCCAAGGCACGGCGCGGCCTGGCCGAGTTCAGGATCGCCGGCGCCGCCACCAACATCGATTTCCTCGGGCGGCTGCTGGCCCATCCCGCCGTGGTGGCCGACGAGGTGCACACGCGGCTGGTCGAGGAGGTGGCGGGCAGCCTGGCCCGAGCCGAGACACCGCGGCGGCTGTATGTCGAGCCGGCCGAGGCCCTCGACGCCCCCCGGCACCCCGGCACGCTCGATCCCCTGGCCGTCCTGACGCACGGCAAAGGCGCCACCACAGGGTCCGCGCCCGGGCCGGACGACAGCGCCGAGGGGCCCGGCACAAGGCTGCGCGCCCCGGTCAGCGGAACGGTGATCGCCGTCTCGGCAGCCGTGGGCGACCAGGTGCGCGCCGGCCAGATGCTGTTCGTGATCGAAGCGATGAAGATGGAGATGGTGGTGGCCGCCGAAATCTCCGGCATCGTGCTGGAGGTCAGCGTGGCCAGGCAGGACACGGTGTCCGAGGGCGCTTGCCTGGCCACCTTGGAAGCGCGCGACGTGGCCGATGCGGACCGGATGGACGCGCCCGAGCCGGACCCGCACGACATCCGCCCGGACCTGGCCGAGGTGCTGGAGCGCCACGCCCGCACGCAGGACGCAGCCCGGCCGGACGCCGTGGCCCGGCGCCGCCGCACCGGCCAGCGCACCGCGCGCGAGAACATCGGCGATTTGTGCGACCCCGGCAGCTTCACCGAGTACGGCGCGCTGACGGTCGCCGCCCGCCGTCGCCGCAACACGCTCGACGAGCTGGTCGCCACCACGCCGGCCGACGGCATGCTGATGGGGCTGGGCCAGGTGAACGGCGCCAGTTTCCCCGAGGCGCGCGCCCGCGTGGCGGTGTTGGCCTACGACTACACCGTGCTGGCCGGCACCCAGGGCGCCCACAACCACGACAAGCTGGACCGGATGAGCGAGCTGGCGCTGCGCTGGCGGCTGCCGACGGTGTTCTTCACCGAAGGCGGCGGCGGCCGGCCGGGCGACACCGAGCACGGCACGTACATCCGCGGCTTCGAGCTGTGGGGCAAGCTGTCCGGCGCGGTGCCGCTGGTGGGCATCACCTCGGGCCGCTGCTTCGCCGGCAACGCCGCCATCCTGGGCTGCTGCGACGTGATCATCGCCACCAGGGACTCGGCCCTGGGCATGGGCGGCCCGGCGATGGTGGAGGGCGGTGGGCTAGGTGTGTTCCGGCCCGAGGAGATCGGGCCGGTGCCGGTGATGCAGGCCAACGGCACCATCGACGTGCTGGCCGAGGACGAGGCCGGCGCCGTCGCGGCGGCCAAGCAGTACCTGTCCTACTTCCAGGGCGCGGTGGCGGACTGGTCCTGTGCCGACCAGCTCCTGCTGCGCCGCGCCATCCCGGAGAACCGTGTGCGGGCCTACGACGTGCGCCGGGTGATCGGCCTGCTGGCCGACACCGGATCGGTGCTCGAACTCCGGCCGCTCTTCGGCCGAGCCATGGTCACCGCTTTCGTCCGGATAGAAGGGCGGCCCTTGGGGCTGATCGCCAACAACCCGCAGCATGTTGGTGGCGCCATCGACGCCGACGCCGCCGACAAGGCCGCGCGCTTCATGCAGCTCTGCGAGGCGTTCGACCTCCCCATCCTGTCGCTCTCGGACACGCCGGGAAACATGGTGGGGCCGGAGGCGGAGAAGACCGGGCTGATCCGCCACTGTTCCCGCCTGTTCGTGATCGGCGCCAACCTGACGGTGCCGCTGTTCTCGGTGATCCTGCGCAAAAGCTACGGGCTGGGCGCGATCGCCATGACGGGCGGCAGCTACCAGGCGGCGATGTTCTGCGTCTCCTGGCCCACCGGCGAGTTCGGCGGCATGGGGCTGGAGGGCGCCGTCAAGCTCGGCTACCGCAACGAGCTGGCGGCGATCGCCGACCCCGCCGTACGGCGCGCGAAGTTCGACGAGATGGTCGCGCAGGCCTATGCGGCCGGCAAGGCGCTCTCCCGCGCCACCTACCCGTCGCTCGACGACGTGATCGACCCGGCGGACACGCGGCGCTGGCTGATGGCGGGGCTGCGAGCGCTGCCGCCGGTGCCGGCGCGGACGGAGAAGAAGCTGCGTTGGGTGGATACTTGGTGAGAGGGATGTTCTCGTCCGGCCATCGCCGAGCTGCAAGGCGCGCCCGGCAGGCGATTGACAGAACACGTTTCCTAGGCTCCGTTTCAGACTGAGAAGTTGGGCGAACGCACAACGAACGGGCAACCGTGCCGGGCAAACTCGATTTCTCGGTCAGAGCCGGCAAACCGGCCATCCAGGAAACGCACAGATGCAAAGCCAGGCCGGAACGCCTGGTCCCCACTCATGCCGAACCTGCGGCTTAGGTTAAGGAAAGCGGTTCCTTTTTGAAAAAAGAACCAAAAAACCTATACCTGTTTGGCGCGTGCTCGCAGGGCAGACACGTGACAACGATTAAAAGTTTTTTGCTTCTTTTTTTCAAAAAAGAAGGCCTTCCTTCTCTTTCTGAAAGCTCAGGATGGACCTCTCGCTCAAAGGCAAAGTCGCCGTCATCACCGGCGCCAGCACCGGCCTAGGCCGCGCCATCGCCGTACTGTTCGCCAGGCAAGGTGCGAAGATCGTGGTAGGCGACGTACGCGAGGAAACCGCACCCGGCAACTTCGACGAGGAGCCGCTCCTGACGACGGCGCAACTGATCGAGCACGGCCAGGGCCAGGCGGTGTTCCAGGCCTGCGACGTTTCGCAGCAGGCGCAGATGGCCGCCCTGGTGCAGGCGGCACGCACAAGCTTCGGCCGGTTGGACATCATGGTGAACAACGCCGGCGTGTGGCGCGGTGGCCGGCGCATGCACGAGATGACGGAGGACGAGCTGGATTCGTGCTGGCACGTGGTGGTGAAGGGAAGCTGGTTCGGTGCGCAGGAAGCCGTCAAGGCGTTCCTGGCCCAGGGCGGCGGCGGCTCGATCATCAACATCGTCTCCACCGCGGGCCTGCGCGGCCACGCCTACCAGGCCGCCTACAACATCGCCAAGGGCGCCCAGGCCAACCTGACCCGCGTGCTGGGGCTGGAGTACGGTGCGGACGGCATACGATCCAACGGGATATGTCCGTCATTTGCGAAAACGGCGATGTCGCGCCACGGCTTCGACAGCGAGAACGCGCAGGAGATGGTGCGCCGGTTGATCCCGCAGGGGCGTTGGGGCGAGGCGGCGGACGTGGCCAACCTGGCGCTCTACCTCGCCTCGGATGCCGGCAGCCACATGAACGGCGCGCTGATCCCGGTCGACGGCGGCGAGACGCTGGGGGCGATGCGGAGTGCTTGAGGCCGGCGCAATCAGCGGTCGTTTCGCCGGCAGGGTGGCAGTGGTGACCGGCGCCGGCGGCGAGCTGGGTCGTGCGGTGGCGGTGCGACTGGTCGTGGAAGGTGCGCACGTCTTCGGAACCGACATCGACCAGGCCGGGCTCGACCGCACTGGCGCGCACTGCGCAAACGAGACCGCGTTCGCAAGCTGGGTGACCGACACCACCGATGAATCTCAGGTGGAAGCCAGCATGGACGCCGCCGTGCAGCGATTCGGACGCATCGACGCGCTGTTCAACACCGCAGGTTCTGCAGGTGGCACGCAAGCAGCCTGGCAAATGACACCGGAGATCGACGAGGCGGATTTCGACCGCGTCTTCGAGGTGAACGTGACCGGCGTGTTCCTCAGCATGAAACACGCGGCGCGGCGAATGGAAGCGACCGGCGGCGGCGCCATCGTCAACACGTCCAGCGTGGCGGGGCTGCGGCCCGGGCCGGGCCAGCTGCCCTATGCGGCCAGCAAGATGGCGGTGATCGGCATGACGACGACGGCAGCCATGGAGCTGGGGCCGCTCGGCATCAGGGTGAACTGCATCTGCCCCGGGCCGCTGGAAGGGCGGATGATGGAGGAAATCGCCGCCAGCATGGCGGCGCGGCGGCCCGGCGGCGAGTGGCCGGCTTTGCGCAACGCTGCCGTGCCGCTCGGCCGGTGGGGCCGGATGGACGAGGTGGCCGCCCTGGCGCTGTTCCTGGCCAGCGACGAGGCAAGCTTCGTCACGGGCGCCGCCTTCCCGGTGGACGGGGGGATGGGCGCTTGAGCAAGCCCCTGGACGGCCGGGTGGCGGTGATCACCGGCGCGGGCGGCGACATCGGTGGCGCGGCCGCACTGGTGCTGGCCGAACGCGGCGCGCGCATCGTGGGCGTGGACCGCAACGCGGCCGGACTCGAAGCTTTGCGCGCCCGCCTGCCGGACGGTGCTGTGCTGACGACGGTGGTGGCCGACGTCAGCCAGGAAGCCGAGGTCGCCGGCTACGTGGCGCGAACCATGGACGAGCACGGCCGGATCGACATCTTCTTCAACAACGCCGGCATAGAGGGCAGCGCCGCCGGCGCGTGGCGGCCGTTGATGGAGCTGGCGGTTGCGGACTTCCGGCAGATCATGGCGGTGAACGCCAAAGGGGTGTTCCTCGGCCTCAAGCACGTGATCCCGGTGATGGCGCAGGCCGGGCGCGGCGCCATCGTCAACACCTCCTCCATCTACGGGCTGAAAGGCTCGCCCAACCAGTTGGCCTACGTGGCCTCCAAACACGCCGTGCGCGCCATGACGGTGAGCGCCGCCAAGGAGTGGGCCGGGCACGGGCTGCGGGTGAACGCGGTGGCGCCGGGCGCCATCCAGGGCCGCATGCTGCGCGACTTCGTGGCCATCATCCAGGCCAACACGCCACCGCCGGAGCCGGGCAAGCAGCCGCGCCACAACCCGCCGCCGATCGAACGCTGGTCCGACCCGCGGGAGATCGCCCAGGTGGTGGCGTTCCTGTGCTCGGACGAGGCGAGTTACGTGACGGGGGCGTGCTACTCGGTGGATGGCGGGTTGTCGGCATTGTAGGAAGCAAAGCCTTCTTTTCTGAAGAAAAGAAGCAAAAGACTTTTGACTCCGCTGTCGCGCCTTCATGCAACCAGCATTCGACATTTGATTTCGGAGTCACCGATGTCCGCGAACGGTTTTGTGCTGAACCACACGATGCTGCGCATCAAGGACCCGCAGCTTTCCCTGCCTTTCTACCAGGATGCGCTCGGGATGACGCTGCTGGACCGCTACGACTTCCCGCAGATGAAGTTCACGCTCTACTTCCTGGGCTACCCCGCAGGCCCGATCCCGCACGACAGGTCCGACCGGGTGAACTGGGTGTTCGAACAGCCAGCCGTGCTGGAGCTGACGCATAACTGGGGCACCGAGACCCAGCCGGATTTCGCCTACCACAATTCCAACAGCGAGCCGCGCGGTTTCGGCCATATCGGCCTGTCTGTTCCCGACGTTGCTGCGGCATGCGAGCGTTTCGCGGCGCACGGGGTGACGTTCGTCAAGCGGCCGGAAGAGGGCGCGATGAAAGGTCTGGCGTTCGTGCAGGATCCGGACGGGTATTGGATCGAAATTCTCTCAGCGGGGCGGCTGCGGGACCTGATCTTGACTATGAGCGATGTAAAGTGACTGAACGATTGGAAGCCTTGAGTTGTAGCAAGCATGGGGCTCTGCCCCAAACCCCGCTGGGGCCTCGAGGCCCCAAACACCCATCTGTTTAGGTGCGTTAACGAGTAGGTTCTGAGTGCCCGTTGAAAACTCGATCAAGCTTCTGGTTAAGCGATAAAACCAAACTAGAAGCGGTAAGAACGCTATGTAAAACATGGAATGATCTTGGGCGGACTCTAAGAGGCTGTTTGGAAACTCGTATCCGAAGCCCCGAGTCGCTCAATCCTTGCCGGTAGAAGGCGAATTCAGCCTGAATTGTGTTATGTAGTTACCGCTTTCGTCGGATTTCGGCGCTCCCCAGGCAGCTTGTATAAGTTCTCGAACGGATTCTTAGAGGCTGTTTGAAAACTCGCTTTAAGAGCCGCGAAGCGGTCAATCTGACG
>CAXTBC010000059.1:0-24444 GCA_964242595.1 uncultured Acetobacteraceae bacterium | reverse complement strand
AGCCCGGCGCGCGCGGCCAGCGCCGTGGCCGCCGCGCCCGCGGCCGCCACCTCGTCCGGCGCGGCCACGTCGGTGCGGGTGACGGCGAGCACGGCGCGGCGCACGCCCAGCAGGGCAGCGATGTCGGCGTGCTCGCGCGTCTGCGGCATCACCCCTTCGCGCGCGTCCACCGCCAGCAGCACCGCGTCGATGCCGGTTGCGCCCGCCACCATGGTGCGCACGAAGCGCTCGTGGCCGGGCATGTCGATGAAGTCGATCTCGCCGGACGCGGTGTGCAGGTGGGCGAACCCCAAGGCGATGGAGATGCCGCGCGCCTGCTCCTCGGCCAGCCTGTCGGTTTCCATGCCGGTCAGCGCGCGCACCAGGGCGGTCTTGCCGTGGTCCACGTGGCCGGTCACGCCCAGCACCAGCCGCCTCATGCGGTGGCGTGCCGCACGGCTTGGGCCAGGTCGTCCAGCTCGGCATCGGTCACGGTCAGCATGTCCAGCGTCAGGCGGCCATCATGGATGCGGCCCACCACGGCCGGGTGCTGCGCGCGCAGGGCGGCGGCCAGCGCGTCCGGCGAGCGGCCGGGTGCCGCGATGCGCACGGCGGCGCTGGCGATGTCCTGCCCCGGCAGCGCGCCGCCGCCGGCGTGGCCCACCGAGGCGCAAGCCTCGGCCGTGCAGTACCCGGCCAGCAGGGCGCACAGCGCCTCTGCCCTGACGTGCAGCTCCGCCGGGGTCTGCGCCAGCATGCGGAGCACGGGGATTTCGGCCGCGGCGCCCGCCGGGTCCGTATGCAGGCGCAGCGTGGCTTCCAGCGCGGCCAGCGTCATCTTGTCCAGCCGCAGCGCGCGCAACAGCGGATGGCGGCGCAGGCGGCCGACCACCTCGGCGGCACCGGCGAGCAGGCCGGCCTGCGGGCCGCCCAGCAGCTTGTCGCCGCTGAAGGCCACCAGGTCGGTGCCCGCCGCCAGGCTCTCGCGCACCGTGGGCTCGAGCTGCGCCAGGCTGCCCGGCAACCTGCCAAGCGTGCCGCTGCCCAGATCGTCCAGCAGCAGCAGGCCGTGCGCGCGGGCCAGGCCGGCCAGCTCGGCCAGCGCCGCCTCGGCGGTAAAGCCGACGATGCGGAAGTTGCTCTGGTGCACCTTCAGCAGGATGCGGGTGCGCGGCGTGATGGCGGCGGCGTAGTCGGCCAGCCGCGTCTTGTTGGTGGTGCCCACTTCCACCAGTTGTGCGCCGCCCTGGGCGACGATGTCGGGGATGCGGAAGCCGCCGCCGATCTCCACCAACTCGCCGCGCGAGACGATCACCTCCGTCTGCGGCCCGGCCAGCGCGGCCAGCGCCAGCAGCATGGCGGCGGCATTGTTGTTCACCGCCAGCGCCGCCTCGGCGCCGGTCAGTCGGCAGAGCAGCGCCTCGGCCGCCGCGCCGCGCCCGCCGCGCCGGCCGGCGGCCAGGTCGAACTCCAGGTTGCAGCCGCCGCGCGCGGCTTCGGCCGCCGCTGCGATAGCCGCCTCGGCCAGCGGCGCGCGGCCCAGGTTGGTGTGCACCACGATGCCGGTGGCGTTGATGACGCGGCGCAGGCCGGGTGCGGCGTCCTGCGCGAGTGCCGCGAGTGCGGCGTGCAGGATGGCCGCCGCGTCCGGCAGCGTGGCGATGCGGTGCGCAACGGCATCCTGCCGGATCTGCGCCAGCACGCCGCGGATCGCCGCTGTGAGCGGCGCGCGCGGCAGGCCGGCGGACAGTTCGTGTTCCAGCAGAAGCTGCATGGACGGGAGTGCGCGCAGGAGTGTGGCGTCTGCCATGGGCAGTAAGACTGCGACTTAAAAGGAAGGAAGCAAGGCCCCTTTGCCTATTAGGCGCGCAAGCCGGCTTCACATGCGCTATGGTGATCGATCAGCTGGAAGGTATCCGCGCCGAACGCGGTAGCCGCCGAGACTTGGTTGGCTAACGTGAAAACTCGGCAGGCATGTTCCGGGCGGCAGACAATCTGGGGCGCGTCGATCCCAGCAGGTGCTCTACCTGCTGCTGAGCCACGAGCATGGGGCTGGAGAACGCGTGTCCGGTCCCTAACGCGGCACGGCGTCATGCGGCACCTGGCTTGGCGGCGTCGGTTGCGGCTTGGGCGCCGGCGCACCCGGTGCACCCTGCAACACCACCCCACCGCCTTGGTAGGCAGCGTTGGCATCCGCCGTGTAGGGCCCCTTGTCGATCGGCTTCACGCCCGTGGGATGGTGGGGCGGTGGCGTCTGCGCCAAAGCGGGGGCGCAAGCGAGCATGGTTATAAGTGCGAATCGCATGTCCAACTCCAAACCGAATGACAGTGCCGGTCAGGATCGCAGTCACCGAGCAAAGGTTTCAATGCGAGAAGACGGCAGAAAGCTTCAGCTCAATCGCCGCTCTTGCCCGCACGATGATTTCGGTTAAATCCGTCCATACGGCCAAGCTGCCAATACCTCGCTACCGCCAAGGTGAGCTACTAGAAAGCTTACTGGACTTGTCGGGCGCCGGCCGGCGCCCGACAAGTCCAGTAAGTCTTCTTCTTTTCAAAGAGTTCTTACTTGCTTTCCTTCACCACCTGATCCGCCGCGGCTTTGTCCATCGCCCGCGCCTCGTCTATCAGGAACTTGCCCTCGTCCTTGTCGCCGTGCTGCAGCTCCTCCACACCCTCCTTGGCCAGGTTGCGCGCCTCCTCGGCCCGGTCCGGCAGGTGTACCTCGTGAGCGCCCTCGGGCTTCGGCTTGGTCTCGGTCATGACGTGCTCTCCTGTTCGACGGTATCGGAACGGTCTCAACAGGCCGCACGCCGGGCCGGTTGCAGCGCTCGCGCTCTCGTGGCTGCCAGCAACTTCTTACCTCGGGTAATCGTTCCACCGCCGCCGCAAGGTCGGCGGCGGCTGAACAGAACGGAACGGATCATTGGGTCAGGTACGCGTAGCACTGGTGGGTGTCGGTAACTGCGCGTCCTCGCTGGTGCAGGGCCTGGCCTTCTACGCCGGGGCAGACCCCGCCCAGCTCGTGCCCGGCCTGATGAACGTGGTGCTCGGCGGCTACCACGTGGCCGACGTCGCGGTGGTGGCCGCCTTCGACATCGCGGCGCCCAAGGTGGGCCAGGATTTGGCCCAGGCCATCCTGGCCGCGCCCAACAACACCCGCGTGTTCGCCCCGGTGCCGGAAACCGGCGTGGTGGTGCAGCGCGGCCCCACGCTGGACGGGCTGGGCCGTTACGTGCGCGGCGTGGTGCACGAAAGCCCGGCCGAACCGGTGGACGTGGCCGCCTGCCTGCGCGCGGCCGGCGCCGAGATCGTCGTCTCCTACCTGCCCGTCGGCTCCGAACAGGCGACGCACTACTATGCCGAGCAGGCGCTGGCAGCCGGCTGCGGCTTCGTCAACTGCATCCCCGCCTTCATCGCGTCGGACGCCGCCTGGCGCGCCCGCTTCGAGGCCGCCGGCCTGCCCGTGCTGGGCGACGACATCAAGAGCCAGGTGGGTGCCACCATCGTGCACCGCGTGCTGGCCAACCTGTTCCGCGAGCGCGGCGTGCGGGTGGACCGCACCTACCAGCTCAACTTCGGCGGCAACACCGATTTCATGAACATGCTTGAGCGTGACAGGCTGGAATCGAAGAAGCTCTCCAAGACGCGCGCGGTGACCAGCCAGCTTGCCGAGCCGTTGTCCGACCGCGACGCGCATGTCGGGCCGAGCGACTACGTGCCCTGGCTGGAAGACCGCAAATGGTGCCATATCCGTATCGAAGGCACCACCTTCGGCGACACGCCGATCAGCTGCGAGCTGAAGCTGGAAGTGTGGGACTCGCCCAACTCCGCCGGCGTGGTGATCGACGCGGTGCGCTGCGTGAAGCTGGCGCTGGACCGGGGAATCGGGGGCGCCTTGGTGGGACCATCAAGTTATTTCATGAAGTCGCCGCCTGAGCAGTTCGACGATCATGAGGCCCGGGCTCGGACGGCGGCGTTTGTCGAGGGCGAGTGAAGGCAAGCAGTTCTTTTCTGAAGAAAAGAACCAAAAGACTTTTGTCTGTTAGGGCGCTTCTTGGCTGACAGTCGGTTTGTTCTTGTGCGGCATGCGTTGACGGATGCGGTGGGCAAGGCGTTGTCCGGGCGCACGCCGGACGTGGCGCTGAATGCGGAAGGCCTGGCGCAGACGTCGCGCCTGGCCGTCGCGCTGCGTGGGAAGGCCTTCACCGCCATCCTGAGCAGCCCGCAGCTTCGCGCCTGGCAGACTGCCGAGGCAATCGCATCTGGCGCCCCTGTGCACGCCGAGCCGGCGCTGGACGAGATCGACTTCGGCCCCTGGACCGGCCAGGCCTTTGCCGCGCTGGACGGCCGGTCGGATTGGGCTCGCTGGAATACCCAGCGGAGCCTCGCACCCGCCCCGGGTGTCGAGACCATGCTGCAGGTGCAGGCGCGCGCCGCCGCCCTGTTCACCCGGCTGCACGCGGACGCGCCCGGCACCTACCTGCTGGTCAGCCACGCCGACGTGCTCAAGGCGCTGCTGGCCCAAATGCTCGGCATGCCCATCGACCTGATGCAACGGCTGGACGTGGCACCCGCCTCCCGCAGCAGCATCGTCCTGCACGAGGGCGGCGTAACCGTAGAGTTCATCAACCTGCAGGCGTAGAAGTCCGGCGGCGCCGGAAAGGACCGCGACAGCACGCCCAAAAGCTTTTTGCTTCTTTTCTCGAAAGATACTCTGTCTTCGTGAGAACTCCATAACCAGACGCTGCGGACCAATCTGCCCAAAGTACAAAAGGCCTTCTTTTTCAAAGAAGGGAAGCAAAAAACCTTTACCTGGCCATCACGGTTCAATCCGGCGGCTCACGCCACACGAACAAGAGTTTTTTGGTTCTTTTTGCAAAAAAGAACTGCTTGCCTTGCCTTTCTGTGGGTAATGACGCGACCGGAACCCCCGTTGCGCGATCCCCGATCATCGCCACCTCCGCGCCAAGCCACCCCGGAGCCCCAAGTGATCCTGTATTGCCTGCACTTCCTGGGCGGCAGCGCGCGCAGCTGGACGCAACTGGCCGCCGAGGCGCGCACCGTCCACGAGGTCGTTGCCATCGACCTGCCCGGCTTCGGCGACGCCAAGGACCTGCCGGGCTACACCGTGGCTGCCATGGCGGACCACGTGACACGCCACATCGCGGCGGCCGGCGGGCGCCCCTACGCGCTGGCCGGCCACAGCATGGGTGCCAAGGTGGCCATGCTGCTGGCCCGACGGGCGGAAGACGGCGACCCCGCCCTGGCCGGCCTGCAGCACTTGGCCTTGCTGGCCGGCTCTCCGCCGTCGAGCGAACCCATGGAGGACGCGCAGCGCAGCCGGATGCTCGGCTGGTTCGCCGGCACCGCGGCGCAGAGCGCGGAAGAGGCGCGCGGCTACATCGGCCAGAACAGCGCCGGCCTGCCGCCCGAGGTGGCCGAGGCGGCGGCACAGGAGGTGGTGCGGTGCCACCCGGCCGCCTGGCAGCACTGGCTGGAACACTCCAGCCGAGAGGACCTTGCGGCCAGCATCGGCCGCCTGCGCACGCCCGCTTTGTTGCTGGCCGGCGCGCAGGACGAGGCTTTGGGCGAGGCCACGCAACGCCGCCTGACGATGCCGCATCTGGAACAGGCGACGCTGGTCAGCCTGCCGGGGGCCAAGCACCTGCTGCCCCTCGAACAGCCGCGCGAGGTCGCGGGCCTGCTGCAACGCGCGGCGCTTGCCGCGGCATGAGCGCCGCACCCGATGCCGCCTACCGCGCCCTGATCGACAGCGACCGGGTGAGCACGGCCACCCGCACGGCCCTGCTGGCCCGCGCCGCTCCGGACGACGCGGATGCCGCACCGCGCGCGGTGCCCGCCGACGCCTGGCCCACGCTGCGCGCCGCGGTGGAGCGGATCGTGCCGCAGGATGCGGCCAGCAGCATCGACCTTGCCGCCCGGATCGACGCGATGCTCGCCGGGGGCGCGAGCGACGGGTGGAGGGTGGACAGCCTGCCGCCCGATGCCGAGGCCTACGCCGCCGGCCTGCGCAGCCTGGACGGCTTGGCGCAGGCCGGCGCGGGGGCGGATTTTGCGCAGCTCGGCGCGGCTGCGCAGGACGCCATCCTGGCCGCTGTGGCGGACGGCACGGCGCGCGCGGCCACGCTGCTGACACCCCCCCAGCTACAGGCCTGGTTCGAGGACCTGCGCGCCGACGCGGTGCGCGCCTACGTCTCCCACCCGCATACCCTGGCGGCCCTGGGCTACAGCGGCATCGCCTATGGCGGCGACGGCGAGCCGAAACCCGGCTTCGTCGCCGTCGGCCTGGACGCGCGCGAGGCCTGGGAACCCGCGCCCACCGGCGAGGCCGGGCCATGAACCTGGACGGCATGGCGCGCCACGCGACCACGGACGTGGTGGACGCCGTGGTGATCGGCACCGGAGCCGGCGGCGCGCCCCTGCTCAGCCGGCTGGCGCGTGCCGGCCTGCGCGTGGTGGCGCTGGAAGCCGGCCGCAACTGGACGCCGGAGGACTTCCCCGCCGACGAGGTGGCCGCCGCGCAGATCTACTGGCTGCGCGAGCGGCTGAGCGCGGGGGCCACAAAGCAGCCGTTCGGCGCCAACAACAGCGGCACAGGCGTGGGCGGCTCCATGCTGCACTGGGGCGCCTTCTGCCCGCGGCCGGACGCGCGCGAACTGCGCCTGCGCACCGAGCAGGGCGTCGGCGAGGACTGGCCGCTGAGCCTGGAGGAGCTCAACCCCTACTACGACGAGGTGGAAGCGTTCATCGGCGTGTCCGGCCCGGCCGCCTACCCGTGGGACGCCCAGCGCCGCTACGCCCTGCCGCCTGTGCCGCGCAACGCGCCGGCCGAGCTGATGGCGCGCGGCTGCGCAATGCTGGGCGTGCGTGCCACCGACGCGCCGGCCGCCGTGCTCTCCCGGCCTTGCGCGGGCCCGGGCGGCACCCGCCACGCCTGCATCAACTGCGGCCACTGCCACCAGGGCTGCCGCATCGGCGCCAAGACCAGCATGGACGTGACGTACCTGCCGCTGGCGGTGCAACACGGCGCCGAGATCCGTCCGGAGTGTTTCGTGCACAGCGTGGAGCGCGACGCGCAAGGCCGCATCACCGCCGTGGTCTACCGCAAGGACGGCACCGACCACCGCCAGCTCTGTGCCAACGTGTTCCTGTGCGCCGGCGGGGTGGAAACGCCGCGGCTGCTGCTGCACCTGGAGCTTGCCAACTCCAGCGGCCAGGTGGGCCGGAACTACATGGCGCACGTCGCCACCCAGGTGTGGGGCACGTTCCCCGAGGAGACGCGGTCTTACAAGGGCTACCCGTCCTCGCTGATCTCCGAGGACATGCTGCGGCCGCAGAACGCGGGCTTCGCCGCCGGCTACCTGATCCAGAGCCTCGGCATCGTGCCGGTCACCTGGGCCAACCAGGTGACGCGCGGCCGCGGCCTTTGGGGCCAGGCGCTCGTGGACTACCTGCGGCGCTACAACCACGTCGCCGGCATCGGCATCAACGGCGAGTGCCTGCCGCAGCCGCAGAACTTCCTGGAACTGAGCGACGAGACCGACGACACCGGGATGCGCAAGCCGCGCATCCATTTCAGCTACGGCGAGAACGAGACCGCGATGAGCGCGCACGCCGCGGGGCTGATGACACGCCTCTGGGAGGCGGCAGGCGGTACCGATCTGTGGACCATGCAGCGCGCCGCGCACACGATCGGCACGTGCCGGATGGGTCGGGCCGGCGACCGCGCCGTGGTGGACGCATTCGGGCACAGCTACGACGTTGCGAATTTGTGGGTGTGCGACAACTCGGTGTTTCCGAGCTCGATGGCGGCGAACCCGGCGTTGACGGTGATGGCGTTGAGCTTGCGGACGGCGGATCGGTTCTTGTCAGGTAGCTTGGAACGCCGTGCAGACGTGCTAGGGCGTCACGGTGAACGTTGTAGTCCCGAAAATACCGTTTAACTGGCCCGGATTCGAAAGTGAAATCGTGTTGCCGGCAATATCGGCGAGAAAGACGTCGTTGATCGTGTAAGTTCCCGGCGGAGTGCCGGTTGGAAGCTGGGCGGTCGCCAGGTACGCGCCGGCGGTTTGCAGCCTGAGGGGCGGCGGGATGACGGCGCATATTTCCTTGGTGATGCCCGGCGTTGCCGCACAAACTGACGCGGAGGCAACGCCAGAAACGTTGTCTTCCAGCTTCAGTAAAATACGCAGTGTGTCCGCTTTTGAGATGCTGAGGCTGGGCGTGAGTATCGTCCCAGAGGTCGCGTAAGGCGGAAGTATATCGATTTTTCCTGGGTTGACGACCGTGAAACTCGTGGACGGAAACAGCGCGGCGATCTGCGCCTGATCATAGTAACCGCAAGAGAACTGCGCATCGCAAATTTGCAGGCTCCAGACTTTCCAGGTGCCCGCCTCTGTATAGGGCGTAAATTCGGTGGCGTTGCCGATTGCCGGGTTGACTGTCGGATTATAGCCCTGAAGCAAGACTTTCTTTGGAAAAGAGGGCGCCGAAAAGCCCTGATAGAACAGCTCGCCCGAAGGCCCCTGGAGCGTGTACTGGATGATGGAGCCATCACCGGTAACGTTGAACTCGATCAGCGGTGAAGCGCGCGGCCTGAAGACGTTGACGATCGGGGTCAGTATTCTTGCGCTCGTGATCGCGGGCTGAGCAAGCCCGATTGCGGGCCATGCCAACACCGCAAGAGCGCTACATTTCGATATGCGTGTTCTGGTTGGCAGCACGGCGGCAACTTCCAAGATTGTTGCGGCGTATTAAGCCTTCCTTTTAGTTTCGTCAACGAAACTTCTTTGGAGGTGCTAGTCCTGGTGATAACGCCCAACCGCCAAATCCGCATGCTCGATGTTCGGCCGCTTCCCGCTCATCAGGTCCGCCAGCAAAGCGCCCGACCCGCAGGACATCGTCCACCCCAGCGTGCCGTGCCCGGTGTTCAGCCATAAATTCTCGATCTTCGTAGGCCCGATCACCGGCGGCCCGTCCGGCGTCATCGGGCGCAGGCCGGTCCAGAACTGCGCGCGGCTCACGTCGCCGCCGTGCGGGAACAGGTCTGTCACCGAATGCACCAGCGTCCGGCGTCGCGGTTCGCGCAGCGTGTTGCTGAAGCCGGCGAGTTCGGCGGTGCCGCCCACGCGGATGCGGTCACCCAGGCGGGTGATGGCCACCTTGAACGTCTCGTCCATCACCGTGCTGACCGGCGCCTCGGCCTCGTCGGCGACCGGCATGGTGATCGAGTAGCCCTTCACCGGGTAGACCGGCAGGTCGATCCCGGCGGCCCGCAGCAGCGCCGGCGAGTAGCTGCCCAGGGCGACCACGTAGCTGTCCGCCGTCAGCGTGCCGGCCTGCGTCACCACGCCGGTGATGCGGCCGGCTTCCACCACCAGCCGTTCGATGGCCAGGCCGTAGCGGAACACCACGCCGGCCGCCTCGGCCAGAGCGGCCAGGCGCTGGGTGAAGACGTGCGCGTCGCCGGTCTCGTCGCCGGGCAGGCTTAGCCCGCCCACGAACTTGGCGGCCACCCCGGCCAGCGCCGGCTCCTGCGCAATGCAGCCGGCCTGGTCCAGGATGGTGTAGGGCACGCCCAGGCGGTCCAGCACCGAGGTGTCGTCGCCTACGTGATCCGCCTGCTTCTGCGTGCGGAACAACTGCAGCAGGCCGCGCTGCCCGTCGTCGTAGGTGATGCCGGTGGTGGTGCGCAGGTCGCGCAGCCTGTCGCGGCTGTACTCGGCCAGGCGCACCATGCGGCCCTTGTTGCGCGCGTAGGATTCGGCGTTGCAGTTGGCCAGGAAACGCCTGACCCAGGACAGCAGCGCCCTGTCCGGCACCGGCCAGAACACCAGCGGGCGATGGCGCATCATCATCCACAGGATGGCCTTGCGCGGCGTGTCGGGCGCGGCCCAGGGTGCCGACATGCCGGGCGAGACCTGGCCGGCGTTGGCGAAGCTGGTTTCCATCCCCGCGGCCGGTTGGCGGTCGATGACGGTGACCTCGTGGCCGGCTTGCGCGAGGTACCAGGCGGTGGTGACACCGACGACGCCGCTGCCGAGGACGATAACTTTCATGGCGTCAGCATAGGCAAGGCAAGCAGTTCTTTTTTGAAAAAAAGAACCAAAAAACTTCTCCTCCGCTGTCGCGCGGTTCCGGAGAGAACCGCGACAGCGCGGACAAAAGTTTTTTGCTTCTTTTTTTCAAAAAAGAAGGCCTTTCTTTCTTAACCCACGATCTCATCCGGCTTGAAAAAGAAAGCGATCTCGGTCGCCGCGTTCTCCGCACTGTCGGACCCGTGCACCGAGTTGGCCTCGATGTCCTCGGCGAACTCCTTGCGGATGGTGCCCGGCTCGGCGTTGGCCGGGTTGGTGGCGCCCATGATGCGGCGGTTGGCGGCGATGGCGTCCTCGCCCTCCAGCACCTGAATCACCACCGGGCCGCTGGTCATAAACGTCACGAGGCCGCCGAAGAAGCCGCGCTCGCGGTGCACGCCGTAGAACTCCTCGGCCTGGGCGCGGCTCATCTTGATGCGGCGCTGGGCGACGATGCGCAGGCCGGCATCCTCGAACTTGGCGTTGATCTTGCCCGTCAGGTTCCGGCGCGTGGCGTCCGGCTTGATGATGGAAAACGTGCGTTCGCTAGCCATGTCCGGGGTGTCCCTAGTGTTGCGCGCGCCATACCGGCTGGGCCGGGGCAAGGCAAGCCGGCCCGGGCAGCGCGCGATCGCAGGTTTGTGACATGAGCGGTATGGCGGGGCCGCGACCGCCTGACTAACGTTGCGGTTGCGCGTCACTTGCCCGAGCAACGGGCGGGGGCGCAGCGAGGGAAGAAACATCCATGACTCAAGTCCGAGCCGCGCGCTTGCGTAGCGTGCTGCCCATGTTGGCCGCGTTGGCCCTGCCGCCCGCGGCATATGCGGCTCCTGTCGCCATCACCCAGAACGGCCCAGTCACCGGCAAGACGGTCCAGGGAATGCACGAGTTCCTGGGCATCCGCTACGCTGCGCCGCCGGTCGGCGGGCTGCGCTGGATGCCGCCGCAGCCCGTGCCGGCCGACATGGCGACGACGACGGCCACCGCCTTCGGCCCGCATTGCGCGCAATCGACGTCCTATTTCGGGTTCGCCAGCACGTCGGAAGATTGCCTCTACCTCAACGTCTACACGCCCGCTGGCACGCCACCCGGCACCAAGCTGCCGGTGATGGTGTGGGTGCATGGCGGCGCGCTGGTGGAAGGCGAGAGCGACGACTACGACCCGATCAAGCTGGTCAACCCCGGCAAGGTGGTCGTAGTGACCCTGAATTACCGGCTCGGCTATCTCGGCTTCCTGGCCGAGGCGGGGCTGGACGCGGAGGGCCACGTTGCAGGCAACTACGGCCTGCTGGACCAGCAGTTCGCGCTGGACTGGGTGCGCCGCAACATCGCAGGCTTCGGCGGCGATTCGAGCCAGGTGACCCTGGCGGGCGAATCCGCAGGCGGGCTGAGCGTGCTGTCCAACATGGTGTCGCCCACCGCCTACGGCCTGTTCAACAGGGCCATCGTCGAGAGCGGCGGCTACGCGCTGAACCTGCCGACCCTTGCGCAATCCGAGCCTACCGGTGCCGCCGTGGCGCAGGCGCTCGGCTGCGCGGTGGCCGACACCGCCTGCCTGCGCGCCGCAAGCGTGCCGAGCATCCTGGCGACCCAGGCCAACGCCGCGCTGAACGTCACCACGATCGTGGATGGCACCACGCTGCCGCTGTCGATCAACACGGCGCTGAGCACAGGCAAGTTCGCCCGCGTGCCTGTGCTCAACGGCTCCAACCACGACGAGGGACGGCTGTTCGTGACCGCCGAAGCCGGGCTTACGGCGGCAGAATACCCGTTCGCCCTGGCGAGCTTGTACGGCCCGGCACTCGCTCCCCTGGTGGCAACGGAATACCCGGTGCGGCGCTTCAGCCAGCCTGTCCTGGCACTCGCCACCGCCCTGGGTGACCAGCTGTTCTCCTGCACGGCCCGTCAGGTGGACCGCTGGCTGCTCCCCCACGTTCCGGTGTTCGCCTACGAGTTCAACGACGAGAACGCGCCCGAGGATTCGCTCCCGAACGTGGGCTACCCCTACGCTGCCACGCACGCGACCGAGATCCAGTTCCTGTGGGTAACACCCGAGCAGCCCGGCACGCCTCCGCTTACCCTTTTCGAAGAGAAGCTCTCGCGGACGATGTCGCTGTACTGGACAAACTTCGTGAACCGCTCGTCGCCGAACGGGCAAGCGCTGCCGAACTGGCCGAACTACAGCGGCGTGGCCGAGCCGTTCCAGTCCCTGGTGCCTCCGAACCCTGCGACAGAGGCGAACTTCTCGGCGATGCATCATTGCGGGTTTTGGGAGGCTACGGTGATCAACCCGAAGTAAGAGGAAGCAAGGCCTCCTTTTTCGAGAAAAGAAGCAAAAAGCTCTTGCTGGCGCTGTCGCGGACTGTCGAAGCGCACGCCTCCGCGCCACGCACCCGACATAGCAAAAGTTTTTCGGTCCTTTTCAAAAAAGGAGTGCTTGCTTGCCACGAGGCAGCCTGATGCCGGTTGATACAGGAGCTCTTTCTTCGAAGAAGAACCAAAAAGCTTTTGCTCCTTGTCGGGTGGCGCGGAGAAGCGCGCGACAGCGGAGTCAAAAGTTTTTTGCTTCTTTTTTCAAAAAAGAAGGCCTTCCTGCCGCCCATGAGCCTGCTCACCATCACCGGCCTCACGCTGCGCATGGCCGGCCGCACCCTTCTCGACCGCGCCGACCTCGCCATCGACCCGGGCCGCCGCATCGGCCTGGTCGGCCGCAACGGCGCCGGCAAATCCACCTTGCTGCGCGCCATCAGCGGCGAGCTCGGCATCGACGGCGGCGACGTCGCCTTCTCCGCCCGCGCCCGCATGGCCCAGGTGCGCCAGACCGCGCCCAGCGGCCCGCAATCGCTGCTGGACACCGTGCTGGAAGGCGACCCCGAACGGCTCGCCCTGCTGCGCGAGCTGGAGGCCCCCGATCCGGCGCGCGTGGCCGACATCCACGAACGGCTGCGCACCATCGGCGCCGACGCCGCTCCCTCTCGCGCGGCCGCCATCCTGGCCGGGCTGGGGTTCGACGCCGCCGCCCAGGCCCGCCCCGTCGACAGCTTCTCCGGCGGCTGGCGCATGCGCGTGGCACTCGCCACCGCCCTGTTCGCCGCACCCGACCTGCTGCTGCTCGACGAGCCGACCAACCACCTGGACCTGGAAGCCACGCTGTGGCTGGAGACCTGGCTCGCCCGCTTCCCCGGTGCCGCGCTGGTGGTGAGCCACGACCGCGGGCTGCTGGACCGCGCGGTCGACAGCATCGCCCACCTGGACCGCCAGAAGATCACGCTGACGCCCGGCGGCTACACCGAATTCGTGCGCATCCGCACCGAGCAGGCGATGCAGCAAGGCCGGGCCGCCGAACGCATCGCTGCCCAGCGCGCGCACATGCAGAAGTTCGTCGACCGCTTCCGGGCGAGCGCCACCAAGGCGCGCCAGGCTCAGGCACGCATCAAGGCGCTGGCCCGCCTGCCGGTGATCGACACGGTGATCGAGGCCGCACCCACCCGCTTCGCCTTCCCTGAGCCGCTGCAGATCGCACCCCCCGTGCTGGCGCTGGAGCGGGTGAGCGTGGGCTACGACGGAACGCCGGTCCTGCGCGGCCTGTCGCTCAGCATCGGCATGGAGGACCGCATCGCCCTGCTGGGCGCCAACGGCAACGGCAAGAGCACGTTCGCCAAGCTGATCGCCGGCCGCCTGGCGCCGATCTCCGGCGACATGCGCCGCTCGGGCAAGCTGCGGGTGGGCTACTTCGCCCAGCACCAGGAGGCCGAGCTGGTGGCCACCGACACGCCGGTAGCCCACATGGCGCGCGCCCTGCCACAGGCCGCGCCCACTCAGGTGCGCGCCCAGCTCGCCCGCTTCGGCCTGGACGCGGACCGGGCCGAAACCCCCACCCAGAACCTCTCTGGCGGCGAGCGCGCCCGCCTGCTGCTGGCGCTCGCCACGCGGGAGGCGCCGGGCCTGCTGATCCTCGACGAGCCGACCAACCACCTCGACATCGACGCGCGAGACGCCCTGGTGCGCGCGCTGGGCGAGTACGGGGGCGCGGTGCTGCTGATCACCCACGATCCGGACCTGGTGGAGCTCGTGTCCGATCGGCTGTGGCTGGTGGGGGACGGCACGGTGAAGCCTTACGACGGCGACATGGACGACTACCGCGCGCTGTTGGCCGAACGCGCCCGGCCCCAGCGCGCCGACGCGGCCCCCACCCGCAAGGACGACCGGCGCGACAGGGCCGAGGCGCGGCAGAACCTGGCCCCGCTGCGCCGGCAGGCAAAGGCGGCCGAGACGCTGTTGGCCAGGCTGTCCACAGAGCGCGCGACGCTGGAGGCCAGGCTGGCCGACCCGAAGATGTATGCGGCCGGCAAGACGGCCGAGGTGACGGCAGCCAACACACGCCTGGCCGCCATCGCGCGCGAGGCCGCGGCGGCGGAAGCCGATTGGCTAGCGGCGGAGGAAGCGCTGGAGGGGTGCGCCTGACCGACGGTGTCCTTTCGCCAAGCATTGGAGTCGCGCAAGCATGGGGCTCTGCCCCAAACCCCGCTGGGGCCTCGAGGCCCCAGACCCCCATCTGTTTAGTTGCTCTAACGAACAGGTTCTAAGGACTTGTCCTTAGCGGGGTCCAGGGCAGAGCCCTTGGCCTTCCTGAAGACCGGCGGCGCCAGGGGCAGAGTTCCTGGCCTTTCTCTGGAGGAAACGTTCAGGTCATAAATACTTACAAACGCGAAATGAGCAGGTTTGGGGTAGCGCCATGCTTGAAGGATGCGTCCTACGCCGCCATAGGAATGCCCCCCAGCGCAGTCCGAGAAGCCGCGTCCAGCCTTTTAGCCACGCTTCCAAGAAAGTTGCGCCGAAGGCGGTTCGGTATGATAACGAATCTGGCGTGTGGCAAAATAATAACCTATACCCTGAGTGCGTTTTCGATCCGAATATTGGCCTTGCTGCGGGGTTCTGGGGATGAGTGGGACGGAGGGTGTGCTGACCCCGATGGATGATGACGACTTCCTGATCCCCTACACGCCGCGCCAGGCGCCGCCGGTGGCCTCGGCCATCGTGCGGACCGCCCCGGGAATACCGCTGTCGAGCCTGTCGTCCTCGCCGGGGGACGCCACGGTGTCGCTGTCGTCGGACAAGATACGCACGTCGCCCACGCTGGGGATCGACCACAGCCTGCTCTCCTTCGTCGAAGGCATCGAGCTGGGCGGCCGGCCCGCCTCCACCCAGGCGATGGCGCAGTCGATGAACAACCTGCTGCGGCTGCTGCCCGGCGAGGAAGTGATGGTGCAGGAGGAAGGGGCTGCCGAGGGCGAGGAGCATGACATGCTCACCCCGCTGCTGCGCGAGACGTCCAAGCACCTGCGCAGCATCGGCCACGTGAACATCGTGGTGGCGGGCCAGACGGGCGTGGGCAAGAGCAGCCTGGTGAATGCCGTGTTCGGCGAGCAGTTCGCCCGCACCGCGGCCGGCGAGCCGGTGACGCAGCGCGCCGAGTGGTTCTCGTCCACCAAGATCCCGCTGCGCATCCTCGACACCAAGGGACTCGAGGTGAAGGACTACGCCGGCACGGTGGCCGACCTGCGGGCCGAGATCGAAGCCTGCCGCACCATGAAGGACGCCAAGGACCAGTTGCATATCGGCTGGCTTTGCATCGCCGCCCCCAGCAGCCGGGTGCAGGAAGCCGAGCTGGACGTGCTGCGCGTGCTCAACGCCTACAACATCCCCGCCATCGTCGTGCTGACCAAATACGACGAGGACGAGGAGTTCGTGGAGATCGTCGACCAGATCCTCACCAGCCACGGCATCCAGCGCCACGCCATCGTGCCTGTGCGCGCCTTGGCCAAGCCGAAGCGCCCGTCCTACGGCCTGTCGGACCTGGTGGTCTCCACCTTCCAGGCGCTGCCCACGGCGCACCGCGCCGCGTTCGCCGCCGCTCAGAAGATCAACCTGGACCTCAATAAGCAGACGGCCAACGAGTACGTCATGGCCGCCGCAGCGGCCGCGGCCGCGGCCGCGGTGGTGCCGATCCCGCTGGCCGACGCGCTCTCGCTGGCGCCGATCCAGACCGGCATGCTGGTGGGCGTGTCGGGCGCTTTCGGACTGGAGCTGGACCGCGAGGCGATCCTGCAGCTGCTCACCACCGTGCTGGGCTGCGTGGCACTCTCGGTGGCCGGCCGCTGGGCCGTGGGCACCGCGCTCAAGCTGATCCCCGGGCCCGGCTCGGTGATCGGCGGCATCCTCAACGCCAGCGTGGCGGGCAGCCTGACGCTCACGCTCGGCCGCATCTACATCGCGTTCCTCACGTCGTTCATCCAGGAGAACGGCCGGGTGCCGCTGGCCGACGAGATCGTGGCGACGTTCCCCACGTATTATCGGTCTTACGCGAAGCAGAAGGCTGCGGCGTGAATGGGACAGTTTTGTCTAAGGAGTAAAGCAAAGCTGATCTCTTGTCGGGTATCGCCGGGTAAATGGCGCTCGGGTGCAGAAACAATCTTGTCTTGTCTTCGAAGAGCTTTGCCGAAATAGCTTACGACAAAGGCTTCACCGTCAGCGACACCGCATCGAGAACTGCTTCGGCCCGCTACGACCGCTGCACGCACACCTTCTTCTCAGCTATCTGCATTGCCCACTACCGTCGATTTCTGGCTCACGTAGTGAGTCGTGACCCCAGGCTGTGCTGGACGGATAAGTCAAAAAGGTCTTCGCTCCAACGCTGCACGTGATGCGCGTAGCGAGCCGACACAAGCCTGGGCTCGGCGCGTATGAAGCATAGCCTCGTGTTTGCTTCCCAGCGGCAAGGCCGCTTCTTCCTGGTCAGCGCCCGCGCAAGTAGCGCACCGCGTCGACAAACCCGCCGATCGACACGGGCCAGAACAGTAACGCCAGGACAAGAAGAAAGCTCAGCACCAGCAGCGCCGTCTCGGACGCCGGCGGGCGCCGCGGTGGTTCGCGTCCGAAGAAGTCGTCAGCCCCGTCGAATGGCATCTGTTCTGCCCAGCGCTCCGGTCCCTAAAGTGTCAACGCTGCATCTGCATGATCTGCTGCATGTCCGGCATGTTGTGGTTGAGGTGGCTCATGATGAACAGCGAACCACCGATCAGCAGGAAGACGATCAGCACGCCGAACGCGAGGGCCATGACGTTGTTGGTGCCGTCCGGCCCGCTGGTGATGTGCAGGAAGAAGACGAGGTGGACACCCATCTGCGCGATGGCCAGCACGAACAGCGCGATGGGCAGGCTGGGCTGCCAGACGAGCGAGGTGCGCGCCACCAGGAAGGAGATGACGGTCAGCGTGACGGCCAGGCCGAAGCCTATGAGGTAGGTGCGCAGCGTCTCGGTCTCGCCCTCCTCGGGGCGCTGGTCACCGGGCGCGGTGTCGGCGTGGTGCCGGTCCTCGTACTCCGAATTCACGGCGCTCATGACGTCACTCCCATCAGGTAGACCACCGTGAACAACGCGACCCATACGATGTCGAGCGCATGCCAGAACAGAGCAAAGCACATCACCCGGCGCATGATGTCCGCCCGGTAGCCCTTGGCCCATACCTGCGCCATCATCGTCAGCAGCCAGAGCAGGCCGACGGTCACGTGAATGCCGTGCAGGCCCACCAACGCGAAGAAGCCCGACAGGAAGGCGCTGCGGCTAGGCCCGTTGCCATCGTTCACCATGCCGGCGAACTCGTGCAGTTCCAGCCCGACGAAGCTGGCGCCCAGTACGAAGGTGGCGGCCATGGCGCCGTAGAACCAGCTGTCGCGGCGCGCCTGCAGGCCGATGGTGGCGATGCCGCAGGTGAAGCTGGACACCAGCAGCAGACCGGTCTCGGCGGCCGTGTTGGTGATGTCGAACAAGGTGCGGCCAGCCGGCCCGCCGGCAGTGGATCCCTCCAGCACGACGTAGGACGCGAAGAACGCGGAAAACATGATGATGTCGGACAGCAGGAATATCCAGAAACCGTAACCGGCGATGATACGCTTGGAGGCCAGGCCGCGGGCCGCGTGGTCGGTATTCTCTTGCAGGTCCAAGCCGTCATGGCCGAGCCGATTGGGGTCCGTGCGGCGGCCAGGATCGATGGGCGAGTCAGGCGCGCGCGCGCGCGGTGGGGCGTGTGCCGGAGCCTGTGCCAAGACGGGGGCCGTAGCCGGCCGCAGCGCCAGGATGGCGCCGCCGCCAGCAACCGCGCCCAGCAGCACCGCCCACAGTGTCTTGCGTGGCTCCTGCGCCGCTGACCCGGGCCGGGTGGTAACCGGCGGCTGCATCAGACGCGCGCCAGGTCGGCGACGGCAGCTTGCCGAACGCGGCGGTTGGCCAGGTCGATCCGGCGTGCCTCGCCGGCCGTCACCACCTCCTCGGCGTTGTCACGCCAGGCAAACACCACGAAGGTGGTCGTCGCACCCACCAGCCCCACGATCACCAGCCACCAGATGTGCCAGATCAGCGCAAAGCCCATAAACGAGGAGAAGAAGGCACAGAGGAAACCGGTGGAGCTGTTGCGCGGCACCTCGATGTCCTCGTAGTCCGGCTCCTCGGAGATCTTCATCTGCGCGCGTGCGGATTCCTTCATGCCCCAGTAGGCGTCCTCGCCGGTAACGGTGGGCAGCACCGCGAAGTTGAACGCCGGCGGCGGCGAGACGGTGGCCCACTCCAGCGAGCGGCCGTCCCAGGGGTCGCCGGTCAGGTCGCGCAACTCGTGGCGGTTGCGTATGCTGACGAACAGCTGGGCGATCATCAGCAGGATGCCGGTCAGGATCAGCAGCACGCCGCCGCCAGCCGCCAGCAGCCAGGGGTGCCAGGCCGCAACGTCGTAATGCTGCATGCGGCGCGTCATGCCCATCAGGCCTAGCACGTAGAGAGGCATGAAGGCGAGGTAGAACCCGGTGATCCAGAACCAGAACGACGCCTTGCCCAGGCCCTCGTGCAGGCGGAAGCCGAACGCCTTGGGAAACCAGTACATGTATCCGGCAAAGCTGCCGAACAGCGTGCCGCCGATGATGACGTTGTGGAAGTGGGCAACCAGGAAAACGCTGTTGTGCAGCACGAAGTCGGCCGGTGGTACCGCCAGCAGCACGCCCGTCATGCCGCCGATGACGAAGGTGACCATGAAGCCCACGGACCACAGCATGGGCGCGGTGAAACGCACGGTGCCGCCGTACATGGTGAACATCCAGTTGAAGATCTTCACGCCGGTAGGTACCGCGATGATCATCGACGTGATGCCGAAGATGGCGTTCACGTCGCCCCCCGCGCCCATGGTAAAGAAGTGGTGCAGCCATACGGTGAAGGCGAGGATGAAGATGGCCATCGTTGCCATGACCATCGACCGGTAGCCGAACAGCGGCTTGCTGGAGAACGTGGAGATCACCTCGGAGAACACGCCGAACGCGGGCAGGATGAGGATGTAGACCTCAGGATGGCCCCAGGCCCAGATGAGGTTCATGAACATCATCACGTTGCCGCCGCCTTCGTTGGTGAAAAAGTGGAAGCCGAGATAACGGTCCAGCAGCAGCATGGCGAGCGTGGCTGTCAGGATGGGGAAGGCCGCGACGATGAGCAGGTTGCTGGCCAACGAGGTCCAGCAGAACATCGGCATGCGCATGTACGTCATGCCCGGCGCGTGCATCTTGAGGATGGTGGTGACGAGGTTCACGCCCGATAGCAGCGTGCCGACCCCGGAGATCTGTAGCGACCAGAGATAGTAGTCGACGCCGACGCCGGGCGAGTAGGTCAGCTCCGAGAGCGGCGGGTAGGGCAGCCAGCCGGTGCGTGCGAACTCGCCCACTACGAGAGATATGTTGACCAGCAACGCGCCGGTGGCGGTCAGCCAAAAACTCACGGAGTTCAGCGTGGGAAACGCAACGTCGCGAATGCCGAGCTGGAGCGGCACGGCGAAGTTCATCAGGCCGATGACAAACGGCATGGAGACGAAGAAGATCATCAGCGTGCCGTGCGCGGAGAAGATCTGGTCGTAATGCGAGGGGGGCAGGAAGCCGGGAGCGTTGACGGCCACGGCCTGCTGGCTGCGCATCAGCATGGCGTCCGAGAAACCGCGCAGCAGCATCACGAGGGCCAGCAGGCAGTACATCACGCCGATGCGCTTGTGGTCCACGCTGGTGATCCACTCGCGCCACAGGTAAGGCAGCCAGCCCTTGAACACGATCAGCGCCATGAGGCCGACCAGAGCGAGGCCGACGACGCCGGACGCAACCATCGGCAACGGCTGGTCGAGCGGGATGGCGGCCCAGGTGAGCTTGCCCAACATGTCACGGCACTCCTGATGCGAGGGCGGCCTGTGCCGCCGGAGTCTTGAGGTCGGCGCGCTTGCCGGGCAGTGTAGACTGGGCTTGGCCGGCCTGGCCGCCGCCGGACTCGACCGGTCCGGGCGCGGGCGCCAGCTTGTGGCTGACGATCTCCGCGAACAGCCCGGCATCGGCCAGGTGATAGGTGGAGACCGGCACGTGCGTGGTCTGCTTCCAGATCTGCTTGTAGGAGGCAACGTCGAGCACCTTGCCGTCCTTGCCGGCGCCCGCTACCCAGCTGTCGAACTGGGCCGGGGGCACGGAGCGGACCTCGAAGTTCATGTCCGAGAAGCCGTCGCCGCTGTAATGGGCGGAGATGCCCTCGTAGCCGCCCGGCGCGTCGGCCTGCAGGTTCAGCTCCGAGGCCATGCCGTTCATCGTGTAGATCATGCTGCCGAGCTGGGGGATGAAAAAAGCGTTCATCACGCTGGCCGACGTGAGCATGAAGTGCACCGGCCGCCCGGCCGGGATCACCAGCTGGTTCACCGCGGCCACGTTCTGGCCGGGGTAGATGAACAGCCACTTCCAGTCGAGCGATACGACCTGCACCTCAAGCGGCTTGCCGGAGCCGGGCAGCGGCCGCGCCGGGTCCAGCTCGTGCGAACCCACCCAGGCCACGCCGCCCAGCAGGATGATGGTAAGCGTGGGGATGCCCCAGGTGACCAGCTCGATCTGCCCCGAATAGGCGAACTCCGGCAAGCGCACGGCGCGCCGGTTGCCGGTGCGGTACCAGAAGGCGAAGGCCAGGGTTCCCATGATAGTGGGGACGATGATGGCCAGCATGATAAGCATGGAGTCGAACAGGATGGTCCGCTCGGCCAGGGCCACGGGCCCGCGCGGGTTCAGCACGCCCGGTGTACACCCTGCCAGGAGAGCAGGGGCGGCAAGGAGCGCCAGGCCGACGAGCCGCTTGCGCAGTTGCGCGCTCATGCGCGGACTGATGCCGGCGTAGGGGCGACAGCAACAGGGCTCAGGACGGACAATGACGTCCCGCGTCGCGTTGCGGTATGGCCCGGGCTTGATGGGGTTGGATCGAACATCGCTGGGCCTTCAAGGGAATCACCTGGCCGGGCTTAGATGTCGGCCCGTGCTGACATGACAACCCCACGGGCCGGGGCGCAAGGCAACCCTGCCGCCGGCAGCCGATTCTCGCGCAGAATTGGGTTGCCGCCAATCCGGCTCGGTATCAGTAAGTCAATGCTTACTCCGTCCCGCTGCCCTCCGGAGGCGCAGCGATCCGTGAGTTGACGTAGGTCTGGGCCTCGAGGGCCAGTGGGACTGGCAGACCTCCAGGACTGCTTGAAGGTGAACACTTCCGGCTGCTGGTGTCGAGCCTAAGCCGACGCGTTCTGCGCCTACCTGTCGGTCTACATCGCCTTCGGCAGTCCTGGTTGCCGCTTGCCGAGGACACTGGTGAGCAATGCTTGTCTGTCTTCGGTGCGGAATCGACCGACAGTATAGACTCACCACGCTTTGGTCAGTGCACAGCTCAGCGGAGGTGCCCAGTGCATCGAGACGAGGGCCTTGCAGGATAAGCAGGGGCAACCAACGGTCGAACGCCAGTGCCCGATCCGCTCAGCATTGTCCCACAGCCGACATGCTGGCCATCAGTCTGCCTACACATGTGGTAAGGGCTGAGCCGCCGGGCGTCGGCCAGGCGGGGCTTTGTTATTTTGTGTTTGTATCGTGTGACTAGGCCGTTGCAACTTCGCTTCATCGATATCGCTCTACCAAGGGCAGACAAAGTGCCGCGTCGCAGCGGTCTACTTCAAGCCAGCTTGCCGGTTACGACGTCGTCGTTCGTTCGAAAGGCGCATTTGTGACGACCGGACGAGCCAGAAACTCGATTTGACCGGCTTACGTGTGCCGGAGGAACCCGTTTTTTGGCACAGTGCAGCCTTGGGAGGTCGGGTGAGTAGGCAGCCGCATCCGGGACGATCAGGCTTCCGTCCGTTTCCACGCCTCCTCGCTCCTGTGCTGCAAACCGCTAGCGTGTTCCTTGTGGCTTCCGTTGCGCACGGCTCGGATGTCGGGCGGACGAGTTACCTCACCCTTTCTTTCCAAAGCGACGTCTATGCCGCTTGCTGGAAATGTTCACCGGGTCTCGAGCCCACACAGCTCTTCTTCACTTCGAACCCCCGATCGCCGTTCCTCGATAGCCGGTTGATGGCCGACGTGCGTGCCGGCGTGGCGGCGCAGGACCGCGCGGGCATCGTCCCGAGCGCCGGCGCGCAACGCTGGGAGACGACCTTTGCCGCGTCGTTTGCAGACGGGACGTTCAGGAACGAACCCGGCTACATCGCCGAAGAACGCGAGCGAGGTGGCTACGACCACCAGCCTGAGTTCATGGCCTCGCGAGACTTCCTGCTTCGCCACCCGCAATACGCCGACATGGCCTATGATGGCGGCACGATGCCGAACCAGCCGGACTACTTTCGGGCGTGGAAGGGACAATGGGGGTTCATCTCGCCCCTCACACCGATCGATGCAAGCGACTGCCCGTCGGACATGCAAGCCGGCTGCGTGTGGGGCGACGTTTACGCGGCACGATGGGCACGGATTTCGGCGATCACCGGCAGTTACGGGCTGATGCTGAGCGATTTCAGCGACAGCCAGCCTTACAGCGACGTCCTGCACGACTTCAACCCGCGTATCGTCGCAAGTTTCGTCGAGCGTTACCACATGGATCGTGGCTTGCGATCGCTGCCAACTCCACAGGCGGCCACATGGATCGAAAGCCACGAATTTTCCGAGTGGACAGACTTCCTCTCGGCCGGTTACGCGCATTTCTTCAGCGCGCTGGCCCGGCGGATCGGCCACGCGGCCGGCCACCCGGCATTGATCATCGACCAGTGCGCGTTGTCACCGTCCTATGGACGGTTGGTCGGCGTCGACGAACGCGTCATCGCCCAGACGATGCCGACCGGATCCTACGTCTGCGTCTGGGACGACCACGTGGTCCAGAGCGACAGGAGCGGGCCTGTCGCCAACCCCGTTATGGAGGAGCTTGCAGGCTACGTCATCGCAGCGGCGCGCGAGCCGAGGATCAGGAACGGCGCCAACCTGGAAGCCGACGACGCGGCGTACTGGACGGCGATACGCAAGTTCTATCCGAAGCTGTCCGTGCGCGACCAGCGCGACATCGGCCTGAAACTCCTCAAACGCCTGTGGACCTGGTCGGCATGGGCGCACGTCGCGGACCGAAGCGGGCATGTGCGGCGGGCACTTGCGTTCGTCACGCGCGATTACGGGGATTCCGGCTCGCTGGCGGCGTTGACACCGCTGTCCTCGCTGCTCCAGACGATCGTGCCCGTGCACGCGTTTGGCCCGGCGCTTTACTACTCCGTTGCGGTGGAGCGTCGCGTGGAGCAGGAGCAGCAATCGCGTTCAGCGGGACAGGAAGGACCAGTCTACCTGCAGGGACCAACCTTGGCGAAAGCCATCGATGGCGGCGCGACGTTCGGCTACTACGTCTCCGACGCGGCAACCTCCGCAATCTTGGCAAAAGCGGGCGAGCATCCTTCCGCCTGGATCGTGCTGGACGGCCTCGGCAAGATGCCGGACACCGAGGCGCGGTTGCTGCGTGCGATGGCGCCGGTTGTGACCTCTGCAGAGGAGCTCAGGCGGTTGCCTGACCAACCGTTTGGCTTGTCTCCCGGGCTAGCCGGGTTTGCTTTCCGCGACCAGAACGGCAGGCTGATCGTCGTAGTCAGCAACCCCTCGAGCGCATCCGGGGCCTCGGCCGTAAGAGGCACGGTAACGCTACACGACCCGCAAGTCTCATACCGCGCAGTAACGGAGCTATTCACAGGCGAGCGGCAAACAGTGACTTCTGTGGCAGGACGGACCAATTTCGCCGTTACGCTTGCGCGCTGGGACACGAAGGTGTTCGCCTTCCGCTAGAAGATACGCTTGACAACTGTTAAACGATTGCATGCTGGGTCTGGCTGCTCCGTTCACCTGACGGGGAACATTCGAGCCAGGCAGCAGCGTGCTCCTGGAAATGATTTACACCAACACCTCGAAGTCTTAGCTTTAGGCAGCATGGGGCTCTGCCCCAAACCCCGCTGGGGCCTCGAGGCCCCAGACCCCCAT
>CAXTBC010000058.1:0-25251 GCA_964242595.1 uncultured Acetobacteraceae bacterium | reverse complement strand
GCCTCGAGGCCCCAGCGGGGTTTGGGGCAGAGCCCCATGCTTGTCTATAGGTCAAGTTTACGGCCGTTAGTATTAGAGCGCCGTCACACGAATGCGTGCCGGGCATGACGGGTCTGGGGCAGAGCCCCATGCTTACGCAGCCGATGAAAGCAGCACCATCATGTGTAAAGCCGGCGCCCGCAGGATATGAGGGCCGCGGCCCAGGATAATTAGGTTGCAAACAACCGGGACCGGTCAGCCGCCCCGAGCCGCTGGAGGCGGAACTTTTTCGGTTCGTGTACACTCCGCCGCATGATGCGAGTCACCCTGATCGCTACGGCCAGCATTGGCGTGGGCCTGCTGGTGCTGGCCCTGAAGACCGCGGCATGGCGGTTCACCGGCAGCGCTGCGTTCTACTCGGACGCGCTGGAGACGGTGGTGAACGTGGCTGCGTCCGGCATCGCGCTCGCGGCTCTGCGCTTCGCCGCCCAGCCGGCCGATCACAACCATCCCTACGGGCACGACAAGGCGGAATTCATCGCCGCGGTGGTGGAAGGCGTGCTGATCGTGGTCGCGGCGGTGAGCATCCTGCAGCACGCGTGGCAGGCGTGGCGGCACCCGCACGTCCTGGCCGAGGTGGGGCTGGGCGTGGGGCTGAACCTGGCGGCGACCGCGGTGAACGCCGGATGGGCCTGGGTGCTGTTCGGCGCGGCGCGGCGCGCCCGCTCGCCGGCGCTGCGCGGCGACGCGCGCCACCTGATGGGCGACGTGGTGACCAGCTTTGGCGTGGTGGCAGGCGTAGGGCTGGTGCTGGCCACCGGCGTGCTGCAGCTGGACGCGGTGGTGGGGGCCGCGACCGCGGTTTACGTGCTGTGGTCCGGCGTGCACCTGATTGGCGAGTCGATGGGCGGGCTGATGGACATGGCACCGTCCGACGGCACGGTGGCGCGGATCGAGGCCGTGCTGGCGGCACATGGCGGCGGCGCGATCGAGGCGCACGACATCAAGGCGCGGCAGGCCGGGCGCACGATCTTCGTGCAGTTCCACCTGGTGGTGCCAGGCGCCATGCGTGTGGACGTCTCGCACGAGATCTGCGACCGGATCGAGGCGGCGCTGCAGGCGGACATGGATCACCTCGTGGTGAACATCCATGTGGAGCCGGAGCACAAGGCCAAGCGGGTGGGTGTTGTTGCTATTTAAAGGAAGGAAGGCCTTCTTTTCTGAAGAAAAGAAGCAAAAGACTTTCGGTCGTGCTGTCGCGGTTTTATCCTGGCACATCCGGCTAGCGCTGTGCGGCTTGGTTTGCCTGGCCGGCTGGCCTTCTTTTGCTCAGCGCAACGTCGTCTCGCTGAACCTGTGCACCGACCAGTTGCTGGTGCTGCTGGCGCCGGAGCGGGTGGCGGCGCTGGAACCGCTGGCACGTGACCCGGCATTGAGCTTCGTGGCCGCGCAGGCCGCGCGGCTGCCGACGGTGCGGGCGGATGCCGAGGCGGTGCTGGCGCTGCGTCCGGACCTAGTGCTGGCGGGCCGTTACGGGGCGCAGGGAACGGTAGCGCTGCTGCGCACTCGGGGGGTGCGCGTGGTGCAGATCGAGGAAGCCGAGGATTTCGCCGCCGTAGCTGCGCAGGTGACGCAGGTGGCCGGGCTGCTGGGCGTCGCGGCGCGGGGCCAGGCGCTAGTGGCCGAGATGGGCCGCCGGCTGGCCAGCGCGCACAAGCGTGCGGGCCGGGCGGTGCTGTGGGAGGCGGGCGGCTGGACGGCAGGGCCCGGCAGCTTCGGCGACGCGGTACTGCGGGCGGCCGGGCTGGCCAACGCCGGGACCGGCGGGCGGATAGGGTTGGAGGCGCTGCTGGCGGCCCGGCCGGACCTGCTGGTGACAGAGGCGGCGGCACGGTTCCCCTCAATGGCCACGGACCTGGCCTGGCACCCGGCACTGGCCGGGCTGGCGCGCCGGACGGTGGCCCCACCGCTGCTGGTGTGCGCAGGGCCGTTCAGCACAGCGGCGGTGGACGCGGTGGCGAGGTGACGGCCGGGGGTTGCAGCCAAGGCCAACTAGCGGCAGCCCACCAACAAAAGCCACACGTGTCAGCCGTCCGCGACAGCACCAGCAAAAGCTTTTTGCTTCTGTTTCTCGAAAAAGAAGGTCTTCCTTCCCACTGCACGTCACCATGAAACGGTTATGGGCCGCCGTAGCACTGCTGGCGGCAGCCTCACTCCTGGTGGGCGCAACGGGCCTGGGCGTGCCGGACCGGCTGGTCCTGTGGCAGATCAGGGTGCCGCGCACGCTGCTGGCCGGCCTGGTGGGCGGCGGCCTGGGACTGTCCGGCGCGGTGCTGCAAGGCGCGCTACGCAACCCGCTGGCCGACCCCGGGCTGCTGGGCATCGGCGGCTGTGCCGCGTTCGGGGCGGTGGTGGTGTTCTACTGGGGCATCGCGGCCGCTGCACCCTGGGCGCTGCCGGCCGGGGCGTTGCTGGGGGCTGCCGTGGGATGCGGCGTGCTGCTGGGGGTGCTGGGACGCGGGCTCTCGGCCGGCATGATGATCCTGGGCGGCGTGGCACTTTCGGCGGCGGCGTCCGCCTTCATCGCGCTGGCGCTGTCCCTGGCGCCGAACCCGTTCGCGCTGGCCGAGATCACCTTCTGGCTGATGGGCGGGCTGGAGGACCGCACGCAGCTTCACCTGGCGCTGGCGGCCCCGGTGATCGCGGCGGGCTGCGGGGTGCTGCTGGGCTTGGGGCGGCGGCTGGACGGGCTGAGCCTGGGGGAGGCCACGGCAGCGAGCCTGGGCGTGGAGGTTGGCGGCACGCTGCGCTGGGCGGCGCTGGGGGTGAGCCTGGCGGTGGGTGGCGGGGCGGCGGTGGCTGGCGGCATCGGCTTCGTGGGCCTGGTGGTGCCGCATTTGCTACGGCCGTGGTTCGGCGCCAGGCCGGGCGGGCTGCTGTGGCCGAGCTTGGCCGGCGGGGCGGCGCTGCTGCTGGCGGCCGACGTGCTGGCGCGGCTGGCGCCGCTGGTTGTGCCGCTGGCGTCCGAACCGCGGCTGGGCGTGCTGACGGCGCTGCTAGGCGCGCCGTTCCTGGTGGCCATCGCCAGGCGGGCCGCGCTGTGATCGAGGCTTCGAGGCTGCGTGCGGCCCTGGGCGGCCGGCAGGTGCTGCACGGGGTGGATTTCCGTGCCGGCGCCGGTGAGCTGGTGGCGGTGTGCGGGCCAAACGGTGCGGGCAAGAGCACGCTGCTGCGCGGCCTGGCCGGCCTGCTGCCCGGCGGCCGGCCGGACGCGCGCCGGGTGGCCTACGTGGAGCAGGGGGCGCGCTGCGCCTGGGGGTTGCGGGTGGAGGAGGTGGTGGCCCTGGGCCGTATCCCGTGGCGCGACGCCGACCGCGCTGCCGTGGCCGACGCCATGGCTTCCTGCGGTGTGGGCGACCTGGCGGGGCGGCGGGTGGACCGGCTGTCAGGCGGGCAGGCGCGCCGGGTGATGCTGGCGCGCGCACTGGCCACCGCCGCGCCGGTGCTGCTGCTCGACGAGCCGGTGTCCGACCTGGACCCGCGCGCCGCCCACGAGGTGATGACGCTGCTGGCCCGCCTGGCGCGCGAGGGCAAGTGCATCGTGGCCGTGCTGCACGCCGTCGAGCTTGCGGCAGGCTATGCCACGCGCATGTTGGTGATGGCGGATGGCAGGGTGGTGGCGGACGGCGCGCCGGACGCAATGCTGCCGCAGGCGGCCGCGGCGTTCGGCATGGCGCTGGACGGCGCCGGGCGGCTGGTGATGCCGGCGGGAGAGCGATGATGGTGCGGATCGACCGGGTGGTGACTCGAGGCGGCGACGGCGGGCAGACCTCGCTTGGCGACGGCACGCGGGTGGGCAAGGACCATTTGCGGGTGGAGGCCTACGGCACGGTGGACGAGGCCAACGCGGCTATCGGCATCCTGCGACTGTTCTGCGGCCACGATGCCGAGGCCGACGCGATGCTGGCACGTTTGCAGAATGATTTATTCGATGTGGGCGCCGATTTGTGCGTGCCCGGCGCAGCGGGCGACAGGCTGCGGGTGGGGGCCGCAATGGTGGCGCGGCTGGACGCGGAGGCCGAGGCGGCGAACGCAGCCTTGCCGCCGCTGACGAGCTTCATCCTGCCGGGCGGCACGCAGGCGGCCGCGCATGCGCATCTGGCACGCACGATCGTGCGCCGGGCGGAACGCTGCGTGGTGCGGCTGGCCGGCGAGGAGGCGGTGAACGGGGAGGTGGTGCGGGTGCTGAACCGGATGAGCGACCTGCTGTTCGTGCTGGGCCGGCGGCTGAACGCCGGTGGGGATGTGCTTTGGGTGCCTGGTGGGGTTGGTACGGCCAGCTGACGACGAGATTGGTGGCCTGAACTATTGAGCAAGGCCAGGGCTCTGCCCCCTGGCGCCGCAGGCTCGAACCAATGGCGCCTTTGCGCCGGCCGCTACGGACTAGTCCTTAGAACCTGTTCATTCAAATAACTAAATAGATGGGTTTGGGGTAGAGCATTATGATTGCTTGCATGCCAGGATATCGTGCCGTCAGCTTAAGTACGTCATAAGCAATTCCCAACCTGCCATGACATCTCGTTTGATGTGCAGGTTCCAGTAATTCGGTTCGCCAGCCACTCCGCTCCGGTGCTCGAACAACACCTAACTTGTCAGGCCAAATTTTAAATGCGCTTCAAGTCATGAGTCACGCCTTGTGATTCATTGGCGGCAATTTGTCACGCCCGGCAGGCACAAGCTCTACTCATCAGGTGCGCCACTATCCGTTGGCACCCGCCATAAAGCAAAAGGTTTTTGGCTTATTTGAAAAAATAAGCTGCTTTGCCTCTCTCCGTTCGAACCTCCGCAGCCTAATCAGTCTTTAGGGCGGCCGACTGTAACTCGGCTAACACCTTGCCATGCATCGCGTGCACAACTGTAATAATGACGCGCGTTGTCACCGGGTATGACGAAGTTCATGGCCTTTTCCGGGCAGGTCAGCGAGTCCATGAACACCGGCGCGCGGCAAGGGTCCTTTTGCCGGCTGCCGGAAACGTTCTCGCACAAACATCCAAGCTTCTTCAAACGCAGCGCGCGGGCGGGACCGCACACTGCCAGTATTCGTTAAAAATCAACATCATTATTGGTATCCAAACGTCCACGGATCGAGCCGGAAGACGTGATTTATTTGTTGTGTCTGCTCACGGCTCTGTGTAGGGAGGTTGTGCCGGGCGTCGGATGATTTGGCCCGGCAACATGGGGGACGCATTGTGAGCGGACACATATTCAAGCACCGATCGACCACTACCAGACAGCCGACCAAATTCAACAAAGCTCTTCTGACCACTGCAACACTTCTGACATGCGTAGCCGGTTTCACCACGAAATCTCAGGCTGCCACGTTTGCGCTGGGCGGGTATTTCAGCAATCCAGACGGTAGCGATTCCTCGGCGGAGGCAACGTTCGAGGCCAACGCGAAGTCGTTCGCGGGTGCAATGGGCACGCCGGCGACGCTGATCGACGGTTACGTCGACAAGACGCAAGCGATATCAAACTGGGCCAGCAATGCGTCCTGGCAGGCGTGGTCCAACGCGCAGTCGCCTGTCGCCGTTAAGATGATTCCGGTTATCGGATTTCCGATGGCCTCGCTTGCCGGCGGGTCGCCCTCGTTCGATCAGCAGTTCCAGAACTTCGCGTCCGGCCAGTATGATTACGCGATCCAGGGCGTTGTGCAGGCCTGGGCAAGCCACGGCTTCAAGCAGCTCATCATGCGCGTGGGCTGGGAGATGAACGTGAACGGGGACACCTACGCGGGCGATGATTCACAGAGTCAGTCCGACTGGGTGTCGGCCTTCCGGCACATCTACAGCGTGCTGCACCAGGCAGCCAGTGCCGCCGGCGTCAGCGTTCAGGTGGTCTGGAACCCCAGCGTCACGAACTACAGCAACGCGCTGGCCACGCAGAACATGTACCCGGGTGACCAAAGCGTGGACATCATCGGTGCGGACATGTACGCTGGCATGTACCCGTTCTCCGACGGATCCGGCACGCAATACCACGACTGGGTGACGGGCGGCGAGGATTACTCGGAGGCTGCGTTCATCGCGCGCAGCGGCAACCGTACCCATTACTGGAACTACCCAGCCGCCACCGAGTGGTCGCTGGACGGCAGCAACGGCCATAGCCAGAGCCTGGCGAGCCTGATCGCGTTCGCCAAAGCGCACAACAAGCCGTTTGCATTGCCCGAGGTGGGCGCCGGTAACTCGCAGCCCAGCGACGACATAAGCGACGAAGGCACGTTCCCGCGCTGGCTAGGCAGCGCGCTGACCAGCGCGCACAACACGGGGCTGACGATCGCCTTTGTCAACGTGTGGGACACCAACGACGCGGGAAATTACCAGTTTTCTTACACGTCCAACGGCAAGCCTAACGAGCGGGCGGCCTGGGGGCGATGGATCGGAGGGCTGGCCAAGTAATACTAACGGCCGTAAACTTTGACCTATAGACAAGCATGGGGCTCTGCCCCAAACCCCGCTGGGGCCTCGAGGCCCCAGACCCCCATCTGTTTAGAATATCTTACAAAATAGGTTCTAAGGACAGTCGTCCTTAGAACGTGTTTGTGGGACTTTTTGAACAGATGGAGTTTGGGGCAGAGCCCCTTGCTTTGTGAAAGCTGGACGCAAAAACGTGCACGAAACTGTCGGGTGTTCCAATTTGGGCACCCGACACTCAGTAGAGTTTCGCCTAGAACCCCAGCCGGGTTCCCGCCAGGAACGACGCTCCCGGCGTCTGGTAGCCGTTCGCCGGCTCGAAATGCGAGTTGTTGAGGTTCTTGCCCCAGGCGAACAACTCCACATGCGGCACCAGCTTGTACGTTACATTGAGGTTGAAGATGGTACCTTGCTTGGTCAGGCCGGGTGCCAGGGGAAAACTCCCGTCGTCGTTGATCAATGAGTCCTGGAAGCTGCCGACATAGACGAGCTCGGGCGCGATGATCAGGGCGGGAATGGGGGTAATACGCAGGTTGGCACTGCCCTGGTTGTAAGGGCGGCGGAGCAGCAGCTCCCCTGAATCGAGGTTGCGGGCGTCGGTGTAGGTGTAGGTCAGGTCGGCCTGCAGCCAGCTTTGCAGACGCGCCGTGAACGTGGCTTCCAGCCCCTGCGTGCGGGCGCGCTGGATGTTCTGCGTGGTGTAGTTGAACGTGCCCGGGATCGGCTCCTCGAAGATCAGGTCGTTGATCCGGTTATGGAAGAACGTGGCCGAGACGCTGGCGTGGCCCGGCACGACGGCCGGCAGGTCGGTGGTGATTCCGGCCTCGTACGTCTCGCCCCGCTCCGGCTTGAGGTTCGGGTTGCCGAAGAAGAAGCTGCCGAAACCGAAATCGTCAGCGCCGTAGCGGTCGTTCAACGCCGGCGCGCGAAAGCTGGTGCCGTACGAGGCCTTGATGTGAGATAGCAGCTCGGGCGCCTCCAGCACGCCGCCCACCCGGTAGGTGAACGCGTCGCCGGCGATGCTGGTCGCGTCCTCGCGCAATTGTCCGGTCAGGGCCAGGCGGGACAGGACCGTCGATTGCAGGCCGACATAGCCTGCGTCGGAGTCCGCATGCGCCTTGACGGCGCCGATGTCGCCGGCCGAGCCGAAAAAAAAATCGTTGTTCTTGGTATCGAGCCTGTCGGCCTCGTGCTCGTAGCCGAAGGTGAGCGCGTTGGCGGCGAGGAACCGGTTGTCCGGCAGGTGGATCGTGTTGTTCCACTGCACGTCCGCGCGCCGCCCGTGGTAGCGGTCGTCCCCCTGTTCCTCGCTGGGATCCTGCGGGCGGAAGGTGACGGTGCTCTCGCGGTCGTCCTGCAGGCCGGTGAGGAACAGGCTGCTGTCCCAGGTGCGGTCTAGCAGCTTGGTGGTCACGCCCACCCGGCCGAACAGCGAGGCGTCGTAGCCGGTGGCGTTCCCCGCGTCGAAGTCGGGCTCGTCGAAGCCGTATTTCGCGTCGCGCGCGCGGACCAGCACGGAAAACCTGGTGTCCTGGAACGGCGTGGCGCCCAGCTCCACCTGCGCCTGCTTGCTGCGGTCGCCGTCCACCTCGCCGGTGTAGATCGGAGTCTCGCGCCGCGGCGTCTGGTCGAAGCCGCGGGTGGAGAAGCCTTCCAAATTGGCCGCGTAGTCGTAGATGCCGTAGCCGCCGGCAACGTCGGCCTGCGCCAACCCCTGGGTGGGCGCGCCGGCGGCCAGCGTGACGTGGCCGTGCGCCGCACCGCCGCCGTGGCGGGTGATCAGGTTGATGACGCCGCCGATGGCGCCCGACCCGTACAGGCTGGAGAGCGCGCCGCGCACCACCTCGATCCGCTCGACGTCGTCCAGCGTGTCGACGCCGAAGTTGAAGGCGCCGCCGGGATCGGACGGATCGTTGATGGGAATGCCGTCGCGCAGCACCAGCACGTGGTTGGAGTTGGTGCCGCGGATGAACACGCTGCTCTGCGACCCGGGGCCGCCGGACTGCACGATGCGCAAGCCGGGCACGGCGGACAGCGCGTCCACCAGCGAGACGTAGCCGCGCTCCTCGATGGTCTTGCGGTCGATCACCGTGACGCCGGCAGGCAGGTCCTGCACCGTGGTGGGGACACGTGTCGCGGTGACAGTGATGTTCTCCGGACTGTCCGGGTTGGCTTGCGCGAGTGCCGCGCAGGGCAAGGCGGCAGCAATGGCTGCCAGCAGCGATAGGCGCATGGACACGAGACTCCACAGGCCGCAACACGGCGTGTTGCGAGCCGACGACACGGCGATTGCCGCATGCGGGTCTTTCTCCCACCGCTCCGGTACACCCCGCCCGGCGCAACGCGCACAGTCTCGACCTCGGCCGGTCTCCTGGCTGGCGGCGCCTGCCCCGCCTTCTCACCGCTATCGCGGCAATGGCGTTGTGGGGCAGGTGGAACGGCCGCTTACAGTTGCGGGGGCAGCCGCGGTTTTGCACCGCATTCCCGAACACCGATGTCTGCGGTTGGTCTAGAGGCGGTGAGGAAGGCAAGGCAAGCAGTTCTTTTTCGAGAAAAAGAACCAAAAAGCTTTTGCTCCCTGTCGGGTGATCCAGGGCCAGCGCGCGACAGCGGAGTCAAAAGTCTTTTGCTTCTTTTCTTCAGAAAAGAAGGCCTTGCCTTCCCTGTCTTCCTTCTGCCTATCCCCGCACCATGGAAGACATCCAGGACACCCAGTTCAAGGACGCGCTCTCCGAGCGCTACCTCGCCTACGCGCTCTCCACCATCATGTCGCGCAGCCTGCCGGACGTGCGCGACGGGCTCAAGCCGGTGCACCGCCGGCTGATCTACGCCATGCAGCAGCTGCGGCTGGACCCGTCCAGCGGCTTCAAAAAATGCGCCCGCGTGGTGGGTGACGTGATGGGCAAGTTCCACCCGCACGGTGACGCCAGCATCTACGACGCGCTGGTGCGCCTGGCGCAGGACTTCGCCGTGCGCTACAAGCTGGTCGAAGGCCAGGGCAATTTCGGCAACATCGACGGCGATAACCCCGCCGCCATGCGCTACACCGAGGCGCGAATGACCGAGGTTGCAGCCGCGTTGCTGGCCGGCATCGGCGAGGACACGGTGGATTTCCGCCCCACCTACGACAACGAGGACAGCGAGCCGGTGGTACTGCCGGCGGGCTTTCCCAACCTGCTGGCCAACGGGGCGGCCGGCATCGCGGTCGGCATGGCCACCAGCATCCCGCCGCACAACGCGGGCGAAGTGTGCGCCGCGGCCATCCACCTGATCGCCGACCCGCAGGCCACCACGGCCGAGCTGCTGGCGCACATGCCGGGGCCGGACTTCCCCACCGGCGGCATCCTGAGCGAATCGCCCGAAGCCCTGCTGGCCGCCTACGAGACTGGGCGCGGCGGCTTCCGCCTGCGCGCCCGCTGGGCGGTGGAGCAGGGACGGTTTGGCACCTGGGCCGTGGTGGTGACCGAGATCCCCTACCAGGTGCAGAAATCAAGGCTGATCGAGCAGGTGGCCGCCCTGCTGGAAGAGAAGAAGCTGCCGCTGCTGGGCGACATACGCGACGAATCCGACGAGCGCATCCGCCTGGTGCTGGAGCCCAAGACGCGCGGCGTGGAACCGGAAGTGCTGATGGAGACGCTGTTCCGCGCCACCGCGCTGGAGAGCCGCTTCCCGCTCAACATGAACGTGCTGACGGCCGACCAGACGCCGCAGGTGCTGGGCCTGCGCGGCGTGCTGGCGGCGTGGATCGCGCACCGCCACGAGGTGCTGCAGCGCCGCTCGCGCTACCGGCTGCTGGCGATCCAGCGGCGGCTCGAAGTCCTCGAGGGCTTCCTGGCGGTGTTCCTCAACCTCGGCGAGGTGATCAGGATCATCCGCGAGGAGGACGACGCGAAGGCCGGGCTGATGGCCGCGTTCAAGCTGAGCGACGTGCAGGCCGAGGCGATCCTGAACATGCGGCTGCGCAGCCTGCGCCGGCTCGAGGAGATGGAGATACGCAAGGAGCACAAGAGCCTCAGCCGCGAGGGCCGCGACCTGAACGCCCTGCTGGCCGACGAGACGCTGCGCTGGGCGCGCATCACCACGGAGATCGAGGAGACGCGCCGGGTGTTCGGCGCCGGCGCGCTGGGCGCACGGCGGACGGAACTGGGTGCAGTGGCGGCGCCCATCGACGTCAGCAACATCGTGGCCATCGAGCGCGAGCCGATCACCGTGGTGCTGTCCGAGCGCGGCTGGATACGCGCGCTGCGCGGCCACGTGGCCGATGCCGAGGGGCAGAAGTTCAAGGAAGGCGACCGCCTGCGCCTGCTGCTGGCCTGCCAGACCACGGACCGGCTGGTGCTGATGGCGGCCGGCGGCCGGGCCTACACGCTGCGGGCCGGCGAGCTGCCGCGCGGCCGCGGCGACGGCCAGGCGATCCGGGTGATGCTGGACATCGCGGCCGGCGAGGCGCTCACCCACGTGTTCGTCTGGTCCGACGCGCACCGCTACCTGGTGGCCAGCAGCGGTGGCCGCGGCTTCGTGCTGCCGGCCGAAGACCTGCTGTCCGACCGCCGCGCCGGCAAGCAGGTGCTGAACCTGCGCCCGGGCGAGACGGCGAAGATCTGCGTGCCGGCGGACGGCGACCACGTGGCCGTGGTGGGCGAGAACCGCAAGCTGCTGGTCTTCCCGCTGGACCAGGTGGCCGAGCTCTCGCGCGGGTTGGGCGTGACGCTGCAGCGCTACAAGGAAGGCGGGCTGGCGGACGCCAAGGTGTTCCGCTTGGCGGATGGGCTCACGTGGCGCTCGGGCGAGAGGGTGCGCACGGAGACGAACCTGCGCGAATGGCTGGGCGAGCGCGGGCAGGCGGGGAAGCTGCCGCCGAACGGGTTTGCCAAGCTGGGGGTGTTTGGGATGTGAGGAAGGCAAGGCAAGCGGTTCTTTTTTGAAAAAAAGAACCAAAAAACTTTTGTCCTTGCTGTCGCGGACGGCTGAACTTGGTGGTTACATGCGACGGATGTAGGTCGTCGATGCGTCCGCCTCAGCAGTCCGCGACAGCGCAAGCAAAAGCTTTTTGCTTCTTTTTCTCGAAAAAGGAGGCCTTTCTTCCTTGCTTCAGCGCAAAGACCGCCCGCCTCAATCCTTGTCCACGTAAGGGTTAGTCGTCCCCCGCCCCTGCACCCGTATCGGCGTGCCGGGCAATGAGAACGTCTCCCGCAGGCTGTTCACCAGATAGCGGTGGTAATCCTCCGGCATCTGCTCGGCGCGCGTGCCGAACACCAGGAACGTCGGCGGGCGGGCCTTGGCTTGCGTGATGTAGCGCAGTTTCAGCCGGCGGCCTTCCACCAGCGGCGGCGGGTGGCGCTCCAGCGCGGCCTCGAACCAGCGGTTCAGCGCGCCGGTAGCCACGCGCGTGTTCCACACGGCCGAGGCCGCGCGCACGGCCGGCAGGAACTTGGCCACCCCGGCGCCGGTGGCAGCGGACAGCGTGACCACCGGGATGCCGCGCATCTGCGTCATGCTGAACTCCAGCCGGTCGCTGATCGCCTTGCGGGTCAGGTCGCGGTCTTCCACCGCGTCCCACTTGTTGAGCACCAGCACGCAGGCGCGCCCCTCGCGTTCCACAAGACGGGCGATCTGCAGGTCCTGCTCGTGCAGCCCCAACGACGCGTCCACCGTCAGCGCCACCACCTCGGCCATCTTCAGCGCCTCGATGCTGGCGCTGACGGACATCTTCTCCAGCGCCTCCTCAATGCGGGCGCGGCGGCGCAGCCCCGCTGTGTCCACCAGCTCGATGTCGCCTGCGGGATCGTGCAGCACCGTGCTCACCGCGTCGCGCGTCAGGCCGGGTTCGGGGCCGGTGATCATCCGCTCCTCGCCCACCAGCCGGTTCAGCAGCGTGGACTTGCCGGCGTTCGGCCGGCCGACGATGGCGAGCTTGAGCGGGCGGGTGCCCTCCGCTGCCTCCCCCTCCTCGGCTTCGGGCGGCAGCGCCTCGGCAATCTCGCGCATCAGGTCGGAGATGCCCTCGTTGTGTTCGGCGGAGATGGCCAGCGGGTCGCCCAGACCGAGGCTGTAGGCCTCCAGCGCGTTGGCCAGGCCGAAGCGGCCTTCGGCCTTGTTGGCCACCAGCAGCACGCGGCGGTTCTGGCGACGCAGCCAGTTGGCGAAGTGCTCGTCGGCCGGGGTGATGCCGATGCGCGCGTCAATGACGAAGACGATCAGGTCCGCCTGGCCGACGGCGGCCTCGCTGCTGGCGCGCATGCGGCCGTAGATGGCCTCCGGGTCGCTCTCCTCGAGGCCGGCAGTGTCCACCAGCCGCACGTTGCGGCCGCGCAGCATGGCCTCGGCGTCCTTGCGGTCGCGGGTGACGCCCGGCGTGTCCGAGACGATGGCGCTGCGGCGGCCGGAGAGGCGGTTGAAGAGGGTGGACTTACCGACGTTGGGACGGCCGGCTATGACGACCGTGGGGAGCAAGGTGAATGATCCTTCAGGGAAGCAAGTAAAAGTTCTTTTTTGAAAAAAAGAACCAAAAAACTTTTGCTTGGCGCTGTCGCGGTTCTATCCGGTTAAGGCGCGCTCAGGGACGAAAGTTCTTTGCTTCTTTCTTTCAAGAAAGAAAGGCCTTCTTCTTACTTGTAAGCTGTCAGCATGGCATCATCGGTCAGGATCAGCACCGTCCCCTGCGCCACGCTCGCCGGCGTGGAGGCGGTGTCCGAAAGCTTGCTGCTGGTGACCAGCGCGCCGGTAGTCGCATCCACCACCGCCATCTGCGCGTGGTCGCTCACCACGATCAGCTTGCCGCCCACCAGCGTGGGCCCGAACCAGGTGATCAGGCCCTTGGTGCGCTTGGGGTTCTTGAAACGCGGCAGGTCGGTCACCCAGTGCACCGCGCCGTCCAACTTGGAGATGGCGGCCAGCTTCTGCTCGGCGCTGACCAGGTACATGAAGTCGCCGGCGATCCAGGGCGTGTTGGCACCCGCCACGTCGCGCTGCCACACGCGGCGGCCGGAGCGAATGTCGAGCGCCGCCAGCAGCCCGCCCAGGCCGATGGCGTAGATCAGGCCGTCGTCGATGATCGGCGCGCCGCGGACCGAGCCGAAATCCGAAAGGGTGGACTGGCCCTTGATGCCGCCCATGTTGTCGGTCCAGATCAGCGTGCCGCTGTCGGCGCGCACGGCCGCCAGGTCGCCCGACTCGAAGCCGGCCACCAGCACGCCGTCGGAGAGGGCGGGCGCCGCCTGGCCGATGGTGCCGGTGTTGGACAGGGTGGCCTGGTAGGCCCAAAGGAACTTGCCGTCCGCCTGGGAGAAGGCCTGCAGCCGCTGGTCGACGGTGACCACGAAGATGGCGCCGTCGGAGACTACGGGCGAGCTGCGGGCCGGTGAGTCGAGGTTCGCCTGCCAATCGATGTGGCCGTCCGAGAGCCGCAGCGCCAGCAACTGCTCGCGGCCGGTCACGGCGTAGACATGGTCGCCGGCGATGGCGATGCCGCCGCCCAGGTTGCTGTTGTGGAGCTTCTTTGGCTTGGTGACGACGTGCCAGCCGTGGCGGCCCGTGGCGAGGTCGAAGCTCGCGACCGCGCCGTCGGTGTCCATCGTGTAGACCTGCGCGCCGGCTATCAGCGGCTGGGCGGTGAAGCGGGCGCGGTAGTTGCCACCCTTGCCGATGTTGGTGCTCCAGGCGCGGGTAAGGCCGCCGGCCAGGTTGCCGCCCACATGGTCCGCGCTGCCGCTGTATTGCAGCCAGTTCGGGTTGTTGGTGACCGGCGGCAGGGTCACCGGCTCGATGGAGTCGATCGACAGGCCGCGCGTGGAGGTGAGCACCGGCTCGCGGTTGCCTGGGATCGGCTTCTTCTGCTCGTCGGTGATCGCGTCGAGCCAGCTGCAGGCGTCCAAGGCGGGCAGCAGCAGCGGCAGCAACAAGGCGTTGCGTCGGGAAAGGCCGGAACGGGGGAAGGTCACGCGTGGGTCATCCATGCGCTGCGGCCGCGTGCGCGGCCGGAGCTGGGGCGGGCTTGGCGGGGACGGGTGCCAGGGCCTCGGGCGGCAGGGTGGTCAGCAGGTCGGTAGCCATCTGGCGCATGGTGTCGGGCGCGCCGGGGTCCACCGTGAGGCGCTGCAGGAGACTGGCAGCCTCCCGCGCGTTGCCGGTGCGCACGTCCAGCAGGGCCAGCAACTGCTCGGCCAGCGGCCGCCAAGGGTTGCCGGTGCCGGTAAGCGCCCGCAGGCGCTGCTTCATCGGCACCGGGTCGGCACTGTCGAGCTGGTGCTGGGCGCTGGTCAGCGTGGCCAGGTCGCGCAGCAACTGAGGGGCGGCGGTGTCGTCGGCCAGGGCTTGCCATGTGGCGTTGGCCTGCGTGTGCTGGCCGGCCTGCCACTGCAGCGCGGCCAGGCGGAGCCGTGCCAGGACGCGGTAGCCGGCCGGGCCGGCCTGCGCGATCGCGGCGAAAGACTGGGTGGCGCCGGCAGCCTGGCCGGAGGGCGACGCGGCATCCGGCGCGGCCGCGGCATGGTCCGCCTGGGCAGCAGCGGCGATGAACCGGCTGGCCACGGCGGCGGCGGCGGCGGCACGGCTCTCCTGCCAGTAAACATAACCGCCGGTGCCGGCCAGGATCAGCACGATGGCGGCCACGCCCGCCCCGGCGAACTGGCGGCCGAAGGCGCGGGCGCGCTCGGCGCGGAGGTCCTCCTCCACTTCATCGAAGATATCGGGCAACGCTTATTGGTCCTCGGGTAGGGGCTCGGGATGGGGGGTGTGGCTGCGCGCGGCGGACCATAGCGACGGGCGTCCGGGGGGGAAACCCCTGCGACGGCCTCTCGGGCGCCTGTCCTCCGGCGGTTGGAGAGAAGGTGTTTACGAAGGAAGGTTAGGGTGGGGCATGCGGTGGATAATGCTGGCGGCAGGCTTGGCGGGGTGTGCGGCCGGGGGACAGACGGTGGTGAGCAGCGCGCTGCCGCAGCCGTTCTGCACGCGCACGCTGGGTGTCGCGGAATGCTTCGCCGACCCCGCGGCGCTGCCGGACCGGCCTGAGCCGCTGGCCGACACGCCGGTGCGCGTGCATGTGGCCTGCCGAAACTGGTGGCAGGATGGCGGGTTGCTTTGCTCGGCGGGGCAGCCAGCGCGCCCCTAAGCCTGCTGGCCCTGAGTTGACACGAGTTCAGCCTCGCGCATACGCTACAATATAACATTACGCGTGATCCTATGGCTGCCCGCCTTGCCCAAGCCGCCCTTGTTCCCGCAAGCCCATCGCCCAACCGGCATGTCGGGCTCGTAACGCGAGCGACGCCGGTCACCGGCCAGGACGTGGCGGCGCCGCCCTGCGACACGATGGCTGCGCCAGGGCACGGCCACGTGTTCCTGGGCAGCGGCCACACGCACGCAGAACGGCGGACCTGGGCGGTGATCTGCCTGTGCACGGCGATGATGGTGATCGAGGTGGGCGGCGGCAGCCTGTTCGGCTCCATAGCGCTGGTGGCCGACGGGCTGCACATGAGCACCCATGCTGGGGCCATGCTGCTGGCCGCCCTAGCCTACCGCTACGCCAGGCGCCACGCGGCGGACCCGCGCTTCAGCTTCGGCACCGGCAAGCTGGGCGACCTGGCGGCGTTCACCAGCGCCGTGGTGCTGGCCGGGATGGCGGTGCTGATCGGCATCGAATCCGTGGGCCGGCTGGCGGCACCGGTGCCGATCCGCTTCTCCGAGGCGATCCCGATCGCCTGCCTGGGGCTGTGCGTGAACATCTCCTCGGCCTGGCTGCTGGCCGGCGCGCACGGCGACGCGCACGAGCACGCACACGGGCACGAGGCGGCGCAGCGTGACAACAACCTGCGCGGTATCATGCTGCACGTGATGACGGACGCGGCGGTGACGGTGTTCGTCATCCTGGGCCTGCTGCTGGCGCGCGCCTTCGGCTGGGTGTGGATGGACCCGGTGGCCGGGCTGGCCGGCGCCTGCGTGATCGGCGTGTGGTCCGTGCGTCTGGCCAGGGCGGCCGGCGGCATCCTGCTGGACATGATGCCGAGCCCCGCGGTGTCGGCCGCCGTCACGCGCCTGGTCCAGTCCTGCGGCGATACCGTGGCCGACCTGCACGTTTGGCGGCTGGGCCCAGGTCACCTGGGCGTGATCCTATCGGTTCGCACTACGGCGGGCAGGGACGCCGGCTTCTATCGCCCCAGGCTGCTCGCAATGCCGCTGGTCTCGCACGTGACAGTAGAGATCTCAGCCAGCTGAAGCTGAAACACCACGTCTCGACAGCCCGCACCAAACAGACACAAGTTTTTTGGTTCTTTTTTCAAAAAAGAACCGCTTGCCTTTCCTTACCCCGGGCGCCTTTGCCCCCCGCCGCCCGCAAGCTATGCTCCGCCTGGCATGGCCCGCACCTCCCCGATCACCCAGCTCGACAGCTATATCCTCCGCCAGCTGCTCGCCGCCCTGGTCGCCGTCACCACGGCGCTGGTGGCGCTGATCTGGCTCACGCAGTCGCTTCGCTTCGTCGAGCTCGTAGTCAACCGCGGGCTCAGCCTGCGGGTGTTCGTGCAGCTGACCGGGCTGCTGATCCCCAATTTCGTGGCGGTGATCCTGCCCATCACCACCTTCGTGGTTGTGCAGTTCGTCTACCAGCGGCTGGCCGGCGACCGGGAGCTGACGGTGATGCGTTCGGCGGGGCTCTCGCCCTGGGCGCTGTCGCGGCCGGCGCTGATGGCAGCGTCCATCGCCATGGCTGTCAGCTTCTGGCTCAACATCTGGGTGGTGCCGGCGAGCAACATGGCGTTCAAGGAGTATCAGTTCGAGCTGCGCAACAAGGTGGCCGCCTTCCTGCTGCAGGAAGGCGTGTTCACCGCCATCTCCGACCAGCTCACGGTGTACGTGCGCTCGCGCGACACCGACGGCACGCTGCGCGGCATAATGGTGGAGGATGATAGGCAGTCCAACACGCACGCCACCATCCTGGCCGAGAGCGGCAGGCTGGTGGCCGAGAGCGACACGCCGCGCGTGCTGCTGGAGAACGGCTCGCGCCAGGAGATCGACGCCAAGACCGGCCGGCTGGACGTGCTGACCTTCGCCGAGGACACGGTGGACCTCGCCAGCAGCGGCCGCGGCGAGGATGCGGCGCGGGCGCGTGACGACAGCGAGTTGAGCCTGCGCGAGCTGCTGCACCCCAGCGCCACCGCGGTGGCCAACGGCGACGCGGGCAAGTACCTGACGGAGGCCAACCGGCGGCTGACCCAGCCGCTGACCACGCTGGGCTTCGCGCTGGTGGCGCTGGTGAGCGTGCTGACCGGCAGCTTCCGGCGTGCCGGCAACCTGGTCCGGCCGCTGGCCGCGGTGCTGGCCATGGTGGCGCTGCTGGCGCTGGGGCTGACGGCGCAGAGCGTGGCCACGCGGCACCCGGCGCTGGTGTGGCTGATCTGGGCGCAGGCGCTGGCACCTGGGCTGGCTTGCGCCTGGGTGCTGTTCGCGCCCGCGCTGCGGCGGCTGCCGGCCGAGGCCGTACGACATCAGGGGGCGGCGCTGCCGGTCACATGAAGTTCGCACTCACGCTCTCGGCCTACATCGCGCGCCAGTTCACCTGGGCGGCGATGGCCATGCTGGCCGCCCTCTCGATGCTGGTGATGCTGTTCGACTTCATCGAGCTGCTGCGCCGCGCCTCGCTGCGCGCCGACGTCGGCTTCGGGCTGGTCGTGGGCATCGCGCTGTTGCGGCTGCCTTACTACATGCTGCAGATCCTGCCGTTCGCCGTGCTGCTGGGGGGCATCATCGCGTTCTGGCGGCTGACCCGCTCGAGCGAGCTGGTGGTGGCGCGTGCGGCCGGGGTGTCGGCCTGGCAGTTCCTCAGCCTGCCGGTGGCCTCGGCGGTGGCGCTGGGGCTGGCGGCCACCGGCGGGCTCTCGCCGTTGTCATCGGTGATGTACGCGCGCGCCGCGGCGCTGGATAACGTCTATTTGCGCCACACCGGCGGCACCCTGGCGGTGGCCGGCGGCCAGTTGTGGCTGCGCCAAGCCGACCGCGGGCTGGACCCGCAGGGTGTGGCGATCATCCACGCGCACGACGTGGCGCTGCAGGGCAAGGTGATCGCCGCCGGCGGCATCAGCGTGTTCCGGCTGGACTCGGCCGACCACCTGCTGAGCCGGGTGGAGGCCACCAGCGCCACGCTGCGTAGCGGCGCCTGGCAGATGTCGGGCGCGCGGACCATCACGCCGGATCACCTGCCGGTGGTGGTGGGCAACATGAAGCTTGCCACCAACCTGACCGCGATGCGGGTGCAGGAGAGCTTCCAGTCGCCCGAGACGCTGTCGGTGTGGGCGCTGCCCGGGTTCATCCGGCTGCTGGAGAGCGCCGGCTTCTCCTCGGTGCGCCACCGGCTGCATTTCCAGTCGCTGCTGGCGCTGCCGTTACTTTGTGGAACCATGGCGCTGGTTGCCGCCGGCTTCTCCATGCGCCAGACACGGCGCGGGGGCGTGGCCCGCATGGTGGGGTCCGGGGTTGCAGCGGGGTTCGTGTTGTTCACGGTGAGCAAGGTGGCCGAGGAGTTTGGCCAGTCGGGGGCGTTGCCGGCGGTGCTGGCGGCGTGGGCGCCGGCGGGGGCGGGGCTGCTGTTGTCGGTGGCCCTCCTGCTGCACCTCGAGGATGGCTAGGTGGGGCAGGAAGCAAGGCCTTCTTTTCTGAAGAAAAGAAGCAAAGAACTTTCGACTCCGCTGTCGCGCCCCTGCCCTGAATCACCCGACAGGGCGCAAAAGTTTTTTGGTCCTTTTTTTCAAAAAAGGACTGCTGTCTTCCTTGCCTTCCTCGTCTGCACCCAGGCCCACGCCCAGTACAAGGCGCCCGGCCAGCACTTCCCGACCGTCGACCTCAACGCGCAGCCGCTGTCCGGCAACACGCCGGTGACGTTCCAGGCCGACAGCGTGACGTACGACAAGACCAACGGCCTGGTGACCGCCGACGGGCACGTGGAGGCCTGGCAGAACGACCACGTGCTGAAGGCCGACCGTATCACCTTCGACCGCAACACCAACGTGGCGGCCGCGTACGGCCACGTGGTGATCGTGGAGCCGGACGGGCAGGTGCTGTTCGCCGACTACGCCGAGCTGAGCCAGGGCATGCGCAACGGCGTGCTGACCGCGATGCGCGCGCTGATGGCACAGAACGCCAAGCTGGCCGCCAACGGCGCACGGCGCACCGAAGGCAAGCTCAACGTCATGAGCCGCGGCCTCTACTCCACCTGCGACGTCTGCCGCGACCACCCGGACTACGCGCCGATCTGGGAGATACGCGCCAACCAGATCACCCAGGATCTCGAGAACAAGCGGATCGAGTACAAGGATGCCTACCTGGACCTCTACGGCCTGCCCGTCGTCTACCTGCCTTACTTCTCGATGTCGGATCCCTCGGTGAAGCGGCAGAGCGGCCTGCTGGCGCCCAGCATCGGCGCGTCCGACCACTATTTGGGCACGTTCATCCGCCAGCCCTACTACGTGGTGCTGGACGCCCAGTCCGACGTGACGCTGACGGGAACGCTGGGCACCGAGCAGGGGCCGCAGCTCGAGGCGCTGTACAACCGCGTGTTCAACTTCGGCACGCTTCGCATCGATGCGGCCGTGGCGCGCGACGAGGGCACCACGGCAGGCTACTTCTTCGGCCACGGCCTGTTCGACTACAACGACACTTGGCGCTACGGTTTCGACATCAACCTGGGCAGCTCGGTGGCGTATTTGCGCGACTTCCAGGTTCCTGGCTACGGCGCCAACCTGCTGAGCAGCCAGCTGTTCATCGAGGGCTTCGGCGTGGGCTCCTATGCCAAGCTGGACTTGCGCAGTTACCAGGGGCTGAACTCCAGCATCCAGCAGAACCTGCTGCCCTACGTGCTGCCGCGCTACCAGTACAGCTTCGTGGGCGAGCCGGACGCGCTGGGCGGCCGGCTGAGCTTCGACACGATGGAGTGGAACCTGCTGCGCGACCAGGGCACCAACGACCAGCAGCTGGGCACCAGGCTGCAGTGGGACCGCCCCTATGCCGGCCACCTGGGCGACCAGTGGCTGTTCACCGCCCAGGCAATGGGCGCCGTCTACAACGCCAACGTCCTGAACGGGCAGCCCAACTTCCAGGACGCCGACACCGCGCGCGGCGTGCACGGCCAAGCGCAGGTGGCGCTGCGGCTCAACTGGCCGTTCGTGCGGGCCACCAGCGGCGGCGGCAACGAGGTGGTCGAGCCGATCGTGCAGGTGATCGCCGCGCCGCAGAGCGGCAACAACAGGCGCGACAACATCCCCAACGAGGACTCGCTGAACTACGAGTTCACCGATAGCACCCTGTTCAACCTGAACCGTTTCGGCGGCTACGACCGCTACGACGGCGGTGTGCGGGTGAACGCCGCCTTGCGCGCCGAGTGGAACCTGTCCGGCGGGCAGAAGCTGGAAGGCCTGCTAGGCGCCTCCTACCAGCAGCACATCGACCACGACCTCTACCCGCAGTTCCAGCCCTATGGCGGGTTCGAGACCGGCGCGCACCTCTCCGACATCGTCGGCCGGCTCAGCTTCGTGCCGAACAAGTGGGTGGACTTCACCGCCCGCACGCGGGTGGACCACAGCAACGGCGACGTGCGCTTTGTCGACGCGATCACCAGCTTTGGCCAGCCGATCGCTCGTTTCAATATCGGCTACATCTACAGCGCCAACAACCCGTACTTCCTCTACGTAAACAACTTCAACCTCGGTCAGACCTTCACCCTCAACAACACGCCGCTCTTGGTGAACGGCTTGCCGCCCGACTACTTCACGCCGCGCCAGGAGGTGACGGCCGCGTTCTCCACTCATTTCAGCAGTTACACGTTCGGCCTCAATGCCAGGCGGGACGTCCAGACGGGTCAGCTCGTCTCGGCCGGCGGCGACGCGAAATGGGAGAACGAGTGCCTGATCTTCGACATCTTCGCCTTCCGACGGTTCACCTCGATCGCCGGCGACAACGGCGACACGACGGTGCTGTTCACGATTACGCTGAAATCGATTGGCGGGTTCGGCGTGAATGGGTAAAGGAAGGCCGCGGTTCTGGAAGAAGAGATCGTGGTCCGCCGGTCCCGTGCCAGCCGATGACATCAGCCGTTCAGTAGAAATCGTCTCGTGTTCTTGTCTGGAACCGACCTTCCTGTCTTACCGGCCGTCCGAAAGGCTACTCACATGCGTCCCCTCCTGACCGCCCTGTTCCTCGCAGCAAGCTTCCCCGCGCTGGCCGCTTCCAAGGCGGTGCCCGCCAAGCCGACGGCGCCCGTGCAGGCGGTCGAGCCGGCAGACGGCATCGTGGTCGTGGTGAACGGCGACGTGATCACGCGCGCCGACGTGGACAACCGCGCGCGGCTGTTCGCGCTGACCACCGGCCAGCCTATCGCGCCCGAAACGCTCAAGCTGCTGCGGCCGCAGATCACCCGCCAGCTGCTCGAGGACCGGCTGCAAATGCAGGAGATCCAGCACCGCAAGATCGCCGTGCCGGATAGCGAGGTGGCCAAGGCGATCCACGACATCGAGAGCCGCAACCACCTGCCGCCCGGCGGGCTGCAGGACAAGCTGTCCGGCCAGGGCGTCTCGCGCTCCACGCTGATCGCCCAGATCCGCACCCAGCTCGGCTGGACGAAGGTGCTGCGCCAGGAGATCAGTGAGCGCGGCCGAGTGACGCCGGGCGAGATCGCCGAGCAGGAGAAGCTGTTCCGCAGGGACCAGGGCAAGCCGCAATACCGGCTGGCGGAGATCTTCGTGGCGGCCGAGGACCCGTCCCGCCTGAACGACGCCAGGAAGTTCGCCGACACGGTGATCAGCCAGCTACACGCCGGCGCGCCGTTCGGCATCGTGGCCGCCGAGTTTAGCCAGAGTCAGACGGCCCTGGAGGGCGGGTCCCTGGGCTGGGTGCGGCCGGACCAGCTGGACCCGTCTGTGGCCGGCCTGGTGGCGCAGATGCCGGTGGGTGCGGTGAGCAACCCGGTTCGCGTAGCCGGCGGGTTCGACGTGGTGACGCTGCAGGAGAAGCGCCTGGTTGGCTCGGACTTGGCCAACGTGCTGACCTTGCGGCAGGCCTTCTACCCGTTCGCCTCGGTGCTCGACCCCTCCAACCCCACCCCGGAGCAGCGCAAAGCCCTGGTGGAGGGGCAGACGCTCTCGAAGGCCGCGCACAGCTGTACCGATATCGAGTCGGCCAACGCCGCGGCCGGCAACAAGCGCGCGTCCGATCCCGGCCCGGTGCGGCTCGACAAGCTGACCGGGCCGATGCAGCAACTGCTGGGCGAACTGGCACCGGGGCAGGCCAGCAAGGCGCTGGTGACCACCGACGGCATCCTGGTGGTGATGGTCTGCAAGCGCGAGCAGAAAAACATGGCCGCGATGGGCCGTGACGACATCGCCAACCAGCTTTTCGAGGAGCGCGTGGAGCTGATGTCGCGCCAGTTGCAGCAGGATCTCAAGCGCCGGGCGCTGATCGACCAGCGCACTTAGTGGAGGGGCGGCGTTTCTTTTCTGAAGAAGCGTCGAAAGTTTTCTGTTTTGAGCTCTGGCTTCGCCACAAGCACCCGATCGTTCATACTTAGCAGGGAATTTGCACTCGGTAACGTGCGCCGTTGTCCTAACTCGCTCCAGGCTCCAGCCTTACAATCACCAGATCACGGTTGTGGAACGCCAGACGGCGGCATCGTCGGTGATGGCGAGTTGTCGTATCTTGTGGCGACTCGTCGGAAGTCTTTGAGGAAGCACAACGCGCGTTCGATCGGGTTCCGCCGTCTGTAGCCTGCCGATCGTGTTAGTCGCGACTTGAGCGTCGGTTGGAAACGCACATTAGCGACCGTCGAAACAGGTTGTGAATGCACTCACGCGACGATACCAACTCGCATTTCGCAAGCCACTTAATCCTGCGCCCTCATTCCACGTGGCTATCTCCCGTGCCCACCGCCACCGCCGCCGCCATGGCCGCCGCCACCGCCGCCGCCATGACCGCCGCCGAACCCACCTCCGCCGCCACCGGACCTGTTCCCGTGGTCGCCACCGGGGATGCCGGGATAGCCGCCACCGCCATGCGCAAACCCGCCATGATCGTAGCCGCCATGGCCAAACCCACCGTCCCGATACGGCCCGACATCATAGCCGCCGCCGAATCCGCCGTAATCGTAGCCGTACGGTTCGTAGTAGTCGCCGCCCACGTCGTAACCTCCGCCGCCCACACCGCCAACGCAGCCGCCCAGGGCGAGCGGCAATCCCAGCAGGCACGCCGCCGCAAGCCGTAGTGGGCGCCTCACTTGGTCAACTCCTTCGTCTCGCCACTGCCCCACTCGAACAGCCCCACCGGCGCCCCCTGCGGATCGGCCACCACAGCGATCTGTCCGCCATGCCGGTCCGTGTGCGGCGCCACCAGCACGTGCCCACCCAACGACGTAGCCTTCGTCGCTGCCTGGCCGGCATCCACCACGCGCACGAAGTTGAGCCAGTGCGGGTGCATGCCCGGCCGGTTGGTGGGCAGGGTGTTCGCGGTCGCCCGCGCGTAGTCCTCGCTGGCCAGCAGGATGTGCTGCTCGCCGGCCGGCGCCGGAAGCGTGTACGTCTTGTAGCCGAACATCGCCTGGTAGAACGCCACGTCGCTTACCGCGTCCGTGGTCAGCAGCGAGCGCCAGATCCACGTCCCCACCGGCTTGAGCGAGTCCGGCGGGTCGCCGCTGGCCGAGGCCAGCACGCCGAACACCGCGCCCTGCGGGTCGGCCAGCACCGCCTCGGTCCCCAGGCCCGGCACGCTGCGCAGTGCCGCCAGCACGCGTCCACCCCGGTCGGAGGCCGCAGTCACCGATGCCGCAACGTCGGTCACCGAGAAGAAGCCAAGCCACGCCGACTGGCGCTGCTGGCCCTGCGGCACTGGCCGCTCCGCCACGCCTGCCACTACGTGTCCGTCCAGCGTCGCCACTGCGTAAGGCGGGCGGGTGCCGGCAACATCGGTAAACTGCCAGCCGAACAGGCCGCCGTAGAACGCCTTGGCCGCCTCCAGATCGGGTGTCACCAGCTGCTGGAACAGGTCCTTGCCCGGATGATGCTCCTGGCTGGCCGGTTCCATGATTGCCGGTAAGGCAGGGGGCGCCGCCACCGCCGTCACCGCCGTCACACAGGCAGCCATGGTCAGCAAAAGCCGTGTCGCTGTAGCGGGCATTGCAAGCTCCAAGGCGCGCATGCGCCGTCCTCCAAGGAACGTCACGCCGCTGAACGCAGTTGCGCGACAAGACAAAAGCAGGAACAACCATGCGTGTTCAAAGAAATGCCGTGTAGTCACAAGCCGGCTGCCAACAAAACAACAGGAGATCACAGTCAAGAGTCTTTTGGTTCTTTTCTTCAGAAAAGAAGGCCTTCCTCCTTCTCCTCACAACCCGAAAGCCGCCAGATGCGCATCCTCTTCCTGGGAGACCTAGTAGGCCGTGCCGGCCGGGACGCCGCCGCCGCCGCGCTGCCCAACCTGCGCGCGCAACTCGGGCTGGACCTCGTCATCGTCAACGTGGAAAATGCCAGCCACGGTTTCGGCTGCGCCCCTGCCATGGCGGACGCGCTGTTCGCCGCCGGCGCCGACGTCCTCACGCTGGGCAACCACGCGTGGGACCGCAAGGAACTGCTGGGCTACATCGAGACTCAGAAGCGCCTCATCCGCCCGCTCAACTTCCCCCCCGGCACTCCCGGCCAGGGCTCCGTGCTCGTCGAGCTGGCCGACGGCCGCCGCGCTCTGGTGCTGCAGGTGATGGGCCGCCTGTTCATGGAACCCAACGACGATCCGTTTCGCCTGACCGCCGAGCTGCTCGGCCGCCACCGCCTGGGCGCCACCG
>CAXTBC010000057.1:0-25744 GCA_964242595.1 uncultured Acetobacteraceae bacterium | reverse complement strand
CGCCTGATGCTGGCACGCCTGGCCTGACCAACAACTTTAGAAACGGACTCTAAGAGGCTGTTTGAAAACTCGTATCCAAAGCCCCGAGTCGCTTAATCCTTGCCGGTAGAAGGCGAATTGGGCCTGAATTGTGGTATGTAGTTACCGCTTTCGTCGGATTTCGGCGCTCCCCAGGCAGCTTGTGTGAGTTTTCAAACGGACTCTAAGGACTTGTCCTTAACGAGGTCCAGGGACAGAGCCCCTGGCCTTCCTTCCAAGCAGAGACTCCAACCGTCGCTAATCCAATTCCATCCTGAAGCTGCCATGCGCCGCCAAGTCGTCCGCGCTGATCACGGTCACCAAAGCGCATCCCGGGCCGTCCGGCTCCCAGCGCAGTTCCGCGTCGTGGCCCGGCACCGGACGGCCGTTCACCAGCCAGCGGAACGGCGCGGTGCCGCCCCGCACGCGTAACGTGATCGGCAGGTAGGCGCCGGCGGCGGCACGCGTCAGGTCGACCGTGGCGCCAGGTGGCGGGTAGTCCAGCACAGGACGGTGCGGAACCGCGTCCTGCGCCGGGCCGAGCCGGCGCAGGCCCGGCGGCAACTCTTCCGTGCTGTCGGCCAGGATCGCGCCGGGCGGCGGCGGCGGGACGGCGTCGCTCTCCGGCGGCAACAGGCCAAAGGCCTGCAGCATGAGCGGAGCCGCAGTGACGCGCCCGAAACTGCCGGGGCGCGGTGTTCCCTCCACCCGGCCGGTCCAGATTCCCACCGTGCTGGCCGAGGAGTAGCCGATCGCCCAGGCGTCGCGGAAGCCGTAGGACGTTCCGGTCTTGAACGCCACGCTCCTGCCCCCGGTCAGCGCGGCGTAGGCCATGCCCGGCGGCGGCGGCGATCCCTCCAGCACCCGCCGCAGGTAGTACACGGCGAGCGGCCCCATGAACGCCACCTTCTGCCTGGCGCCTCCGGCCACGCGGACCAAGGGAGACGCCTGGCCGTCATCACCCAGGGCCGCGTAGAGCATCACCATGTCTGACAAGCTGATGCCGAGGCCGCCCAGGGCCACGGCAAGGCTGGGGTGGCGGTCGGGCAGCACCACCCTCGCGCCAGCCTGCCGCAGCCCGGCCACGAAACGGTCAGGTCCCACGCGCTGCAGCACCTCCACGGCAGGGACGTTGAAGGACTGGCGCAATGCGGTCTGGGCCGTGACCGCGCCATGGTAGAGATAGTCGAAGTTGCGCGGCGCGTAGCCGGGCAGCAGGCCGGGCGCGTCGCTGATCAGGGTCAGCGGGTGCAGCAGCCCGGCGTCAAACGCCATGCCGTAGATGAACGGCTTCAGGGCCGAGCCCGGCGAGCGTAGCGAGGCGGTCAGGTCCAGGTCGGCGCCGGGCAGGCCCGGGCCGCGGCCGCCGACGCTGGCGCGGACGCTGCGGGTGGCGTTGTCCAAGATCATCGCCGCCACGCCTACGGCGGGCGGCTCGGCCCCTGTCTCGCGATCCAGCAGCGCCTCGAGGCGGCGTTGCAGGGCGAAGTCGATCGTGCTGCGCACGCGGGCGCCCGCTGGCGCGGTGCGCGCCAGGCCGGCGCAGAACAGCGCGGCCAGGCGCGGCAAGGGATGCCGCAGCCCCGGCGCCCCCATCCGGTCCAGGACAGGCGCCGCGGCCCACGAGCCGGGCAGCGATCCGGACGCGCGCAGCCGGGCGACCAGCAGGCCGGCCGCCCTGCCCGCCGCGGCCAGATGGCGGTCCGGCCGACGCCGCGCCGGCGATTGCGGGACGGCCACCAGCAGCGCCGCCTCCCGTTCCGACAGGCGCGCTGCGTCGTGGCCGAACCAGACGAGGCTGGCCGCGCGCACGCCCTCCACGTTGCCGCCGAACGGCGCCAGCGTCAGGTACATCGACAGGATCGCGTCCTTGCCGAAGCGCTCCTCCAACTGCCAGGCGCGCAGCACGTCGTGCAGCTTGCCGACCAGGCTGCGGCGGTGCGGCTCCAGCAGGCGCGCCGTCTGCATGCTGAGCGTGGAACCGCCCGACACGATTCGGCCCAGCCGCAAGTATTGCCACGCCGCCCGCATCAGGGCGCCCGCATCCACGCCGCCGTGAATATGAAAGCGCTTGTCCTCGGCAGCCATAAGCAAAGCCAGGTAGCGCGGGTCCACGTCGTCCACGCCGGTCCTTAGCCGCCATACGCCGCCCCTGGCCGGGAACGCCCGAAGCAGTTGGCCGTCTTCGGCAAGTACCTCCTTGGAGGCGGCCAAGCGGGAAAGGTCCGGAGGGCAGACGCGGTCTGCCGTCCACACCGCGACTGCGGCCAGAAGTAAAGCGACAGCGAAAGAAAGGCCTTCTTTTTCGAGAAAAAGAATCAAAAAGCTTTTGCTGGCGCTGTCGCGGACGGCTGAAACACCCCACCTCCGCGACGCGCGCCGTACAGGGACAAAAGTTCTTTGGTTCTTTTTTTCAAAAAAGAACTGCTTCCTTCTCAAGGCGCCTTAACGCCGATCGTCACCGACCCCACCCCAGTGCGCGCCTGCACGTCCGGACGATACATATCCCGTATGCTGGCGGCCGGCAGCACGAACCGGCCGGGCGAGACGACGCGCACGACGTAGGCCAGGTTGAAATGGTGCGGGTCGGGCGGTTCCTTCTTGGAGTCGTCCTTGGTCTCGCCTGCCTCGTCGCCGTCGCTGGTGTCCTCGGACGCGCGGCCCAGATCGATGGCCGCCATGAAACGGTCGTCCCGCTTCTCGGCGATGCGCGTCGGCGTGATAGATCCCACCCACGGCAGGCCGTTACCGACCGTGTCGGTGGAGGCCGGCACCACGCGCTCGATCTCGAAGCCGGCCGGCAGCGGGTCCACCAGCATGGACTGGTGGTAGGCGTCGTCGTCCACGTCGCCGGACAGGTGCACCACGAGCCGCTCGTTTTGCGTCAGGTGGGCCAGGTCCACGGCGCTGCCGTCCGCCGCCGTCACCGCCTTGGCGATGGTGACGTGGCTGGACGCGGCCGGCGGCGCGCCGGTCGGCAATCCGCGCACGCTGACGATGCGGGTGAGCGGGTGGGTGCCGGTGTTGCGCACCACCACGTCGTGCAGCCCGGCCACATCGCGGCTGAGGCTGACCACGGCGGCCTTTGGCTGCGCCGCCCCGTCCACGGAAACGCTGGCCGGGCCGGCGCGCTCCAGCAGCACGCCGGCGGCGATCACCAGCCAGCCCTGCTCCTGCGTCGTCAGGCCCTCCGTGCGCGTGTCCAGCCGGTCCAGCGCCGCCAAAAGGCGACGCACCCGCGGCCGGTCGCCGATCTCGGCGGCCAGAGACACCATGGCCGCAGTGTCGCGCAGCCTGGTCCGGTAGAAGTCGCCGGTCCGCCATTCCAGGTCGTCGCGCTCCCTCGGTAGCTCTGCCTCGGCCACGTCGAAGGCGTGCACGGCGCGCGGGTGGTCGCCCAGCATGGACAGGCCGGCGGCCAGTTGCGCCTGGCCGAGCGGCTCCATCTTGTCGAGGTCGTTGTCGCGCATGTAGCGCAGGTCGGCGGCGTCCGCCTGGCCGGTGCGGGCGGCGAGAAACAGGCTGTAGGCGCGGCCGGCGCGGGTGATGGCCTCGTCTGTCTCGTCCGGCTTCCCGGCCCAGAACCAGAAGCGGTGGAGCTGGTAGCCGTCCGGGTTGGATTGCGTCAGCACGCGCATGGCGCTGGCCAGCGCGTGCTGCGGCACGGTGTAGCCGTGCGCCTGCGCCCGCGTGAGAAAGTCGGCGATCATGGCGCCCAGGAACGGCTCGGCCTCGCCGTCGCCGGCACGCCACAGCCCGAACGCGCCGTTGTCGTCCTGACGCTCCAGCAGCTTGTCCACCGCGTCCTGGATGCGGAAGTGCAGGTCCGGCGGCAGCGCGCTTCCTACCAGCTTGGCCTCCTGCTCCACGTAGATCAGCGGCATCGCCCGGCTGACCATCTGTTCGGAGCAGCCGAACGGGTACTCGTCCAGCGCCGTGAGCAGGCCCGGCAGGTCGATGCTGCCGATGTTGCTGAAGCTGGCGCGCAGGGTCGCTCCCTGCGGAACCAGGCCGGCCGCCAGGGAAGCAGACAGCGTGGCCGCCTCGCCCGCCGCCTGGTCCGCCTTGGTGACGAGGGTCACGGACTGGAACGGCGTGCGCACCTCCATCGGCCAGTCATGCGTGATGGCCGCCCCGCTCCCTTGCCCGAAATTGGGCCCGGTCAGCACCAGCACCACGCGACCGGTGCCCACCGCGCCGCCGGCGAGCGGATAGGTGCGCACCACTGCCTGGCGAGCGTCGAGGTGGACGTCGTCGTCGACCGGCTGCATCGCCAGCGCGCCCTCAGCGCTCAGGTGCACGTGGTAGGTGCCGGGCGGCGCTTCCACGTTGTGGGCCAGCAGGGTCATCCTCGCGTCGTCGCCGGGTGCGAGGAAGCGCGGCAGGCTGATCTGCGCCACCACCGGGTCGCGCACCGGCACCTGTTGCTCGGCGTGGCCGAAACCGGCGTCGCTGACCGCCACCGCCATCAGGCGCAGGCCGCCGGTAAAGTCGGGCAGGTCGAGAGGCACCGTGGCACGGCCGTCGGCGCCCACCTCCACCAGGCCGGAGAACAGGGCAGTGGTGCGAGTCGGCACGACGGTCAGGCCGGCGCCGTCCAGGTCGCCGCCGGCGCGCACCTCGCCAGGTGCCGCGCCGTTGCCGTCGATCAGGTGCGCGTAGTCGTCGCGCACGTCCACGGCCAGGCGGCGCTTGCCGAAATAATGCTCGGCGGGGTCGGGGCTGGCGAACCGGGTGAGGTCCAGGATGCCCTCGTCCACCGCGGCGAGCGTCAGCCACACGTGGCCCCGCGCAGCCGCACCCGAGACGGTGACGGGCAGGTCCAGGTGGCTGCGCGGCCGCAGCACGGCGGGCGCCGCCATCGCCACGCCGATGGTGCGGGAAGAGGCGTCCAGCTTCACGTAGGCCAGGCCTACGGCGCGTACCGGCGCGTGGCCGGACACCTGGCCGGACGGCCGGTACACGCTGGCCATAACGTAGGCGCCCACGCCCCACCCGGCATCGGCGTGCACCGTCACGTCCGCGCCCTCGGCGGAGATGCTGGCGGTCTGCACGGCCAGCACGCGGCTGTTCTCCACCGTGATCAGCATCTGGCCGGCGAAGGGCGGCTTGATGTGCACCGTCGCGGTCTGTCCAGGCGCCGGCGCCTGGCCCACCAGGCTGACGGCCACCTTCTCAGGGCTCTCCGCCGCGCCTGCGCCGCCGGAGAAGCCGACGTGGAGGATCAGCGACGTGAACGCGCCCTGGGCCGGTGCGCCCTGCTCGGTGACCTCCAGCCGGTAGGTGCCCCATCGCAGCGGCGGCAGGCCGATCGGCGCGCCGCCCTCGGCCGCCGGCACGTCCAGCGTGCCGAACGTCACCGGCCGGTCGTGGGTGGAGGTCTTCCACTCCCAGCGCCCACCCTCGGCGAAGTAGTTGTACTCGGTCACCTGCTCCACCAGCCGGAACGCCACCGTCCGCGCCAGCCGCGTGCCGTCCGGTGCGAAGGCGCCGGCCGCTATGGCGCTCGCGTGGTCCTCGTCGAGCAGCCCCTCCTCGTTGGGCGCGCGCAAGCCCAGCAGCACGTCGTGCGTCGCCACTTTCAGCGTCGTCCGGCTCTCGGTGGCGCGGCCGCCCGGTTCGGCCACGCCCACGGTGACGTCCGCGCGCAACGGCATGGTGGTCTGGGGGATTTTCAGGGCGGCGGCGTCGATGGAGAGCGCCGCGTGGCCCTGGGCGTCGGTGTTGGGGCCGGCGACGTCCTGCGCGTCGGCGTTCAGCGCCTCGTCGGCGCGGCCGAACACCCAGCCGTGCTCGGCCACAGGCTGGGTGTCGCGCTGCAGCTGCACGTGGGCGGACACTTGCAGATCGGCTGCCGGCGCGCCGTAGAGGTAGCGGCTCGCCACGTCGATGACGGCAGGCTGGGCGGCGCTGATGCGCGGGTTGCGCGGTGCAAGTTCCACGGCCAGCCGGTTTGGCACGAAATCCTGCACCTGCAGCTCGAGCGTGCCGATCACTGTCTTGGTCCCGGCCAGCATCTCCTCCAGCCGCCAGGTGCCGCGCGGCGATGTGGGGTTCAGCGGGATCGTCTGCACGGCGAAGCCGACGGCGTTCGGCACCAGGCGGTAGCGCGACGCCTCCACCCCGTCCGGCCGGTGCAGCACCACGGAGACCGCCTGGCCGTCCGGCAGCGGCCGTGCCAGGCCGTCGCGCACCATGGTGCCGAGCTGGATCGTCTCGCCCGGCCGGTAGATGCCGCGGTCGGTGTAGAGGTAGCCGTCCACCGGCCCGGGGTCCGGCCGGCCATCCACGCCGCGGTCGGAGAAGTCGAAGCCCGGCTTGTCGAGCTGCAGCGCCGTGAAGTCGTCCCCCGCATAGGCCATGACCATGCGCGGCACGAGCCCCTGGGCGCCCCGCAGCAGCCCGGCGGCAAACACCGCCTCGCCGTCCGCGTTGGTGGCCAGGCGCCCGAGCTCGTCGTTGTTGGCGGCCAGCAGCGAGACCTCCGCGCCGGTGACCGGCTTGGCCGTGACCAGCGAGCGGGCGAAGACGTGCAGCCCGTCGGCGCCACGGTGCGTGGTGAGCATCAGGTCGGTGTCGAACACCCAGCGCGTGCCGGCGACCTCCCAATCCTGGCTGCCGCGGACCTCCGTCGACCTGGTCAGCAGGCTGACGCGGTAGGCCCCCGGCAGCCGGCGCGGCAGCACCTGCGCCAGCGGGAAGGCGGTGGTCACCTTCTCGTTGCGCGCACCCCTGACGGCGAGGTCGCCCTCCCACACCGGCACGCCCAGCGTGTCGACCGTCCTGTCGAGCACGGTATCGAAATGATCGGGGTTGTTGTCGCTGTAGTCCTCACCGAGATGCGTGCGCACCAGCACGCGGTCGGTGATGCGCTCCACGCGCATGTGCACGCGCGAGACGTTGACGGTGGCGACCGGCAAGCCGCGCGTGGCGTCGCGCGACAGGATGAAGCCGTCATCGGCGAAGTTCGTGTTGGCCGGCAGGTCGCCCAGGCTGAGCGGCAGCGTCTCGTCGGCCAGCTTGCGCGTGCCGTCCGCCCCGGGCAGGCCGGCCAGCACGGTCACCTGGTAGGTGACGCCGAAGGTGAGGCCGCCGATGCACAGGCGCTCGCCGTTGACCTGCAGCGCCGGGCGGATGGCCGGCTCGATCCGCAGGTAGTCGGCCGGGTGGAAGTCGGACGCAATGGAGACCGGGCCGCTGAACACCAGGCAGGCTTGCGCCCTATTGCCCTTCGCATCCAGCGCGATCCGCCTGATGTTCAGCGCGCGCACGCCGCTGGGCGCCACGGAAGCCGCCTCCGCCGCGGGCTGCCCGGTCGCCGGCTTCACCGCGATGCCGCTGGGCGGCGGCGCCGGCATGGCGGCAACGCCGGCCCTGACCGGAAAGGACGTCTGACGCGCCGGCTGCAGGCCGCGCCCGGCCACGAAGCCTGCGCCGGCCGAAAGGAGGCTGGTCAGCAACAGAGTCGGCAGCAGTCGCATGGCGGACCTCAACGGGGGGACGGAGGCCTGGATCGGCCCGGACTCCGTTACGATGCGCACCCTAACGCGAGCCTTCCTGGGTAGCCAAGCGGGAGGGTCTCCGGCCCGAGGTCACCTGTAAGCAAGCATGGGGCTCTGCCCCAGAGCTCGACATGCGCAGCACGCAATCGCGAGACGGGTCCGCAAGGCCGAAACCCCACCTGTCAGGGACGCCCTGACAGGCAGGTCTGCGGCGCTGGAAAGAAAGGCTCTCGGTCTTCCTAGACCGAACGATGCAACGGCGGGTTTGCTGCAGCCGCCGAGGACGGTCTTGTTCAGTTCAAGTGCCGACTGGACGGCCTCATTGCAGAACCGGTGCTAGTTTTGACGTTTGAACGTCAGCTGTCACGGCGCGGTCTACAAAATCCTCATCCGCAACTTGCGCGACTAACCCGAACCGCAACGGTCAGCGATCGACAGCCCGACGCGTTGCGTGTCCACACTCCGCCCCTGGCGTTACCGGGTCAGTAGCTGAACCCGTCATAGCCATAGCCCGGCGTGGCGTAGGGTATGCTGTAGAACGCGTCCGGATACTCGAAACTGTGCGGGTTGCCGGGTGGTTCGCCAGCGCCGGCCGGGCCGCCTTGCGGGTAGGCGCCCAACTGCCGCCTGCGGCCGTGCACCACCATGCACTGGCGGTAAGCCATGTCGTAACGTTGCGCCGCCGACGGTCCGGCCGCACCCTTGATAGCCACCGTCCCCACGTGCCGGCAGACGTCCTCGTCCTCCGCAAACGCCGTGAAGTCGTTGCCGTGGGCCGGGCGGCCAAGCTGCATGGCCGACATCCAGAGCAGGCTTGCGGTGAGGAGGAGCGTCCGGCGTTTCAACGTCATGCAGCCCGTAACGTGCCACCAAGCTCAAGGCTGCAACATGGTCATGGCAGATCAACCTTGAGCCCACATCCGGCAACAAGCAGGCGCTGGACTGATCCTCGGCAGGCCACAGGTAGGAATGCTGAGCGTCCCGAGGCGCCAACGCCTCAGGACGACCGAAAGCGGACCATCTATTGCGGAGGCGCGGCAGGGATCGCCGGCATCGTCGTGCCGTTCGGCATCGCCGGCATCGTCACACCATTCGGCAAAGCCGGCATCGTCACACCGTTTGGCAAAGCCGGCATCGGCGTCCCACCTGGCGGCACGCCGTTCTGCTGGAACATGGCGGAGGTCTGCACGGCGGAGCTGCCCATCTGCTTGCACACCGCGGACACCGACGTGCCGCGGCTGCTGGCCACGCTGTCCAGAGTCATGTGCGCGCCGTTCGGCGCGGACAGCGTGCCCTGCTTGCCCAGCGCCTCGTCGGCATCGTTGGACGTTGTCGAGGCGGGAAGCCGGGCGATGGCGCTGCGCTGCGCCGCAACCGCGTCCGCTCCCACGTCGCCACGGCCCTGGCAGTACTCCATCACGCCAAGCTGGTTGGCCGCAGCGGCGTGCGCCATCGCGTACGGGTCGGTCTGTGCGAGCGCCTGCCCGGCCAGGGACACGGCGGCGACAGCGGTCAGGGCGACAAGACGGGCGGGCATGATCTCTCCTGAGTGAACGTGCCTGCGTAACGATACAGCTTCGTGGCGGTTCCGCCCGTGGTTTTGCAACGGACGGCACGGCTGGCCCTTACGCCGCACCGACCGCCTCCTGCATAGTGGCGCCATGGCCGAGATCACCAACCTGTTCATGTACCGCCACCTGCGCAGCGAGGCGTCCAGCAGCATCATCGCCTTCAGGCGCGGGCGGCGCACGCGGTCCGGCCACGGGCTCGCCTTCTGGTTCAACCCGGACCGCACCAGCATCATGGAGATCCCGGCCGACGACAGGGACACCGACTTCGTCTTCCAGGCACGCTCGCGCGACTACCAGGTGGTGACCGTGCAAGGCACCATCACCTGGCGGGCCGCCGAGCCGGAGCGCCTGGCGGACCGCGTGGACTTCACCATCGACCTGCGCACCGGCCGGCTGCGCACCGACCCGCTGGAGCGAATCGCCAGCCTGCTGATCGGCCTGTCGCAGTACCAGAGCGCCCGATACATCGAGCATCGCGACGTCCACGAGCTGCTCGGCGAGGGTGCGGGCCCGATCCAGGCCGGGATCGGCGCCGGGCTGCTGGAAGGCACCCGCCTGAAGGACATGGGGCTGGACATCGTCACCGTGCGGGTCGCCGGCCTCAGCCCGAGCGCCGACCTGGCGCGTGCGCTGGAGGCGCCGACCTTCGAGCGTGCCCAGGGCGTGGCCGACGAGGCCTCCTTCGCGCGGCGTGCGCTGGCGGTGGAGAAGGAGCGAGCGATCGCCGAGAACGAGCTGTCGACCAAGGTGGAGCTGGCGCGTCGCCAGGCGGCGCTGATCGCCCAGGAGGACGAGAACGCGCGGCGCGTGGCCGAGGGCCGCGCCCAGGCTGGCCGCATCGCCGCCGAGGGCGAAGCCGAGCGCATCCGCATCACCGAGGCGGCCAACAACGCGGCCGAGGGCGAACGCCTGGCGCTGCTGCAGGCCGCCGACCCGGCGGTGCTGCACGCCATCACCCTGCGCAGGTTCGCCGAGAAGCTGACGCGCATCGACACGTTGAACGTGACGCCGGACCTGACCGGAGCGCTGGCCGGGCTGCTCCGCGCTCCGGCTACGCCGGCTTCACCCGCCCAGAGGGGCGCTGGCCAGGCCTCGTGACCGGCGCACTCGGCCCGCGCCTGGTCCTCGTCACGCGCGAGACGGAGTACGACCAGCTCCTCGCCCGCCACGCCACGCGCGGGCAGGCGGACGTCTTCCTGCGCCGCCGCTCCCAGTCGCTGGAGGGGCTCGACGCCCAGCGCGACCACGTGCGCGACGCCGTGGCGCAGATCCGCGCCGCGGTGCCGAAGGACTGGCGGATCGCCGCGGTCCGCCGGGCGGAGCTCGACCGCTTCCTGTTCGGCCAGGAGGACCTCGTCGTCGCCGTGGGCCAGGACGGGCTGGTGGCCAACGTGGCCAAGTACCTCTCCGGCCAGGCGGTGGTCGGCGTGAACGCCGACCCGGCGCGCAACCCCGGCATCCTGGTGCCGCACAAGCCGGGCGACGTGGCGGCGATGCTGGCGCTGCACGCCGCGGGCAAGCTGGCCACCGAACGCCGCACCATGGTGCAGGCCGAGTTGGACGACGGGCAAAGGCTATTGGCGCTCAACGAGGTGTTCGTGGGCCACACCAGCCACCAATCCGCCCGTTACACCATCGCCTATGCCGGGCGGCAGGAAGCGCAGTCCTCCTCCGGCGTGATCGTGGCCACCGGCACCGGGGCCACTGGCTGGGCGCTCTCGATCAGCCGCGCCACCGGCGTCTCCATCGACCTGCGGCCGCAGGACAAGGCGGCCGTCTTCCTCACCCGCGAGCCGTGGCCGAGCCTGGCCACCGGCGTCGGCATCGTCAGCGGCCGGATCGCCGCGGGCGACATCCTGCTGCTGGTCTCCCGCATGAACGAGGGCGGGGTGGTGTTCGCCGACGGCATGGAAGGCGACCGCCTCGACTTCGCCTGGGGCCGCACGCTGCGCGTCTCCGTCTCCGACAGGCAGTTGCGGTTCGTGCCCTCCCGGGACCCGCAGGCGGCAGAGCGCGCGGCAGCGCCGGCCGGCGTGAAACTCCGGACCACGCTGTCGCGAGCCGCAGGCGTCCCGGCGGCGCAAGCGGTGGCAACCAAGCCGGCTGCCCTGCCCGTGGTGTCGAGGGCCGCCGCGAGGACCGTCGGCCGGGCAGCCGGTTCTGGCAGGCTGCGCAGGTTACGCGTGGCGGCGTTCCTCGTCCTCGTGGCCGTGACCGCGCTGGTGCGCGTGGCCCGACGTGCCGGCTACGCTACCCGAGCCTCCCGCGCGCCCGGCGGCCAGCGTTCCTGGGTAGATGCCGATGGCAGGCGGCCTGCGAGGCAGGCCGGGATCTTGATTTTGCAACAGAATTACCTGTCTTCTCGCCGCAGGCCAGAGCCAGCCCACGTCATCCGATCTCAGGACCCGCCCATGCCGCCCACCAGCCCCGCCCTGTCCGGCCGGCCATCCACGCTGTCGTGGGCCGAGATCCGCACGCTGACGCTGGCCTCGCTGGGCGGCGTGCTCGAGTTCTACGATTTCATCATCTTCGTCTTCTTCACCGCCGCCATCGCGAAGCTGTTCTTCCCGGCCGCTCAGCCGGACTGGCTGCGGCAGGTGGAGACCTACGGGCTGTTCGCGGCCGGCTACCTGGCCCGGCCGCTGGGCGGCATCGTGACGGCGCATTTCGGCGATACACGCGGCCGCAAGCGCGTGTTCACCCTGAGCGTGCTGCTGATGGCCATCCCCACTTTGCTGATCGGGCTGCTGCCCACCTACGCGGCCATCGGTCCCGCGGCGCCGTTGCTGCTGCTGGCCATGCGGCTGATGCAGGGTGCCGCGATCGGCGGCGAGGCGCCGGGCGGCTGGGTGTTCGTGGCCGAGCATGCGCCGGCGGGCCGCGTCGGCCTGGCGCTCGGACTGCTCACCAGCGGGCTGACCGGCGGCATCCTGCTCGGATCGCTGGCCGCCACCGGGCTCAACCTGGCGCTCACCCCGGCGCAGGTTCTGGCCGGCTGGTGGCGCCTGCCCTTCCTGGCCGGCGGGCTGTTCGGCTTCGTTGCCATGGTGCTGCGCCGCTGGCTGCAGGAGACGCCCGTCTACCTCGCGTTGCAGGCCAGGGCCGCCACCGAGCGCGAACTGCCGTTGCGCGCCGTGCTGCGCACGCACCGCCCGGCCGTGCTGGCCTCCATGGCGAGCACATGGACGCTGACGGCAGCCATCGTAGTGGTGGTGCTGATCACGCCTTCCCTGCTGCAGAAGCAGTTCGCCGTTCCCGCGCGTGAGGCCCTGCTGGCCAACCTGGCCGCCAGCGCCACGCTGTGCTTCTCGGCCGTCGCGGTCGGCGCCGCCACCGACCGGTTCGGCCTGCGACGGACGGCCACTTGCGTGCTGCTGCTGCTGGCGGGGAGCACCTGCGCGCTCTACTGGAGCGCCGCCCACCAGGCGCAGGCGCTGGTGCCGCTCTACATGCTGGCCGGCGCCGGGGCCGGGGCCGCCACGCTCACCCCCGTGCTGATGGTGCGCGCCTTTCCGCCAGCCGTGCGCTTCAGCGGCATGTCGGCATCCTACAACGTCGCCTACGCGCTGGTGGGCGGGGCCACGCCGCTGCTGATCGTCTGGCTGGCCGGCCTGAACCGCATGGCGCCGGCCTGGTACGTGGCCGGCGTGTCGGTGGTTGGGTTGTTGGCTGTGCTCGCGTTTCCTGTGCGGATGGAAGGCGCAAGCAAGGTTGGGGCTCTGCCCCAAACCCCACTGGGGCCTTGAGGCCCAGTCCCCCCGATCTGTTTGGCTCGGCTCTATATTTCTGATAAACAAATACTCATAGCAACTGCGAAGCGTTTGCAGTAATGATCTTCAGGTTGACTGTTCTGGCGGCGTGGCTAGATCATGCGCCATGCGCGATTTAAGCTCCCTCACAGAACGCGAGATCCTGGCGCTCGCCATCAGCTCGGAAGAGGAAGACGGCCGCATCTACGCCGATTTCGCCGAGCGGCTGCGGACGGACTTCCCCGATAGCGCCAGGATCTTCCTCGACATGTCGGTCGAGGAGGACGACCACCGGCGCACCCTGATCGACCTGTACGCACACAAGTTCGGCCAGCACATCCCGCTGATCCGCAGGGCAGACGTGCGCGGGTTCGCCAGCAGCCGCGCCTACTGGCACCTGCCCACGCTCAACATCGAGACGGTGCGCAAGGCAGCGCGCGAGATGGAGATGCAGAGCAGCCGGTTCTACCGTGCGGCGGCCTCACGCAGCACCGACACCGCAATCCGCAAGCTGCTGGGGGATCTCGCCACCGCCGAGGACCATCACGAGCGCCAGGCCGGCGACCTGGAAGAGCGGCACCTCTCCGAGGGCCGCGGCGCGCTGGAGGACGACCACGCCAGGCGCCGTTTCGTGCTGCAGGTCGTCCAGCCCGGTCTGGTGGGGCTGATGGACGGCTCGGTCTCCACGCTGGCACCGGTGTTCGCGGCCGCCTTCGCCACGCATCAGAGCTGGAACGCGTTCCTGGTGGGGCTGGCAGCCAGCATAGGCGCGGGCATCTCAATGGGGTTCGCCGAGGCGCTGAGCGACGACGGCAAGATTTCCGGCCGCGGCACACCTTTCTTGCGCGGGCTGATCTGCGGCGTGATGACGGTGCTGGGCGGCATCGGGCACACGCTGCCTTACCTGATCCCGGCGTTCTGGACGGCCACCTACGCGGCGGGCGTGGTGGTGGTCGTCGAGCTGGCCGCCATTTCCTGGATCAGGTGGCGCTACATGGACAGCAACTTCACCAAAGCCGCCTTCCAGGTGATGTTCGGCGGCGCGCTGGTGCTGGCGTGCGGCGTGCTGATCGGTAGTTTTTGAACGTCGGTATCAGCCCCATGCAGGAGCAGACAACCAAGCACCAGCAGCCTACTCTGAGGTAGTGAAAGTTTTTTGGTTCTTTTTCCAAGAAAGAACTCTTACTTACTTCATTTCCGGAGGCCCTCTTGATCAATACTGCAATCATCTACGCCTCGCCTCACGCCATCACGCTGATCGATACACAAGAGATCGCACGAAGGCTGTTCGGCTGATGGCCGCCGTGCTGGGCGTGCACGGCAATCCGCAGGGCCACTGGGTGGGCGACGGGTTTCCCGTGCGCTCGCTGTTCTCTCACGCCACACTGGGGCAGGACGCCAGCCCGTTCCTACTGCTGGACTACGCCGGGCCAGCGGCTTTCCCGCCAGCCGAACGGCCGCGCGGCGTGGGCAGCCACCCTCATCGCGGCTTCGAGACGGTGACGATCGTCTACCAGGGCGAGGTGGACCACCGGGACTCCGAGGGTCATGGCGGCCGCATCGGGCCAGGCGACGTGCAGTGGATGACGGCGGCCTCAGGCATCCTGCACGAGGAGTTCCACTCGCCGGCCTTCACCCGCACCGGTGGCGTGCTGGAGATGGTGCAGCTCTGGGTGAACCTACCGGCGCGCGACAAGCTTGCGCCGCCCGGCTACCAGACGGTGCTGGCCGGCACCGTCCCGACGGTGGGGCTGCCGGGCGGCGGCACCTTGCGGGTGATTGCCGGCGCTTATGACGGCCGCGAAGGGCCGGCGCGCACGTTCACGCCCTTGAACGTTTGGGACGTACGTTTGACGGCGGGGACCGGCACGGCGCTGGACCTGCCGGCCGGGCACGTGGCGATGATGGTGGTGCTGCACGGGCCCGCCATGGTGCACGGCACGCGGGCGGTCGATGCCCAGCTTGTTCTGCTGGACCGTGCCGGCGGCACCGTCACCGTTCAGGCGGAGGCCGACGCGATGCTGCTGGTGCTGACGGGCGAGCCGATCGACGAGCCCGTGGTGATGCACGGACCGTTCGTGATGAACACGCGCGAGGAGATCCTGCAGGCGCACGCCGACTTCCAGGCGGGCCGGCTCGGGCAGCACTGACAGACGAACCATGCGGGCCGGCAGCCGGCCGTGACCTGAGCGCGCTTCGAGCGTTCTTCGGAGAAGACCTGCTGCCTTCAACCTTCTTTTACCGGCGCAGCGCATCCTGAAGCCCACCTTCGAAAGGAACGCCGCGTGCCTGAGTCGACGGATATCAGCCAGAGACTTCGCTTCCTGCGCATCGACCAGGAGGCCCGCTCGGCGCTACAGAACTTCTACCCAATCTTCGAACAACACCTGCCGGATCTGACGGCGATCTTCGTAGATCACCTGCAGACCTGGCCAGAACTGATGGCGATGCTGAGCGCACCCGGAGTGCTGCGGCACGCGCTGGACGCGCAGCAGGAGCACTGGCGCAAGCTGTTCAGCGGCCGTTTTGATGCGGCTTACGTCGAGTCGGCAGCGCGTGTCGGCGCCGTCCACAAACGCATCGGCCTGGAGCCGCGCTTCTTCACCGGCGCCTACGCCTTGGTGACAAGCGTGATGGCCGAACAGGTGATCGCCGCCAAGGCGAAACGCTGGCAGACCGCCGCGCGACGCGCGCGCACCCGGGCCCTGCTGCGGGCGCTGAACGCGGCGGCGTTCCTCGACATGGACCTCGTGGTCGAAAGCTACGTGCTGCAGGTGCGCGCGGGACAGGCCGGCCAGCTTGGGGAAATGGCGCACGGGTTCCAGGATCGCGTCGGTACGCTCGTCTCGGTACTCGACCAATCCAGTCGGGCACTGCAGAGCACGGCGCGATCCATGGCGGTGACGGCCGACAGCACCACCCAGCAGGCCGCGCGGGTGGCTGCGGCCGCCGAGGAAGCCAGCACCAGCGTGCAGACGGTGGCGGTGTCTGCCGAGCAACTGACGTCCTCGATCCACGAGATCAGCCACCAGGTAACGCAGAGCACGCAGATCATCCGCCGCGCGGTAGACGAGGCGCAGCGGACGGACGGAATCGTGCGCGCGCTGGCCGAAGGTGCCGACAGGATCGGCCAGGTGGTGGACCTGATCACCAACATCGCGGGGCAGACGAACCTGCTGGCGCTGAACGCCACCATCGAGGCGGCGCGTGCGGGCGAGGCCGGACGCGGGTTTGCCGTGGTGGCGAGCGAGGTGAAGAGCCTGGCCCAGCAGACGGCGCGCGCGACCGACGAGATTGGCGCGCAGATCGCCCAGGTCCAAGCCGCCACCGGCGACGCGGTCGACGCGATCCGTGGCATCACCAGCACCATCGAGCAGGTGAGCGGCATTGCGGCGGCCATCGCTGCGGCCGTGGAGGAACAGGGCGCGGCTACGGCCGAGATCGCTCGGAACGTGCAACAGGTAGCGCTCAGCACCCAGGACGTGACGTTGAACATCACCGGCGTGAGCCAGGCGGCGCAGGACGCCGGTGGCGCGGTGACCCAGGTGCTGGGCAACGCCACCGACGTGACGAGCCAAGCGGGCGCGGTAACGAGCGAGGTTGAACGTTTTGTGGCTCAGGTGCGGGCCGCTTGAACGGCGGAGCTACCGACTGATACCGTAAGCATGGAGCTCTGCCCCAAACCCCGTCGTACGCAGCACGCATTCGTGTGATGGGGTCTCGAGGTCCCAGCCCCCAGCTGTTTCGAGTGGTCAACGAACAGGTTCAAAGTATCTGTTTGGAGACCATTGCAACGGCTTAGAGCATTTCACGCAGGGTGTCCGTAGCCGCAGTTGCGCAGGTAGTTCATGCACTCAGCTGGCAAGAACATGGAGATTTTCTCGTCGATGGTGCGCCGCAGCAGCTCGCGTGTTCACGGAGCAGTCTTGCGCAACATGGCTTTGAGCTTGGCAAAGACCTGTTCGATCGGATCGTAGTCGTGTGAGTATGGCGGCAGGAGCATCAGGCTCGCGCCACGCGCCTCGATCGCCTCGCGCACGCCTGCCACATTGTGACTACCCAACCTGTCGGCAATGACGATCTGACCGGGATACAGCGTCGGCGCCAGGAACTGCTCGACCCAAGCCAGGAACGCTCGGCCGTTGATCGGCCCGTCAAGCACCAGCGGAGCGATGATCCCGTCATGGCGCAGTCCGGCGAGGAACGTGGTTGTCGTCCAGTGTGCATACGGTGCCGCGCCGAGCAGGCGCTGACCCCGCAGACTGCGACCGCAGACCGGGTCATGTTCGTCTTGGTCCAGGTCTCGTCAGGAAGACCAGTTTGACGACGTCGAGCTTGGACTGCACTGCGGCCCAGAGACCACGAGCTTCGGCGACGTCCTCACGCGTCTGCGCAGACGCCCGGATCGACTTTTTCGAGCATCAGCTTGAGTTTGGACAACGTCATTTAGGCCGTCGTCAGCCCACCGTCACACCGTGTGCTTCGGCAAGCCACTCGCGATATTCAGCAAGTGTCGCATCCGGCACCTGCTCGATACGGTCCACAAAACAGAATGCAGATGTGTAAGCTTGTGCGCAACCTGCGGCCTCTGCGACCTCGGCGCCACCGATCCGGTGCAACTGCGGCGCTGCCTGGCTTTGACCACATAGGAGACGCTGACCGCAAACTGCTTGGCCGCCTGCCGCGCCGGCAGGTGGCCTGCCCCCAGAACCCGGTCCCGCAAAATCCACACAATCCCGCGCCGTGTACAGCCCACAATGTAATTCCAACCTCAGCGGACGCTCTAGTGCCCGGCTGGCGCCCTGCCGCCCTTGACCGGCTTGAAGTTGGACAGCAGCAGCGTGAACGGCACGATGCAGAAGGCCGCCGCGGCGCAGATGAGGAACACGTCCGAGTAGGCCAGCACGGACGCCTGCGTGCGCAACGTCTGGTAGATCAGCCCCACCGCCGTGCTCTGCGCGTCGGCCGCGGTGTGCCCCATGCTCCTCAGGGAAGCCTGGTCCTGCTGCAGCAGCGTATTGTAGGGCTGGTTCAGCGGCGTCAGCCATCGGGAGAGGTAGGCTTCGCGCACCTGCGTCCGCGTGGTGATCAGCGCGGTGGCCACCGAAATGCCGATCGAGCCGCTGACGTTGCGGAACATGGTGTACAGCGCGGCCGCGTCCCCGTTCAGCTCGCGCGGCAGGGTGGAGTAGGCCACCACCGATATCGGCACGAACATGAACGCCAGGCCCAGCGTCTGCGCAGCGCGAATCAGCGCCAGGTTCTCGAATGTCATGTTGGGCGTGAGCCGGCTGGAGTACAGCAGCGCGAAGCCCATCACCGTGAACCCGGTAGTGATCAGCCATTTTGTGGGAAACAGCGGCAGGATGCGGGTGATGACGGGGATCAGCACGATGATCACCACGCCTCCGGGCGAGAGGATCAGGCCCGCCAGAGTGGCCGTGTAGCCGATCACCTGCTGCGCGAATTGCGGGATGATCACGGCACTCGAGTACAGGATGAAGGCCATGGCCGCGATGCACACCGTGCCCAGGGCGAAGTTGCGGTCCCCCATAACGTGCAGGTTCACCACCGGGCGTTTCGCCGTCAGCAGCCAGCCGATCGCCCCCGTGATGCCCAGGAAGGCCAGCAGGAACATGACGCGGATGAACGGCGAGCCGAGCCAGTCCTCGTCCTCGCCGCGGTCCAGCGCCACCTGCAGGCAGCCCAGCCCGATGGTGATGAGCGAGATGCCGACGTAGTCGATGCCGCGGCTGCGCTTGTTGGCGATCCAGGGCGGATCCTCCACCAGGGCTGCCACACCGAACAGGCCGGCGATCCCCACCGGCACGTTGAGGAAGAAAACCCAGCGCCAGCTGTAGTTGTCCGTGATGTAGCCGCCCAAAGTGGGCCCGATGATCGGCGCCACGATGGTGGCGATGGCCACCACGCCCAGCGCCTTGCCGCGCTGGCTGGCATCGAAGGTGTCCAGGATGATGGATTGCTGGTTGGGCTGCAGCCCGCCGCCGAAGAAGCCCTGCAGCAGCCGGAACACGATCAGCTGCGGCAGGCTGCTCGAGACCCCGCACAGGAACGAGCACACCGTGAACATGCCGATGCAGATCATGAAGTAGCGCTTGCGGCCCAGCAGGTCCGACAGCCAACCGCTGATGGTCAGCACGATGCCGTTGGCCACCAGGTAGCTGGTCAGCGCCCAGGTCGCGTCGTCGTAGGACGAGGACAGGCTGCCGGCGATGTGCGGCAGGCTGACGTTGACGATCGTTGTGTCGAGCACCTCCATGAAGGCGGCCACGGTGACGACGACCGCGATCAGCCAGGGGTTGGCCTTGGGCTTCCAGGTGCTGCCGCTCATGCCGGGGCGCCCGCATCGGGCCGGCACCCGGCAGGGCACCGCAGTCCCTGGGCTGGCTGCTTCAAAGCGGACGCGCCTGCCCGCATCACTTGAGGTCTACGACCGGATCGACGGAGATCCCCAGCGGCAACGGCAAGCGGGGGTCCAGCCCGTGGTCGATGTCGATCTTCACCGGCACGCGCTGCACGATCTTGACGAAGTTGCCGGTCGCGTTCTCCGGCGGGAAAGCGGTGAACTTGCTGCCCGAACCCAGCTGCACGCTGTCGATGTGCCCGTCCAGCTTCAAGGAAGGGTAGGCATCCACCGACACGTGCACGTGCTGGCCGGCCCGTATCCGGGCAAGCTGGTTCTCCTTGAAGTTCGCGGTGACCCAAACTTCGGGGGAGACGATGGAGAACACCTGCTGGCCGGGCGTCAGGTAGTTGCCCTTCTCCACGTTGCGCCGGGTGATCCAGCCGTCCTGCGGTGCACGCAGCACGCACCATTCCAGGTTCAGCCGCGACTGGACCAGGTTGGCGTCCGCCTGGCTGATGCTGCCCTGCAGCTGCTTCACTTGGGCGCCGCTCTGCGCCACGCTCGGCTTCACCGGGGTGGCTTCCTGCACGGCGGCCTGCGCGCTGGCCACCTGAGCCTCGGCCGAGCGCAGCCCCGCGGTCGCGTAGTCCACCTGCTGACCGGACGTGGCCGCACGCGGGATGGATTGCTGGCGCTTGTAGTCGGACTGCGCCTTGAACAGGTTGGCTTGAGCGTCCAGCAATCGCGCCCGTGCCGCCTCCAGCCGCGCGGGGAAGTTCACCTGTGCCACGGCGAAGGCCTGGCCGGCCGCGGAGAGCTGGCCCTGGCTCGCGACAAGCTGGCCCTGGGCCTGCTCGACGGCGGCGATGTATTGCCGGTCGTCGATGTGGACCAGCGGGTCGCCCTTGTGGACGAACTGGTTGTCGTTGACGTCCAGCGAGACGACCTGCCCGGTCACCCGCGGCGAGATGGTGACGGCACGGCCGTCGGTGTAGGCGTCGTCGGTAGTCTCGACGTCCTTGGTGGACTGCCAGTAGTAGATGCCGCCAGCGATCAGGCCGATCAGCACCACTACCATGCCGATGCGGACGAAGGGCCGTGCCCTGCTGCGGCGTTCGTCCTGCTTGCGCTCGGCATCCTGCACCTTGCGGCGGTCGTCCTGGGTTTTTTTGGCGCCTTCCTCGACCTTGTCGTCCTTCAGGGAAATGCTGTCGGCCATCTTCGCGCCTCGCCTTGCTGACCGATCGGTTCGGTCAATGTGAGCGGTCTGTAACCTGCGGACAAGCGGGTTAGAAGACCAATATTTCTGGTGAGGAGTTCAAGAATGGGGCTCTGCCCCAAACTCCGCTGGGGGCTTGAGGCCCCAGACCCCCATTTGCTTAGAAGGTTCTAGGGGCCGGCGCGCTGGTGCTGTCGGTTCAGTTAAGGCGCCGGAGCAGAACACCTTGCCTTCCTCAAAGGAAAAACTTCATGGGAGTCTGGGGCCTCAAGGCCGTCATACGATGGCGTGCTGCGCACGACGGGGTTTGGGGCAGAGTCCATGCTTACGTTCGTTTAAACATGATTACGCAAGTTCCGGCTCAACGGCGAAAGCCTGCGTCCGCACGAGCCGTGCGTACAGCCCCTCGGCAGCCATCAGCTCCGCATGCGTGCCCTGCTCGGCCGATCGCCCCTCGGCCATCGCCACCACCAGGTCCGCGTCCCGCACGGTGGACAGGCGGTGGGCCACGATGATGGTGGTGCGTCCGGCCCGCAGCCGGGTCAGCGCTAGCTGCACGGCGGCCTCGCTCTCGGCGTCCAGGGCGCTGGTCGCCTCGTCCAGCAGCAGCACGCGCGGGTCGCGCAGCAGCGCACGCGCCAGGGCCACGCGCTGGCGCTGGCCGCCGGAGAGGAGCTGGCCGCCGGTGCCGACCCGGGTCTGCAGCCCGGCCGGCAGGGCGCGGATGAAATCGGCCGCGGCCGCCGCGTCGGCGGCGTCCCACAGCTCAGCCTCGCTGGCGCCGGCGCGGCCCATGCCGATGTTGGCGCCCACGGTATCGTCGAACAGCATCACGTCCTGGCCCACATAGGCGATGGCGTCGCGCAGGCTGGCGATGCTGACGGCGCGGATGTCGGCGCCGTCCAGCAGGATGGCGCCGCCGCTCACGTCCTTCAGCCGGGGGATCAGCGTCAGCGCCGTGGACTTGCCGGCACCCGAGGCGCCCACCAGCGCCACCGTCTGGCCCGGCCGGGCCTGGAAGCTCAGCCCGTCCAGGCCCATCCGGCCGTCGGGGTAGACGAAGCGTACCGCCTCGAACCGCAGGTGGCCGTGCCCGGCGGGCAGCGCCTGCGCGCCGACGCGGTCCAGGATCGCCGGCGTCTCGTCCACCACGGAGAACACCCGCACCAGCCCGGCCATGCCTTCCTGCAACGCGGCGTTCAGCGCACCCATGGCGCGCACCGGGCGCGACGCGAGCAGCAAGGCCGCCACGAAGCCGGTGAAGTTGCCCAGCGTGCTGCCGCCATGGGCAGCCCGCCAGCCGGCGAAGCCCAGCACGGCGGCCACAGCGGCGCCGCCCAGCACTTCGAGGAACGGGTCCACCCGCGCCCGGCTGCGGTTCATCTTGAGCAGGGAGCTGTAGAGCGAGCCGAACATCGCGTTGGCACGCTGCCGCTCGCTCTCCTCCAGCCGGTAGGCGCGCACCGTGCGGGCCTGGGCGAAGCTTTCGTGAAGGAGGGTGGCCGTCTCGCCCACGCGCTCCTGCATGCCGCCGCTGGCGCGCCGCACCCGCTTGCCCACGCGCTGGATCGGCAGGGCGGCCAGCGGGTATAGGCAGGCGGCCACCAGGCTGAACTCCCAGTCCAGGTAGAACATCACGCCGACCAAACCCACCACGGTCACCACGTCGCCCACGGCGTTCACCGCGCGGATCATCGCCTCGCGTATGGTGGCGGCGTCCGTGGTGAAGCGGGCGGCCAGCGCGGCCGGCGCCTCGCGCTCCAGGCGGGTGAGGTCGGCGCGCACCAGCTGGGTGAACATGCGCTCCTGCAGCTCGCGGATCACCACCAGCACCAGCTGCTGCACCAGCACCGTCTGGCCGTACTGAGCGGAGGCCTTGGCGGCGGTGATGGCGATCACCAGCGCGGGGATCTGGTAGAGGATTCGGCTGTCATGCGCCTCGAACATGCTGAGCGCGCGCTGGATCACCACGGGGTAGACGGCGGTCAGCCCGGCCATCAGCGCGGTCAGCAGGAGCACCAGCCCGAGGCGGCCGCGATGGTGGGCGATGTGCTCGCGCCAGAGCCGTCGCATCATGGCTCGGGTGGTTGTGGGATCCTGCATCGGGGCGGGCTTAACACGCGATCCAGGGCGCGTCAGGCCTTAGGCGGGAAAAAGGGAGGCCTGCTTTTTCGCGAAAGAGAAGCAAAAAGCTTTTGCCTAGGCTGTTGCGGTCCTATCCGGCGGCACCCGGGAGGGTTCGGTGCCTGCTGGGAACGCGGCATGGCAATGGCTGTCGTTGACCCTTGAGGAAGGCCAGGGGCTCTGCCGCCCGGCGCAGCAGGCTCAAACCAATGGCGCCTTTGCGCCAGCCCGCTAAGGACAAGTCATTAGAACCGACTTATAAGGTATCCTAAACAGATGGGGGTCTAGGGCCTCAAGGCCCCAGCGGGGTTTGGGGCAGAGCCCCATGCTTTGCCGACAAGTCAGGACTTGAAATCAGCAGCTACTCGCCCGCCACCGGCTCAGCCGTCCGCAGGTGCCACAGCCGCTCGTGGGAGGCCATCAGCGGCGCCACGATCGCCTCGCGCCGGTCCGGCTTGGGCGCGTTACGCAGCAGCACGAGCTCCAGCGTGACCAGGAGGTCGCCGGCAACCATCAGCTCGCCCTCGTCACAGGCGTGGTCGAAAGCCGCCTGGATCTTGTCGCTCAGCCTGCGGCTGTAGCGTTCGTGGTCGGGAGAGGAGGTTTGGGTTTGGGACATTTCACAGGACCGGGTCGTTCGCAGGTTTCAGAATGCCAGAAACCGCGGCAGGGTGAAAGTGTAACGCTAACAAAATGTTAAGCTGACCCGCAACGGCTCTCCACCGCGCTGCGCCACAGGGTGGTCAGCAAGGCATTTTGTGGTGCAGGTCCAGTTGCTGCAGGTGCCCGTCCATCTGGAACTCTCCGAAGTTCATCGCAAGCGAGTCCGCGACGCCGTTGGCGAAGTAAGTCATGCCGATCTCGTAGTCCGGCGTCTCGGAGGCCTTGTCGCGGGCGAAGAAGGCGATGCGCACGCGGCCCGAAGGCAAGGCCGCCAGGGCCGCCCAGGCGGACTGGATGCCGCCGCTGCCCGGCTGGCGCCACGTCTCGACGGTCACGAAGGTGTCCTGGGCGCCGTCGGCGCCGGTGCCGTCAAACAGCGGGACGGAGAGGAACTTGCGGCCGGCGGCCGCCGCGTCCAGCAGAGCGCCGGTATGCGCCATCGGCAGCAGCGTGCCGTCCGGCAGCAGGATCTGCGTCTTCTGCGGGCTGGTGAAGTCGGCATGGCCGCGCCCGCCGGCGTGCTCCAGCGTGGCCGTGCCGTCCACCTTTTCGGTCACCGCCTGGTCGGTAACCTGCTTGCTGTGGAAATCGAGGTGCGTGCCGTCCTTGCTCTCCAGCGTGGCGTAGTCGGACACCGTGTGCACCTCCTGCCCGTCCCTGTTGGTGAGGTCGATCACCAGGTGCTGGGACGTGGTCCAGGCGGTGCAGGCGTCCGTCACGTCGTAGGTCATGGTGCCGTGCGCGGCCACCACGTTCTGGGTCTTCGAGGTGTCCAGGGTGAGTGCGTAGACGGCGTGGTGGGCGGCTAGCGGTGCCGCCCGGGCGGCACGGGGCAGGCCGGCGCAGAGCAGGCTGGCGGAGGCGGCGAGCAGGCAAGACAGGGCGGCCAGATGGCGCATGCGGTGGCGGCTCCGAGGCTGGGGCGCAGACATAAGGGCTGCGGCGCGGCGGCGCCAGCGCCCATGGCTGTGGCAGGCGAGGCCTGCCGTAACCGACGAGACCCTGGGCGCTTCCTCTCCAACGGAAGGTCCCTGCCGTCCGCCCGTCACCTCGCAAGCTTGAAGACCCGCTTGGCAACCCCGCCTGCCCCGGCCCGTAGCTGGCACGCACTCAAAGGAGCCGAAGATGCCTAAAGCTACGGGCTACGCAGCCCAGCACTCGTTCAGCCGCCTCAAGCCGATCAGCTTCGAGCGCGACGACCCCAAGCACGGCGAAGTGGAGATCGACGTGCTGTTCTGCGGCGTCTGCCACTCCGACATCCATCAGGTGCGCAACGAATGGAGCAACACCGTCTACCCTTGCATGCCGGGCCATGAAATCGTTGGACGCGTCACCCGCACCGGGGCCGGAGTCACTCGCCACAAGGCGGGCGACTTGGTGGGCGTGGGCTGCATGATCGACAGTTGCCGCCAGTGCGAGCCGTGCCGCACCCACGACGAGAACTATTGCGAGGGCCCCAACAGCTGGCTGGCCACCTATAACGGCCCAATGGTGCCGAAAGCCAAGGCGCCGGACGGCGCCAACCATTACGGGCGCGACAACACCTATGGCGGCTACTCGAGCTCCGTGGTGGTGTCCGAGGACTTCGTGCTGAAGATTCCCGGCGCGCTCAAGCCGGAGGTGGCAGCACCCATCCTGTGCGCCGGCGTCACGACCTACTCGCCGATGAAGCACTGGGGCGTGGCGCCCGGCCACAAGGTGGGCATCCTTGGCTTCGGTGGCCTGGGCGACATGGCCGCCAAGATCGCGCGCGCGATGGGCGCCGAGGTCACCGTGTTCACCAGGACGGCCGAGAAGCTCGACGAGGCCGGCAAGCTCGGCGTGACAGGCGTGCTGGAGAGCGACAAGGGTGCGATGGCCAAGTTAAACAGCAGCTTCGACTTCATCCTCAGCACCGTGCCGGAGAAGCACGACGTGAACCCGTATGTCGAACTGCTCAAGCGCGACAGCACGCTGGTGGTGGTGGGCGCGCTGGAGCCGCTTGCGCCGGTGAACAACCAGGAGGTGGCGTTCCACCGCAAGCGGGTGGCCGGGTCGCTGATCGGCAGCATCGCCGACACGCAAGAGGTGCTGGATTTTTGCGCCGCGCACGAGATCGGGCCGGATATCCAGGTGATCCCGATCCAGGAGATCAACGATGCCTACAAGCACGTTGTGAAAGGCGACGTGCGGTTCCGCTACGTAATCGACATGGCGAGCTTGAAGCAGGAGGAGGCGGCCTGAAGCGGGCCATCTGGTACCAACCGGCTGGAATGTCGACTTCTGGAAAGCCAGTGGCTCTGCCCCTGGAGCCGCAGGCTCGAACCAACGGCGCCTTCGCCAAGCCGCCAGATCGGCCTGTTCGTTATACTAACGGCCGTAAACTTTGACCTATAGACAAGCATGGGGCTCTGCCCCAAACCCCGCTGGGGCCTCGAGGCCCCAGACCCCCATCTGTTTAGAGTCTCTAACGAACAGGTTCTAAGGACATGTCCTCAGCGGGGTCCAGGGGCAGAGCCTTTGGCCTTCCTTCACAGGTCAACATTAAAGGC
>CAXTBC010000056.1:0-26183 GCA_964242595.1 uncultured Acetobacteraceae bacterium | reverse complement strand
CACACAGAATCCTCCCCGCTCCGCGTCGGGCAAGGCTTTTGAAACGGACTCTAAGAATTGCCCTTAGTGAGGTTTAGGGACAGATGCCCTGGCTTTCCTCAGTTTCAGTATCTCAGGCCTTTGGATATCGTGTCATCCCTCTTGACTGGCGATCATCGCGTGCGTCTTGGACAGCCAGTGGCGCATTTCGTCGATCGTGGTGTCCGAATGGGCGGCGAAGCTCAACGATGTTGATCCACTTGCTTAGCTTGCAAACGTGCTTATGCGGATTGCCAATCACCCATCGAGCCGCCTTGCTGAACTACTCCCGTGGAATTGGCGGCTTCAGGAAGCCCTAAGCGACCAGCCAGTACCGTGCGAGAGGTTCTCCGGCACGTGGCGCCGGGCTAACCTACCTGTCGTCCTGCCGCCAATGGCTCTTCCCTTTTGGGTGGGTGATGCTGGTTTTGTCCGGCATCGGGCTGGCGGTTTGGCTCTCTTTTAAATTGATTTACTAGCCACCACGCTAACCCAATCCCAACCGTAAGGTATGTGCGCCAATGGCGCGCATAACGGCGGATAGGAACCACGCTGGAAACGCCCCTTGGTTGGTCTTCAAGGTCACCGATCCTTCCGTCTCCGGCAAGCCCAAAAGCGGAGATAGCGAAGGTGTCCGGCATGGCCTATTTTAGGCTGAGAGCCGCCCGTCATTCCCGCCCGGTGTGGTGGCGGGTGATATATATACCGCTTAGAACCTGTTCGTTAGGGCTTCTAAACAGATGGGGGTCTGGGGCCTCAAGGCCCCAGCGGGGTTTGGGGCAGAGCCCCATGCTTGCTCACAGGTCAAGATTTTCGCCCGTTGGTTTAAGTCGATTCAGGAGCAGGAATAGTTCTTGGCCCTCTTCTCCACACAACTACTTGCTTTCCTTTCGGCCCTTACGGCTCTCGCCAAGTTCGGAGAGCGCACCAGACACCGCCGCAACCGCGCGGCGGACGTCGTTCTCGCACGTGGACCAGTTGCAGACCGAAACGCGCATCGCGCGCCGGGCCTGCCACGTCGTGGTGCCGAACCACACCTCGCCATCCGCCTGGATCAGCGCGACGACGCGGTCGGTCGCTTCGTCGTCGGAGAGTCCGTTGACCTGGAAAGCGACAAGCGCCTGGTTGATGATGGGAGGGGCCAGCACGGACACGCCGGGCAGCGCGGCCAAGCCGGTCACGAGCTGGGCGGTCAACGCACAGCAACGCTCCACCAGGGCCGCCACGCCGGAGCGTCCGAGCGTGCGAAGGCTGGCGTAGGTGGCGAACACCCGCGCGCGGCGCGACCATTCGGGGTTCCAGTCGATCTGCCGGCGCGTGCCGGCCACCGCGTGGCTGAAGCTGGTTTCCAGCGCGAACGCCGCCCGGTGCGCGGCGGGGTCGGCCACGAACACGTAGCCGGAATCGAATCCCTGGTTCAGCCATTTATGGCCGTCCGTCGCCCAGGAATCGGCCGATGCCGCGCCGGCCATCAGGTGCGCGAAGCGCGGGCTGGCGGCGGCCCACAACCCGAACGCGCCGTCCACGTGCACCCAGGCGCCGGCGGCGTGGGCCAGCGCGCAGGCGGGCGCGAAAGCGTCGAAAGCGCCGGTGTTCATGTCGCCTGCCTGCAGGACCACGATCGTCGGCAGGTCCTGCGCCGCCAGCGCCCGGGCCAGGCCTTCCAGGGACACGCACCCGTCAGGGCCGCTTGGCAGAACCTGCACCGCGGCGGAGCCGAACCCGAGCAGCCTGGCCGCGCGCAGCAGCGATTCGTGGCGGTGCGGCCCGGTGAGCACGCGCAGCCTTGGCGCGCCGGCCAGCCCGTCGCGTTCCACGTCGACGCCGCGCGTGGCCAGCAATCGGTGGCGCGCGGCCGCCAGCGCCGTCGCGTGCGCCATCTGGCAACCTGTCACGAACGCGAAGGAGGCGCCTTCGGGCAAGCCGAGCAACTTCTTCAGCCACGTCCCGCAAACCTCCTCGGCCACGGAGGCTGCGGGGCTGGTGGCGAAGGACGCCGCGTTCTGGTCCCAGGCGGCCGTCATCCAGTCCGCCGCGAGGGCTACGGGCAGCACCCCGCCGATGACCCAGCCGAAGAAACGGCCGGAACTCGAGGCCAGCAGGCCGCCTTCCACCGCCGCCGCCATGCTGTCGAGCACCTCGCCCGCCGGCTCGCCCGCGTCGGTCAACGCCGCCGCGAGCTTCTGGCGCAATGCCGGCGCGTCGTCGCTCGGCGTCAGGCACCGACGGCCCAGGCTCGACACGTAGCGGTCGGCATGCGTGTGCGCCCGCGCCAGCAGGTCCTCCGGCGCAGGAGCGGGCGCTGGCCAGGGTGCCAGGTCCTGCCTAGGCGTTTGCGAGTTCATGTTTGCGGACCTTCCCGAACTCGTTGAGCGGCAACCGGTCCGTGATCACGTAACGGCTCGGCCGCTTGTAGGGCGCCAGGCGGTCGGCAACGTGGCGCGAAAGGTCCGTGGCCGTCACGTCGTGCGTCGGCCGGCTCTGAACGAACGCCACCAGCTCCTCCTCGCCCTGCGCGACGCGGCCGAGCACCGCGCACACCGCGACGCAGGGATGGGAGGCCAGCACCGCCTCCACCTCGGCGGGGAAGACGTTGTAGCCGAACCGGATCACCATCTCCTTGGTGCGGCCGACGATGTGCAGGTGCGCGCCGTCGAAGCGTGCGAGGTCGCCCGTCCTGAACCAGCCTTGCGCGTCCAGCACCAAGCCGGTGGCTGCCGCGTCGCGGAAGTAGCCGCGCATCACGTTGGGCCCGCGCACGAGCAGCTCACCCGTGCCGCCCGGATCGGCCGGCGCGCCGGACGGGCCGACCAGCCGCGCCTGCACCCCGGGCAGCAGGCATCCCACCATGCAGTCCCCCGTCTCCTCCCCGGGCCGGACCTGTGCGATGGTCGGCGCGCATTCCGTCAGCCCGTAGCCGTGGTGCAGGGGCAGGCCGAACAGCGCCTCGGCCACCGCCTTCGTGGCGGGATCGAGCGGGGCGCCGGACGCCGAGATGATGCGCAGGCCCGGCGCGTCCGTCACGCACGCGCCGCCCGCGTAGTCGGCCAGGAGCCGGAACAGCGCCGGCGTGCCGAGCAGGATGCTGACGCCGTCGTTTCGTAACGCCCCGAGCAGGGCGCGCGGGTTGAAGGCGGCCGCCAGTTGCACCGCGGCCAGGTGCATCAGCCCGCCCAGCAAGATCACCGACAAGCCGACGATGTGCGACAAGGGCAGCACCAGGTACAGGCGGTCAAGCGGCGTGAGCTGCCGGACGGCGCCGGAGGCGGCCGCCATGAACAGCAGGTTCGTGTGGGTCAGCATCACGCCTTTCGGCGTGCCGGACGTGCCTGACGTGAAGATCAGCAGGGCCACATCGGTGCCGGGTTCGGCTGCCCTGCCGACGCCGTTCAGGTCCGGTGCCAGGCAGATCCCGGTGGTGCGCAGCCCGTCGCGGTCGTGGAACTGCGCCCCGCGCGACGCCGCGTAGGCGCGCAGTTGCGTGGAGCCGGCCAGGCAGAACACGGTCACCGCGGCGTCGGCACAGGCCAGGATGGCGTCCAGCTCGGGCGCCGGCAGCTTCGGGTTCAGCGGCACCATGCAGGCTCCGCAAGCCCAGCCCGCCAGCAGCCAGGCCGCCGTCGCCCGGCTATTTTCTCCGATCACGGCCACCCGCATCCCGCGCGTCACACCGAGATCCGTCAGCAAGGCGGCCGTCTCCGCGACGATGCTGCCGAGCTCTTCGTAGCTCCACTGGCCGGTCTCGTCGCACAGCGCCGGCAGCCCTGGCGCTGCGGCGCGGGCCCGTGGCAACAGCTCGCTCACATCGCGCGGCAGCCTGGCGAGCAGCGCCGCCGCGTCACCCCCGCTCATGATGCCGTCCGTCGTCGTCACGCGAAGACCTCGCCCAGCATCTCCGCCGCTAATGCGATCCCGGCCGGATCGAGCACGTGGCCGATGCCGGGCAGGCTGACCTGGCGCACCGGGACGCCGTGCAGGCGCAACACGCGTCCGGCCGCGTCGGAGGAGGATGGCGGCACCACCCGGTCCGCGTCGCCGCACAGCAGCAGGACCGGGGCAGGCGAACGCATCTCGGCCGTCAGGCTGTCTGGCGTCAGGAGGGCGCCTGCGAGGCACACGATCATCGCCGGGGGCACCGTGCGGCGCAGCCCGGCATGCAGCGCCACCATGGCGCCCTGGCTGAAGCCCGCAAGCACCACCGACTGTGCGGGCACGCCCAGCCGTTCGCACTGGTCGTCGACGAAGCCGCTCAGCATCCGTGCCGCCGCCGGCAGGCCGCCCGCCAGCGACGTCTCCGACCAGTCGTGCAGGGCGAACCACTCGCGCCCGGCGGTGTTGCGCCACCACTGCTTCCAGCCATGCGCGCGATGCGGAAACGGCGCGTGCGGCGCGGCGAAGGCGGCGTCCGGCATCACCTCCCGCCAGGCTTGTTGCCAGGGGATCATCTGCGTGCCGTCGCTGGCGATGCCGTGGCAGAGGACCATGAGGCGTCGTGCAGGACCGCCTGAACGGGGAGCCCAGGCCAGCGCTTGCAGGGCTGGCGGGGGACTGGCCTGCCGGCCCCGTTCAGCAAACACCCGGCGCGCTCCCCAGGATGCGCGACAGTGCTGCGGCGAGCACCGGCGCGTCGCCGCGCACCAGGCCCTGGTGATCCGCCTGCACGCGGTGCAGGTGCAGCCGTGCCACGTGGCGGGTCCACACCCCCGCGGGGTTGAAGCGCATCGCGTGCTCCCGGTCGGCCACGACGAAGTGCACGGCTCCCTCGTAGAAGCCTGGCCGGTAGGCGGCGAACGCCCGCCGTCCGGCCGCCACGTTGCCGGAGGCGAACACGCCGGGCAGCGGGTCCGCCGCGGTCTGGTCCGCCGTTCCGTGGCCGAGCCGCATCACCCAGCCGCTTCTGACCAGGTCGAACGGCATCGTCAGCCCGCGTTGCGCGGCGCCCATCAGGTAGCGCGTCCTTTGCCGGAAGGACTTGCCCGCCAGCCTGCCGCGCGTCGCCTGCAGCAGGCGGGCGATCGTGCTCGGTGCGGCGAGGCTCCTGCAGACCCGGAGTGCGACCTGGACGCGCGGTAGCACCGGCCAGAATCGCGCGTGAGGAAAACTGTCCAGAAGGATCAGCGGCTCCAACCGGCGTCCGCGCCCCTGCAGCATCCGCCCGATCTCGAAGGCGACCAGCCCGCCGAAGGAATAGCCCGCCAGCACGAACGGCCCTTCGCCCACCACCTGCGCGATGTCGTCGAGGTACTGCTTTGCCATGTCCTCGACACGCTCGAGCGGCGCCGCCTCGCCGTCCAGGCCAAGCGGCTCCAGGCCGAAGATCGCGTATTCGCCCGACATGCAGACCGCCACGTTGCGGAACGTCAGGACGGACCCGCCGAGGCCATGGATGATGAACAACGGCGCGCCCGCGTCGAGCCGTCCTGCGCGCAACGCGATCACGCGCTGGCGCGCGCGTCCGGACGGCCCGCGCTCGAGCCGCTCCGCGAGGGCAGCCACGCTCGACGCGTCGTACAGCGCCGTCATGCGCAGCGTCTGGCCGGTCAGCTCCTCCAGCCGCAGGCAGAGCGCGACGGACAGGATGGAATCGCCGCCGAGCGCGAAGAAGTCGTCCTCGTCGCCCACCTCGTCGAGCCCGAGCACCTCGACGAAGGCGCGCCTGACCTGCGCCCGCAGCGGCGGCGCGGGCCGCGTCAGCTCAGGCGACGTGCCGTGCGACATGAGCGAGCCAGGTGCCAAAGACGAAGTCCGCGTAGCCCCGCCAGCTCTGTGCCGGCGTCTCCCACTCCCGTAGCGTCACCATGGCCGAGAGCGCCTCGTCGGGCCGCCCCGTCGAAGCGTGCTGCCGTATCCTGTCGAGCCTGGCCGACAGCGCCACAGGAAGCGCCATCGCCGGGAGGTCCGGGTAGAAATCCTGCTCGCCACGCAGGGTGCGGCGTACGTCGCGGCAATGCTCCTCGATCAGCGTGGCCGCGTCGTATTCAGGGTGGCTGTTGAGAAAAACGACGCCGTCGTCGTCGGGGTCCAGGAACATGTCCACCCCGGCCTGGGCGGAACTCGTCACTACGCGGTAGCCGGCTTGGCGCAAGTCGTCAGCGCGCAGCTCGTTCCAGCGGGAATGCGGCGCGTGGAAACAGGCCCCCGCGTCCTGGGTGTCCTGCCCGTCGTGGTGCAGCAGGGGAAATACGCCGATGCACTTGCGGGCGAGCCGCCGCCGCGGAACGCCGCCGAGGTGCAGGGCACCGGCATGGGCGGCGAGGCAGGAGAGCAGCAGCGGCATACGCCTGGCGCGCGCCCAGTCGATCACCTGGGTCAGGGATTGCCAGTAGACCTCCTGCCGCAGCATGCAGGCGCGCGGCTCCGCTCCGGTGATCACCAGCGCGTCGGGCGGCACGCTGCGCAGCGTCTGCAGGCTGAGATGGGCGTGGCGCTCCTGGCTGCACGCAGCCGGATCGGGATGCAGCTCGGGCAGGACGTAGGTGTGCACGGTCACCGGGCCTGGCGCGGCCTCGCGCAGCGCGCGCGCGAACCGCCGCTCGGTGGCGCGGAACGCGGCCGCCGGCGCGTTGTTCACCACGCCCACCACAAGCGGCCGGTCAGGCCCGCGCGGCAGCCCCGGCGGCCTCACGCCGCACAGCCTGCTGAGCGCGTTCATCGCGCCGCACCGCGCAGCAGGCTCGGAAGCTGCCCGTGCAAGGCTGCCAGCAGCGCCTGGTCGAGGTCGGCCACGATGTCGTCGATGTGCTCGATGCCGATCGCCAGCCGCACCGTGTCCGGCGTCACGCCGGCGCGCGCCAGGTCCTCGGGCGTCAGCTGCCGGTGCGTCGTGGACGCCGGGTGCGTGGCCAGCGACTTCGCGTCGCCCATGTTGACCATGCGCCGGAACATGCGCAGCGCGTCGAGGAACCGCCTGCCGCCTGCGAACCCGCCGGCAACCCCGAACGTCAGCAGCGCCGGCGCCCGGCCCCCCAGATAGCGGCGCAGCCTGTCGTGAAGAGGGCTTTCGGGAAACCCGGCGTAGTTGACCCAGGAGACCGCCCTGTGCGCGGCCAGGAAGCCGGCCACCGAGCGGGTGTTGGCCACGTGCCGTTCGATGCGCAACGGCAGCGTCTCCAGCCCCTGCAGGATGAGGAACGCGTTGAACGGCGAGAGCGTGGCGCCGGTGTTGCGCTGGCCCACCGTACGGCAGCGTGCGACAAAGGCGCTGCGCCCGAACTGCTCCGTGTAGATCACGTCGTGATAGGACGGCTCCGGCCGCACCATCATGGGGAACCGGTCGCCGTGGCGGGCCCAATCGAAATTGCCGGAATCCACGATGGCGCCGCCCAGGGACGTGCCGTGCCCGCCGATGAACTTCGTCAGCGAGTGCACCACGACGTCGGCCCCGTGCGCGATCGGCCGCAGCAGGATCGGCGTCGCCACCGTGTTGTCCACGATCAGCGGCACGCCGTGGGCGTGTGCCGTCGCGGCAAGCCCGGCGATGTCGGCGATCGTGCCGGCAGGGTTGCCGACGCTTTCGCAATAGACGGCGCGTGTCCTGCCGTCGATCAGCCGCGCCACGTCGCTCGCGCTGTCGGACGCGGCGAAGCGCACCTCCACCCCGCGCGCGCGGAACACGTGCGCCAGCAACGTGTGTGTCGCGCCGTAGAGTTCCTGGAGGGCCACGATGTTGTCGCCGGCCACCACCAGGCATTCCAGCGCGTAGTGTATGGCCGCCGCACCCGAACTCGTCGTCAGCGCCGCGACGCCGCCCTCCAGCGCGGCGATGCGCGCTTCCAGCACGGCAGAGGTCGGGTTGCCGATGCGCGTGTAGATGTTGCCTGGCACGTCCAGGTTGAACAGCGCGGCGCCGTGGTCCGCGCTGTCGAAGTCGAACGCCGCCGTCTGGTAGATCGGCACCGCGCAGGCGTGCGACGAGGGATCGCCGTCGTAGCCCGCGTGGATGGCCATCGTCTCGGGGTGCATGGCTAGTCGCCCGCCATCTGCGGCGCCGCGACGGCGGGTGCCAGCGCCGCCAGCCGGTGGCCGCGCACGCCGCGCGCGGCCTGCGCCGCCAGGAACCCGGTCAGGTGCCGGCCGGTGAAGTTGGCGCCGTAGGCGAACCGCACCAGCGGCCCGAACGCGTAGACCGAGCTCAGCCCGACGAAATGCAGGCCCGGCGAGGCCGACTCGAAACGCGAGGACAGCACCGGCGCGCCAGCCAGCGTCGGCAGCGCGCGGAGCTCCGGCGAGAGGAAACCCAGCCGCGCCAGCTCCGGCTGGTAGCCGGTGGCCGCGACCACCCTGTCGGCCATCGTGCGCGAGAACCGGCCGGAGTCGTGCAGCAGGTCCAGCGCCACGCCGTTGCCGAAGGGCTTGGCCGCCAGCAGGGTGGTGGCCGTCCGCACGTCCACCGCCTGTTCGATCGGCGTGCGCGTCCACCAGCCACCGGCCGGGCCCAGGTGCTTGCGTGCCACCATCACCCGGAAGGCAGCGGGCATGCGGTGGAACACCAGCGGCGCGTCGGTGGCCAGCGTTGAGCGCCAGCCAGGCCCCAGGCCTGATTGCGGCGCCCTGATCTGGTCCGCCAGGCCGCGCCTACGCCCGGTGGGCGGCCCCAGGAAGCGCAGCGATCCCGCACGCACCAGCAGCACGACGCGGGCGCCCGCCTGGCTGGCCAGGCTGGCGTAGTCGGTGGCCGAGGCGCCGCCGCCCACCACCGCCAGGGTCTGCCCGGCGAAGCATGAGGGATCCGGGTGGTGCTCCGCGTGGCCGCCGAGTTCCGGCGGCAAGCCGGCCAGGGCCGGGGGCGTGTGGGCGAAATGGCTGATGCCCGCGGCGACGACCACGCGGCGCGCCTGGCACACCTGGCCGTCCTGCAGATGCACCTCGTAACCGCCTGCCGACCGGGCGACGTGCACCACGTCCCTGGGCTCCAGATGCGGCACCTTCTTGCGCTGGAACGCCTGGCCGTAGGCGGCGAACACTTCGAGCGGCACCGGCCAGCCGCGCGGCGCGTAGGGGATGCCTCGCTCGCCGCAGAACGCCTCCAGCGTGTAGCCGTCCTGCCCGGCATACAGGTCGGAGGCGAAACCCTCCGACTTGAGGAACATGCCGGCCGGCATCGCGTCGGTCCAGGTCCGCATCGGCTGGCCGAAGATGCGGTGGCTGACCCGCCGTTCGGCCAGCATGGCCGCCAGCGACAACCCGTAAGGTCCGGCGCCCACGATCACCACGTCCTCAGCCATGCGCTCCTCCCTCACCCTGCGTGATCGGCCAGGCGAGCCGGGGCGGCTCGCACTCCGCGGACCCTGCCGCCACAGGCAGAAACAGCCCGCCTCGGGCCAGCCGCCTGACGCGGCGCACCAGCACGGCCAGCGCTCCGCGGTCCGGACGCGGCGTGCGCAGCAGGGCGCGCAACAGGGCAGGCTCATTCCAGGGAACGTCGTGCATGCCCGAGCGCAGCGCGTCCTGGCCGGGGTCGGCGTGCCAGGCCTGCGGGAAGTAGGCGATCGTGCGGGCGTCCACGGCGTGGGCCGGGCAACCGTCCGAGCGGCCGGAGAGCTTGGCCGCCATCGCCGCAACCGGCGCCCGCCCGTCCGTCAGGGCGAGGTGGCACAGCGGCGTGCTGCGCGGGTTGATCTCGATGAGCTCCGCGTGGCCCGTGGTCTCGTCGAGCATGAAGTCGAACCCGCAGAACCCCGACAGGCCGAGCCCGGCAACGAGCCGTTCCGCCGCAAACGCCATCTCCGCGTTATCCGTCACGCGTACCACGGTGGCCGCCCCCAGCGCGCTCCCCGTGGCGACCACCTCGACGCGCAGCAGCGCCAGCATGCGGCCCTTCCAGCACGCGGCTATGCAGTTGGCCGGCGTGCCGCCGACGAACGCCTGGATGCCGATCCTCGGCGTCTCCCGGCGCAACCAAGCCAGGAGGTGATAGGGGTCGCGGTCGACGAACAGACGCTTGATCGCCTTGCTCGCGTCCAGAGGCTGCCGGATCCGTCGCGCCGCCTGACGTGCGCGCCGCGGGGAGTGCACGATCTCGACGCCCAGGCCGCCCCAGGTGCCGTCCGCCTTGATGACGGCGGGTAGTCCCAGCCTGTCCAGGGCACGTTCCGCGTCGTCCGCATTGCCGATCCCGACCATGTCGGGCGCCCGCACGCCCGCCTGCCGCGCGAACTGTATGAAGCGGGTTCTGCTCGAGACGATGGGGAAGGACGAGGCCGAGCCAAGCGACTCTTCGATGACCGCTGCGATCGCGCTTCCAGGGTGCTTGTCGTGGAGCTTGTGCAGGTGGCCGACCACGCGGTCGTCGCACGGGATCACCATCGTCGGCCGCACGACCCCGATCACGCGTGCCAGCCTGCGTAGCGGCTGCAGGGCGCTGTAGTGATAGGCCCGGTTGACGCAGCGTGTCGTCAGGATCGGCTGCTCGCGCGGGCAGATCACGTCCACCAGCACGCCGGCGCGATGGAACTCCATCGCGATGCGGGCGGGGAACGCCCACCACGTGGTCGTCGCGATCAGCACGCTCGGACGGTCGGCGTTCGACCCGCGGCTTGGCCGATTGCCGCCGAGCAGGCTCACGTGTTCGGCACTGTCCATCAAAACGCCCACGGACCGGCGATGCCTGCAAACGGGGCGATACGAGCTTGACCCGTCGGGTTGAGCGCGCGGCGATCAGTGGCTGAGCGTCGACCGCCTCTGCCCAGGGCCGGCACCAACCCGTCGAGCACCGAAATCGTCGCAGATGGCGTGCGTAGCGACATGGCCAAGGCCCTTCATCGCGTCATTCAACTTACAGGATCGGGAGGAACGTACTCGGTCGAAGCATGGAGCAAGCTATAAGGGCCGAAACAGTTACGATAATGAGCTTTGGAGGTAATCAGAAAGATTACGGGATTAGTTTGCGAATTTGCGTAAGGTCGCCGGATGCGGCCGTCACGTCGGCTGGCGTTCTGACCGCACTCGCCCAAGGACCGCTAGAACATGCAAGAGACCGATACACGCGTCAGTAGAAGTTGCATGACGATGGCGAGGAAGTCGCCGAACGAGCAAAGGTGAAGTTGGCATAACTGCTGTTCCACGTAGGCAACACGGCGCAGCGTTGCGACCTACCAAATTCAACACGCAATTTTGCGCATCGCAAAAGAACGTTACTGACAGAAGAACGTGCTTTGGCGATTGACTTCGCCGCACTGCAAACAGTATCCGCTAACGTGCTACTTACGCGATTGAGATGACGGCCATGTCCCTTGTGCTGCCCGACCTTGCTGAAACGAACGGTCTTGCGCATCCAGGCCCGGACATGCGGCCTTTTGTCGCACGCCAGAAATCCATTGCGGTGACGGTAAAGCTTGATGCCGGACGTTATGAGTTGCTCAAGATCCATGGCGTTCGGACGCGGAGAAGCAGCCGGAACATACTGGTCGATGCGCTGGACCGCCTCTTGAGATGATGTGCGTTGCGGCTGCCAGGTCATGCGAGCCGGCTGACGCCTGTGAGCGGCGCAAATGTAATGCAGCGCCATGCAGGACGCTGCGGTTCACGCGTCCGTCAGAGCATGGCGCGTGAAGTGTGCTGACGGTCCGGTCTGGACGCCTGCTGGAGTGCCATGAAATGCGTGTGGCCGTTGTGCATGACTGGCTCTACACCATCGGTGGCGCCGAGCGCGTTCTCCAATCCATCCTGCGGTGCTTCCCGAACGCGCAGCTCTTCTCGCTCCTCGACTTCCTTCCTGAAGACGCGAGGGCCGCGCTCGGCTACCGGACCAGCCGGACGTCGTTCCTACAGACGATGCCGTTCATCCAGCGCAACCACCGCCGTTACCTCCCGCTGATGCCTCTTGCCGTCGAGCAGCTCGACCTCACCGGCTTCGACCTTGTCATATCCAGCAGCTACGCCGTTGCCAAAGGCGTCATCACCGGGCCGGACCAGCTTCACGTCAGCTACGTCCACTCGCCGATGCGTTATGCCTGGGACATGCAGGGACAATACCTGAAGGATGCCAAGCTGGAGTCCGGCCTCGAAAGCTGGCTGACACGCATGCTGCTGCACAGCCTGCGCGTCTGGGACGTGCGGACGGCGTCGGGCGTCGACCACTACATCGCCAACTCCCGTTTCGTCGCGCGGCGGATACGCAAGGTGTACGGCCGCACCGCTTCGGTCATCTACCCACCCGTCCGCGTGGCGAAAGCCTTGCCGCAGATGCCCCGCGCCGGCTTCTTCCTCACCGCCTCGCGTCTGGTGCGCTACAAGAACATCGACAGCATCGTGGCCGCCTTCGCCGACCTGCCAGGCCAGACCTTGCTCGTTGCCGGCGACGGACCGGAAATCGGCCGGCTGCGCAAGCTTGCCGGGCCCAACGTGCACATGCTCGGTTTCGTGCCAGATGACGTTCTGGCGAACCTGATGGCCAGTGCTGCCGCTTTCGTGTTCGCCGCCGAGGAGGATTTCGGCATCGCGCCCGTCGAGGCACAGGCCGCGGGCACGCCGGTGATCGCACTCGGCCGCGGCGGCGTGCGGGAGTCCATCATCACGGAAGGCGCGGAACGCACCGGCCTCTTCTTCGCCGCGGCCACGCCTGGCGACATCGCCGCCGCCATACGCCGCTTCCTCGCAGCACCCGACGCCTTTTCCGCCAAGGCCTGCCACGCCAACGCGTCCCGTTTCAACACCGCCCGGTTCGAGGCCGAGCTGCAGAGCTTCATCGCCGAGGCGTTCGACATCTTCGACAACGAACGGTCCTGGCGCGCGGCCTGGCCGGCCGACCCGGTAACGCGTCCCATCCGCCACAGCGAGGCCGTGCTATGAGCGCAAACGCCTTTCCCGTCGCCAGGCTCGGCCGCGCGTCGGCCGGCAGGGTACCGGACGGCGCCACCTCGGACGTGACGCCGCTCGGCGTGGCACTTCGGCGCAAATGGTCCATCCTCGCGTTTGCCGGCCTGGCCGCCTGCGGTGCCGAGGCCGCGCTGTCCTTCGTGACGCCGCGCTACGCCAGCGAGGCCGACGTGCGCATCGACATGCCGCAGCCGCGCGTCGTCGACGAGAACGCCGCCATCCTGCCCAGGTCGCCGCTTACCCTGGAAAGCTTGCGCACGGAGATGGCCGCTCTGGCTTCGCCCGCTTTGGCCCAGCAGGCTGCGCGCACGTTGGGGCTGACTTCCCTGCCTGAATACCAGGACTGCACGCCCGTCTCACTCTCGCAACGTGTTGCGGCGCTTGCCCGCCGTGCCGCAGGCGCCAACGCGGCGTTCCCGGCAGCCTGCCACGCGTCGATCGAGACCGCAGGCCGCGTCCTGCTTGGCCACCTGTCGTTCGTCGCCGCCAAGGATTCCTACATCATCCAGATCACCGCGTCGGCCTCGGACCCGAGGCTCGCGGCGCGCATGGCCAACGGCTATGCCGCGTCCTATGTCGGTTGGCAGAAGGAGCTGAAAGCCCAGCTTGCGCAGGACGCCGACGACTGGCTGTCGCACCAGCTCGACACGATGCACGGGCGCATGCTGGCTGCCGACGCAGCGCTCGAGCGCTACCGTCAGTCCCATCACCTGTTCGGCCTGCACGCGGCCCAGCCCGGCCAGATGCCGGACACTCTGCGCGCCCAACAACTCGCACAGAGCAACCAGGCGCTGGGCGAGACCTCGGCCAGCCTGGCCGAGGCGCGCAGCACGGTGGGCCAAATGAGGCAGGCGCTGCATGACGGCGCTTACGACAGGGTGGCGCCCGCCCTGCAATCGCCCGTGGTGCAGCAACTTCTGGAACGCCACGCCGACCTCGTGGGCCAGCTCGCCCAGCTGCGCGCCCAGTACGGGAGCGGCTACCCCGCCGTGATCACCGCCGCCGCCGCCATCGCCAGGATCGAGGCTCAGACACGCACCGAAGTGCAGCGCGTTGCCGCCGCGCTGGACGGCCAGGCGTCCGCCCTGGCCAGCAAGCGCGACGTCATCGCCGCCACCGTCGCCCGGCTGGAGACCCGCGTCGCCGGCGAAAGCAGGGACGACGTACGGCTCGAAGAGCTCGAGCGCGAGGCCGCCACCGAGCGCTCGGTCTACGAGACGCTGTTCGTGCGCCTCAAGCAGGTGGACGCGGAACGCTGGCTGGAGCGGGCGAACGCCGCCGTGGTGGTGGAAGCCACACCCCCTTTGGCGCCCGAGTACCCGCACAAGACGCTGATGACGGTCGGCACCTTTCTCGCCTGCCTCGGCGTGGGCACCGCGCTCGCCTTCGCCCAGGAAGTCGGCTCGCGCCGCTTCCGCGATGCCGACCAGGTGGAGGGCGAGATCGGCCTGCCGGTGCTGGGGGTGTTCGCCAAACGCTCCGGCTCGCCCCAGGCGATGTCGCTGGACGCGCCGCACTCGATGGAGTCCGAAACCCTGCACGCCGTGCTGGCGCAGGTGCTGGGCAGCACGCGCGTCGGCACCGCATGCACCACGGCGCTGGTCACCTCGGCGCTGCCGCGTGAGGGCAAGTCTTGTTTCAGCGTCGCCCTGGGCCGCGCCGCTGCCAGCGCCGGCCTTTCGGTGTTCGTGCTGGACTGCGACCTGCGCAACCCCTCCGTGCACCGGCTCATTCAGGAAAACGCGGCCGCCGCCAGCGGCCCGGCCGACAAGCCCGCGACGCTGCTGGACATCGCCGCCGGCGCTGGCGAGCCGGACCAGCAGATCGCGGCGCTGATGCGCGAGGCCCGCACCGATCCGCGCTGCGGTCTACGCTACCTTCAACTCACCGACTACGTCGCCAACCCGCGCGGCCTGCTGGCCTGGCCCGGGCTGCCCGCCCTGGTCCGCCACCTCAGGGACCGGTGCGACCTGGTCATCCTCGACGCCCCGCCGGTGCTCGCGGTGTCCGACGCGCTCCAACTCGGCCCGCTGGCCGACCGCGTGCTGATGCTGATCGACTGGCAGGAGACGCCGCGGCAGGCCACGCAATCGGCCGTCCGCACGCTCCACCGGGCCGGCGTCACGGTGGACGGCGCGGTGATGACGAAGGTCGACATGCGGCGTTTCGCCCGCAAGGGCGGCCTCTACATCGCCAGCTACGGCACCCCCCTGGACCAGGCGGCCTGACGGGTGTCCGATCTGCCTGGGTCCTGGCGCGTCGGCCGTATCGCCCTCGGCCTGGGCGCCTGGGCCAGAAGCGGCGGCAGCGCCGTCGTGATCGCGCATGTCGTGGCCCTGCGCTCGGCCGCCCAGGCGATCAACATCGCCACCGGGCTGGTGACCGCCGCCATGCTCGGCGCCGGCGGCCGGGGCGAACTGGCGGCGCTGACCACCGCGCCGGGCTTCCTCGCCGGGCTGGCCTCGCTCGGCCTGCACGCCTCGCTCATCTACCACGTCAAGGCCTCCCCGGCGCAGGCGCGGGCCTTTCTCGGCAACGCGCTCCTCCTCACCTTCAGCGCAGGCATGATCGCCGCCGCCGCGGGCTGGGCGTTGCTGCCCGGCTGGCTGGCCCAGTACCCGCCGGACGCGGTCGCCGCTGGGCGGTGGCTGGTGCTCAGCACGCCGTTCACGGTCGCGACCTGGACCATGATGGGTGCTGCCGAAGCGCGTGGCTGGTTCGCCTTCGCCAACCGCACGCTCTACTTGCAAAGCGGCCTCGTGCTGCTGCTGCTGGGCCTGTTGTGGGCGCTGCATCGCCTCACGCCCGTCGCGGCCGCCTTCGCCTACCTGGCGCCGACGGTGCCGGTGTTCGCCTACTTTGCCTTCCACACCTGGCGCCGCGCGTCACCGGACTTCCTGCCGAGGCCGCGTCTGATGGCCCGGCTGATCCATTACGGCCTGCGCCTGTGCGGCGTGGACCTCGTCTCCACCATGGCCGGCTATGCGGACCAGCTGCTGGTCATCGCCGTGCTGCCGCCGGCCACCGTTGGCGCCTACGTGGTGGCGCTCAGCGCGGCCCGCCTGCTCAACGTCATCCAGTCCGGCACCATCGCCGTGCTGTTCCCCAACATCGCCGCCCGGCCCGCGGGGTCGGTGTTCACCGAGGTGGCCGCCTGCTTCCGGCTCGTCATGCTGGTCACCGGCGTTGCTGCCGCCGTGCTGGCCTTGGTGGGGCCGCCTCTCCTGCTGCTGATCTACGGCGTCGGCTTTGCCGGTGCCCTCGCACCTTTCCGCCTGCTCCTGGTGGCGGCACTCCTCGGCAACGGGGCCGGCGTGCTCTCCCAGGCCTACGCCGCCTGCGGCCGGCCAGGCCTGGTGACGGGTGGCGAGGCCCTGGGGCTGCTAGTCACCGTGCTGCTGATGCTGGCACTGGTGCCCAGTTTCGGCACCATGGGCGCAGCCTCCGCCGTGACCGTCGCGGCGGGGCTGCGTGTGGTGGTCTTCGGCCGTGGCCTTCGCCTGTTCCTGCACGCGGATGCCGGCTCCCTGCTGCCGCGCGCTGCCGACCTCGTCCGGCTGCGCCGCATGTTCGCCTTTGCGTCCGCCCTGCCGCAGGCCCCGGCCACCGGCAGTCCCGGGTTGGAGCAGGTGCCATGAGCGCCAGTCGACATCCGGCCTGCCGGAGGCTGACCCTGTCCGTGGTGATCTGCACCTACAAGCGGCCCGATGCGCTGCTGCCCTGCTTGGACGGCCTCGCCCGTCAGACGCGCCTGCCGGACGACGTCATCCTGGTGGTGCGCACGGACGACACACAGACCCGTGCCGCGCTCTGGCGGACGCCGCCGGCCGGACCGCTCGCCTGGCGCATCGCCAGCGTCACCGCCCCCGGGCTGGTGGCCGCCCGCAACGTCGGGCTGGCGGCGTGCCACACGGACATCGTGGCCTTCTGTGACGACGACACGCTGGCCTCCCCCGGCTGGGCCGAGTGCCTCCTCGCCCGCTTCGCCGCGGACGACAAGGTCGGCGGCGTCGGCGGACGCGACCGCTGCCACGACGGCACAGGCTTCGACGAGCGGCGCCGGCGGGTGGTGGGGCGGCTGCAGTGGTTCGGCCGGTCGATCGGCAACCACCACCTCGGCTGCGGCGGCCTCCGGCGGGTGCACTTCCTCAAGGGCGCCAACATGAGCTTCCGCATGGTTGCCACCCGCGGCATACGGTTCGACGAGCGCCTGCGCGGCGCAGGTGCCCAGCCGCATGACGACCTGGCCTTCTCGCTGGCCGTCGCGCGCGCGGGCTGGCGGCTGGTGTACGACCCGCAAGTGCAGCTCGACCACTATGCCGCGACGCGTGACCAGGCGCGCAGCTACGTGGCGCAAGCCGGGCTTGCCGACCCGGACGGCTTCTACGACGCCGCCTACAACCTGCAGCTCGCCTTGCGCCTGAACCTGTCCGGCCCCCGGCTCTGGATGTGGCGCATCTGGTCGCTGCTGGTAGGCGCGCGCGCCTACCCGGGGGTGGTGCAGGCACTTCGCCTGACCGTGTCGGAAGGCGCCGTGGCCTGGCGCAAGTTCGCGCTCTGCGTCAAGGCCGCTTCGGCCGCCACTCACACCTTGCGCGGCCGCAGCCTCCGCATGGCCCTGCGCGAGCAGAGGAGCGGCTGATGCGGCTGGCCATCGTCACGCGCTACGTCGGCCGTGCGGACGGGCAGGGCAGGGTGAACCTGGAAGTGGCGCGCGCCGCGTCCGCCGGCGGCCACCACGTCCTGCTGTGCTGCGAGGCTGCCGAGACCGGCCTGGCGCTGCCCGGCACCACGCTCTGCCTGATGCCGGCGCCGCGCTGGCTGCCCAGCCGGCTGCTGAAGGACCAGGTGCTTGCCGTGCGCTCCTGGCGGAAGCTGCGGGCTGCGCCGGAGACCGCGATCGTCCTGGCCAACGGCTTTTCTACCTGGGCGCCCAGCCACCTCAACGCCGTGCACTTCGTCCACAGGGCGTGGCTCGCCTCGCTTTGCCATCCCTGGCGGCAGGCCCCCGGCCTCTCCAGCCTGTACCCGCTCGCCTACGCGGCCCTCAACACCGTGCTGGAGCGCGCCGCCTTCCGCCGCAGCCGCCTCGTCGTCGCCGTCTCCGCCCAGGTCGCGGCCGACATCGCGGCCGCCGGCGTGCCGGAGGGGCGCATCAGGACGCTGCCGAACGGGGTCGATCCCGCCGAGTTCCGGCCGGCCGGGCCGGGCGAGGCGGTGTCGACGCGGGCCAGCCTCGGCCTGCCCGCCACCGCCACGCTCGCCTTGTTCGCCGGCGACCTGAAGACCAGCCGCAAGAACCTCGACACCGCGCTGCATGCTTTGGCCCGGACGCCTGGCCTGCACCTCGCCGTGGCCGGGAACGAGGCCGGCACGCCTTGGCCGGCCCTGGCGCGGGCGCTCGGCGTGGCCGACCGTGTCCACTTCCTGGGCTTCCGGCCCGAGATGCCCGCCGTCATGCGCGCCGCCGACCTGTTCCTCTTGCCCTCGCGCTACGAGCCGTTCGGGCTGGTGCTGCTCGAGGCCCTCGCCAGCGGCCTGCCGGTGATCACCACGCGGCAGACCGGCGCCGCCGACATCCTGACACCCGAGACAGGGATCGTTTTGCCGGACACCGAGGATGCCGACGCGCTTGCTGCCGCGCTCGCCGCCTTGGCGGCCGACCCGCAGCGCCTCGCGGCCATGTCGCGCGCCGCACGCGCCCTCGCTTTGCAGCACGGCTGGACGGACATGGCCGCCGCGTATCTCGACTTACTGGCCGAAGCCGCCCGTCTCGCGCCCGGCAAGTCGCGGTCCGGCCGCGCCGCTCCTGCGTCGCCGAAGGACGAGGTGTCGCATGCCTGACGGCACCCGGCGCCTGACGGCCTTGCGCACGCTGGCGCTCGGCGTGAACTGGTTCGACAGCGGCTCGGGCGGCCTGGACCGCGTGTTCCACGATCTTGTTCAGGCGTTGCCGGCCGCCGGCATCGACGCGCACGGCCTGGTGCTCGGCCCCGCGGACGTTGCCGGACTCACCCAGGGCCGGGTCCGCGCGTTGGGCGTCGAAGGCTTCTCGGGCCTCGGCAAGCTGCGCGCCGTGCGCAGGGGCGTGGCTGCCCAGGTGAAGACCGGCGGGTTCGACCTGGTGGCCTGCCACTTCGCCATGTGCGCCGCTCCGGCGCTGGATGCCCTCCGCCACCTGCCGATGGTGGTGCACTTCCACGGGCCCTGGGCTGACGAGTCCGCGGCCGAGGGCGGCGGCAGGCTCGGCGTTGCCGCAAAGCGCCTTGCCGAGCGCTGCGTCTACGGGCGTGCCGCGCGGGTGGTCACGCTGTCGCACGCCTTTGCCGCCCTGGCCGCGCGCCGCTACGACGTGGCGGAGGCGCGCATCAGGGTCGTGCCCGGCAGCGTGGACCTCGCCCGCTTCGGCACCGGCCTCAGCCGCAAGGAGGCCGCCGGCCTGCTCGGCTGGCCGCAGGACCGCCGCATCCTGATCAGCGTCCGGCGCCTCGCCCGCCGGATGGGGCTGGACCGCCTGGTCGCCGCGCTGGCCATCGTCGCCCGCGCGGAGCCGGACGTGCTGCTGATGATCGCCGGACGCGGTCGGCTGGAGGCCGAGTTGACGGCCCAGATCGAGGCGGCCGGGCTGGGGCGGCACGTCCGTCTGCTGGGCTTCCTGCCGGACACGCTGCTGCCGCTCGCCTACCGCGCCGCCGAGATCAACGTGGTGCCGACCCTGGCGCTGGAGGGCTTCGGGTTGACCGCCGCCGAGGCGCTGGCCAGCGGCACCCCGTCGGTGGTGGCCGATGTCGGCGCGCTGCCGGAAGTCGTGGGCGGGCTCAGTCCGGACCTGGTCCTCGCCAGCACCGAGCCGGGCGCGATGGCCGAGCGGTTGCTGGCGATGCTGCGCGGCACGGTCGGTTTGCCGGACGCGCAAGCCTGCCGGCGCTACGCAGAGGAGCGCTTTTCGCCGTCTCGCGCGGCCGCCGCCACGGCCGGCATCTACCGCGAGGTAGCCTGACATGCGCCGAATCCTGATCGTCAGCCACGCCGCAGAGATGGGCGGCGCCGAAGAGGTGCTGCTGGACGTGGCGGGGCATTTCGGCCCCGGGCGCTGCCACGTGGCGCTGTTCACCGACGGCCCGCTGCGCCGGCATCTGGAACGTGCCGGGATCGGCGTGACGTTGCTGCAGGCCGGCGCACGGATGCTGGATGTGCGCCGCGCGTCGGGCGTGTCCGAGGTTCTCCGCTCCGTCCCCGGCCTCCTTCGCACCGCTTACCGGCTCGCCCGGCTGGCCCGCGACTACAACGTCGTCTACGCCAACTCGCAAAAGGCGGCGGTCGTCTGCCTGCTGGTCGGCCGCCTGGCCCGCCGCCCGGTAGTCTGGCACCTGCATGACATCCTCTCGGCCGAGCATTTCGGCCGCTTGCAGCGCCGCGTCGTCGTGACGCTGGCCAACGTGGCGGCGCGCCGGGTCATCGTCATCTCGGAGGCCTGCCGGCAGTCCTTCATCGCCAGCGGCGGCCATCCCGGCCTGCCGGCCCTGGTCCCGAACGGCGTCGATCACACCCTCTACGGCGGCGTCTCCGACGACGAGGCGCAGACCCTGCGGCGCAGCCTCGGGATCGTGGAAGCCAGGCTGGTCGGCCTGTTTGGGCGGATCACGCCTTGGAAGGGCCAGCACGTCCTCGTCGAGGCCCTGGGCAGCCTGCCCGGCACGCACGCGCTGATCGTCGGCAGCGCGATGTTCGGGGAAGACGCCTACGAGTGCCACGTGCGGCAGCTTGCCACGAGGCTGGGCGTGGCCGAGCGCGTGCATTGGCTGGGCTACCGGACGGACGTTGCCGCCCTGATGCGCGCCGTGGACGTGGTGGTGCACGCCTCGGTCTCGCCGGAACCATTCGGCAGGGTCATCCTGCAGGGCCTGCTGGCCAGGCGGCCGGTCCTGGCCAGCAGCCATGGCGCCTCGGCCGAGCTTCTGGGCGCAGCCAGTCCGTGGCTTGTGGCGCCTGGCGATCCCGGCGCGCTCGCGCGTGCGATCGACGCCGTGTTCGCGACGCCGCCAGACCGCCTGGTCGCGGCCGTCGAGGCGCATCGGGGGCGCGCCACCGAACTGTTCTCGCTGCCGCGGATGATGAGCGGGATCGAGCGCGCGCTCGATATGCCGGCATGATCCACGCCGGCGACGCAGGCGCCGCCAGGGCCGCAGCGCTCCACGACGAACACGTCCAGGCCGCCTGCTACGTGGCGCTGCTGGCCGTGGTGACCGCGCTCTCTTCAGCCGGTGCCGGCTCGGTCGCGCGCCTGCTCTACATGGCCGTGGCGCTCGGCTGGGCCTACGTCACGCACCGCCGTTCGCCGTGGCTGTTCGTGACGGGCACGCTCTGGTTCTGGATCGGCACCAGCTTCGTCCGGCGCGTCATCGAGTGGCGTTCCGGCTTCCAAAACGCCGACCTGGTCCTGCTCACGCCGAACCTGATGGCGCTGCTCATCCTGCCGGACGTGCTGTGCTCGCCCGGCGTCCTGCGGAGGCCGCATATCGGCTACCCGCTGCTGCTCAGCCTGTGCGTGCTCTGCGGCCTGTGCGTCAGCCTGATGCAGGGACAGATCCTGGCGGCCGCCGCCTCGGCCACCGACTGGGTCACCCCCTTGCTCTACCTCTTCCACTTCGTCTGCTCGGCTCATAAGGGCGGCGACATGGAAGCGCATTTCGAGGCGTTCCTCCCTGTCAGCCTCATCCTCGTCGTGCCCTACGCGGTCTGTCAGTGGTACCTGATGCCGCCTTGGGACGCGCAGTGGATGATCGGCAGCGGCATGGTCGTCGTCGGCCAGCCCGTGCCGATGGGCTCGCGCGTTTTCGGCTCCTTCAACAACCCGCTTTTCCTCTCGCTCTGGTGCGCCGTCTGCCTGGTGCTCACCTCGTATTTCCGCAGCCTGCTCGGGCTCGTCATGGCGCCATTCGCGCTGTTCGTGGTGGCCTTCGCCGAGGTGCGTTGCGAGTACGGCGCGCTCGTCGTTGCCCTGACCGTCGGCGCGTTTGCCGGACGCGGCGGTTTCGGCCGTCTCGCCCTGTTGATCGGCGTCTCGCTGGTCACCATCGGCCTCAGCGTCTCGCTGGTCGGCCCGCAGATCATCGACCAGATCTCCTCCCGATTCGACACGCTGGGGGACCTTTCGAACGACGGCAGCGCCGAAGTGCGCGTGCAGATGCTCCACGACGCGCCGATGCTGATCGAGGCCGCGCCGTTCGGCCTCGGCATCGGCGCGCAGGGCCGCGGCGCCGGCGCCGGCTCCAACGATCCGAGCCTCGCCCTTAACGTCGATAACGGCCTGCTCTCTGTCTACCTTGCCCTGGGCTGGATCCCTGGCACTCTCTACATCCTCGGCCTCGGCGCTGCCCTGCTGCGTGGGTTGAGGATAGCCCGGCGGGTCGACTCGGCATCGGGCTCGGCCATGGCGGCGGCGTCGCTTTGCGCGCTGGCGACGTTCCCGTTCCTCAACGTGCTGGGCTTTTCCGGCGTGGTGATGTGGTGCTGCCTGGGTTTCGCCCTTGCGCAGGACGGTGCTGTTGCGGCGGCGGACGTGCCGGCACGCGGAGCGCTCGAACTTGTGGAGATGATGACATGATCGGCAGCACTCTGCAGTGCGCCCGATCCGCGCAGGGCAAGCTGTCGTCGGCGAATGACAGCCTGGCCGTGTCCGTCTGCATCTGCACGCGCAACCGACCGGAGTCGCTGCGGGCTGCCATCCAATCCGTTCTCCGCTCCAGCGTGCCGGCGCACGATATCGTGGTCTCGGACGACAGCACGGACTACAGCACCCGCCTTATGCTCGCCATGGAGTTCGCCGACGCGCTGGCCAGCGGCAAGCTCGTGCTGACGCAGGGCCCGAAGACCGGCCTCGGCGCCAACCGCAACAACGCCCTCGCTCACGCGCGCGGCCGCCACGTTCTCTTCATCGACGACGACGTCCTCCTCGGCGAGGACTTCATCGCCAAGATGGCAGCGTTCCTTTCGGCAGGGCCAGGCGATCCGGCCCGTCTCCTCGTCACCGGCTGCGAGGTCACGCACGGCGAGCTGGTGTTGCCGCACAAGCTCACCTTCATGGGCCACCAGGCGCTGAATTACACGGCGGGCGAAGCGCGGGAGACGATCGTCATCAACGCCACCCTGTTCCCGCGAGACGTCTTCGCCCATTTGCAATTCGACGAGAACCTCGTCTACGGCTGCGACGAGGTGGATTTCGCAATGCGGGCGGTCTGCCTTCACGGCTTCCGAATCGCGCTCGCGCCCCTGGCGGTCAACCACCATTTCCCGTCGGCGGTGAACCGGGACTACTACGCTCCGTTCGTGGAGGCGTCCCGGATCTACGTCACCTACAAGCGCTACAGGTGGATCGAGCGTTCGCGCCTGAAAGCCGCGTGCTACCTCGCACTCGCCTACACGCACGTCCTGCTGCATGGCCTCAAGACGCGCGGCCTGGGCGGGTTCACGTTCTTGGCTTCGACCTGGCGCACGTCACGCGACTACATCCGCGCCTGCGACGCTGCGCCGGCGCGCCATGTCTAACATTGGGGCAAACGCGCAAGTCAGGGCGCACAACCGGCTAGTCTGGCTGGACATGGTCAGGCTGCTGGCGATGCTGGAGATCATCGGCTTCCATTGGCTGCGCACCAGCCAGGAAAACCCGGCGTTCAACCTGACCGCCTCGCCGAGCTACGAGAACACGCAGCGCGGACTGCACCAGCTCGCCTACCTGCTGACGGACAGGACGGGGTTTTCGCCCAGCAGCGTCGTCAACAACGTCATCGGTGTCTTGTTCGCCTATGGCTGGGAGGCGGTGAACCTGTTCGTGCTGTTGAGCGGCCTCGGCCTGGCGATGACCTGCAACCCGACGCGAGCCGGCTTCACGTGGCGCGCCTGGTATGCCCGCCGCCTCGGCAAGATTATCATGCCTTACTATCTCATCTGCTTCCCGCTGGTCATCGCCGGCATGATCGCGAAACATGCCTGGAGCGGACAACCGGGCCTCGCCGGCAGCCTGGCCACCAAGCTTGCGGTGAAGAACCTGCCCGATCCGCTGGGGATCGAGTTGCTGAAGCACCTCTTCCTGTTCGATCCGCGCAAGGATCTCGGCGTGGTCGACTTCTTTTCCCCTGCCTGGTGGTTCATCCCGCCAATCCTGTTCGCCTACGTCCTGTTCCCCGCCTTTTTCTGGATGGCGCGGCGTTGCGGCACGCCCGCCTTCCTCGCCATCGCACTCTGCTTGAGCGTGACCGGTTACAGCCTGACCAATGCCGGGCTGCTCTGGGAGCACGGCTGGTACTTCGTCGTGCTACACGAGGCGATGAGCTTCGCCTGTGGAATCGTGATCGGCCGTGCACTGGCTGTGCAGGACCAGGCGCTGCGCATCACCGCGTTCCTGCAATCCGCCTGGGCGCTGCCGGTTGGCGCCATGCTCATGGCCGGCGGCAACGTCGCGAACTGGTACTCTGCTACGGAACCCGCCAGCACCTGGATCTTTGCCCTCGGGTTCGCAGTGCTCCTGGCCAGGCTTGCGATGTACCTCGTGCGCTTCGCCGTCGTCACCCGCATCACGCCGATGATCGACAGCTACCACATCTACCTCCTGCACCAGTTCCTGGCTTTCCCGCTTGTCGCCACCGTCGTGCTTCTCTGTGGACGGTCGGCGCGAAGCCTGGGCTTCAGCATCGGCTTTCTGGCCTACATGGTCGCGGTGCTGATCCTCGGCCTTGGCTTCGAGCGGCTGTGGAGCCTCTTGCCGGCACGTGGCGCGTGGCGGGTGCGCTCTGTTGCCTGAGGCGAGTCTGCCGTAAGTTCGAGTTCGTGAGGCTGTTTCCAACGCCGATATGTGCTGGGCCAGCTTTTCAGGAAGGCCAGGGGCTCTGCCCCTGGACCCCGCTAAGGACAGGTCCTTAGAACCTGTTTGTAAGGAAATCTTGAGGAGTGGGACTGGGCGTTACGCGAATGCGTGCTGCGCATGACGGGGTTTGGGCAGAGCCCCATGCTTGTTTACAGGCCTGCCGTTGGTATCACGCGTCTCGCCATCGCACCCGCGCAAGTCCCCGCTGCAGCAACGATGACCGGTGGACGGAGTAGCGCGGCTGGATCGTGCCGCCGAAACGCGTGAGAAATTGCATGTCGCCAGGCGTGCTCACCCCATCAAGGTCGAATGCCAGGCCGCAGGCACGGGCGTGCAGGATGGCAGCCCAGATCAGCAGGCTTGTCGCCCCGTTGTCGGCGTCCGGTCGTCGGCTGGACATCAGGTAGTACTCGGATGTCTGATCCCAGATCGTGAAGATCCCAGCCTGGAGCTTGCCGTCTTCATCCACGGCCGCCAGGAGACGGCCCGCCTTGTGCGATCGGCAGGCCACTACGGCGCGCAGGTACGCCGCCTCACGATAAGTGTTCCGCAGCCCGCGCTCTTCTAGGTTGCGGGTATAGAACGCGAAGTAGGCCTGCGGATCTGTCACCTCGATGACGTCTAGCCGGTCCGCCGCGCGCCTGATCACCCGCCGTGCAGTGTCGCGCAGCCCGGCCCACAGCTCCGTCTCGCTTTCGGGCGCCAGCTCGCAGGTGAATTGTACTTCGTTGCGGTACCCGGCATGCTGGAATGCCAGCGTCTCCGTAACACCGCGATGGAACTTCATCCAGAGCGCCGCGTGCGCCGGCAATGCGGAGATCAGCTGTCGGGTCGTCTCCACGCGCCGGAGAAGCCGTGTCGCCGGCGTACCGTCACCGTCATCGACAGCCGGCCCAAGAAAATGCGTAAGGGTGGGCATGCCGAGCAGTACCTGCCCGAACCGTGCTGTCTTGACGAAAGGAAAACGTCCGACGACCCGCCCGCCCGAGCTCGCCTCCACAGCGTCCCAGCGACCGTCGGTGACGGCGTCCAGCCACCAGGCGTGATGGAAAACGGTTGGGGTCAGAGGTGACGTGCAAGGCGGCGTGGCTTGTGGATCACCTACCGCAACCGAAACCGAGGGCGGGGCCAGGCGGTTCTGCGATTGGCCGGCCACAGGCTCGGCCGTGCGGCTCACCATAGCCGTGTCATCTCTGAAGCTTAATCCAAAAGATGACTGTACTACGATCGAAGTGCAAGACGGCACATTCATTGTCGGCGACGCTCGAAGCAGCGCGGAACTGGAAGATACAGTACGGTTGAGGACATAGCGGGTGTCTCCCGTAACGGTTACAATGGACCATGCCGTCCGCTTCTGGCAAAATCTATGCGCGGGCTGCTTTGACACGCTGCCGTATCTTTTATACCAATGGCCTAAAATGTTGACTTTTCAGGAAGGCCAGGGGCTCTGCCCCTGGACCCCGCTAAGGACAAGTCCTTAGAACCT
>CAXTBC010000055.1:0-26298 GCA_964242595.1 uncultured Acetobacteraceae bacterium | reverse complement strand
CAGATGGGGGTCTGGGGCCTCGAGGCCCCAGCGGGGTTTGGGGCAGAGCCCCATCTTTGCCTAAGGCAAACAACCTCTAATCGCTAAAAACCCCCACCCCCTAGACTCCCCACCGTATCGAAATCCACCAGCACCCCACCCCCCACTTCAACCTCCACCACGTCCGCCGCATGCGCCCGCAACAGCCCACGCGCACCCACATCCCCGCTCAGTCCCGCCATCTCGGCAAAATACCGCCGGTCCCACAGCACCGGGTTGCCCCGCTCGCCCCCATGCACCGGCACCACGATCAGCCGCGCCGCGTCCGGGCACCAGGCCCCCATCACCGTGTCCATCGCCTCGGCCCCCACCATCGGCATGTCGCCCAGACACACCAGCGCCGCCCCTATGCCACCGCCCAAGCTCGCCACCCCCGCCCGCAAGCTCACCGACATCCCGTCGGCAAACCCCGCCGCCCGCACGAACCGCACTCGCCCGCCCAGCACTCCGTCACCCAGCGCCCGCACCGCCGCCTCAACCGCCCCGGCCTCATGCCCCACCACCACCACCACCTCGTCGACCCGGCTCGCACAGCACGCCCGCACCACCCGCGCCGCCATCGCCACCCCGTCCGCGTCCTCAACCAGCAGCTTGTTGCGCGGCGCCATCCGCAACGACCGCCCGGCCGCCAGCACCACGGCGGCCACCCGCACCGCCGGCCGTCCCGCCACGTCCCTCAACACCCCGCCCACCAGCTCGCCGACACCGCCCCGAACGTCACCCCCGCTCCCCCAGCGCCGCCCCCCGCTGCACCGCCACAATCTCCGCCGCCACGCTCAGCGCGATCTCCTCCGCACTCGCCGCCCCCAGCGCCAACCCCACCGGCCCCCGCACCCGCCCCAGCGCCTCGCCCGAATGCCCCAGCGCCGTCAGCCGCCCCAGCCGCGCCGCGTGACTTTTCCGGCTCCCCAACGCCCCCACGAAGAACGCCCCGCCCCGCAACCCCGCATCCAGCCCCGGATCGTCCAGCTTCGGGTCGTGCGCCAGCGCCACCACCGCCGTCTGCCCGTCCACCAGCCCCGCCATCACGTCCTCCGGCCACGCCACCACCCGCGTAACCCCGGCAAACCGCTCCGCGCTGTTGAACGGCGCCCGAGGGTCCACCACGCTCACCGCCCACCCCAGCGCCACGGCAAACCCCGCCAGCGCCTGGGCAATGTGCACCGCCCCCACAACCACCAGCCGCACCGAAGGCGCCTGCACCTGCAGGAACCACTCCGCCCCCTCCACCGCCGCCACCCCGCTCCGCCCCGCCGCGAACGCCGCCGCCGCCGCCTCCCCCACCGCGCCGTCCGTCCCAGGCCACACCGCCTGCGCCCCGTCCTCCAGCCGCGTCGCCAGCACCACGCCCCGACGCTCCCGCTCCGCCGCCACCAGCGCGCGCAGCACCTCGGCCTTCACTCCACCTTCTCCACGAACACCCGCATCCGCCCCCCGCACGGCAGCCCAACCTCCCAGGCCCGCTCGTCCGTCACCCCGTATTCCAACACCACCGACACTCCGCCCCGCAGCACCTCCTGCGCCGCCTCCACCACCGCCGCCTCCACACACCCGCCGCTCACGCTCCCCACCATCCGCCCGCCCTCGCTCACCGCCATCCGACTCCCCGCCGGCCGCGGCGAACTTCCCCAGCTCGCCACCACCGTCGCCAGCGCCACGCGCTCGCCGGCCTCCAGCCACCCGGCCACCGTTTCCAGCACGCCCCCCACCCTCACCACGTCCCCCGCCCCGCCGCCTTGCCCAACCATCGCGCCCCCCCTAACAACCGCACCCATGAGCCTCTCCGCACGCCCCGAGATCGCCCGCATCCACCCCTACACACCAGGCAAGTCCCAGTTGCCCGGCGCCAACCGCGTCACCAAGCTGTCCAGCAACGAGGGCGCCTTCGGCCCCCCGCCCGGCGTCGCCACCGCCCTCGCCAGCCTCGCCACCCAGCTCCACCGCTACCCCGACGGCACCGCCGCCGCCCTCCGCCAAGCCATCGCCGACCGCTTCGCCCTGCACCCCGACACCATCGTCTGCGGCGCCGGCTCGGACGACATCCTCTTCCTCCTCGCCCACATCTACGGCGGCCCGCTCTCCAGCGGCGCGGGCGGCCCGCTCCCCACCGGCGAAGGCGCCACCCCCAGCGAACTCGTCATGACCGCCCACGGCTTCGCCATCTACGAGATCGCCGGAACCCTGGCCGGCTGCCGCATCGTCAAAACCCCCGAACGCAACCTCACCACGGACGTCGACGCCATCCTCGCCGCCGTCACCCCGGCCACCCGCATCGTCGCCATCGCCAACCCCAACAACCCCACCGGCACCTTCATCCCCACCGCCGAAGTCGCCCGCCTCCGCCACAACCTCCCCCCCAACGTCCTCCTCATCCTCGATGCCGCCTACGCCGAATACGTCGACCGCCCGGACTACGACCCAGGCGCCCACCTCGCCGCCACCACCGACAACACCATCATGACCCGCACCTTCAGCAAGATCTTCGGCCTCGGCGGCCTCCGCCTCGGCTGGGCCACCGCCCACCCGGACATCATCGCCAACATCAACCGCGTCCGCTCCCCCTTCAACGTCTCGCTCGCCGCCCACGACGCCGGCCTGGCCGCCCTGGCCGCCCCCAACTGGGTCGAGCAATCCCGCGCCCACAACAGCGCCGAACGCGCCCGCCTCACCAAAACCCTCCACGACGCCGGCATCCCCGTCACCCCCTCGGAAGCCAACTTCGTCCTCGCCGACTTCGCCGCCCCGGCCCGCGCCCAGGCCGCCGACGCCCACCTGCGCGCCAGCGGCATCATCGTGCGCAACGTCGCCGGCTACGGCCTCCCCAACCACCTCCGCATCACCGTCGGCCTCGCCGCGGAAAACGACGACCTCATCGCCGCCCTCACCGCCTTCGCCCGCACCAACCCGCCCACATGACCCAGTCTCCCACCGACACCCCCGCCGCCACCCGCCCCCTCTTCAACCGCCTCGCCCTGATCGGCTGCGGCCTCATCGGCGGCTCCATCGCGCGCGCCGCCCGCGCCCATCACCTCGCCACCGAGATCGTCGCCACCAGCCACACCCAGGCGCTCTGCGACCAGGTCGCCGCCCTGCACATCGCCGACCGCGTCGAGCTCTACCCCGCCCGCGCCGTCTCCGGCGCCGACGCCGTCATCCTCTGCACCCCCGTCGGCGCCTACGCAGACCTCGCCACCGCCATCGCCCCTCACCTCGCCCCAGGCGCCATCGTCTCGGACGTCGGCAGCACCAAGCAATCCGTCATCCGCGACGTCACCCCACACCTCCCCCCACACGCCCACTTCGTCCCCGCCCACCCGCTGGCCGGCACCGAGAACTCCGGCCCCGCCTCAGGCTTCGCCACCCTCTTCGAAGGCCGCTTCTGCCTCCTCACCCCCGCCCCCACCGCCAACCCCGACGCCGTCGCCAAGATCGAAGCCCTCTGGCAAGCCATGGGCAGCACCACCGCCCGCCTCACCCCCGCCCACCACGACCGCGTCATGGCCATCGTCAGCCACCTCCCCCACCTGATCGCGTTCACCATCTGCGGCACCGCCGACGACCTCGCCGACGAAACCCGCCAGCAAATCCTCCAATACGCCGCCACCGGCTTCCGCGACTTCACTCGCATCGCCGCCAGCGACCCCGAAATGTGGCGAGACGTCTTCCTCAACAACCGCGAAGCGCTCCTGGAAATGCTCGCCCGCTTCACCGAAGACACCCAAGCCATGGCCCGAGCCGTCCGCTGGGGCGACGCTGCGTACATCGAGGATCGTATCGGTCGGGGGCGGAAGATCAGGAAGTCTCTGATCGAGCTGAAGCAGGCGTAAACGGCAGGCAAGGCAAGGCCAAGGGCTCTGCCCCTGGACCCCGCTGGGGCCGCGGGCCCCAGACCCCATTCACTCTTGCGCATCACGCTTGAGAGAGTCCAAGCTAAGCCGAAGATGCTTTCACTGCCGACTATATCCGTCGTCTCTCCAGTTCTATCGTGCAAAATCTCTATCCGGTAAACGCGACAACATATAAGTGAGCAAAAGAGTGGCTGAGTTATCCTCACAACCGTTGTCAGTTCAATCAATTTACTCGTGGTTTAGAGAAGAAAAGTTATTTGTAAATCGGCGTTATCAACGCAAACTTGTATGGACATTAATAGAGAAACAAAAGCTGATTGAATCGATACTTAAGAAGTATCCCATTCCGGCCATTCTGATCGCCGAACGTGAAAACACGACTGGTACTTACGAGATTATTGACGGACTTCAAAGACTTCACGCGATAGTGTCATTTATAGAAACGGCTTTCCCGACAGCCGAGAATAAACGATTTAATCTTGACTTCTTTCCCACAGCAAAAAGTAAGGCTGATGAAGGACTATTTAGTCCAAACAAAGAATTACCACCCCTGTCTCAAAAGGAAGTTAGTGCTGTATTAGACTATAATCTTGCTACGTCGGTGATGCGTGGCGCCTCCGATACTGAGATCAATGATGTTTTTGATCGAATAAACACTTATGGCCATCGGCTTAGTGATCAAGAGCGTCGCCAAGCTGGTGTTCAGAACGAGTTTTCTGAAGTCGTCAGAAAAGTTGCTTGTTTAATCAGAGGAGACGTATCGGCGGACACTCTTCCGTTAAGAATGATGCCGTCGATTAGTATTGACCTGCCGAAAAGCAATCATGGCTACGAAGTTCAGGCTGACGAAGTTTTTTGGGTACGGCATGGCATACTGCGTTCAACAGATCTTCGGGACAGCATGGATGAACAATGCATTGCAGATATTGCTGCCTGTATTATCGGAGGAAGTCTGATTGACCGGTCAAAAGATTCACTTGACAATATATACGTTGCGGGAAGCAGTGAGTGTAGTAGAGTAAACGTTGCGCTTGAAATTTACGGCGCTGAACGATTCAGCGATGAATTCAAGTTTTGCATCGACGAGATACTTCATGTCTGCGGAGATAGAAAACTTAGAGACCTTGTTTTTAAACAGCGAACGTCGAACGCCTTTCCTTCAGTATTCGCTGTCATAATGATTGCCTTTCATGAGTTGATCATTGGAGATGGAAAAGTCATTGCAAACTACGATGGCGTTAAGAGCGGCTTGAGGAACATCATAGACCGCATAGAACGCGGCCGAAAGGCGACATCTCCAGATGAACGCCGCAAGAACATAGATGCTGTCAAAGGCTTGGTGAGCAGCAATTTTCAAACTGCGACGAGTAAGCCGAAGATCTATGACAATCATAGCACGACGGATATCGACACTATCATTAGGAGATCAGAGATTGAGTTGGCTGATTACGAGTTGAAGCAAGGAATGTTGAGTCTGAACGCTTCTCGAAGCGTAGATGCTGATATAGTTTTAAAAGTAATTAGAACAATTTGCGCCATTGCGAACAATGGCCCCGGGCGGCTTGGAAGAATAATTTTAGGAGTGACAGACAAGGACGCTGACGCAAACCGTATAAAACTTCTCGATGGTATAGATCCGAGAAAGGTTGGAAAACGTCAAGTAGTCGGAATAAATCGAGAAGCGAAAGCCTTAGGCCTTACTGTTGAACAATATCTTGGCCGATGGAAAGATGCGATCAAGAAGTCAGGTTTGTCACCTCATCTTCGAGACTCCGTTTTGTCTAGCATTGACTTTAACTCTTATTTTGGTCTTGGCGTTATCATTGTTGTGATACCCAGTCAAAATGAGTTGTCCTACGTCGACGATCAAGTTTATTGGCGCGAAGTTGACACCACGGTACTGGCGACTGCGCCAAAACAAATTGCAGCGATCGCCAAGCGTTTCTGATGATGTTGTACGCCGTGACCCCAAGATCGAATCTGCCTTCCTACAAACACTATTCATCCGATGAGAGCTCATTCTCACCCCTCACCGCCCAACCCTCGGTCCCGCTGCCCGCCAGCCGCGCGGCCGAAGCTGGGGAGCGGCGCGCCTGCCACCTCGAAGCCTGCCGCGAAATGTTAGAGCTTTGATCGAGCTGGAGCAGGCCCAAGGCTAGGCCAATGGCTCTGGCCCCTGGACCCTGCCGAGGCCGCAGGCCCCCGACCCCGATTAGAGTTCAACCACCTCCCTGCTCACTCACAGCCAACAACCCGCAACCCAACCGCGCCGAACGCCGCCACCGCCTGCCGAACCTGCCCCACATACGCCTCCCGGTCCCCCGCGTCCTTGAACAACTGAACTGAAACGTGCCGCACACCTGCCGAAACCACCAGGCTCAACGACCCAGACCCGCTGAACGTCTCGGTCCCATGACCGCCTTCCCCCGACAAACCGCCCGCATCGTCCGGCCGCAACCCCACCGAAGCCGAGTAGGACCGCAGCACGCGCCCCAACGCCGCCCGGTCCACCGCCCCGGCGTCCCCCGTCAACGCCAGCAGGCAGGGCGAGACCTCCGTACGAACCACCTTGGAAAATGGCGGCGGCAACGAAAGCGCGCCAAGCGCACCCATCTCCACGGCCAGCCACACGCCGCCGCCAAGCCCAACCAGTGCCAAAACGAGAACCACCAGACCCAGGCGTCGGCGCAATCCCGAGGCGATCATGGGAAATACAGGATCGCCGGTTCGTAGGCAGGATAGGCCGTATCGCTTCCCGGCGGCCCATCCGCGCCACTCTCCAGAAAGCCCTTGGCCTTCGCAGCAGCAAGCTTGCGGTTGATCGCCACGTCCATCCCGTGGAACGGCATCGGACCCAACGTCCCGTTCAGGTAGGCCCGCGGCGCCGTGGAGTTCACGCCCTCGCCAAACGTCGTGACGAACAGGTTGCGCTCCACCCGCGCAACTTGCCGGATCACGAAGCCGTTCCGCATCTCGTGCTTCGGCGTCGTCTCGTTGATGACGGACCGGCTCTCCGGGTCCCAATGCGTCAGGATCGGACCCAGGCGAATGAACAACGCGTAGACGATGCGCCGCTGACGCGTCTCGCCAACCGGTTCCGTCAGCTCGATGTCCGGACCCGGGTTCAGCCGCATGTAGCGCTCGGCATCCGGAACCGCCGCCTGCGCGTCGTCACCGGTCGCAAAGCTCCCCACGAGATCGACCTGCGCGTACCGGTGAAAGTCGTGAACCTTCGAGTTGGCGTAACGCGGCTCGCTCAGGATCAGCCCGACGTCGCCGGTCGCGCGGAACGCCACGCGGCCCTTGGTCGGATCGCCATCGTTCTTCGTCGCAACAAGCCTGACGCCGGCATGGGAAAGAACCGCCTCCCTGGGCATCCGCATCGCAACGATCACTGGTCAGCCCCCGCACCGAGAACACGGCTCGCCCCGTGCCCAAACCTACAACCGCAAGCGCCCCACCGTCACCCTTGGACAAGCAGCACCCCTCACACACAAAACCTTGCCCACCCCCAACCACCCATGTTCTACTTATGTTCATGCACCCCCGCCCACCCGGCAGGCCATGAACGCCATCTCCCCCATCCCGCTGCCCGCCAGCCGCGCGGCCGAGGCCGAGGAGCGGCGCGCCCGCCACCTCGAAGCCTGCCGCGAGATGTTCGAGCACGGCATGGCCCTGATGCGCCGCGCCGCCGCCCGCGCCCTGGCCGAGGACGAACCACCCCCCGAACCCGCAGCCACGCCAGCGCCGCCCGAACCCGCGCGCCGCACGGACCCCAACATCGCCTTCACTCGCCTCTGCCGCGCCGTCCGCCAGACCATGCTGCTCGAATGCCGCATCGCCGCCGGCGAGCCCGCTTGCGCCCCCACCGCCGCACCCCACAACTTCGCCGCCGCCGCCTCGCCCCGCCGCATGGCCCTCAAGCGCGGCCTGGACGAAGCCTCGGCCAACCACCCCGAAGCCGCCCGCCTCCGCCGCGCCCTCTACGAGCGCATGGACCACGAACTCGCCGACGACCCGGACGAGACCGCAGACCTCGAAACCCTCCTGGTCCTCATCTGCAAGGATTTCGGCCTCACCCCCGATTACAGCCGCATGCCGGACGAGATCCTGGACATCTACGGACCCGCCCCCGACACGCCCTGGACCGCCGAGGAGTTCATCGAGAACCTCCCCTTCTGCCTCCCCGGCCCCAAACCCCCCACCTAACCCGCCCCACCGCCGAACCCGCCCGCGTCACTCCGGACCCACCCGCGGCCCGGCGGCGCCGCTTGCCGCGCCGGCCGCCGCCGCAATCACCACCGCAATCCCCAGCCACTGCCGCCACCCCAGCACCTGGCCCAGAAACACCAGCCCCATCAGCGCCCCCACCGCCGGCTCCAGGCTCGTCACCGTCCCGTAAACCCGCGCCGGCAGCCGCGTCAGTGCCACCATCTCCAACGAGAACGGCAGCGCGCTGGAAAACACCCCCACCCCGGCCGCCCCCAGCAGCACGTCGGGCCGCAACAGCCCCGCCCCGGCGTGCCAGATCCCCACCGGCAACACCACGCAGGCCGCCACCGGCGTGCCGAACGCCGCCGTCAGCCAGCCCAGCTCGCGCCCCGCCCGCTGCCCGAACACGATGTACAGCGCCCAACACCCCGCCGCCCCCGCCGCGTACGCCAGCCCCACCGGGTCCAGCGCCCGCCCGGACCCCGCCGGAGGCGCCAGCAAAGCCAGCCCGCCCACCGCCAACCCGATCCACACGAAATGGGACAGCCTGCGCGATGCCAGCGTCGAGACCAGCAACGGCCCGCAAAACTCCACCGACACCGCCACCCCCAGCGGCAAGGTGCGTATGGACATGTAGAACATCAGGTTCATCGTCCCCAGCACCACGCCGTAGGCCACCAGCGCCGGCAGCACCGCGCGCGACGGCCTGGCCCGCCACGGCCGCGCCACCACCGCCAGGATCGCCGCCCCGAACACCAGCCGCAGCGCCGTCGTCCCCTGCGCGCCCACCAGCGGAAACAGCCGGCTCGCCAGCGTCGCCCCGAACAGGATCGACACCATGGCGCCCACCAGTGCCGCCACCGGCAACACCACCCCCGGCCGGCCCACGCCCGCACCCCCACCCGTCATCGCAGCGCCTCCGGCATCGCCGCCGCTATGCCGCATCGCCGCACCGCTGCCCACCGCAACTCCGCCCGCACCCGCCACGTTGCCAACCGCATACCCAACACGGAGGCCGCCGACATGGACCACCGCGAGTACACCACCAAACTCAAGGAACTCGAGCGCGTCTTCAACGACCCCGCCGTCGCGATGGAACCCTCCCGCGTCTGGTCGTTGCTCGCCGACGTCTCCCGCCACGACCGCGCATCCCCGCCCGCCGCCTACGCCTGACTGCGCCCGCCGAACGACACGGTCTGCAAACGTCCAAAACGGCCAGCCTAGCCCACAGCGCCGACCGCCAGCCAAACGCCTATCGGACAGAAGCATCAACGAAGCTTGCCCACCAGCGCCCCCTCACGGGGCTTTCGCCGACAACAGTAACGACCGGCTTTTCACTTCATCGCTTCGGACACCGACGCCGCGCCTCCAGTCAGGACAGCAGCCGCAACGCAGCCTCCGGCCCCGCCAGTATCTCCGTCAGCCGGGCTCGGTCCATCGCTACCAGCCCGGCCGCGTCCCGCATCGCCTGCTCCACACCCTTCACCAAGGTGTCGAACTTGCCGCCGGCCCCCAGCTGGCGCGCCTCCAGCTCGAAGGCACGCAGCGTGCGCGCGCTGGCCTCCATCACGTCCAACGCGGCACCGCGCGCCTCAGCGGCCTGTGGCAGCGCCAGCAGCGGTCCGGCAAGCCGCTCCTGCAACGCCACCTCGAACCGCTGCAGCGATCCGGCCAGCAGCGCCGAGCGCGCCTGCGCCAGGCGCCGGCGCGGGCCGGGCTGGGTAAACTGGTCGGCCAAGGCGTCCAGCAGGCCGGCCTGGCGGTTCAGGTCGGCCGCAGCGTTCGCCGGGATGCTGGCAGGCTGGGCCTCCGTCTCGGCTTCCAGCCAATCGAGTCCAGCCTCGGCCGCAGCTTCGGCCATCGCCCGGTGGGCCGGTTTCTTTTGCGCCGCGGCCAGCAGTGCGGCGCTGGCCTGCGGCGCGCGGATCACCAGCAGGCTCAGCATCATGCCCCACGCGCGCGGTCCCAACGGCTCGCAACTTGCCAGCATCCCGGTCAGCGCAGTGTCCGCGAGCTGGATACCGGAATGATCATGGTCGTGCAGCTGCAGCGCCCTGGCCAGCACGCCGGACAACGACCCGGCCATGCCGGACAACTCGCCCTCCGGCAAGCTCTCGGCCGCCCACTCGGCACGGCAGACAGCCGGCAGGTCGCGCACAGCAAGCTGCCGCAAGGCCTGGGCTGCCTCAGGCCAAAGCAGCGCGCCGGCCTCACGGATCACCGCCATCTGCGCCGTGGTGGCCCCTTCGCTCAACGCGTCTACGCGCTCCAGGCAGGCCCGTGCGCCATCGGCGCCGCTCATCGCCAGGCGGACCGCGCGCGCCAGCACCATCAGCGCGTTGCGCGGTACAAACGGCGTGCCAGCTCGCCACGCCTTGGGGGCCACGATCAGTGCGTCCACCGGCATGAACATCAGGCGCGCGAAGCGCAACGGCCGGGCCGGCTGGATTGCACGCAGGCGAGGGCGCACCGGCGCCAGCACCGCGTCTGTTGCGCCACGCTCCTCCAGCGCGTCCACCATGCGCACTACCTGCAGCACCTGCGCATCGGCCGCTTCGGCCACGCCGCGCCTGATGTCCCGCAGGTCCTGCCCGGAGCCGAGGGACGCGTTCATGCCGCCAACCCGCGAATACGCTCGTTGCGCTCGATCAGCCGGATCGCCTGGCTCGGAATGCGGCCGCCGGCGCGCGGCAACGGGCATGCCGCGCCGCGGACCGGCGGGTTGCTACGCAGCGAAGGTATGGCGGCGAACCAGGGCTGGGCCTCCTGTGGAATCGGCGGCAGCAGGAGCGTCAGCTCGGCCAGCGCTGCCGCGCGCGCGTCGCCGTCCGCGCTCACGCGCCACAGCAGGCAGATGTGCTCCCACCCGTCGAGCAGCCAGTCCGGCCGGCCGATCCGCGCGCTCAGCGCGTCGGGCGCGGCGGCCCAGCCGGCCAGCAAGGCAGCGGGATCGAGCAACAGCTTGTGCGCGGCCTCCAGCACCAGCTGCCCGGTGGCCGCCATAGCCTCGGACAACGCGGCCACCTGCAAGGCGGCCTGCTGGTCGCCGCCCGCGTGCCCCCAGGCCTGCACTTGCGTCGCCATGGCCCCCACAGATTTCAGCAGCATGCGGGAGCGTCCCGGCAAGGCGGGGCTGTGTGGCCCCGCAGGCACGTCCAGTCCGGCCTGCGCCAGGCGCCCGGCCAGCACGGCGATGTCGGCCGCCACGGCCTCGGGCGTGCGACCGGTGCGCCTGGCCAGTTGGTGCACGGCGATCTGCGTCCGCTGGGTCGCATCTGCCGCCAGGCCCCGAACGTCCGTGTCGCGCGCGAGGGCCGCGAGCAGCATGGCTTTGCAGGCGGTTTCCATGTCCCTGTCAGCCTGCACCGCCGCTTCGGCTGCCGCTGCGGCTGCACGGCCGGCGGAACCCTCGGCGGCTACACCGAGCGCCGTCAGGCGCACGCTGGCCGGCGTCAGGCTCGGCAGCGTCAGCAGACGGCCAGCCAGGAGCACGTCGTGAACACTCGGCACGCAGAACTCGCCCAACGACGCCAGGGAGAAGATGTAGACGCCGCGCGCCCCGCCCGGATGCGGCACCACCAGGTCGCACCGCCGCTCTCGCTGGCGAACACGCGCGCCGGCCAGCGGCGGGCTGGTGAACGGCACGGCCACGCCGCGTTCGAGGAACGTGGCAGGCTGCCATTGCGGCTGATCGGGTGCAGGCGGCGACTGCGGTGGCAAGGGGAACGTCCTACGCCGGCGGGCTGCCGGACCGGTTCAGTCTGCCGCCAATGTATGAAGACGGCGTGTAGCCCCCGACCGTCGTCAGCACGAACTCATCGCTACCGCGCGGCAGTCGACAACCATGGCCTTTTCGCCTTGCCAACCGCCCCGCTTGCGCCCGCAAGCCGTCTGCGCCAGTCACGCGCTATGCGCATCGTCACCTGGAACATCAACTCGCTGCGGCTGCGGCTAGGGTTGCTCGAACGCCTCGTCTCAGCGCTGCAGCCGGACGTGATCTGCCTGCAGGAGACCAAGGTGCCCGATCCGCTGTTCCCGCAGGACGCGCCAGCTGCGCTCGGCTTCCCGCACGCCCTCTGGCGCGGGATGAAGGGCTACAACGGCGTCGCCGTGCTGTCACGCTACCCCTTGCAACTGGCCAGCAGCCCGGACTGGTGCAAAAAGGGAGACTGCCGTCACCTCCACGCCAGCGTGGCCGCCCCAGGCGGACGGGTCGAACTGCACGATTTCTACGTGCCGGCGGGAGGCGACGTGCCGGACCGGGCGCTCAACGCGAAGTTCGCCCACAAGCTGGATTTCGTCACCCAAGCCGCGCTGTGGTTCGCCGCCACCGGCGTCGCCCCTCGCACCGTGCTGGTGGGCGACCTCAACATCGCGCCGCTGGAACACGACGTCTGGAGCCACAAGCAGCTGCTGAGTGTCGTAAGCCACACCCCCGTTGAGGTTGCCGCCCTGCATGCCTGGCTGGCGGTCGGCTTCACCGACGCCGTTCGCCATTTCGTCCCGCCGGCCGAGAAGCTTTATACGTGGTGGTCCTATCGCAACCAGGATTGGAGAAAGTCCAACCGGGGCCGTCGGCTGGACCACATCTGGGTCAGCAACGACCTTGTCGGCGCGCTACGCGGCTATGAAATCCTGGCCGAAGCCCGGGACTGGCCCCAAACCAGCGACCACGTGCCAGTGCTAGTTGAGTTTTCCGACAGCGCCGTGCCGCAGGAGATCGACACTCAGACTAAGCGGCCGGATCCAGCCGGTAGCCACCACCTTCAGTGACGAGCAGGCGGGCGTTGGCGGGATCAGGTTCAATCTTCTGTCGTAAGCGGTAGATATGCGTCTCCAACGTGTGGGTCGTCACTGCGGCGTTGTAGCCCCACACCTCGTTGAGCAGGATTTGCCGTGCCACCGGCTTGGTGCCGGCGCGGTAGAGGAACTTCAGGATCGCCGCTTCCTTTTCCGTCAACCTGATTCGTCGATTGCGCAACGGCTCCTGCAGCAGCTTGGCAGAAGGGCGGAACGTGTAAGGCCCTATGGTGAAGACTGCGTCTTCGGAGTTCTCGAAAATGCGCAGCTGGGCCCGCAACCGAGCCAACAGCTCATTAAGGCGAAACGGCTTGGCTATGTAGTCATTCGCTCCGGAGTCCAGACCTCGTACCACATCGGCTTCCTCGTCCGAGCCGGTGAGCATGATGATCGGCATGCGCATGCCGGCCTTGCGCAGCGTTGCGCACAGGTCCCGGCCGTCTCCGTCCGGCAGGCCGACGTCGAGGATGATCGCGTCAAACCTCTGATCGTGCTGGCGCACCTTGGCTTCCGCCTCATTGACAGAAGCCGCCTCGTCGGCGGTGAACTCCCCGTCCACCTGCAACTGAGCCACCAGTTCTTCTCGCAGCGACCTGTCATCGTCGACGATCAGGATGGGGCGCTCGCCCGCCATCTGGTTGTTCTCCTCTACGCACAGCCGAGACGGCGTCGCGTTCGTATTCGGGTGTGCTAAGCCACCGGACGCCGGATCGGTTGCAAAACTTTTTGTGCTCTAGAGCAACACGCACGCCTATTCCCGGGAAACCGTTACGGTTCAGTCTAAAAAGACGCTGACAACCGGAGTCAGGAAACCAGTAAGTCGAAACGTTGTGCCTAACGATTTCGTGAGCTACATGGCACGGTATCGATCAGTTACGGGAGCCTGTCATGCTCAAGCACATGGTATTTACCCTTCTGGCCTGCCTCTCGGCAGTGCCTGCTCAAGCAGCCACGTTCACCTACACTGGAGCGCCCTTTCCTGGCGCGACTGGCTTTCGGCGGATCACGCTGCAGTTCAGCACGCCGAGCGCCGTTGCCCCGAACACCACCTATAGCGTCTCAAAGTTTACAGCGTTCAGCGACGGGGTGAACAAGCTGCCGGCCATCACCTCCTACCTCGCCAAAGGCAAGGCATATGGCGGTGCGCTGAACTCGTTCCTGTATGCCACGATCACCACTGGGCCCACCGGCCAGCCGGTGTCCTGGCTATTCAAAGTCAACGTGTTTTTTACGGATCCCTTGGGCAACGAGGGCTACGACCTGGTCGTCGCCGGCCCCGGAAACACAGCCTCAGAGCCGGGCGTGTTTGATTCGCTCTACACCACGCTGCCCGAAACGCTTCCAGGCACCGTCAGCGTGAACACGGCTCGTTACGGAACCCTCACCGTCAAGTAACAACGACCCTCCGACCTGCCAGGCGACCACATGACCCGCCTGGCAGCCTTACGGAGTCTCAGAACGTGAAAGCGTAGACCTTGCCGTCACTGCCGACGTAAAGGTGCTTGTTGGCTGCCAGTAGCGTTTGGAAATGACGCAGCCCGGTCATCGACTGGCCGTTGCCTGCGAACACTACGCTGCCCGTCATCGCGTTGAAACCGTGCAGCAGGTTGTCGCCTTCGGCACCGACTATCCAGACCAGCGGATTGGCGGCCCCGTTCGTCGTCGTCACGATCGGCGCACCGGCGCCGTTCAACGCCGCGCACCACACCTCGTGGATCGGCGCGCTCCCGGTGCCGACAGAGAGCATGCTCAGGCTGCTGCCGGAGCAGTTGATGCCGGAAGCGTTGCGGAACACCACCATCGCAGCCGTGGACGTGTTATAGATGGCTGGCGCAGTGATGATCTCGGTATCGGAGACCTTGGTGACGGCGAGCTGCCCGCCGATGCCACCCAGGGCGGCCCGGTTAGCCAGGTAGGCGTTACCATCCTTGCCGAAGGCGATCACCCGGCCGCCGCCTCCAGCGGGCAACACGAACGGGAACGCCTCCGTGCCTCCAAGATCCTGGTCGTAAGCATCCAGTTGCTGCCAGTTCGTCGGGCTGTAGTAGTCGGCGGTGCTCGACGAATGGTTCAGCCCGGCGCGCAACCGTATGATGCCCTCGCCATCCATCCAGGTACTCGCGCCCGACGTGTTGCCGGTGGTGATGTAGAGCGAGTAGCCGTCGGAAGCCGCGCCGCCCTGGGCCCAGATGCCGCCGCGCAACGCACGGGTGGACCACACGCCGGCGACCGACGGGGTGCCGGCCGGGTTCACCTGAACCACCGTGCCATGGTAATTGCCGCAATCGCCTGCCAGGCCGCCGTAGGTGAGGTAGACCTGGCCGTTCAGAACCAGCACGGCGCCGCGTTCGCCCTGGTCGGTCGAGTCGAAAGCGACGCCCTTGGCCGTCAAGGCCGCCTGAACGTCGACCGGCCAACCGGGCTGGACCGCGCCCGTGGTGGCCGAGATGGCGTAGACCATGTGGCGGACCGTGGCAGCCGTGGTGCCGGTGACTGCGTTGAGGTAGATGTTGCCACTGCCGGGATCGATCGCGGGCGTGCCGGTGATGCCTTCGGGATTGATGTTGCCGCACTGCAGGGCACTGCTGGGCGCGGGCGCCGGAAGCTGGGTGCGCCAGACCAGCGCGCCGGTGTTGGCGTCCAGCGCATCAACCTCGTTGGACTCGGTCGCAACGATCAGCCGCCCCGCCGCCGAGGCCGATGACTGATAGTAGAGCGGTTGAGCGTAGACGTTGCCGGTAACAGCGCTGGTGAATGCTGGGTCCATGTGCATTCCGCCAGCCGCGGCGGCGGTCAGGCCGGGAACAACGTATTCGCCATGGCGGTTAACGCCGTTATGGTAGGTGGTGACGCTCTGCGCGGCCGCCGTGCCGGCCGTGGCAACCGCGATCGCCACTTGGGCGGCAATCTTTTTTGAAGACGACTTCATGTTTGTTCCTCCCGTTCTGCTCGTTTCTTTAACAGGTTTACCATCCAAGGTTGTAGAGCATTTTACATGTGCTGAGGTGCCGAAAACGTGAGCCGCGTCTCGATGCCTGAGTTTGGCGTTTAGCAACGGCCATAGCTGGCGGGGCTCGACCGGCCCGGCCTGCGCGCTACCGACGTCGGCTATTGTGGCGCAGGGGCGCAAGCCGGGCTACCGGCTGGCACGCGGCGGGCTTTTACCTCTCGGCCGAGGCACCGCGCCATTGGAGAGACACAACATGCGACTCTTTCGCCTGCCGCAACACACCGGTATCGACGACCTGACGCTGACCGAAGCCGCCACGCCCCGGCCCGGACGTGGCCAGGTCCTGGTGCGCATGCGCGCCGCTTCGCTGAACTTTCGCGACCTGGCCGTAGCCACCGGCAAGTACATGATGAGCAGTCTGCCGCCGGACCTCGTGCCGCTCTCGGACGGTGCTGGCGAGGTGGTGGAATTGGGCGAAGGCGTCACCCGCGTGCAGGTCGGCGACCGGGTGTGTGGCATTTTCATGCAGAGCTGGATGGGCGGCGACATGGAGCCTGCCGACGCCGCGAGCGCCCTGGGCGGCGCGGTCGACGGCGTGCTGGCCGAGCACGTGGTGTTCGACGAACGCGGCCTTGTCCACATCCCCGCACACCTGAGTTACCAGCAGGCGGCGACCCTGCCCTGTGCCGCCCTGACTGCATGGAACGCGCTGTTCGGCATGCGCCCCGTGATTGCCGGCCAAAGCGTGCTGGTGCTGGGCACCGGCGGCGTCTCCACCTTCGCGTTGCAGTTCGCGCGTGCGGCCGGCGCCCGGGTGATCGCAACCTCCTCCAGCGACGAGAAGCTCGAGCGCGCGCGCACGCTGGGCGCTTCCGATGGCGTGAATTATAAAGCCAACCCCGACTGGCAGGTAGCTGTGCGCGAGCTCGCGGGCGGCTGGGGCGTGGACCATGTGGTCGAGGTGGGCGGACCGGGCACTCTGCAACGCTCGGTGCAGGCCACACGCAGCGGCGGTATCGTTACCTTAATCGGCGTTCTCTCGCGCGGCACGCTCGACCCGCTGGCAGTGTTCGCGGGCGGCGCCATCATCCGCCCGATCTACGTGGGGTCACGCCAGATGTTCGAAACGATGAACCAGGCGATTACGGTGAACGCGATTGTTCCGGTTGTGGACCGCGTGTTCGCCTTCGAGGAGGCGCGGGAGGCTTACCGGCACCTGAAACGTGCGACGCATGTAGGGAAGGTAGTGATCCAGATCTGAGCGACCCTCTTTCGAAATAAGGAGCAAGAGACTGATCCGGCTACACCCGCCTCGTTCCGCCAGCTACGCACAGGAGCAAAATTTTTGCTCCTTTTCTTTTTAAAGAAGGCCTTCCTCGTGATTTCAGAACGCCGCCTCCTTCGCGCCGAACCTGATTTCGGCCTGCTCACCAAGATGTGGCGCATCAACTGGCTCTACGTGCTGCTGCTATGCGCGCTCGCCGGCTGCGGCTACGTGGCGCTCTACTCTGCCGGCGGCGGACCCGAGCCTTACGCGTGGCGGCATGGGCTGCGCTTCGGGTTCAGCCTGGTGATGATGCTGTCGCTGGCCATGCTGGACATCCGCCTCATCGCAAAGTTCTCCTGGCCGCTCTACGGGTTGGCGCTGGTGCTGCTCGTGCTGGTGTTGAAGATGGGCCATGTGGGCAAGGGCGCGGAGCGCTGGCTGGAGATCGGGCCGGTGCAGTTGCAACCTAGCGAGATCATGAAGGTAGCGTTGGCCATGGCGCTGGCCTCGTGGTTCAACCGGGCGAGCTGGGCGCGCGTGGGCAACCCACTGTTCCTGATCGTGCCCGCGATGGCCGTCCTGCTGCCCGTGGCGCTGATCCTAAAGGAGCCGAACCTGGGCACCGCCTTCATCACCGGCGTAGTGGGTTTTTCCATCTTCGTGGGCGCCGGCATGCGGCTGTGGCTGATGGCGATCCTGGCCGTGCCGCTACCGTTCGTGGCGGAGTTCGCCTACAGGCACCTGCACGATTACCAGCGCGCCCGCATCACCACCTTCCTCAACCCGGAGAACGATCCGCTGGGTGCTGGCTACAACATCATCCAGTCGAAGATTGCCCTGGGTTCGGGCGGCATGTGGGGCAAGGGATTCATGCAGGGAACACAGGCGCACCTGAACTTCTTGCCGGAAAAGCAGACGGATTTCATCTTCTCCATCGTGGCCGAGGAATGGGGACTGATCGGTGCGTTGGCATTACTGGCGCTTCTGCTGACCATCATCCTGGGCGGCATGCTGGTGGCGCTGCGCTGCCGGCACCAATACGGCAGGCTTCTGGCGCTGGGCATATCGGTAAACATGTTCATGTACGTGTTCGTCAACGTGGCGATGGTGGTGGGCGCCATTCCGGTAGGCGGCGTGCCTCTGCCTTTGGTCAGCCACGGCGGCTCGGCGATGCTGACGGTGATGTTCGCGATGGGCCTGTTGATGTCCGTGCACGTCCACCGGGACGTGGTGTTCGCGGATCGGCGGGATCCGTTGGACTAGTGCGCTTCAGTGCAGCTTGACCTCGGGCTCCGGCTGCCGGGTCATCGCGCTGGACGCCATTCGAACCAGCGTGGAACCGCGGCCATGCAGCGCCGCCTGATGCATGGCATAAAGCGACCGGTACATCATGCGGGCGAGATAGCCTTCGATGAACAAGCTTCGCCCCAATGAAAAGCCCATCAGGTTGCCCACCGTGCTGTATCGGCCCAGCGAGACCAACGAGCCGAAGTCACGGTACGTGAATGGCCGTAGCGGGAGTCCTGCCAATCGCAAATTGATCTGTTTAACCATGTGTGATGCCATCTGGTGAGCAGCCTGGGCACGCGGTGGCACTCCGTTGGGAAAGCCTTCACGTGGACAGGATGCACAATCGCCGATGGCGAAGATGTTTTCGTCATCGACCGTCTGTAGCGTGGGAGTCACGATCAGCTGGTTCGTGCGGTTTACCTGTAAGCCGAGAGTTCTGAGAAACTCGGGCCCTTTCACCCCGGCCGACCACACCACAAGCTCGCTCGGGATCAGTGTGCCATCGGCGAGAACCACGCCCTCGGCGTTCACGGCGGCCACCCGAGCATCAGTGCGCAATTCGATGTTCAGGCTGCGCAGCAGTTTTGCCGTTGCCGTCGACATGCGTTCCGGCAGCGCGGGCAGGATACGCGGCGCCGCTTCTATCAGGATGATCTTGACGTCCCGCTCCGGATTTAGCCGCGTCATCCCGTACGCCATCACCTCGCGCACTGTGCGGTGCAGCTCGGCAGCCAGCTCGGTTCCTGTCGCACCAGCGCCGATGATGGCCACGTGCAATTGGCCTGGGCGTACCGGGAAATGCTGTGCGTTGGCGCGCAGGCAGGCGTTCACCAGACGCTTGTTGAAGCGCGTTGCCTGCTCGGGCGTCTCCAACGGTACGGCAAACTCCATGGCGCCGGGCGTGCCGAAATCGTTGGTGACCGAACCCACGGCGATCACCAGCGTGTCGTAGGGGAAGCTGCGGTCAGGCGTCACCTCACGCCCTTCCTCGTCGTAGGTGGCCGCGACGTGAACCTGGTGCTGCTCACGGTCGATGGTGGACAGCGCACCGAGCCGGCAGGTGAAGTGATGCCAACGTGCCTGGGCCAAGTAGTTCAGCTCGTGCTGGGAAGGCCGCAACCCGCCGGCAGCGATGGAATGCAGGAGAGGCTTCCAGATGTGGGTGCGAGATTTCTCGACCAGCGTTATCCTGGCGCGGCCGCGCCGGCCGAGCGTGTCACCCAGCTTTGTGGCCAGTTGCAGTCCCGCAGCCCCGCCGCCTACCACTACGACCTCGTGCAGACGATCCTCGGTCTGCTCGCGCTCAGTTTCAGGGTCGGCCGGCTCTGTCATGGTGCCCTCGTCAATGCTGGCTCGGAATGCCTCTTAGCAGGGCAAGGTAGTGGCTGTTGCCACGTTGCTCGAGGTTCCGGCAGGCGACCCTGAAGCTCCTACACCGATTGCAGGCTACAACCTACAACATACGACGAGCGGGTGCACCTTGGCTCTCCCCGTCTCTCCTCGGACTGCCGTCGGTTCAGACCACAGCTGCCCAGGGCATCAACGCTCGCCCGTCCGGCGTCACGGCATAACCTGAAATTCCTCACTGACCTGCGCCACCGTGATGCCGAGCTTGCGGATGGTGGTGTGGTTCAGCATCGCGCCGCCCGCTTCGAGATACATCCACTGGTCCATCTCGACGTTCTTCAACGCGTCGCCTGGGGAGAGCGCCAGCACCCAAGTCCAGTGAAACACCCGGCCTGCTGCCAGGCCGTGCGCCTCGCCTACCATGTCGTTCGCTGTTGCGGTGAAGGCGCCGGGCCCGGTGCGCCGTAGATGCCAGTCGCGGTGCTGCGTCGTGCCGTCCCCCAACGCGAGGGTTTGAACCATGTGTAGCCCGCCATCGCCCTCTGGCGTGCCCACGCAGTCGGTCACCACCGTGTCGGTCGGTGCACCGCCGCGGTTCTCGATCACCCCCCAACTGCGGTGATGCCCCGTCCAGAAGGATACCGCGTCAAACGCCGGCGTAGTGCCTGCAAAATGCTTGACTGGCAGAGGAGCGCCACAGGCAGACAGGGCGAGCAGACAGACCATGATGCGCATGCGGGATCAACCTTCTGCTTCCCGACCGTGACGAGTGTCGGTCGCGAGCCGTTTAGATTGTCGGGAGTGTCCCGGCCCACAAGCTACAACACCGCCCGCTTTGGGCGGCCATGCAGCCTCGCGCCGTCTGGGGATAGAAGGCTTAGTCGGCTTGTCCTGTTGCGCCTGCAATTATTGGCAAGCTAGCTTATAACGTCCATGTTGACAGGAAGGGGTTCTGCCAGGCTGTCGGGGTTCCAGGACGCAGCCTCCCACCTTATAACCCCTGCCCCCCCGTCAGTCGGATGCATGAGCGACTACCTCCACAAACTCAACGACGAGCAACGCCAGGCCGTGGAGACCACCGAGGGTCCGCTGCTGGTGCTGGCCGGGGCAGGCACCGGCAAGACGCGCGTGCTGACCACCCGCTTCGCCCACATCCTGCTGACCGGCCGCGCGGCGCCCGGCCAAGTGTTGGCCGTCACCTTCACCAACAAGGCGGCGCGCGAGATGCGCGAGCGTGTCGACACCCTGCTCGGCCGGCCGGCAGAAGGGCTGTGGCTCGGCACCTTCCACGCGCTCTGCGCCCGCATGCTGCGCCGCCACGCCGAGCACGTGGGCCTCACCCCAAGCTTCTCCATCCTGGACACCGACGACCAGACGCGGCTGCTCAAGCAGGTGATGGAGGCGCTCAAGATCGACCCCAAGCGCTGGACGCCGCAGGCGGTGATGGGCGTGTTGCAGCGCTGGAAGGACCGCGGCCAAGTGCCGGAGCGTGTGCCTGCCGCTGAGGAAGGCGAGTTCGCCGGCGGCCGCATGCGCGAGGTGTACGCGCAGTACCAGTCCCGGCTGCGCGCGCTGAACGCGGCCGATTTCGGCGACCTGCTGCTGCACAGCACCGAGATCCTGCGCAACCAGCCGGACGTGCTCGCGCAATACCACCGCACTTGGCGCTACGTGCTGGTCGATGAGTACCAAGACACCAACGTCGTGCAGTACATGTGGCTGCGCCTGCTGGCCCAGCAGCACAGGAATATCTGCTGCGTGGGTGACGACGACCAGTCCATCTACTCCTGGCGCGGCGCGGAAGTGGAGAACATCCTGCGCTTCGAGCACGATTTTCCCGGCGCTCGCATCGTCCGGCTGGAGCGCAACTACCGCAGCACCGCACCCATCCTGGCGGCGGCCGCCGGGCTGATCGCCAACAATGCCGGCCGCCTCGGCAAGACCTTGCGCTCCGGCTTGGCGGACGCGGCCGGCGACAAGGTGAGCGTGATGAGCCTGTGGGACTCCGACGAGGAGGCCCGCATGGTGGGCGAGCGGGTGGAAGCCTGGCGGCGCGAAGGCTGCAAGCTCGCCGACATGGCGATCCTGGTGCGCGCCGGCTTCCAGACGCGCGCGTTTGAGGAACGCATGATCACCCTGGCCATCCCGTACCGCGTGGTGGGCGGCCTGCGCTTCTACGAACGCGCCGAGATACGCGACGCCATCGCCTACATGCGGGTGCTGCGCCAGCCGAGCGACGACCTGGCGTTCGAGCGCATCGTGAACCTGCCACGCCGCGGCGTGGGTGACGTGGCGTTGCGCGCGATGCACGCCGCCGCACGCGGGCAGCAGATCGCCTTGTCGTTGGCCGCGGTGCAGCTCGCGCAATCCGGCGGGCTGAAGGGCCGCCCGCGCGAGGCGATGCGCGAGCTTGGGGCCGGCTTCGACCGCTGGCGCCGCATGCTGGAGACGGACGGCCACATCGTCACCATCGCCACCATGCTCGACGAGAGCGGCTACACGGAGATGTGGCGGCAGGACAAGTCGATCGAGGCGCCGGGCCGCTTAGAGAACCTCAAGGAACTCGTACGCGCCATGGCGGATTTCGAGAACCTGTCCGGCTTCCTCGACCACGTCTCGCTGGTGATGGAAAACGAGGAGCAGGCCGAAGCCGACCGGCTGAGCATGATGACGCTGCACGCCGCCAAGGGGCTGGAGTTCGACCACGTGTTCCTGCCGGGCTGGGAGGAAGGCGTGTTCCCAAGCCAGCGCACGATAGACGAGAGCGGCACCAAGGGGCTGGAGGAGGAGCGGCGCCTGGCTTATGTCGGGCTGACCCGGGCGCGGCGCCGCGCCGTGGTGAGCTACGCCGCAAACCGGCGCATCTATGCCAACTGGCAGTCCTCGATCCCTAGCCGCTTCGTCGACGAACTGCCGGAGGCCCATGTGGAGCGCGCCGGCTCGGCCGCACTGGCGCGCTCGGCCCAGATCGCCGCGCCGAGCGTGTTCAACAACGGCCCGCTCGTGGCACGGCGCACCCAGGCCTGGGAACAGCCGGGAAGGCCGGCGCGCACGGACAGGATCGACGTGGGACAGCGGGTGTTCCACGAGAAGTTCGGCTATGGCGAAGTCACCGCCAGCGAGGACGACAAGCTGGACGTGCTGTTCGAGCACGCGGGGCCGAAGCGGGTGATGGACCGCTTCGTGGCCAAGGCATGAAGGACAGAACTTCTTCGTCTGCAGGCCTGACCACCTCGCTGTCGCAGCGCCGTCCGGCAACGCGTGCCTGCTCAGCCAAGATCCTGCGCTTCTCGTTGGCCGACAAGAGCCGCTCGCCCCGTCGATTTCAACCACCCGCATGAGGCGCGCGGGCCTGCTGGAAACCGTCTTCGTCGTCGTGCCGGAAGAGGTCGTGCCCGCCTACGAGGCCGCCGTGGCGCTCGCTTGCACCACAGTGGGACTGTTCGTCTCTGACGAGGCGGCACGAACCTGGCGGGTGGAAGGTGTCAAGGCCGTGGGCGAGGGCGAAGCCGAGCTTGCGCAAGGCTTGGCGGTGGCCGCCCTGGTCAGCGGCGTGACCGTGCCGTTGCTGCGCGAGGCGACGCAAGCCGAGGGATGGCTCGCGCGGGTGTACGAGGCGTTCCCCGAGCAGGACGTCGGACGTCGGTTTTCCATACGCGGCACGCATTTGGGAGGCCCGCGGCGCGCCGGGCGGCACACGCTGACCATCGATGCGGGCCTGGCGTTCGGATCCGGCGAACACGGCAGCACGCGCGGCTGCCTGCGCGCGCTGGAGATGGTGGCCCACCGGCAGCCCCGGCGCATCATCGACATGGGCTGCGGCTCCGGCATACTCGCTATGGCGGCCGCCCGGCTGCTGCGCCGGCGCGTGCTGGCCGTGGACAACGATCCCTGGTCGGTCCGCGTGACGGCGCAGAACGCGGCGCTGAACGGCTTGCGCGGCCGCGTGAACGCCAGGCTCGGCCAGGGTTGGCAGGGTGCCGGTGCAGGACCGTTCGACCTCGTCCTCGCCAACATACTTGCGCGCCCGCTCTGCCTGATGGCACGGGACCTGGCGGCGCATTTGGCGCCGCACGGTACGGTGATCCTGGCCGGGCTGCTGACGACGCAGGTTTCCATGGTGTTGGCCGCGCACCGCCGGCAGGGGCTGCGGCTGGAGCGCGTGCTCCGCGAAGGGCAATGGGCAACAATGGTGCTACGATCATGAACCACGCAGAACGCCTTGCCGCCGTGCGCACGGAGATGGCACGGCAGAACCTGGCCGCCTTCATCGTTCCCCGCTCCGACGAACATCTCGGCGAGTACGTCCCGCCTTCGGCCGAACGCCTTGCCTGGCTGACCGGCTTCACCGGCAGCGCCGGCCTGGCCGTAGTGTTCGCGAACAAGGCTGCGGTGTGGAGCGACGGCCGCTACGTGCTCCAGCTAGCCAGCGAGACGGACCCGGCGCTGTGGGAACGTTTGCACCTGATAACCTCTCCACCGCCCGACTACGTAGCCGCCCACACGCCTCCGGGTGCGCTGATCGGCTACGATCCCTGGCTGATGAGCGAGGACTCGCTCAACCGTTTCCGCGAAGCTGGCCTTAAGCTGCATCCCGTCACAGCCAATCCGGTCGACGTGGCCTGGCAAGACCGGCCCGCACCACCCACCGCACCCGCCAGCGTCTACAACGCCACCTACGCCGGTGAGTCCTCGGCCGACAAACGCGCTCGCCTCGCCGCTGCACTTCGCACCGCCCACCAGGACGCGGCCATCCTGAGCGACCCCACTTCGCTCGCCTGGCTGCTCAACATGCGTGGCGAGGACCTCGGCTTCGTTCCTGTCGCCCTCGGCTTCGCCATCCTGCACGCCGACGCCGGCGTGGAGCTCTTCATGGACCCGCGCAAACTGCCGCAGGACCTGCGCGACAGTTTCGGCAACGCCGTGGCTTGCGCGCCGCGCGACTCCATGCCCGCCGCGCTCGCCGCACTTGCCGGCAAACGCGTGCGCGTCGACGCCATAGGCGCGCCAGCCTGGCTCAGCGAAACACTCCGCGGCGCAGGTGCCACCGTGGTGCCCGGCCAGGACCCCTGCCTGGTGCCCAAGGCGCGCAAGAACGCCACCGAGCAGCAAGGCACCCGCAACGCGCAGGCCCGCGACGCAGTGGCGCTCTGCCGCTTCCTGCACTGGGTGCGCGATGCCGGCGGCCACGAGACGGAGATGTCTGCCGCCGCCCAGCTTCTGCGCTACCGTCAGGAAGGATCGCTGTTCCGCGGCGAGAGCTTTCCCGCTATCTCGGCCGCCGGCGAGCACGGCGCCATCATGCACTACCGCGTCTCGCTGGAAACCGACCGGGCCATCCTGCCGGACGAGCTCTATCTGATCGACAGCGGCGGCCAGTATCTCGACGGCACCACGGACGTGACACGCACGGTGTGGACCGGCCCCGGCCTGCCGACGGCGGAAATCCGGGACCGTTACACACGCGTGCTGAAGGGCCACGTCGCTATCGCGCGCCTTGTGTTCCCGGAAGGTGTCGCTGGCGTCAGGCTGGATGCCTTCGCACGTGCTGCCCTGTGGCAGGCCGGCCTTGATTTCGATCACGGCACCGGCCACGGCGTCGGCAGCTACCTTTCGGTGCACGAGGGACCCGTCTCCATCTCGCCCCATCTCCGCCCCGCGATGTTGGAGGAGGGCATGATCCTGTCCAACGAACCGGGCTTCTACCTGCCTGGCCAGTACGGAATCCGCCTGGAGAACCTCGTGCTGGTGGAAACGGCGCCGTTCGAGGGACCGCGCAAGTTCTTCCGCTTCGACACCCTGACCTGGGCGCCGTTCGACCAGGTCCTGATCGAGCCGGACCTGCTCACCGACGTGGAGCGGAGCTGGCTCGACGCCTACCACGCGCAGGTGCTGCAGCAAGTGGCACCGCACGTGGCCCCTGACGTGCGCGACTGGCTGCACCGGGCTTGTGTGCCGATCGGAAGCGTCCTCGCGTGACCGACACCCCCGACCTGGCCAGCCGCGCCACTTATTCCTGGTGGTACCAGGAGAAACTCCGCTTCTCGGACACAGACATGATCGGCCACATCAACAACGTGGCGTTCGCCGCGCTGATGGAGAGCGGCCGGGTCAACTTCACCCGCAGCGGCGTGATCGAGAACATGCCCGACGACGTTCTGACGGTGATGCGCCGCATCGAACTGGATTACCGCGCCGAGCTGCACTGGCCGGGCGAGGTGGACATCGGCGCGGTGCTGCTGCGGATCGGGCGCTCGTCCTTCACGCTGGGCAACGGGCTGTTCCATGGCAAGTTATGTGCAGCGACCTCGGTGACGACGTTGGTGATGATCGGGCGACACACGAGGCGGGCGGAGCCGATTCCGGAAATCGTCAGGACTGGCATGCAACGTTATTTGGCCGGCAACGCTGCCGTTTGGGCAACAGAAAAGCCTGAAGCGTCAGAAAAGCCAGGGGCTCTGCCCCTGGACCCCGCTAAGGACAAGTCCTTAGAGGCTGTTTGGAAACTCGCTTTAAGAGCCGCGAAGCGGTCAATCTGACGCCGA
>CAXTBC010000054.1:0-28523 GCA_964242595.1 uncultured Acetobacteraceae bacterium | reverse complement strand
GCCACGTCGATCAGCAGGTCAACCAGGTGGTCCTCCAGCAGGTTCACCTCGTCGATGTAGAGAAAGCCGCGGTTGGCGCGCGCCAGCAGGCCGGGCTCGAAGGCGCGCTCGCCGCGCGTCAGGGCGCGTTCGAGGTCCAGCGCGCCGACGACGCGGTCCTCGGTGGCGCCCAGCGGCATGTCGACGACGGGGACGGGCGCGCGGTAGCGGCCACGCGGCTCGGCCCGGGCCAGGCACTCGCTGCACAGCGCGCCGCCATCCGGGTCGCACCGGTAGCGGCAGCCTTCGACGCACCACATCGCCGGCAGCAGGGCGGCCAGCCCGCGCATGGCGGTGGACTTGCCGGTGCCCCTGTCGCCAAACACCAGCACGCCGCCCACCGACGGGTCGACCGCGGCGATCAGCAGCGCGCGCTTCATCTCCTGCTGGCCGACGATGGCCGAGAACGGAAACGCGCTTCTCATCCTGTCTGTCTCCCTGGCCTCTCTAGCCCGCCCGCAACCTGCACTACAGGGCGACGCTCGCCCAGACGCGGCGGCCCGCCAACTTCAGTCCACCAGCGCCGCGTAGGTCAGCACCCGCAGCTCCCGCCTGACCGGGTAGGTGCTGGACGGCACAAGTTGGGTGAAGAACACCACGGCCATGTCCTCGGCCGGATCCACCCAGAACGCCGTGCTGGCCGCCCCGCCCCAGGCGCACTCGCCCGGCGAGCCCACGATCTGCGCGCGTGCCGGGTCCAGCATTACGGAGAAGCCCAGGCCGAAGCCGATGCCGGTGTAGGTGCTCTCGCTGAAGCGCGCCTGGCCCATCGCCGCCATGTCGCCGTCCAGGTGGTTGCTCATCATCAGCGCCAGCGTCTTGCGCCCCAGCAGGCGCACGCCGTCGAGCGCGCCGCGTCCCAGCAGGAAGCGGCAGAACCGCATGTAGTCGCCCGCGGTGCCCACCAGGCCGCCGCCGCCGGAGGGCAACCGGCGCCGCAGAAAGATGCTGGTGGCCGGATCGTCCGAGAGCACGGCCCGGCCGTCCTCGCCGCGACCGTAGTTGGCGGCGAAGCGCGGACGCTGCGCCTCGGTCACCTGGAAGCCGGTCTCGTGCATGCCCAAGGGCGCCAGCACGCGCTCGGTCAGGAAGGTCTCGAACGGCTGCCCGGACAGCACCGCCACCAGGTGGCCGGCCACGTCGGTGCCTATGCTGTAGTTCCAGCGCGTGCCGGGCTGCGCCAGCAGCGGCAGCGTGGCGGCCTTTTCCACCAGCTCGCCCAGGCTCAGCTTCGAGGTCTGGAAGTCCACGCCTTCGGCACGGTACAGCGCGTCGAGGGACGTGGCGTTCATGAAGCCGTAGGTGAGGCCGGAAGTGTGGGTCAGCAGGTCTCTGTAGGTGATCGGGCGCTCGGCCGGCACCGGCTCTGCCCCCTCGCCGGCCCACACGCGCATCTCTCCGAAGCACGGCAGCACGCGGTGGATCGGGTCGTCGAGCTGGAAGCGGCCTTCCTCGTACAACATCATCAGCGCCACCGAGGTTAGCGGCTTGGTCATCGAGTAGATGCGCACCACGGTGTCCGGCGCCATGGCCAGGCCGCGCTCGCGGTCGGCGAAGCCGCGGCAATCCTGGTAGGCCGTCTGCCCGTGCCGATGCACCAGCACGGACATCCCGGCCAGCCGGCCGCTGTCGATCCAGCCGTCCATCCAGGTGCCAATGCGCGCCAGGCGGGCGGGGTCTAGGCCTGTGTCAAAATCCTGCATGGGTTTCCCGGATCGTTGATTTTGGAAGGCAAGAAAGGTCTTCTTTTTCGAGAAAAAGAAGCAAAAAGCTTTTGCTACTTGGTGGCGCTCTGTGGCCGGCGCGTCGCATCACGGTTTGGAACTGTCACGCCGATCATGTCGCTCTCTTGCACGACTTTGGCGAGTGCGGCCGCGTCCCAGCCTTCGGTGCCTTCGGGGCGGAGCGGCAGAACCATCCAGCGGTAATCGGCGGTGCTGTCCAGCACGCGGACGCGCGTGCCGTGCGGAAGGGTGGTGTTCCACTCGGCCAGCACGCCTAGCGGGTCGCGCACCGCGCGGGCGCGGTAGGCGGCGGACTTGAACCAGAACGGCGGGTAGCCCAGCACGGCGCGCGGGTAGCAACTACACAGCGTGCACACCACGAGGTGGTGCAGGCCGGGCGCGTTCTCCAGCACGCCCAGCGGCGGCATGCCGCGCATGGGGATGCCCTCGGCCTCGGCCGCCGCCGCGCCGTCACGCAGCATCAGCGTGCGGTACTCGGGGTCCGTCCAGGCGCGCGCCACCATGCGCGCGCCCTGGGCGGGGCTGGCCTCGTCCGTGCTGCGGATGCGGGCGGCGATCTCGGCCGGGTTGGCGATGCCGCGCTCGGCCAGCAGCGTGCGCACCGCCTCCAGCAGCCGCGCGGGGTCGTCCTGCCAGGCGCTCATGCTCGCTCCAGCCAGGTCTCGAAGACTTCCACCACCAGCTCGTCGGCCGTGGCGTCCGGCCACAGCGCCCGGCCGTCGAACAGCACGTGGTACAGGCCGAGCCGGGGCGCCGGGCGCGCGAAGGCCAGGTCCTCCGGGCTGGCGAAGTCACCCAGATGGCGCAGCACCGTGCCGGTCCGCCCGCGCAAGTAATGCGGCGTGCGGATGTGGGCGGGGCCGCGCGCCTCCGGCCAGTCGTCGCGAATTCGCACCAGGGCGCCCGCGCCGATCACCCGAGGGCTGCCGTCAGCTCGGCCTCGGTGAACACGCCTCTTTCGAGCAGGTTGGCGGTGATCGAACGCAGCCAGCGCTGGTAGTAGCCCAGGGCGTGGTACTCGGCCTCGGGGATCGCCTCTATGCCGCGCCGCAGCTCGTCCACGCCCATCACGCCTTTCGTCCCCAGGATGCCGCGGATCGCGTCCACCTCGCGATCGAAATCGGTCAGCGCGTGGTAGCCGGTCTCGATCGGCTCACAGAGGAAGCGCGGGACGCCGCCCAGGTCGTGATGCGCACGGTGGTCCATGGTGGAGGTCTTCTCCTGAGCGTTTGAGCAAGGCCAGGGGCTCTGCCCCTGGACCCCGCTAAGGACAGGTCCTTAGAACCTGTTCGTTAGGACTCCTAAACGGATGGGGGTCTGGGGCCTCAAGGCCCGTCACGCGACTGCGTGCTGCGCATGACGGGGTTTGGGGCAGAGCCCCATACTTGCTTATAGATCAAGCTTTCGTCCATTCACCCGAGCGACAACGCGTTCTGATCACTTGGCAACGGCACGAATTCAGCTTGCGATACCGATGGTCCGTAACGATCGAGAAAGACTGTTCTTACGCGATAAAACCATTCGCTTTGCTGACCAGAAAGCCAGCCTTCCGCAGCCAACACGGACATTGCGAAACGTCCGCTGTAGGAACCGCATAATCTTGCATGAACTTGGCTTCTGACAAGCGGTTGCAAAACCCCCACCTCATGCAAAAATCGCCGAGCAGGACATCTAAGTCTCCGAAAAGATCATCTCTCCGTTTCCCGTTCCATCGATTTCGCGGCAGGCTGTATCCATTCAATACCCGCTCTCAACGAAACAGGCTTCGAGGCGTTAAGCGCCCGAACAGCTGGTGCGACCCACTCTGGAATGCCGATCAGCCCGACATCGGCAGCTCGGCTTCGCTGCCAGGAAACGGCATCGCGTGCGACGCGACCTCGACAAGCTTGGCCAGGCGCTGCTCGTGATCGTCCTGGCCGCCTAGCGGAAAGCGGTAGACGAAATACGCGGCACCCGTGGTCAGCACGACGAGCGAGCAGGCGTAGGTGAGCACCAAGTGGTTGAGCACCTCCGGCCTGACGGCACCCGGAACCGCGCCGGTCGGGAAAGCAACGAGCGACAGGATCGCTCCCGACAGGAAAAGGCCCAGGCCGGACACGCATTTTTGCATGAAGAACGAGCCGGCGAAGAACAGCCCCTCCGACCGCTCGCCGGTGCGCATCTGGGCGTCCTCCACGACGTCGGACATCATCGAGGAGCCGAGAATGGCACCCGCGACCCCGAAAGCCGTGCCCGCCGCGGCCACCAGCATCAGGATCGGGATCAGCTTCCAGTTGCCGTTGGCGGGGAACAGGCCGAGGTAGCGCAACACGAAAGGCAGGATCGACACGATCGGGTAGAGCACAGACACCAGCACGCTCGTGCGGCGCTTGCCCCAGCGCCGCGACAGGACCGACGCGAGCACGAACGCCAGCCCCACGCCGGCAAGCAGGGTCGCCGCGAACAACGCCACTACGGAGGCGGGGAACGCCCAGTAGTAGGTGTTGATGTAGGTGGAGAGCGCGAAGGTCAGCCCCTGCGCCGTGTAGCCGAAGATGCCGGAGAACAGCAGCGTCAGGAACGCCTTGTTGCGGAGCGTCGCCAGGACGCCGCGGAACGTGCCGCGCAAGCTCGTCCTGGTGGGCGACACCCGGGGCAGGAAGCGTATCTCCCGGTGCGTGAAGAACGCCGAGACCAGGATCGCCGTCGTCATGATCAGCGAGGCGATGATGGCGTAAGATCTATAGCCCGCCGGGTTGAGCTGGCCCACCGGGTAACGTGCTGTCGGTGCCAGCAGCACGGCGAAGGTGACCACGAACATCACCAGGCTGCCGATCCAGCCGAACAGGTAACGATAGCCGAGAACCGAGGTGCGTTCGTGGTAGTCGGCGGTCAGTTCGGGCGCCAACGCCGCGGAGGGGACCTCGTAGCAGGAGATCGCCGTGCGGACGAGGATCGCGACCACGATCAGGTAGGCAAAGGTTGCCGCGTGGGATCCCGTCGGCGGGTTCCACAGCAGCAAATAGAGCACGCCTACCGGTATGGCGGCCGCGTACATGAAAGGGTGCCGCCGTCCCCACGGCGAGCGCGTGTGGTCGGACAGGTGACCCACGACAGGGTCGATGAACGCGTCGAGCACCAGGGCCACCAGGATCGCCAGCCCGACCAGGTCGGCGCGCAAGCCGATCACCTGGTTGTAGAACAGCAGCAGCAGCGTCGCGAACCCGTTGTCCTTGATGCCGTAAGCGACCGAGCCGAGGCCGTAGGCCAGCTTGGTGCCCAGACCCAGTTCGCGTGCCGGCGGGATGTAGCTGGAAGTGACGGCGTCCACGGTCAGGTCGCTCCTCGCTGATTGAAAAACGAGCGGTCCGAGGAGACGTGCCTGCTTTCAAGGCGTTCGGCAATGGCGCTGGCGGGCTGCTTGCGGAAACCGAACATCCGGCATGGTATGGTGAAGGAAGCTTGGGGCTCTGCCCCAAACCCTGCTGGGGCCTTGAGGCCCCAGACCCCCATCTGTCTAGAATTAATCTCTTGAGTAACGGGGGCTTGGGGCGGAGCCCCTACCTTATCTTACACCCCCGCCCTCTCCGCAACGAACCGCACGCGCAGATCCTTCTTCAATATCTTACCGTTGGCGTTGCGCGGCAGCGTCTCGGCACTGAACAGGATGCGCACCGGCACCTTGTAGGCGGCCAGCCGCGCGGCTACCCAGGCGCGCAGCTCCGCTTCGCTGGCCGTCGAACCGGGGGCGAGGTGGACCACCGCCGCAGGCTCCTCGCCCAGCGTGTGGTGGGGCACGCCGACCAGTGCGGCGTCCGTCACGGCGGGATGTTCGTAGAGCACGTTCTCCACCTCGATCGAGGTGATGTTCTCGCCGCCGCGGATGATGATGTCCTTGGCCCTGTCGACGATGAAGCAGAACCCTTCGGCGTCGAGCCTGGCGATGTCGCCGGTCCTGACCCAGCCGTCGACGAAGGTGGCCGCCGTCGCCTCCGGGTTGTTCCAGTAGCCTTTGACGATCTGCGGCCCCCGCGCCCAGAGTTCGCCCACGGCGCCCATGGGCAGCTCCTGCGCCCCGTCCTCACTCATGATCTTCAGGTCCGAGACGGGGAGCGGCGGGCCGCAGCTGTCCGGGCGGTGACGGTAGTCTTCCGCGCTGTGGCTGGTGACGGTTGCCGACGTCTCGGTCATGCCCCAGCCGGTGCCCGGGTCGGCGGCGAGGTCCTGGCCGATCAGCCGCACCAGCGCGGGGGCGGCCGGCGCCCCGCCGTAGGAGACGGTCTTCAGCGAACTCAGGTCGTAGCGCCCGCGGTCGGGGTGTTCGAGCAGCTGCCAGGCGATGGTCGGCACGCCGCCGGTGAAGGTGACCCGCTCGCGCTCGATCAGTTCGAAGGCGCGCACCGCATCCCACTTGCGCATGAACACCAGCGCGCTGCCGCTGGCGATGGTCCCCATCAGCGTGGCGTTGCAGGCGGTGACGTGGAACATCGGCACCACGTTCAGGCCAACGCCGGGCTCGGCGACGGCGGGCGGCTCCTCGCCGCGGCGCAGCATCGCGCGCCTGGCCAGGTAGCCCGCCGCCAGCACGCAGGCGAGGATGTTGCGGTGAGTGCCGAGCGCGCCCTTGGGCAGGCCGGTGGTGCCGCTGGTGTAGAAGATGGTCGCGTCGTCGTCCGGCGCGATGTTAGTATCGGCCAGCGCCGCGTCGGGCAGAAAAGCGTAGCCGTCCGGCCTGCCCAGCACCGCCTCGAGCGCCGTGGCAGGCGCCTGGAGGTCAGCGCCGGCGCGCGCGACGATCACCTCGCGCAACGCCGGCAGCTCGGCCACATGGGGGCGGACGCGGTCCCACCGCTCGGCGTCGCAGACCAGCACCGACGTGCCCGACTGTGTCAGGCCGTACTGCAGCTCGGCACCCGTCCACCAGGCGTTGAGCGGCACCGCGATCGCGCCCAGGCTGGTGATGGCGAAGAACGCCACCGGCCATTCGGGCAGGTTGCGCATCGCCAGCGCCACGCGGTCCCCCTTGCGCACGCCGCGCCGGCGCAGATCGTCCGCCAACGCCGCGACGGCACGGAACCAGCCCTCGTAGCTGACGCGCTCGTCTTCGAAGACGATGAAGATGCGGTCGGCATACGCGGCCCGCGCGAGGCGGGCCAGGGCGGACAGGCTTGGCGGCTGGTTCTTCCACACCCGCGTCGGCACGCCGCGTATCGCCACGGTGTCCATCTCGAACGGCTCGCCTGGGGCACAGAGGCGTGCTTCGATGTCCTTCAGCGACGCCGCCGGCCAGGGTTCCTGAAGCGCCGGCCCGTCGTTATCTGGCGCGGTCCGCTCAACCGCCATGTCACGCCATCCTAAACAGGGTTTTGTCCATCAGCCGTTTTGGACGTCGATTATTTGCGTTTGGCAGGCGTGCGAAGGCAAGGGGTTCTTTTGGGGAGGAAGACCCAGGAAATTGTTGTCTCCTGTGCGGTGTGGAGCGGACATACGCATGCCCGCCGCGTGATACAGCCTGCCGTGAGGCTGAGCGTTGTGACAGGAAGCAAGGCCTTCTTTTTCGAGAAAAAGAAGCAAAAAGCTTTTGCTTGCGCTGTCGGACGGCTGAAGCGCACGCATCCACAACGCGCACCCGACATAGCAAAGGTTTTTTGGTCTTTTTTTGAAAAAGGACTGCTGGCCTTTGAGAGTCAGCCACCCAGCGCCCTACTCCGCTGCCTGTTCGAAAAGGCAGTCCGTGCTTGCGCACGTGTTGCCCCCTTTGGCGTTCCGCTCAATAATCCGAACGACGAGTATGCTACGAAGGGCTGATTGCATGACCGACCTCGAGGATTTCCGCACCCAGACTCGTGGCTGGCTGCGGGACAACTGCCCCGCCGAGATGCGTCGGCCACTCCGCTCGGAGGCCGACGTGTGCTGGGGCGGGCGCAACCCGGCCTTTACCGGCCCGGAGCAGAAGCTGTGGATGGAGCGGATGGGCGCGAAGGGCTGGACGGTGCCCGACTGGCCGTCCGAGTACGGCGGCGGCGGCCTGTCGCCGGCCGAGACGAAGGTGCTGCGCGAGGAAATGGCCGCGGCGGGCTGCCGCAACCCGCTCAACTCGTTCGGCATCTCGATGCTTGGCCCGGCGCTGCTGAAATACGGCACCGAAGACCAGAAGCTCGACCACCTGCCAAAGATCGCGCGCGGCGAAATCCGTTGGTGCCAAGGCTACTCGGAGCCGAACGCCGGGTCTGACCTCGCGGGACTAGCAACGCGCGCGGAGGATCGCGGCGACCATTTCGTAGTGAACGGCCAGAAAGTCTGGACCAGCTACGCCGACAAGGCGGACTGGATCTTCTGCCTGGTCCGCACCGACACGACAACCAAGCAGGGCGGCATCAGCTTCGTCCTGTTCGACATGACCTCGCCCGGCGTCACCACCAAACCGATCCTGCTGATCTCGGGCAACTCGCCGTTCTGCGAGACCTTCTTCGACGACGTGGCGGTGCCGAAGGCCAACCTGGTGGGCGGGCTGAACAAGGGCTGGAGCGTGGCGAAGTACCTGCTCGGCCACGAGCGGGAGATGATCTCCGGCATGGGGCTGGGCCACGCCGAGACGTCGCTCGGCCAGATGGCCGCGCGCATCATCGGCACCGAGCCGGACGGACGGCTGGACGACCCGATGCTGCGGGCGCGCATCGCGTCTTTCGAAGTGCGTGCGGCGGCGTTCCGCGCGATGTCGGAGCGCTTCATCGACGAGCTGAAGGCCGAGCGTGCCCACCCGGCCCAGCCATCGATGATGAAGTATTTCGGCACCGAGCTGAACAAGCAGCGCCACGAACTGGCGATGGCGGCCGGCGGATCGGGGTCGCTGGAATGGGAGAGCGAGCAGTCCGGCAGCGGTGCCGCGGCACGTTCCTGGCTGCGCACCAAGGCCAACTCCATAGAGGGCGGCACGTCGGAGATCCAGCTCAACATCATCGCCAAACGCATACTCGAGCTGCCGGGAGCCTGACGCCGATGCCGTTGTTCCTGTCCGAGGCGCAGACGATGCTGCTCGACACCGCGCGGCCGTTCCTGGCCGAGCAGGCGCCGGTGCGCCACATGCGCGCGCTGCGCGACGCCGGGGATGCCACCGGCTTCTCGCCTGACCTGTGGACGCGCTTCGCCGAGATGGGCTTCTGCGGCATCCTCGTGCCGGAGGAAGACGGTGGTCTGGGGCTCGGCCATGCCGAGGTGGGGATCGTGCTGGAGGAGATCGGGCGCAACCTGACGCCGTCGCCCTTCCTGGCCACCGCCGTGGGCGCTGTGACGGCGTTGGCTGGCGGCTCGCAGGGGCAACGCGGGCGCTGGCTGCCCGCCATCGCGGCCGGCACGGCGGTGGCGGCGCTGGCGGTCGACGAGGCGGCCCGCCACCGCCCGGAGCGCATCACGCTGCGCGCCGAACGCTCCGGCAACGGCTTCAGGCTCACCGGCGAGAAGCGATTCGTGGCGCACGGCCACGTCGCCGACCTCCTGATCGTGGCCGCCCGCACCGCCGGCGGCGACTCCGATGCCGACGGCATCACGCTGTTCGCCGTCGAGAAGGGAGCGGCCAACCTGTCCGCCCACGGCGAGCGCCTGGCTGACTCCAGCATCGCCGCGCGGATGCGGTTCGATGGCGTGGCGGTGGACGCGGACGCGGTGATCGGCGAGGTGGATGGCGGCCGCTTGGCGCTCAGCCGCACCCTGGACGCGGTGCGCGCCGGTGCGTCCTCCGAACTGCTGGGCGTGGGCGGCGGGGCGATGGACATGACGGTGGACTACCTCAAGCAGCGCCGCCAGTTCGGCCAGCCGGTCGGCAGCTTCCAGGCGCTGCAGCACCGCGCGGCGCACCTCTACGCGGAGATGGAGGTGGCCCGCGCCGCGGTGCTGAAAGCGCAGCAATTGCTGGACACCGGCGCGACGGCCGCCGAGCGCGCGGTGATGGTGGCCAAGGCGATGACCGGCGCCGCCACCGCGCTGGCGGTTCAGGAGGGCGTGCAGATGCATGGCGGTATCGGCATGACGGACGAGTACGACATCGGCTTTTTCATGAAGCGCCAGCGCGTGCTGGCGGAGATGTTCGGCGACACGGACTACCATGCGGATCGGCTGGCGCGGCTTTCTGGGTATTGAGGCGAGGCGGCCGGCTAAGATAAGGCCAAGGGCTCTGCCCCTGGACCCCGCTAAGGACAGTCGTCCTTAGAACCCGTCTGCAAGAGCTTCGAAGGAATGGGGGTCTGGGGCCTCGAGGCCCCAGCGGGGTTTGGGGCAGAGCCCCATGCTTGCTGCCCTCTCACGGCCGCTCCACCTTGAACTCCCCGTGCCTTCCGAACTCCGCGCGCGCGATCGAACGCTCGTGCACCTCGTCGGGGCCGTCGGCAAAACGCAGGGTGCGGAGCGCCGCCCAGTCATGCGCCAGCGGCGTGTCGGCCGAAACGCCGGCGCCGCCATGCGCCTGCACCGCGTCGTCGATGATCTTCAACGCCATCGTTGGCGCCTGCACCTTGATCATCGCGATCTCGTTGCGCGCCGACTTGTTGCCAGCCCGGTCCATCATGTCCGCCGCCTTCAGGCAGAGCAGGCGGCTCATCTCGATGTCGATCCGCGCGCGCGCCACACGCTCCTCCCACACGCTGTGGTCGGAGATGCGCTTGCCGAACGCGATGCGGGAGACGAGCCGCCTGGCCATCGACGCCAGCGCATTCTCGGCCACGCCGATCGTACGCATGCAGTGGTGGATGCGCCCCGGCCCCAGCCGCCCCTGCGCGATCTCGAAGCCTCGTCCCTCGCCAAGAATGACGTTCTCCACGGGCACACGAACGTTCTCCAGCGACACCTCGCCGTGGCCGTGCGGCGCGTGGTCGTAGCCGTAGACCGACAGCATGCGCTCGATCTTCACGCCGGGCGTGTCCAGCGGCACCACGACCTGGCTCTGGCTGCCGTGACGCGAGCCGTCCGGATCGGATTTGCCCATGACGATGGCCACCTTGCAGCGCGGGTCGCCGGTGCCGGAGGACCACCATTTGCGGCCGTTGATCACGTAATCGTCGCCATCGCGCACGATGGAGGTGCGGATGTTGGTGGCGTCCGAGGACGCGACGTCCGGTTCGGTCATCAGGAACGCCGAGCGTATCTCGCCGTCCATCAGCGGCCGCAACCAGCGTTCCTTCTGCTCGCGCGTGCCGTAGCGGTGCAGCACTTCCATGTTGCCGGTGTCGGGGGCGGAGCAGTTGAACACCTCCGACGACCAGCCCATGCGGCCCATCTCCTCGGCGCATAGCGCGTATTCCAGGTTGGTGAGCTGCGTGCCTTCGAACGCGAAGCCGTCGTCGACATGGGCCTGGCCGGAATGCGGCGGCATGAACAGGTTCCACAAGCCCGCGTCGCGCGCCACGGGCTTCAGCTCCTCGATGACGCTGTTGACGCGCCAGCGGTCGCCCTGGCGCGATTGCGCGACGTAGTCGGCGTAACGTGGCCGGATGCGCTCGTCGATGAAGGCCCGCACCCGGTCACGGAAATAGCTCTCGCGGTCTGATAACGTGAAATCCAACGCTTCGTCCTTTCTAAAACTGCTGCCGTGAACAGTCGCTTCTAGAATCGGTATTGTATCTCCGCGCCGAATGTCCTCGGCTCGCTCAACGTGTAGAACGTCTCGTTGGCCGGGAACGCCGCGCCTTGCTCCTGCGGGCCGTAATAGAGATACTGGAACGAGTCACCCACGTTGCGTATGTAGGCGATCGCCGTCCAATGCGACTTCGCCGGCTGGTAGACCGCCCGCAAATCGAGGTTGTACGAGGACGGTGCCTGGTAGCCTGGAACGTCGAAGACGCCGAAATACTGCTTGTCTGTCCATGTGAGGAGCGCGGACAGGCTGAGGTCGCCTGAGCCGAGATGGGCCACGTATTGCGGGATGAAGCTGAGCTTGTTCCTCGGCGCCTGCGGCAGCTGGTCGCCCTTGAGGTTGTTGAAGGTGAGCCCGCTGACCGGGTCGTGGATGACGCCGCCCAAGGTCGGGCTGGTGAAGTTCACGAACTCCGCATCCTGCAGGGAGTAGACGAACGTCAGGTGCACGTTCTCGATAGGCGTTATCACGGATTCCAGCTCGAACCCTACGGAACGGCTGGTTCGGGCGTTTGCCGCCGAGGTTGCGAACAGGGTGTTCGTGGCGCCGGTGACCGGGTTGCGGACCGGCAGGCCGACGGTGATCGGCACCTGCAGGTCGTGATAGGCGTAGTAGTAGGCAGCGCCGTTGACGAGAAGGAAGGAGCCGTAGGTCCTCTTCACGCCGGCTTCGTAATCCACCAGGGTTTCGGAGTTCAGCGTCGGTATGGGGCTGAAAGCGCCGAGGTTGAAGCCGCCGGGCTTGTAGCCCTTGGCGATCTCCGCGTAGGCGAGCGTTGCGTCGTCGGGGTGCCAGTCGATCTGGGTCTTGCCTGACCAGTCGCGGAAGTCCCGGCTCGCGTTCAGGTCGTGGATGGCGGGCGTCACGTCGAGGCCGTGCTGGGTCGGCGAGTACGGCCCGTAAAAGCCGACGAGGTCGTAGATCTCACGGAAGCTGTTGCCGCCGTATTTCTGGTCCCAGTTGTAGCGCATGTCGCCGGTCAGCGTGACCGTGGGCACGATGTCGTAATCGAGCCGGCCGTAGATCGCCTGGCTCTCCGTGCGCAGGTTGGTGGTCTGGCTGTAGAACGCGCGGGTCGGGTTGGCCGCGGCCGGTGCCAGCGTGGTGGTGCTGTAGACAGGATCGGCCAGCGAAGCCTCGAGCGGATCCTCGACCGAAAAGTCGGTATGATAGCGCTCGGCGTATTGGAACACGCCGGCGACGTAGCGGAGGCGTTCGGAGCTCGGCGACGTCAGCACGATCTCGTTGCTGTACCATTCCTTGTGCTGGAAAGAGTCGTCGGTGTAGTAGGACGGGGTCTTGGCGCCGTAAGGGCTGATCAGGTACTGACGGTCGGTGTAGTCCGCATCCAGGCTCGACTCGTAATCGTACTGGCTGTAGCCGCCGATATATTTCAGCGTCGCCCATTGCAGGTCGTAGGTGGCGTTCGTGGTGAAGGTGTCGTCGCTCTTCAGATTGGTGTTGCCGGGGTCGTCGATGGCAATCTTCAGCTTGTCCCGCAGGGCCGGGTTGAGGTTGCCGGCCAGGCCGTATTGCGGGTTGGGGGCAAGGCCGTAGTAAGAGGCAGCGCCACTGGTGTAGTTGGCGATCGAGGCGGCCGGCGTGGCGCCGATGTCCGTGAAGTACGGGCTGAGCTGGTTGTAGCCGCCGCCGATGCCGGTCTGCACGCCGTAGTCGCCGGTGAGGTTGCTGCTGAACTGCTGGGCGCTCACCCAGACGTCCAGGTCCTCCACGGGCGTGTAGTCGAGCTGTTCCTGGTAGAGCCGTGTGAGGCCGGTGCTGGGGTTTTCCTTGACGGGTGCGATGTTGTCCTGCGGCCCGTTGCCATTGCCGGTGTCGCTGAAGGCGTAGGCGAACCGGTAGCGGAGCTGGTCGGTGAGCGGCCCGGAGAGGCCGGCCTGCAGGTAGCCGTCGGCGAGCGAGGTGCCGCCCGCCCGGAAGTCGCCGTGCAGCTCGTCGGTGGGACGTTTGGAATACTCCAGAACCGCGCCGGCGATCTCGTTGCGGCCATACACCGATTGTGGGCCGCGCAGCACTTCGATACGGTCGGTCAGGAAGTCCGGCTGGTTGAGGTAAGCCGGTGACGAGGTGTAGACGCCGTCGACGTACACCGCGGCGCCGGGATCGACACCCTGCCCCGGGTCTTCGTAACGGCCCAGGCCGCGTATGGTCAGGTACTCCCCCTGCAGGCTGACGCTCGGCGTCAGGTTGGCGATGTCGCGCCCCGTCTCGATACCGAGCAGGTTTCGCTTCACGTCGGTGAAGGCAGTGACGGCCGCCGGCACGTGCTGAAGCTTCTGCGCGCGGGTGGCACCGGTGACGATCACCTGCTCGACGGCTGTCGTGGAAGACGCGTTGGTGTTCTGGCTGGTCGGCGCGGCGCTCTGCCCCGCATCGGACCGGCTGGCGCCCTGCGTCTTCGTGATCCTGGCGTCCTTCGGCTTTGTCTTGGCAAGGGGTGCGCTGGTCTGACCTGATGGTGCGGCGGATGCCCCGCTACCCGCCTGCGCCGACATCCGTGTCCCGGCAACGTGTTTTGCCGGTTGTGCATTCTCCTGGGACGCCGGCGCGACTTGCGCCGGGTCCGATGGGTCGTAGGCCTTTGCAGAAGCGGCTATCGCGAGTGGCACGATCACGCCTGCACACGACAAGAGAAGAGCTGCCCGAGACCTCATGTGTTTTCTCCCCGTTTGGCCTATGCGGCCTTATTTTAGTTGTCTTTGTGGATTTCGGCGGTAGGGTGCGGCGTCGGCAAGGCTGGGTCTGGTTTGAATTCCTTCTCTGCTTACGGGAACGAGCAAGCGCCGATCGCCTGGTTAAGCTTCACGTCTTTACAGGTTGATCGATGGCGGCAACGAGGACGGGCGGCATGGAGCGTCACCCCCGGCCGGCGGTGACGCGTTGCCGTGCCGGCGGCGCGTCCGGCCTGGTTGTAGCGGTGGTGCAGCTTGGCTCAGGCCATCCGAGCATGTCGGCAAGCATGACCTCGCCGTTTGAACGCAGTACTCGGCTTTCACCGGCTACGCCGATGACTGGCGTTGTCCGGACCGTTCTTAAAGGGAAAACGACCGTCTGACCGGAATGCATTCCTTTTCCTTCCCGAGGCCACATCCGTCTTTTTTGTGACCCTGTGTCCATGCGTCCTGATGTGTCAAGAACTCGATACGCAGTTAGGACGGCCGGGTGTAAAGCCGGGATCACCTCTCGGAATGACAGGTCGACCCATTGAGTTGAGGAGCCTGCACCTTCACCAGCAGTCGGAAATTTTGAGCTGTAAGCAAGCATAAGGCTCCACCCCAAACCCCGCTGGCGTCTTGAGGTCCCAACCTCGATCTATTACGGGTGCTGTCACAAACAGGTTCTAAGGACTTGTCCTTAGCGGGGTCCAGGGGCAGAATCCCTGGCCTTTCTTAAAGGCTTAGTATTTGGGCGTTGGCATAGCCTGACAGCTTTCTTGCCGCCGCGACCCGCGCCTGCGAGGGGCCTGGGAGTTCCTACCCGCCGGATGCGATGCGTCCGTCCGACCTATGTCGTAGGCTGCGAGAGTGCGTCGCACGTCGCTCGCGCCGTAGTTCCCGCAGTATCCAGGATAAGAGACCTGGCCTGGATCGTTCACCCAGCGTGGGACCACTTGCCTGCCCCGCGTAACCTGTCTCATGACGGGAATGGCTAATTTTATAGAGGCTCGGACATCGTATCCCAGGCGTTAACAGGCCTTGCGATTCGAGGCCGGAACCGGTCTGGCACTGCGCCGTCAAGATTTGGATGCACGACACCGATGCGGGCAGCGTCCTCCATGACGCCGATGATCCGCCGAATCGCCCAGCTTGGGTCGAGTTCTTCACGCCTGGAATACGTCTCCGCAGCGCGAGCGAGGCCTGCATAGGCCGCGCCGTCGTTCCAGAGTCCGCGCAGGCTGTCGGCCCACTCGGCGGCGGGGGCGCGTGGGTCGAGGCAGATGCCGCCAGGCCCTATCGCCTCCGACAGGCCGCCGATACGAGAGCCTATGACCGGCACGCCGTTCATGTGCGCTTCGGACGCGACCCGGCCATATCCTTCCTCCCACTGGCTCGGGGCCAGCAGGATACGGGCCTCGGCGTAGACGCCGACCATGCTGCGCGAATGCGGGAGGAAACGAACGTTCGGGATCAGACGCAGCATCGCCCTGACGGCTTGGCGGCGCTTGCGCGACATGATCCACGATTCGACGAAGGTGAAGGGAATCTCCGGGCAAAGCCGCGCGATGGCCATCGCCAACCCAAACCCCTTTTCAGGGACGGTGCCGACGAACACCACCGATTTCCGGGTGTGTTCCTTCGCGACGTAGCGCGCCCGATCGATCAAGGGCGGCACGACGACGCTTTCGACGCCGAAGCGCTGCTGGTAGAATCCGGCGGTGAACCTGGAGTTGGCCAGGTACTGCGCGTTCAGCCCGACGGGGGTGCCGTTCATCCGGTGGAGTTGCGCGTCACGCCAGTAGACCGCCATCGGCACGCCCAACGCGTTGAGTCGATGAGCGACCGGCATCGCGTTCATCGCCTGCACAAGAACGACGTCCGGACGGAAATCGTCGACAACCTGGTTCATGTGGCGATGTATTTCCGCGACACGGTAGGTCGGGTGGCCATGAAACTTGGTAAGCCCGAAATCCTGGCGCCGCAGTCGCATCCGCGCCATGGCGCGCACGCCCATCACGCTCTTGCGCTTCAACGTCGAGGCGATGGCGACGTGCAGGCCCTCCCGCTTGAAGGCAGACAGCAGTTCCAGTGAGGATGTCTGCGCGCCGCCGGCTTGCTGCGGCAGGAACGGCTCCGCCAGCGCGATCAGCAGTCGCATGGCACGGGTGTCAGGCTGCGTCTGACATGCTGGGCGTCTCGAACGCACGCCCATAGGCCGCGGTCAGCAGCCGGATGGTCGTATCGTTCATGATGACACCGCCCACGTTCAAGCGGTTGAGACCGTGCCGTTGCGTTTGCAGCCAGGTGACCAGCGGCCGCCGATGTCCGAGCGTCGTGACGTTCAGGCCTGCACGCCGCTCCATCCAATACAACCAGAGGTCGTCGGCATTGGGTGCGACTGAACGGAATGCGGCCTCGTCCAACGCTTCGTCGGGGAGTGCGTAGGGAAAGTACAGCACGCCGCCGACGCCTGTCGCCAGAAGGTGTGGTGAGGTCTCCCGGTCCGGCACTTCCCAATCCCAGCGGAGATAGGTGAGCGGATCGCCGTCGGCGTCAAACCTCATACGATGCGCACGGTGGCAGACGATGGCCGGCTGCGCCGGGTCGTAACCGCCGACCAATCGTTCGAGCCAGGTATGATCGTAGTAGACGTCATCGTCGGCTGTCGCGACGAAGCTGCCAGGATGGGCGCGCAGGCTCGGGATCAGCTTCGTGAAAGGCCCAAGGTCGTCAGTCTCGCGTATTTCCAGGCCGTGATCCTGCAGCGCACGCACGCTGTGGGGCAGATGCTCGACGTCCGCTTCCCCTACCCAGAGCACGACGATTTCGGCGCGGACGCTTTGCGACAACAGGCATTTCAGGGTCAACGCCAAGGTCGGAAAGCGCTTGGCATGTGACGTCAGCGAGACGATCAGCTTTCCCGGCAGGCCGTGTGCCTGTACCGCCCGCCGTCGCCGCGACCACAGCAGATTTGTCTCTACTTGCGCTTGCGCACTTGCAGAGACCTGCGACAGCTTGCGCCGGGCCCTGCCCATGAAGCTGCGGATGTTACCCCGGCCCCTCAAACGCCGGCGCTTACCACGAAGAGAGTTTCTTGCGCGTGACGAGCTTCAACCCGTCCCAGAGCATGGGCGGCAGGACGTATTTCGCGCCGCGTGCCATCCGTTCGCGCAACGAGGCCGTCGTGGGCTCCAGGTAGCGCGTGGTCAGCCGTTCGGCAGGCGTGGGATCCGGGCGTCCGTTGGTGTAGAAATACGCCGCGGCCGAACGTCGGGAACGTCCGTCAGGCGTTCGCACTGGGTCCGGATGACCGTGGAAACTCTCGGCACCCTGGGCAAAAAGAATGGACCGGCCGAACACGGGCACGACTTCGTCCACGCATTCCGACCGGTTCCACAATTCCAGCGCGCCTCCCCAATCCGCCTGCCATCCCTCGTTGAGGTAGGTGATGAACACCAGGCGGTTATCGAGCAGGGTGTCGGTATGCCGGGTGAAGTCCACGTGGACCCGAAACTTTCCGCCTACCGGGATCTCGTGCAGGCCACCACCACGGAGGACCGGGTCTGTCACCAGCGCCTCGATCCCCGTGATCCTGGTCAGGAACTGGGTGAACTTGGCGCGGTGGATGAGATCGAAATACTGCTGGCTGCCGGAACCGAGCTCGATGTTGGGGCGCGTGCCACGCTTGAGTTCGTTCTTGCTGTCGTAATTGATCCAGTCATCATGCTTGATGCGCTCGTAATCGAGCAGCATCTCTCGAAGCAGCCTGGGATTGAACAGGTTGTCGACGACAACGTGGGGAAAGGACTGCGCACTATCGAACAGGTTGCGCAGCGTGTCCAGGGACGCGTCCGACGTGACGGCCTGGTTCAGGCCATCGTTGGCGTACGAGTCATCCATGCGGAATGGCGGCCGTGCCGATTTATGTTGCGGACTTTTAGCTAAAGCAGAAGGCGGAATCGCTGCTATCGAAACAGACATTGAGGCTCCGGGTGAACCGCCGCATTGCATGGACAGACGGTCAGGCTTCGCAGATTGTGGCCACGTTGTATCGTACAAGTAAGTCGGATTCAGGGAAAAGAACATACACGGTCGTGTGTAGTCTTGTGGCGGCTCTTCTTACTGAACGTAATTCGAAATTATTGTTCTTGAGACTGAGGAATACACGCTCGGATCGCTTATGTCCTGCGAATGACAACTTTGGGTTGCAGGAAGGATTTCGCCAGGTTGAGCGTTCTACGCATCGTGGCGCGTCCCTGGTGGAACAAAATCAATGTTGCAAGCGACGCCGCTTCGGTCACGAAAAAGCAGCTAGCCAGCATCGGGATCGGGCCTTGCGGCAATATCATGCGTACCGCTCCGAGAGCGGCAAAGGCGACAACGGCGGCAACATAGTGCGGGTAGGCCATCCTGAACACCGGACCGGACCGGACCGGACCCTTGCGGGTAACAAGCCACCACGATAGGGGTGTGCGCAGCACCTCTCCTGTCGCGTAGCCTGCAGCGACACCGACCGGACCGTAAGGCAGGCCGATGACGAACCCGGCGACGCAGATGACGGAGTTGAACAATCCCCAAAACATGTATTCCCGCGTACGGTGCTGGCTGATGAACAGCCAGCCGATGGAATTGTTCAGCGCCTGGCAAAAACTCGCGAGTCCCAATGCCACGAAGATGGGGGCCGCATCGGCGAATTGCCGACCTAGCAGCAGGGGTACCAGCACGTCCGCCGTGCCCACCATGAACGCGATTCCAGGCAGCGTGATCAGCAGCATCTGCGACATCACCTGCAGGTAGGCGACGTTGTAGCGCTCAGGATCGTGCGCCGTCTGCGACAGTACGGGGAGCATGACCTTGGCGATGGGAGCGTTGATCTGCTGGAGCGGCAGCAGCATGAGTTTGTAGGCACGGTCGTACAGGCCCAGCGAATGTTCGCCCCAGGCGCGCGCGATGAGGACGTTGTCGAAGTTGCGGGAGATGTAGTTGCCGACGTTGAACCCGGTAACGTTGCTGCCGAAATGCAGCGCCGTCCTAGCCCCTGAATGACGCGCCGGCATCGATGGTCGCCAGCCCGTGGCGATCCAGGCGCCAAGTGCCGGGATCAGCGTCTGGGCCATGCTGCCGACGTAGAGGGCCCAGTAGCTGTGAAAGACGAGCGCCGTCATCGCCGACAGCGCCAGTGAAGCAGCACCCGCCCCGACGTCCAGCACTGCCAGCGCTCCGAACTGCATACGCCGGCTCAGCAGGGCGTAATGCACCGAGCTGGCGCCGCTCACGATCACGCTGAGGCCCAACGCTGCGGTCAGCTTGCCAACCCGGGGATCGCCGTAGAACAGTGCCACGAGAGGCGACAGGGCGAACAGAGCGCACGCCACTGCGGCGCTCATGCCCAGGCTGACCCAGAACAAGGTGCTCACTTCCGGCTGCGTCAGGCTGCGCTTCTGCACGATCGCCTGCGTAAGCCCGAGGTCCTGGAACAGCGCGGCGAAGCCGACGACCGGCCCGGCCATGGCGAACAGGCCGAACTGCGATGGCGCCAGCAATCGGGACAGCACGACAACAGATCCGGTCTGAATAAGCAGCCGCAAGCCCTGCGACAGTCCCGTCTTGAGGACGCCGACAGCTGCACGTCGCTGTAAGCCGCCCGCAGGCGGGTCGAACGGCCCGTGCGCAACGTCCGGCATGATCGGGTCCAGAAACCTAACAAGTTGTTTGAGAACGCGTTCCGCAGCGTTACGCGACGCGTGTGCTGTCGCTCAAATCATATTTGCGCAGATAGTGCGAGACTTGATGAGGTTGCAAGGCTGAACTGACCCGCTCGGCGGCACAATGGCCGACCCGGACTAAACCCTCGAAGTAACCCGGCGGTTCACCCATACCAAAGACTCATACCGGGCGCTCCGGCACGTATGCCCGGCAGGGCTCGAACCAATCGCGCATCGGCAGGTATGGCCTTGGGCCTCGGCCTGTCTGTCCTCAGGCAATTCCCGCTGACACCTTTCACGTTCTCACAAGCGCCAGTCGCCACCAGCCAGTCCGGGGACTACGTTGCACATCGGAAATGGCATCCGCCAACTCTCCGGCGTCCCAAGGCGACGTTCTCATCGAGGATGATCGGAACGAGAACCGTTGCTGCCATCGCAATCGCCCGGTAAAAGGACGTCAGACGCAGATCGGACAGGGAGTATCCCGCCGGTCTGCCGTAAGCGTTTACGTCAAACAACGCACGCCCTGTCGAGAGATCGACGGGTCGTGCCCGTTTGCGTGGCGCGATCCGCCGGATTTGGGGACGGGGCATCCAGAGAAGGATTGCCCAGCCATGTCGTCTCCATTCACCACTTCGGTCCCGGCGGACCGCACCCTGCACCCCGTCGCCTGGCTCACGGTGGCGCTGTTCCTGTCCTACCTCTGTGTCGCGATGTCCTTGCCCGTGACGTCGGTCTACGTCACCACCCGGCTCGGTTTCGGGAACGCGCTCGCAGGGCTGGCCGTGGGAATCGCTTTCGCGTCCACCATCCTCACGCGCGGCATGGCCGGACACATCGCCGACCATCAGGGCGGCAAGCCGTGCATGATCCGCGGGCTCTGGGTCTACGCGTTGGCCGGACTCGTCTGTGCCGCCGCTGGATGGCCGGGTGTGCCGGCGCCTGCCGCCTACGCGATCCTGATCGCCGGCCGGCTTCTGCTGGGCTGGGGCGAGAGCCTGGCGACGGTCGGGCTGATCGCCTGGGCGCTGGGCGTTACTGGCCCGCAACGCTCGGGCCGGGTGTTCGCGCTGGTCGGCATCGGCCTATACGGGGCGTTCGCGGTTGGCAGCCCGATCGGCGTCGCCCTCCTGGACCGGACCGGGTTCGCGGGCGTCATGCTTGCCTGTGCGCTCGTCCCGCTGGCCGGGATGGCGATGGTGCTCCCTCTCGCGGGTGTCGCCCCCCAGGGCGGCCAACGTCCCTCGTTCTGGAGCATCATCGGCCGGATATGGGAGCCGGGTCTCGTGGTCGGCCTTCAGAGCGTCGGTTTCGCGGCGATCGGCGCGTTCATGACGCTTCTGTTCCTGTCCCGCGGCTGGCCGCTGGCCGGGCTTGGCCTCACATGTTTTGGCGGCGCCTTCGTGCTGGTGCGCATCCTGCTCGGTCACCTGCCCGACAGGATGGGCGGCATCTCCGTGGCGATGGTCTCGATCGCCGTCGAGGCTGCCGGGCAATACTTGTTGTGGACGGCATCCGGCCCCATCCTGGCGCTGACGGGCGCGGCCCTGACAGGGCTCGGCTGCTCCCTGATCTTCCCGGCGATGGGAATCGAGGTGGTCCGGCGCGTCCCACCGCATTTGCGCGGCACTGCGGCAGGCGGTTTCGCCGCTTTTCAGGATGTTGCCTACGGCCTCACCGGCCCGATGGCGGGATTGCTGGCCGATCGTTTCGGGTACGCCGTCGTGTTCCTCGTAGGAGGATTGGCCGCAAGCCTTGGTTTCGCGCTGGTGGTCGCCATCGCACGGCAGGGCCGGCAGCCGCCAGCTTGACCCGAGCAGGCCGATATCCGGAAAACCCGCCGCTCCCTGTCGGCTTCCCCCGGAAGAGCCGCGCCCAACGGATACAGCTGTTTGCTTTCTTTTTTTTAAAAGAAGACCTCGCTCCTTCTTGCCCGCCACAGTCGCCGGGTCTGGAAGACTGGGCTACAGCACAGCGCCATGAGCCGTCTCACGCCCTCCCGCCGCAACGCTTTGCCGGTGCGGCCCTTGCCCGCAGCTCCGCTTCCGGCGCATGGCCCGCGCGTGCTGCGGCAACTGCGCGCTGCGTGCCTACTCACCGCCGTGCTGCTGCTCACGCTGCCGTCCTGCCTGGTGCAGGGTTGCTTCCTCATCTTCCGCATGCCGGCGCGGGTCGGGTTCGCGGTCTTGTACTGGCACAGCCTGGCGTGGCTGATCGGTCTGGACGTGCGCGTGGTGGGCACGCCGGCGGCCCGGCGGGCGGCGCGGCCGGGCGGGCGGGCGGTGATCTACGTGTGCAACCATTCGAGCTGGCTGGACATCCTGGCCTTGGGCGGCACGCTGCGCGCCTGCTTCGTGGCCAAAGACGACGTGGCCGGCTGGCCGCTGGTGGGCACCATCGCCCGGCTGGGCCGCACGGTGTTCGTCAGCCGCTCCCGCCAGGGGATCGGGCGGGAACGCGACCAGATGCAGGAGAAGCTGGCCGGCGGCGACGACCTGATCCTGTTTCCCGAGGGCACGAGCTCGGACGGCTCGCGCGTGCTGCCGTTCCACTCAGCCTTCTTCGCCGCGGCGTATGGCGAGGTGGCGCCGCTGATCCAGCCGGTGTCGGTGGTGTACGACAGGCTGGCCGGGCTGCCGGTAGGGCATAGCAGCCGCACGGAGTTCTCGTGGTTCGGCGACATGGACCTGGCGCCGCATGTGTGGCGCGTGGCGCAGCGGCGCGGCAAGCGGGTGACGCTGCTGTTCCACCCGCTGCTGGACCCGGCGGACACCGGTTCGCGCAAGGCGCTGAGCCAGGCGGCTTGGCAGGTGGTGGCGGACGGGGCGGCGGGACTGCGGCAGAACAGGAAGGTAAGCCTTCTTTCTTGAAAGAAAGAAGCAAAGAACTTTTGTTCCTGGACGCGCGATGTTCCACACCACCCGACAGGGAGCAAAAAGTTTTTGGTTCTTTTTCCAAAAAGAACCCTTCCTTTCTTCGATTTGACACTTGACCCAGACTCGGCAGAACCCCCCAGGATAGCTCCGCAACACGGAAATGCAGATGCCCAGAACAGGACACAGTTGACGGCGCGCCTGACCGCCGCGATTTCTCCCCTCTTCCCCGCCGCTGGCGGGACAGAGCCGGAGCCCCGTTCGATGCCCCCTGCCACGCCCAAGCGCCTGCACGTGATCACCTGGGGTTGCCAGATGAACGTGTACGACTCCGCCCGGATGGCGGACGTGCTGGCACCGCTCGGCTACGCGCCCGCCGAGGGGCCCGAAGACGCCGACATGTTGATCCTCAACACCTGCCACATTCGCGACCGCGCCACCGAGAAGGTGTTCTCCGAACTCGGCCGGCTGCGCGTGGTGAAGGCAGCGCGTGCCGCCGCGGGGCAGAGCACCATACTGGCCGTGGCCGGCTGCGTGGCGCAGGCCGAAGGGCGCGAGATCCTGGCGCGCGCGCCCTACGTGGACATCGTGCTGGGGCCACAGACGTACCATCGCCTGCCGGAGATGGTGGCGCAGGCCAGCCGGGCGGCTGGCGCGGTGATCGACACGGACTTCCCTGCGGAATCCAAGTTCGACCACCTGCCCGACGCCGCGGCGGTGCAGAGCGCCGGCGGGCTGACGGCGTTCCTGACTATCCAGGAGGGCTGCGACAAGTTCTGCAGCTTCTGCGTGGTGCCCTACACCCGCGGCGCCGAGGCGAGCCGGCCGGCCGCCTCCATCCTAGCCGAGGCCCGACGCCTGGTGACGTCCGGCGCGCGCGAGATCACCCTGCTCGGGCAGAACGTGAACGCCTGGCACGGCGCGGGGCCGGGCGGGACGGCCCGCACGCTGGGCTGGCTGTTGCGCGCTCTGGCTGAGATCCCCGGCCTGTGGCGGCTGCGCTACACCACGTCCCACCCGCGCGACATGGATGCGGCGCTGATCGCCGCGCATGGCGAGCTGCCGCAGCTGATGCCGTTCCTGCACCTTCCGGTGCAATCCGGCAGCGACAGGATGCTGGCGGCGATGAACCGCAGGCACACCGCGGCGGAGTACCTGGACGTGGTGCGGCGGCTGCGCGACGTGCGGCCGGACCTGGCGATGTCCTCGGACTTCATCGTGGGCCATCCCGGTGAGACCGAGGCGGATTTCGAGGCGACGCTGCAGCTGATCCGCGACGTGCGCTTCGCCCAGGCGTTCAGCTTTAAATACTCGCAGCGTCCCGGCACCCCGGCGGCAGGCGCGCCGCTGCAGGTGCCTGAAGCGGAGAAAGACAGGCGGCTATATGCGTTGCAGGACCTGCTGCGCGCGCAACAGGCCGACTTCAACGCGCGCTGCGTGGGGCTGAGGGTGCCCGTGCTGATCACCGGGGCCGGACGGCGTCCGGGGCAGGTCGGCGGCCGCTCGCCGTGGCTACAACCCGTTCACCTGACCGGCCCCGCATCGCTGATCGGTCAGGAGATCCAGGTGTGCATCGAAGCCGCGCACACCAATTCACTGTCCGGAGTCACCCTCAAGGAGAAGGCCTGCGCTTGACCCAGCTATCCCCCACGGCCCCCGTTTCGGCGCCCGGCCGCGCCATCACGATCAACTTCAACGATAACGCCCTGCTGCCACTGCTGCTCGGCGATCACGATCGGCACCTGGTGCGGCTGGAACAAGGCTTCGGCGTGCGGCTCGCATGCCGGGGCAACAGGGTGGCCATCAGTGGCGACCCCGACCGGGTGCAGGCGGCACAGGCGGCGCTGAATGGGTTGTGGAAGCGGCTGGAGAAGGGCGAAGGCGTGGCCGCCGGCGACGTGGATGCGGCCATCCGGCTGCTGAACCGGGCCGATGACGACCCGCGCTTGCCGCTGTCCGACCTGCCGGCCATACGCACCCGCCGTGGCGCGGTGGGCCCGCGCTCGCCTGGGCAGACGGCCTACATGGACGTGCTGGGCAGGCACGAGATGGTGTTCGCCCTGGGCCCGGCAGGCACCGGCAAGACCTACCTCGCGGTGGCGCAGGCGGTGGCCATGCTGCTGGCCGGCCGGGTAGAGCGCATCGTGCTGTGCCGCCCGGCGGTGGAGGCGGGCGAGCGGCTGGGCTTCCTGCCCGGCGACCTTAAGGAGAAGATCGACCCCTATCTGCGCCCGCTTTACGACGCGCTGCACGACATGATGCCCGGCGACCAGGTGATCCGGCGCATGGGGACCGGCGAGATCGAGGTGGCGCCGCTGGCCTTCATGCGCGGCCGCACGCTGGCCCATGCCTTCGTGATCCTCGACGAGGCGCAGAACACCACCGAGGCGCAGATGAAGATGTTCCTCACCCGCATGGGCGAGGGCACGCGCATGGTGGTGACCGGCGACCTGACGCAGATCGACCTCCCGCCGGGCACCCGCAGCGGCCTGCGCGATGCGGTGGAGACGCTGGAGGGCGTGCAGGGCATCGGCTTCGCCCGGTTCGGCGTGCGCGACGTGGTGCGCCATCCCCTGGTAGGGCGCATCGTGGACGCCTATGATCAGCGCGCGGCCGCCGCCCGGGAGACTACCCGGAGCAAGACGCGCCGGGAGAGTGATGGAACCGCCCAGTCTTAACCCCGCTCCTGCGGGGTTCCGAAAGGATACCGGCGCCCAGCCGACCGTCCTGATCGAGGACGCAGGCTGGCGCCGCCTGGTGCCGGGCGCCGCACGCCTGGCGGTTCGCGCCGCGGTGGCGGCCGGCGGCGCCGGCACGGTAGTGCTGTCCTCCGACCGCACTGTAAAAGCACTGAACGCGCTGCACAGGCGCCGCAACAAGCCCACCAACGTGCTGACGTTCGACATGGACCCGGGGCCCGCCGCGGGCTTCCTGGGCGGCGACATCGTGCTGGCGCTGGGCACGGTGCGGCGCGAGGCGCAGGCGGCCGGCCGCTCCGTGGCGCACCATCTGGCGCATTTGGTGGTGCACGGCGCGCTGCATCTGCGGGGGCACGACCACCATCACGTGGGCGACGCAAGGCGGATGGAGCTGGAGGAGGCGCGGATCCTGAGCCGGATCGGAGTGCCCAACCCGTGGAAGAGAAGATGAAGGCAGGGAAGGCCTTCTTTTTCAAGAAAAAGAAGCAAAAAGCTTTTATCCGTTTGGCGCGGCCCTCTCCGGGCACACCCGACAGGGAGCAAAAGCTTTTTGGTTCTTTTTCTCGAAAAAGAACTGCTTACTTCCCTTGAGCGGCAGCACCCTACTCAACCGGATCGGCAACATCCTAGGCAGCCAGGGGCGGCGCCGCCACCTGGAACACGGGGTGCGCGAGAGCATTGCCGAGCTGGTGCAGGAAGCCGCCGACGCGGGCGACTCGGATGGCAGCGTGCCCGAGCTGGACCGCCAGGAGCGTGCGCTGATCGCCAACGTGCTGCGCCTGCGCGGTGCCACGGCGGACGACGTGATGGTGCCGCGCGCGGACATCGTGGCCATGCCGGTCGACCTCACCTGGGACCAGGCGATGGAGCTGATTCGCCGCGAAGGCCACAGCCGCATGCCCGTCTACAGCGAGCAGCTCGACGACATCGTCGGCATGGTCCACATCAAGGACGTGTTCGCCTGGGACGGCAAGCCGGAGGCGTTCCGGATGGAAAGCGTGCTGCGCAAGCCGCTGATGGTGGCGCCGCAGATCCCGATCCTGGACCTGCTGCTGCAGATGCGCGTGGCGCGCGTGCACCTGGCGCTGGTGGTCGACGAGTATGGCGGCATCGACGGGCTGCTGACCATCGAGGACCTGGTGGAGACCATCGTCGGCGACATCGCCGACGAGCACGACGAGCACGACGCCCCGATGGTGACCGAGCGCGCCGACGGCACGCTGGACGTGGACGCGCGCATGAAGGTGGAGGACTTCGAGGCGCGTCTGGGCACGCTGCTGACCGAGGAGGAGCGCGAGGCGGACATCGACACCATCGGCGGGCTGGTCTTCACGCTGGCGGGGCGCGTGCCGGCGCGCGGCGAGGTGATCTCCCACGTGTCCGGGGCGGAGTTCCGGGTGCTGGACTCTGATGCGCGGCGGATACGGCGGTTAAGGGCGAAGCTGCCGGTTGCTGCGGTTTAGGCAAGGCAAGCAAGCAGTCCTTTTTTGAAAAAAAGGACCAAAAAACTTTTGCTCCTATGGCGCGCGCTGCCGGATAGAGCCGCGACAGCCGAATAGAAGTTTTTGCTTCTTTTTTTCAAAAAAGAAGGCCTTCCTTTGCCTTGTCGTAGAGAAGACCTAGGTGTCTTCTTCCTAGCGGACACACTCATGAGCGGCACCAGCAAAGACACCCGCAGCGAAGACTTCAAGCGCGCCACCGCCGGCGCGCTGCGCGCCATGGCGCAGGCGCCCGACGTGCAGGTGGCGTTCCAGCCCGGCCCCTCGGGCCTGACCGGCAAGCGCGCCCGCCTGCCCGTGCCCACGCGCGCCCTGCCGCCCGCAGAGATGACCCGCCTGCGCGGCGCCGCCGACAGCGCCGCGCTGCGGCTGCGCCACCACGACGACGCGGTGCACGCATCGCGCTCGCCCGCCGAACGGGACGCCCGCTCCATCTACGACGCGTTGGAACAGGTGCGCGTGGAGGTGGTGGGCGGCCGACACATGGAAGGTGTCGCCGCCAACCTGCGGGCGCGGCTGACCGACACCGTGGAGGCCGACGGGCTGGAGCGGATGACCAGGCGCGACCAGTTGCCGGCGAGTGCCGCGCTGGCGCTGCTGGCGCGCGAGCGGATGTCCGGCGAGACGGCGCCGCAAGGCGCGCGCGCGGTGCTCAATCTCTGGCGCGAAGGCCTGGGCGACAAGGCGGACGAGGCGCTGGCCGAGCTGGCGGGCGTGCAGCACGACCAGAACGCGTTCGCCCGTGCGGCGCGCAAGCTGCTGGCGGCGCTCGACCTGGCCGAGGCGGAGAGCGACGCCGAGCAGGAGGAGAGCGAGGACCAGAAGGAGGAGACCGGCGAGCAGAGCGGCGCGCAGGACAACAGCACCGAGAACGAGGGGCAGAAGCAGTCCGAGACGGAGAGCATGCTCTCTGCGGCGCCCGAGGAGATGAGCGGCGACCAGGCCGACGACCAGACCGGCGACGGCGAGGAGGAGGACGCCGCCGGCGCCGAGGGCGAGGACCGGCCAGCGGGCCCGCAACCGCGCCGCGAGCGCCCGGACGACGACACCGAAAGCCAGTACAAGGCCTACACCCGGGCGTTCGACGAGGAGGTTGCCGCCGAGGATTTGTGCGACGCCGACGAGCTGAGCCGCCTGCGCCAGCAGCTCGACCAGCAGTTGCAGCATTTGCAGGGCGTGGTCTCCCGGCTGGCCAACCGTCTGCAGCGCCGCCTTATGGCGCAGCAGACGCGGGCCTGGGAGTTCGACCTGGAAGAGGGCATGCTGGATGCCGGACGGCTGGCGCGGGTGATCGTGAACCCGATGCAGTCGCTCAGCTACAAGCACGAACGGGACACGGAATTCCGCGACACGGTGGTGACGCTGCTGATCGACAACTCCGGCAGCATGCGCGGCCGGCCCATCACGGTGGCGGCGATGTGCGGCGACATCCTGGCGCGCACGCTGGAGCGTTGCGCGGTGAAGACCGAGGTGCTCGGCTTCACCACCCGCGCCTGGAAGGGTGGGCAGAGCCGGGATGCCTGGGTGCAGGCCGGCAAGCCGCGCAACCCGGGGCGGCTGAACGACCTGCGGCACATCATCTACAAGTCGGCCGACTCGCCCTGGCGGCGGGCGCGCAAGAACCTCGGCCTGATGCTGCGCGAGGGGCTGCTCAAGGAGAACATCGACGGCGAGGCGCTGC
>CAXTBC010000053.1:0-28848 GCA_964242595.1 uncultured Acetobacteraceae bacterium | reverse complement strand
ATCTTACAAAATAGGTTCTAAGGACTTGTCCTTAGCGGGGTCCAGGGGCAGAGCCTTTGGCCTTCCTTCACAGGTCAACCTTAAAGGCCGTTGGTATAAGAAAGCAGTTCTTTTTCGAGAAAAAGAACCAAAAAGCTTTTGCTCCCTGTCGGGTGGAGCGGATGGGTGCGTGTTCTGCGACAGACGGACGGCTACGGCGCCTTGTTGGGGCACTGTATGTAGTTTCCCAGCGCGCCGCACAGGCCCAGGAAGTCCGTCTTGGTGGACATCAGGCGTTGCTGGTCCAGGCTGGTGTAGGCGGGAAACGCCACCAGCGGCTGCGCGACTCGGCGTTGGATGCCTCGTATTCAGGTTCCCGCGCCTCCATCTCCGCCCGCCAGTCCAGGTCCAGTCCGCGCCGCCTGTCTGCGTAGACGACGAGCTCTTCACGGCCGCTCTGGATGGCACGCACGTCGATGTGGCTGAGCAGGTCGGGCCGAGCCGGCGGCACAGCCTGGCCGAACGTGAACGCACCATCGACCGGCATGAGCGGCGCGCCGCCTGCCGCGGCGCGCGCAGGCCGAGGGACGCCCTGGGCAGGTCGGGACTGGTGTGCGCCTGACGCGTTGTGGACTACGCGCCCCGCCTTGACCCCACATGCCGGCATCGCCGGACCGACGATGAGGGCGAACCCGAGCCACATCCTGACCATCCGGAAACTCCGAAAACCGGCCCGAGCCTACAAGGCATGGCGGCCGTCATCCATTGGACCACGGCGCCGGTGCCCAGCATCAGGACACCTCCGGCACCACAAAGTGCACCCTCGAAGCGGACAGTGCGTTGCACCGATCGCCTTTGTCAGGCGTTCTGGTCAGCATGGGCTGCACCACTGGCGCCGGTCCACGGTGTCGGGCCACTCGCACCTGCACGCCAAGGGCCGCAAGGTTGGCAGGCCGCTGGCGTTTGGCTGTCTGGGGCTCCATTGCGCAAGAAAGCTGTCATGTCTCAGGTCCCGACCTTCCCGGCCGACACGCCATCGCCATCGCGGCTCGCCGTCGTCGGCATCGGCGCCTCCGCGGGCGGGCTCGAAGCCGTCACGCGGCTGATCGAGGCCTGGCCGCCGGACAGCGCCATGGCGTTCATCCTGGTCCAGCACCAGGACCCGAGCGGCGGCAGCATGATGGCGGCGCTGCTCGCCCCGCACACCGCACTCACGGTGTGCGAGGCGGTGGAAGGCATGCCGGTCCTGCCCGGGCACCTCTACATACTGCCGCCCGGCGCCTACCTGTCGGCCGGCGAGGGCGCGCTGCACCTGACCACCCCGCCGGTCCGCCAGGGCGCCCGCATGCCGTTCGATTTCCTGCTGCACTCGCTGGCCCGGCAGTACGGCGCGCGGGCGGCCTGCGTCGTGCTGTCCGGAACCGGAGCGGACGGCAGCGCCGGCCTGCGCTCCATCAAGGCGCAGGGCGGCGTCGTGGCCGTGCAGGATCCCGCCGAAGCGGGCTACGGCGGGATGCCGCGCAACGCGATCGAGACCGGCCTGGCGGACTTCGTGTTGCCGCTCGCCGGCATCCCCGCCGCGCTGTGCGCCTACCGCATTCCCTCGATGCCCGCGTCGTCTGCAGGGTCGGTTGACGAAAAGGCCGGCGTGGGTGAAGCCGACAGCGCCGCCGATCCGGACGGCCGGAGCCTGTCCGCCATCCTCGGCCTGTTGCAGGCCCGGACCGGCCACGACTTCACCTTCTACAAGACCGGCACCCTGCAACGTCGTGCCAGCCGGCGCATGGGCCTGGCCAACCTGGGGCCGGCCGACACGGCCCGCTACCTGGACAGGCTGCAGGCCGACCAGGCCGAGCTGGAGGCGCTGGCAGGCGACCTGCTCATCCACGTCACGAGCTTCTTCCGCGATGCCGCCGTGTTCGGCATGCTGGCGGGAACGACCATCCCCGAGCTGGTCCAGGCCCAGCCGCCCGGCCAGCCGCTGCGGGTCTGGGTGGCGGGGTGCAGCACCGGCGAGGAGACCTACTCGCTGGCGATGTTGTTCCTCGAGCAGATCGAGCGATCGGGGCGCTCCGTCAGGCTGCAGATGTTCGCCTCCGACGTGGATGCGGAGGCCGTCGCGGCCGCCCGGGACGGCGCCTATCCCGCCACGATCCAGGACCTCGTCTCGCCGGAGCGTCTGGCGCGCTTCTTCGTGCGCGAGGATGCCGGGTGGCGCGCCGCGCCGGACCTGCGTGCGGCGATCGTGTTCACCGTGCAGGACGTCCTCGCCGACCCGCCGTTCTCGCGCCTCGACATGGTGTCGTGCCGCAACCTGCTCATCTACCTGCGGCCGGACGCGCAGGCGCGCGTCATCGCGGCGTTCCACTTTGCGCTGCGCGACGGCGGGGTCCTGCTGCTCGGCCACGCCGAGAGCCCGACGGAAGGCGACGGCCGGTTCGAGGCGGTGGCGAAGGCCGAGCGGGTCTACAGACGCGTCGGACCAAGCCCGGCAAGCAAGCCCGGGCACCCTGGGCGGCGCCCCGGCGCGGGCCTGGCGCGGCCCGGCGAAGAACGACGGGCCCGGCCCGCGCCGCCGGCCGCGACGGTCCGCCCCGCAGCCCTGGCCGATCTCGGCCGCCGCCTCGTCATCGAGGCCTACGCCCCCGCCTCCGTGCTGGTCGATCCGTCGAACACGGTGCTGTTCTCGCTCGGCCCGACGGACCGCTACCTCCGCCTGCCGGCAGGCCACGCCACCCACGACCTGCTGGCGATGGCGCGGTCGGGGGTGCGCGGCAAACTGGGCGCCGCACTGCAGGTAGCCAGGGAAGGCAAGGTCAAGGTGCTGGACTCCGGCCTGGTGGTTGGCGACGACGGCAGCCGGCCGTTCAGCCTCGCCGTGCACCCCGTGCTGGAATCGGGAGAGGACCTGCTGCTGGTCTGCTTCATGGACGCCCACCGGCCGGAACGCGACGAGGGCAGTCCGCCACCACCCGGCCAGGCCGCACGTGTCGCCGAGCTCGAGCGCGAGCTGGACGCGACCCGGGCGGAGCTGCAGGGAACGGTGCGCGACCTCGAAGTCTCGGGCGACGAACAACGCGCGATCAGCGAGGAGGCGCTGTCGGTCAACGAGGAGTACCAGTCCACCAACGAGGAGCTGGTCGCCTCCAAGGAGGAGTTGCAATCCCTCAACGAGGAGCTGACGGCGGTCAACAGCCAGCTGCAGGAAACGCTGGAGCGCCAGCGTACCACCTCCGACGACCTGCAGAACGTCCTGTTCAGCACCAACGTCGCGACCCTGTTCCTCGACCTGGACGGCCGCATCCGGTTCTTCACGCCGGCCATCAAGGCGCTCTTCGCCATCATCCCGGGGGACGTCGGCCGCAAGCTGGCGGACTTCGCGTCCCTGGCGCCGGACAGCACGCTCGCCGCCGACGTGGCGACCGTGGAGGATCGGCTGGAACCCATGGAACGCGAGATCACGGCCGGGGACGGCACCTGGTTCCGCCGCCGCATCCTGCCGTACCGTACGGGCGCCGGCCGGGTCGAGGGCGTCGTCATCACCTTCACCGACATCACCGCGCGCAAGGCCGCCGGTCGTGCGCTGGAGGCTGCCAAGATGGAGGCGGAGGCGGCCAACGCCGCTAAGACGCGGTTCCTGGCGGCTGCAAGCCACGACCTGCGCCAGCCGCTGCAGACGCTGGCCCTGCTCCAGGCCCTGCTGGCCGAGACCGTCACGGGCGAGAAGGCGAAAAGCCTGGTCGTCCGGCAGAACACCACCCTGGGCACGGTGACGGGCATGCTGAACACCCTGCTCGACATCAACGAGATCGAGGCGGGCGCGGTGAAGCCGGAGGTCTCCGTCTTCGCCATCGACGAGCTGCTGGAGCGGCTGCGCAGCGATTTCACCTACCATGCGCAGGCGAAATCCATCCGGCTGCGGGTCGTCCCCTGCGGGCAGAGCGTGCGAAGCGACCCGAAGCTGCTGGAACAGATGATCCGGAACCTGCTGTCCAACGCGATCAAGTTCACGGCCGAAGGCGGCGTCCTGCTCGGCTGCCGCCGGCACGGCGACGGACTGGCCGTGGAGGTGTGGGACACCGGCATAGGCATCCAGGACACCGACCTCGCGGTGATCTTCGAGGAGTACCACCAGGTCGGGAACGCGGCGCGGCAGCGGAGCCGCGGTCTTGGCCTGGGCCTGTCCATCGTCAAACGCCTGGCAGACCTGCTCGGCCACGCCGTCGACGTCGAGTCCCGCCTCGGCCATGGCTCCAGGTTCTCGATCCGGCTGCCGCGCCACGTCTCGGCCAAGCCGGCATATCCTCCATCATCTCAGCCCGACGTGGTCGCGAACGATCCCGTGCTCAGGATCCTGGTCATCGAGGATGATCCCGACCTGAGCGACCTGCTTGGGGAGTTGCTGCGCAGCCAGGGACACCACGTCACGACGGCCTCTGACGGCCAAAGGGCGCTGAGGTGCGTTGCGCAGAGCGTTCCCGACCTGGTCCTGGCGGACTACAACCTACCCGGTGGTCACACCGGGTTGGAGGCAGCAGCTGCCATCCGGGCGGCGGCAAGCCGGGCGTTACCGGTGATCATCCTGACCGGAGACATCTCCAGCGTCACCTCGCGCGCCGTCGCGCGGGCGGGCTGCGCCTCGTTGAGCAAGCCCGTGGGTCTGCCCGAACTCCGGCAGGCCATCGCGCGCGCGTCGAGGCCGCTCGACACCGCGCAGCCCTTGATCGTCGTGGTGGACGATGACGAGGACGTACGCCGCACCATCATGGAGGTCCTCGAGGCCGACGGCCGGATCGTCGCAGGCTTTCCCAGCGGCGAGGCCTTCCTGCGCGGCTTTCGTCCCGGCATCCCGGCGTGCCTGCTGGTCGACGCGGCGCTGCCGGGCATGAGCGGCATCGACCTGCTGGAGAGGCTCCGTGCCGACGGCCACAACATGCCGGCGATCGTCATAACCGGGCAAAGCGACGTCCCGATGGCGATCCGTGCCATGAAAGCGGGCGCATCGGACTTCATCGAGAAGCCGGTGGAACGGCCTGGTCTGCTGGCCAGCATCGCCCATGCGCTGGAGGGTTCGCTCAACGCCGCCAAGCTCGCCGCCTGGCACGAGGCTGCGGCCGAGCAGGTCGCCGGCCTCACGCCACGGCAGAGGGAGATCATGACCCTGGTGCTCGCCGGCCATCCCAGCAAGAACATCGCCAGGGACCTCGGCATCAGCCAGCGCACGGTCGAGAACCACCGGGCGTCCATCATGCACAGAACCGGCACGAAATCGCTGCCCGCCCTGGCACGGCTCGCCGTTGCGGCAGAGTCGACGATCTAGATTTGTACAGGCACCAAGGCGGCGTGGAAGCAGGCTACCTGCACATGGACGCGCTGCCGGTGCCGGCAACGCCGAAGCGCGCGGCGACCGACGCGGCGCTGTCCGGCCGCGCTGCAGGTCAGCAGTCGGCAGGCTCACGCTGCGGATTGACGGGTGTGAAGCGAGCAAGGCCTTCCTTTTCGAGAAAAAGAAGCAAAAAGCTTTTGTCTGTGCTGTCGCGGACCTCGGAGCGAAGGTCCGCGTTGTGTGTCGCGGCCCGCATCGCGCAACGCTGCTTGGAAAACTTGGAGGACGGCACAATGAAATGGATCATCCTGGCTATCGCGCTGGCGGGCTGCGCCAGCAACACCGCCTCCTCCCCCACCGGGTCGGTGGGCCTGTCCAACAGCGGGGCCGGCCCTTACGTGGGCGCCAGCGCCGGCAGCTCCATCGGCGGCGGCCCGCTGGGCGCCGGCACGGACGACAACCGCGCCGGAGCCAGGTAGGCCGCGGCCTAGCCCAGGCTGAGCTGCCTCACGGCGCCGTCCGGCCGCTCCCCTACCGCCTGCAGCAGGCGCGTGGCGGGGAAGCCCAGCCTCACCCGCGTGCCCACCCGCTCGGCCGACTGCACCGTCAGGCTGCCGCCGTGCGCCTGCATCAGGCTGCGCGCCAGCGTCAGCCGCAACCCGATGCCGCGGCTCTCCCCCGGATGCCGCCCGCCGGCCGCAACAGGCAGCCCGACACCTTCGTCCTGCACCACCAAGGCTGTCTCGGCCGCCTCCTGCTGCAGCGATATCTCGATCCAGTCACCATCCCGCGTCGATGTGGCGGCTGCCGTCAGCACGCTCACCAGCACCTGGTTCAACGCCCGCCGGTCCGCCAGCAGGTGCGTGTCCGCCAACGCAGGGTCGATCCGCCAGGCGCGCCGCGCCGGGCCCAGATGCGCGCTCAACTGGTCCAGCGCGAACTCCACGGCCGGCAACAACGCCACCGTCTCGTCGGTGATGTAGCGCGGGCCGTCCGCATCCTCGGTCTGCGCCACCAGCGTATCGGACATCTCGAGCAGGCAACGTGCCAGGCCGGTCAGCGCGGGGTCGGCCGGCTGCAGCGATTCGGCGTGGCCGATCAGGGTAAGCGCCAGGTTGCGTTGGTCACCCGTGCTCAACCGCAGCAGGCGCAGCGTGCTCTGCTGCGCGGTACGCAAAGCGGCGGCGGCCTGCTCGGCCTGTTGCCGGCGGGCGCGCTCGCGCGCCCACACGGCCCAGGCAAGACCGAGGATGCAGGGCGGCGCGGCATGCCAGGCTGAAATCTCCATAGGCGGCATGATGCCACCCAGGAACGACGATCGAGTTAACGGGCGGCGGCTATTTTGAGATCGCCGCCCCGGTAGCTAGACGGCCGCCGCAGCCTCGCGCTTGGCGCTGGCGCGCGCGATGCGGCGCTTGATGGCCTGTGCCTCTTCCGGCAGGTCGCGGTTCGGCGTGCCCAGCAGGAACGCGTCCAGCCCGCCATTGTGCTCGATGGTCCGCAGCGCACGCGTGGAGACGCGCACGCGCACCTGGGCGCCCAGCACGTCCGACAGCAACGACGTCTCCTGCAGGTTGGGCAAATAGCGGCGACGGGTCTTGTTGTTGGCGTGGCTGACGTTGTTACCGCTCAGCACACCCTTGCCGGTCATCTGGCAGCGGCGCGACATTTAGGAACCTCGGGCAATGGGTCGTGCGGCAAGCCGCAGGGAGCCGTGCCCTCTAGGCGAGAAAGCAAGGCAAGGCAAGCGCCCCCTCCAGCCCTTCAGGCACGGATCATTCCGCAGCGAGGCCCCGAGAGCAAAAGTTTTTTGGTTCTTTTTTTCAAAAAAGAACTCCTTCCTTTCCTTATGCCTCCCCGCCCCACCTTGGACCGTCTCCTCGCCCCCCAAACCGTGGCCGTGTTCGGCGCCCATACCAGCGACGGCGCCCGCGTACTGGCCAATTTGGGCGACTACCCCCGTCCCGCCCCAGGCGAGGCACCCGACTTCGCCGTCATCGCCAGCACCGGCGCCCAGGCCGAGCGGGACCTCGCGGCCCTGGCCGCGCTGGGCGGCCGCGCCGCCGTGGTGACCGGCCCGGTGGCCGGGCTGGCACAGCGCGCGCGGACCGTGAACGTGCGCGTGCTGGGGCCCGTGGCCTTCGGCGTGGCGGTCTCCAGGCTCGGCCTGAACGCCTCGCTCTCCCACATGGCGGTGCCGCCGGGCCACATCGCGCTCGTCACCCAATCGGCCAGCCTGGCGCGCGCCGTGGTGGACTGGGCGGGACCCAACGGCGTGGGCTTCAGCCACGTGATCGGCCTGGGCGGCGCCGCCGATGTGGGCTTCGGCGCCGTGCTGGACGTCCTGGCGCGCGACCCGGACACAAGGCTGGTGCTGCTCGACATTCGCCGCGTGCAGGACCGCCGCGCCTTCATCTCCGCCGCCCGCGCCGCCTCCCGCCTGCGCCCGGTGGTCGCACTCCGCCCAGGCGGGCTGCTGCTCGACCCTACCGGCCAGGCGGATGCAGTCTTCGCCGCGGCGCTCAACCGCGCCGGCGTTTTCACGGTCGACACGCTGGAAGCCTTCCTGGCGGCCGCCGAGACGCTGAGCCGTGCCCGCCCGCTGCAAGGCGAGACGATGGCCGTGGTGACCAACGCGATCGGCCCGGGGCGGCTCGCCGCCGACGCGGCCTTGCGCGCCGGCATACGCCTGGCGATCCTGCCACCGGAAGCGCAGCAGACACTGACCGCCAGCCTGCCGGCCGACCTGCTGCTCGGCCTTGTCTACGCCGGCAGCGCCGCACCCACCGACGTCGCCAGCATCGCCGCCATGGTCGGCGCGGTGCCCGGCGTGGGCGGCGTGCTGGTGCTGCTCTCGCCCACCGGGCCCGGCGACTTCGCGGCCATCGGGTCCGCGATCGCCGCGGCGCAGACCGCCCGCCTGCCGGTGCTGACCTGCGTCATGGGAGAGACCACGGGGGCCGCGCACCGCAAGCGCCTGGCGGAAGCCGGGCTGCCCGCCTTTGCCACGCCCGAGCAGGCCGTGGCGGCCTTCGGCCACCTGCTGCGCAACCGCACGGCCCGCCAGGCCGCGCGCGAACTGCCGCCCGGCCGCGTGCTGGACGTGGACCCCGATACCGCCACGGCCGCCATCCTCGTCGGCAACGCACGTGCGGAAGGACGGGTGGACCTGACCGCCGGCGAGGCTGCCGCCCTGCTGGCCTGTTACGGCCTGCATGGCGGCGCCGCGTCAGCCAGGTCCGGCGGGGCAGACGGCGCCGGCGCGGACCGCCCCGCCGGCACGCTGCCCGCCTGCGTGTTGAGCGTGCATGACGATCCCACGTTCGGCCCGGCGATCGGCTTGGCCGTGCTGCCGCAAGGTACTGCCGCCTACGACCTGCCGCCACTGAACCTGCCGCTTGCCGAAGCGCTGGCCAGGCGCGCCGGGCTTGACGGCCAGGCCAGCGCCGCGGCGGCCGGCGCGCTGGTGCGGGTGAGCCAGCTTTTGGTCGACGAAGCCCAGCTCGCCAGGCTGCTGATCGACCGGCTGAAGTTTCACGCGCCGGCGTGCATGGGCGACAGCGCGTGCAGCTGCACGGCTGACGGCGTCAGCGTGAAACTACGGCCGCCTGGCGAACGTGCGGCGCTCGCCATCTCACCCTACCCCGAGCAGCTTGCCCACCCCTGGCACAGCCACGGCCAGGACTTCCTCATCCGCCCCATCCGACCCGAAGACGCCGCCGCCCACGCCGAAATGGTGCGGCGCGTCCCGCCCGAGGACCTGCGCTACCGCTTCTTCTCCGCCGTCCGCCAGGTGGCGCCCGAACAGATGGTCCGGCTGACGCAGATCGACTACGACCGCGAGATGGCGCTGATCGCCGTCCGCCTGGCCGACATGGCGACCGTGGGCGTGGCCCGGCTGGTCTGCGAGACGGAGGGCGGCCCGGGCGAGTTCGCCCTGCTCGTGGAGCCGGACTGCAAGGGCTTGGGCCTGGCCCGCCACCTGATGGACAGCCTGGTGCTCTGGGCCCGCAGCCAAAGCCTGCCAGCGATAACCGGCCAGGTGCTGGCCGACAACCACGTGATGCTGGGCTTCGTGCGCCATTACGGCTTCACGCTGGAACACCTGCCGGGCGAGAGCGACGTGGTGGGTGCAGTGCTGCAACTGACCGTCGCGAAGCCTGGGCAACAGTAAACGTATCGTTTCACACTTGGCGCGGGAAGCCTGGTCTCACACCGACATAGTCAGCGGCGCCGGCCTGCCAAAGACAAGTTCCTGAGGCTAAGGTATAAAAAGCAAGTAGTCCTTTTTTGAAAAAAAGGACCAAAAAACTTTTGCTTCCTGCATTTGAAACAGCCGGATACTGCAGGACAGTTCGAGGTCGCAATACAACGCAGGGACAAAAGTTTTTTGCTTCTTTTTTTCAAAAAAGAAGGCCTTGCTTCCTTCCAACGATCAGTCTCAACGCGGGTTGATGAACGCCTGTTCGAACAAAGCCCTTCCTTGCTACCAGACGTGCCCCAGCGAGGCGACCACGATGACAGCCACGCCCAAAACAAGGTTCACCGTGACCAGCGTCCGTATCCGCTCCAGCAGCTCCGGTCCCGGCCGGATCGCACGCCGCAACCGGCGGTAGGGGCCGAAGACCACGAACAGGAACACCGCAGCCATCAACAGGCCCAGCAACTGCATCACGTTGACATACCAGGGCAGGTTGGCCATGCCCCAGCCCGCCAGCCCGATCATCGCCCACCCCGTCAGCAGCATGATGGGCATGGCGTGCCACACCACTAGGAAAAAGCGCTTCAACGTCAGCATCTGCACCTGCAGCCGGGGGGCTGCGTCCAACACCCGCAACGCGGGCCGCAGCACCACAAGCACGTAGAGCGTGCCGCCCACCCAGGCGGTGGCGCCCAGGATGTGCAGCGCAAGCAGCAGGTTAAGCCAGGGGGCGTGCGGACTCATCGCGCAATCTCCAACAACGCGTCCGCCAACGCGGACAGCTCGGCGCCCGCCACCGAGCGGGACGGCGCCTCCGCCACGCCCATACCTTGCGCGAACGCCTGCGCATAGGCGCGCCGGTCCCCCAGCACCTGCGGCAGCACGGCCTGGCCGGATTGCGCGAACCCCGCCTCCACCGCGTTGCGCAGCGACGACCTGGCCGGCGCGCGGTTCAGCACCACCACCGCGCGCCGGCGCTCGGCCGCCGCCAGCTTCAGAGTTCCGGCCGACGCCCACAAATCCGGCAGGCTGGGCTGCACCGGCACCACCACCAGGCTGGCCGCCCGGATGGCGCGCGCCGCGTCGCTGTCGATCTGCGGCGGCGTGTCCACCACCAGGATGTTGGCCGCGGCCAGCCGATCCAGCTCGCCCTTCACCCGCCAGCCGCTCACCGCAGAGAACCCGATCCCGGCCAGCCCGGCGCGGCCGTCACGCAGCTTGTGCCAGCGTGTCAGGCTGCCCTGCGGATCGATGTCGAGCAGCGTCACGTTGTGCCGGCCGGCCCAGGCTGCGGCCAGGTTGGCGGCCAGCATCGTTTTGCCTGCGCCGCCTTTCTGTTGGGCTATGGTGATGATCAGGGCCATCGCTTGCGACTCCTCAGGCGGAGCAAGCAAGGCCTTCTTTCTTGAGAAAAAGAAGCAAGAAACTTTTCTCTCCTGGGCGCGCACTGCGGACACGGCACGGCTTGCAGAACAGAAGTTTTTTGCTTCTTTTTTCAAAAAAGAAGGCCCTGCCTTACTCACCTTGCGCCAACGCCGCCACGACCTCGCCGAACATGGCAGCGGTCAGCCGGCGCGTGGACGTGTTGTAGCGCGACACGTGGTAGCTGTCGGCCAGCACGAGGCCGTTCGACAACGCGTGCCGCGCGCCGTGGGCGAACTTGAACGCGCTCAGCTTCACACCCACCGCGCGCAGCACCGCCGCATGTGCCAGCACGCCCAGCGCCAACACCGCGCGCAGCCCCGGCAGGCCGGCGAGCTCCGCCTGCAGGAACTGGTTGCAGGTGGCCGCCTCGCCCGGCGTGGGCAGGTTGGCCGGCGGCACGCACCGCACGGCGTTGGCGATCCGGCAGCCATGCAGCGTCACGCCGTCCGCCGGGTCGGCCCGGTACACTCCGTGCGCCAGCCCGTTCGCCAGCAACGTCTCGTACAGCAGTATGCCTGCATGGTCGCCGGTGAACGGCCGCCCGGTGCGGTTGGCGCCGCGCACACCCGGTGCCATGCCCACAACCAGCAGCCACGAATCGGTCGGGCCAAAGCTGGGCACGGGCGCGTTGAACCAGTCCGGGTTCTCGGCGCGGTTGGCCTGCCGGTAGGCCAGCAGCCGCGGACAGAGCGGGCAGTCCCGCGGAGGAGCGGCGATCGCGTTCATGCGGGCACGTGACGGCCAAGCCTGTCCGCCACCGCGCGGCCACCCCGCCGGGCCTGTCTGGTTCGCTCCTTCAAGTCCGGACATCCTTTCTCACTTGCCCGGCGTCGTAGGCCACCCGAGCCCGTTCGATCTGCGCGTGGTTCTGCCGCGCCCACAAGCTCAGCGCTTCCACCGGGCGCCACAGCGAACATCCAAGCTCGGTCAACGCGTAATCCACCCGCGGTGGGTTGGTGGGCGTCACCGTCCGGATCACCAGGCCGTCGCGCTCCAGTCCGCGCAGGGTCAGCGTCAACATGCGTTGCGAGATGCCGCCGACCATGCGCTTGATCTCGTTGAACCGCCGCGGTCCGCCGCCCAGCAGTGCCACGATCAGCACGCTCCACTTGTCGCCTACCCGCACCAGCACGGCAGTCATCGCGCGGCAGTCCTGGCTCTCCAGCCCGCCGAAGGCCGGGACGGTTACAACCATGTGCCCTGGTTGCGGCATTGTGCCTCCTTGCGGCCGCTCCAACGGTCACTGATTGTGCCCAGGTTACAACCCGGAACCGAAAGCCGCCATCACCATGAAGCTCCTGCACGTCGATTCGAGCATCCTCTCCGACGCCTCCGTCAGCCGCGCCATCTCGGCCGCCGTCACCCGGCGCCTGCAAACGGTCGATCCCGGCATCGAGGTCACCTACCGCGACCTCGCGGCCACCCCGCTCTCCCACCTGAGCGGCGCCTACCTTGCCGGCCAGGCTGCGGACGTGAAACACGATCAGGCGCGCCAGGAGGACCTCGCACTGGGCGGCGCCGCCCTGGCCGAGTTCCTCGCCGCCGACATCGTGGTGGTCGGCGCACCGATGTACAACTTCACCGTGCCGAGCCAGCTCAAAGCCTGGATCGACCGTATCGTGGTGGCCGGCAAGACCTTCCACTACACCGAGCGCGGTCCGGAAGGCCTGGCCGGCGGCAGGCGCGTGGTGCTGGCCCTGTCCTCCGGCGGCGTCTACGCCCCGGGCGCCCCGCACGCCGCGTTCGACCACCAGCTCACCTACCTGCAGGCGGTGTTCGGTTTCCTGGGCATCACCGACATCCGGGCGATCCGGGCGGAAGGCGTGGCGATGGGTCCGGAGAAACGCCAGGAGGCGCTCGACGGCGCCCTTCGCGAGGCCTCCTCGCTTGCCTAGAGGGAGGCCAGGGGCTCTGCCCCTGGACCCCGCTAAGGACAAGTCCTTAGAGGCTGTTTGAAAACTAATCCTAAATAGATGGAGGCTGGGGCCTCAGGGCTCCGTCAAGCGCATGCGTGCTGCACGACGGGCTGGGTTGAAGCCCCATGCTCGTCTACAAATGGTCATGCACATCCACCATCGCCTCGTTCCGCGCCAGCCGCGGCCGAGGCTCCATCTGGCGACGCGTGAACTCCGGCGCGATCTCCGCCAGCTCCAGGAACTGGTCGGCCTGACGGCGCAACTCGTCGGCCACCATCGGGGGCGCCGTGCGGATGGAGCTCACCACGCTCACCCTTACGCCACGCCGCTGCACCGCCTCGATAAGCCGGCGGAAATCGCTGTCGCCGCTGAACAGCACGGCATGGTCCATCTTGTCGGCCAGCTCCAGCATGTCGATCGCCAGCTCGATGTCCATGTTGCCCTTCACCCGGCGCCGACCGCTGGCGTCGGTGAACTCGCGCGCCGGCTTGGTCACCAACGTGTAGCCGTTATACGCCAGCCAGTCGGTCAGCGGCTTCAACGGCGAGTACTCCTCGGTCTCCAGCACGGCGGAATAGTAATAGGCGCGGACCACGTGGGCCTGCCGGCGAAAGAACTCCAACATGTTGCGGTAGTCGACGTCGAAGCCGAGGTTGCGGGAGGCGGAGTAGAGGTTGGCGCCATCGATGAACAGACAGACGCGTTCCGTGGGCAGGAAGTGCATGATAAGCCTTTCGATGCGCCTGAACCGGCTTGATGGATGCCGGGCGGGAGGTTTGTTGCATTACGCCTTCCGTTGCTGTTGTGCAAGAAAGATCAACACATTTTCGTGATTATCGCCCTTGGTGCCAACTTGTTCGCGCCGGATGGTGCAACGCCGCTACAGGCCTGCGAGCGAGCAGTGCGTGACTTGGCCAGCCTGCCCGGCCTGTCCCGCGTCGTGCGGTCACGATGGTACTCCAGCGCGCCGGTGCCCCCCTCCGGCCAGCCGCGCTACATCAACGGAGCCGTCCGCGCCTCCTGCATTTGGCCGCCCGAGCGGCTGCTGACGGCGCTGCAGACTATCGAGCAGGCAGCCGGTCGCCGGAGGAGCGTGCCGGATGCCGCCCGCACGCTGGACCTGGACGTGATCGACCATGGCGGCCTGGTGCAGCCCGGCCCCGTGCTGATCCTGCCCCACCCCCGCGCCCACCTGCGCCGGTTCGTGCTGCGCCCACTACGTGACGTGGCGCCGGATTGGCGTCACCCTGCGTTGGGTGTGGATGTAGGGGTGCTGCTGGCCCGGCTGCCGGTCGAGGACCTGCAAGCAATCTAGAAAGGCCTTCTTTTCTGAAGAAAAGAAGCAAAAGACTTTTACTGGCTGACGCGCCCCTCTCGCACGACCCGACAGGGAGGAAAAATTTTTTGCTTCTTTTTCCAAAAAAGAACCGCTTGCCTTGCTTGTTGCTTTTCCTCCCTCTTTTGAATAATGTGAAAGTTTAGTAAAACCAGCCCAGCCTATGGAGTGCCCGTCGTATGGCGCGTGTAACCGTTGAAGATTGCGTAGAGCGCGTGCCCAACCGCTTCGAGCTTGTCCTGCTCGCAGCCCAGCGCGCCCGCAACATCAGCCGCGGCGAGGAGCTCACCGTCGAGCGCGACAACGACAAGAACCCGGTGATCGCCCTGCGCGAGATCGCCGAGGAGACCATCGAGCTGCCCCGCCTCGAGCAGGACCTCATCAAGTCCCTCTCCCGCTCGCCCGAGCCCGAACCGGCCGACGAGGAGGTGCTCGACCTCATCCCGACCGACCAGAACATCTTCGGCCTGCAGGACATCTCGGCCGAGGAGGAAGCCGCCGGCATGGCCCAGGAAGAACTCTCGCCCGACGACATCGAGGCCGCCATCGAGGCCGAGCTGGGCGGCCGCCGCCGCTAGACGCACCGTCCGGGGGCGCTGATGGCTACCATGCTGCCCCCCGGCCCCGCCGCCGTCCACGCGCCCGAAGGCGGCGGTGGCTCACTCGCCCTGTGCCAACGCCAGCTCACTCAACTCGTGCACGCCTACGCGCCGGGTGCCAACACCGCGCTCATCGGCACCGCCTACGACGTCGCCGCTCAGGCCCACGGCACTCAGACGCGCGACAACGGCGACGCCTACATCACCCACCCGATCGCGGTCGCCGAGATCCTGGCCGGCTACCACCTCGACGTGGCCAGCATCTGCACCGCCCTGCTGCACGACACGGTGGAGGACACCGGCGTCACCACGCGCGAGCTGGAGACCCAGTTCGGCCCCATCATCGCCGGCCTGGTGGACGGCGTCACCAAACTGACCCGGCTGGAACTGCAATCGGACCGCACCAAGCAGGCCGAGAACTTCCGCAAGCTGGTCCTGGCGATGAGCCGGGACATCCGCGTCCTGATCGTCAAGCTGGCCGACCGCCTGCACAACATGCGCACGCTCGGCTTCGTGCAGAAGCGCGAGCGCCGCCAGCGCATCGCGTCCGAGACGCTCGACATCTACGCCCCGCTCGCCGCCCGTATCGGCATGGATGCGCTGAAGACCGAGCTGCAGAACCGCTCCTTCGCGGAGCTGGAGCCCGAGGCCCACAGCACCATCCAGGCCCGCCTGAACTACCTGCGCGGCCAGGGCGCCGACGTGATCGAGGAGGTGAAGCGCGAACTCGCCAGCGTGTGCCGCGAGGCCGGCGTGGACGTGCGCGAGGTGTCCGGCCGCGAGAAGAGCGCGTTCTCCATCTGGCAGAAGATGCAGACGCGCAACGTTGCCTTCGAGCAGCTCTCCGACATCATGGCCTTCCGCATCGTGGTACCCACGCGCGAGCAGTGCTACATGGCGCTAGGCGCCGTGCACAACGCCTACCCGGTGATCGCCGGCCGCTTCAAGGACTACATCAGCACGCCCAAGGCCAACGGCTACCAGAGCCTGCACACCGGCGTGACACTGCGCCACCCGCGCAACCAGAAGATCGAGGTGCAGATACGCACGCAGGAGATGCACGACGTCGCCGACAACGGCGTGGCGGCGCACTGGAACTACAAGGAAGGCGAGCAGGAAACCCAGAACTTCGCCTGGGTGCAGGACCTGCTGGAGATCCTCGACAATTCCGCGGCTCCCGACGAGTTCCTGGAGAACACCAAGCTCGAGCTCTACCAAGACCAGGTCTTCTGCTTCACCCCGAAGGGCCGCCTGATCGAGCTGCCGCGCGGTGCCACGCCGATCGACTTCGCCTACGCCGTGCACAGCCAGGTCGGCGACACCACGGTGGGCGCCAAGATCAACGGCCGGCTGATGCCGCTGCGCACGCCGTTGGCCAACGGCGACCAGGTGGAGATCATGACGGCGCGCGGCGGCACGCCCTCGCCGTCCTGGGAACGCTGGGTGGTCACCGGCAAGGCGCGCGCCCGCATCCGCCGCTACGTGGCCGGCCAGCAACGGGCGGCCACGCTGGACCAGGGCCGCACGATGCTGGCGCGCGCGTTCCGCCAGGAAGGGCTGGACGGCTCGGAAAAGGTGCTCGAGGCGGCGCTCAAGCAACTCAAATGCGCCAGCGTGCAGGACCTCTACGTGTCCGTGGGCAACGGCACGATCGGCCCGCGTGACGTGATCCACGCGGCCTATCCCGAGATGCTGGAAGCCGCCCGCGCGCCACGCATGATGCCCGCTTTGCTGGCGCGCTCGCCCACCGCCAAACCGCCCTCGCGCGACAGCGGCATGGCGATCACCGGCCTGGTCAGCGGCATGGCGGTGCACTACGCCGGCTGTTGCCACGCTCTGCCCGGCGACCCGATCGTCGGCATCGTCACGACCGGCAAGGGCGTGACCATCCATACAAAACGCTGTCCCACGCTAGAGACTTTCGCAGCCACCCCCGAACGCTTCATCGATGTGGACTGGGACTACGCCGCCGGCGCCGAGGCGCCGGCCGCGGCCGGCGCCAAGCGCGCCACCCATACCGGCCGCATCAGCATCATCGCCGCCAACGAACCCGCCACGCTCGCCAACCTGACGAACGCGGTGGCGCGGCAGGACGGGGCGGTGACGAACCTGAAGATCCTCAGCCGGCAACAGGACTTTATCGAAATCCTGGTGGACGTGGAAGTGCACGACCTGCGGCATCTTTCAATGGTGATTGCCGGGTTGCGGGCGGTGAGCGGGCTGACGCAGGTGGAGCGGGATCATGCCTAAGCAGGAAGGCAAGCGGTTCTTTCTTGAAAAGAGCCAAAAAACCTTTGCTTGTTGGCGCGCGCTGCGGGGGGGGCGTAATGCAATCATGATCATCGGGCTTGGTGCGGATTTGTGCGACATCCGGCGTGTGGAGAAGGTGATGGCTCGGTTTGGCGATCGCTTCCTGCAGCGCGTGTTCACAGACGAAGAACGGGCGCGCGCGGCGCGCCGCACTCCGGCGCTACACGCCGGCACTTACGCCAAGCGCTTCGCCGCAAAGGAAGCCTGTGCCAAGGCGCTTGGAACCGGCTTCAGCCAGGGCGTGTTCCACTCCGACATGGGTGTGGTGAACCTCCCGGGCGGAAAGCCGACGCTGGCGCTCACTGGCGGGGCTTTGGCTCGGCTACGAGCGATCACCCCAGGCGGCACGAAAGCGGAGTTGGCTTTGACGATGACCGATGAAGTGCCCTACGCATTTGCGCAAGTAATCATCTCATGTACTGTCATCTGATTTCGGGACGAATACTATATGATCGACCGAACTACTGACATGTTTAGGATTTTCTAGAGCCCCTTTCTTGTCGCGACATGGGCGCTTTCTGAATCACCACGGACGATCTCGGCCACGGCGATGCGGTCCTCCTGGATGCAGTCGTCGCGGCAGTTCGGGGCATTCTGACCTTCAACGACCTGCGCCGGCGGAACGCCCGCCGGAACGGCCCGTTGGTCAAGTTAGGCTGGCCAAACCTCGGTCAGTCCCGTCCTCGGGCCCGGCCGCGCTGCATCGCGTCACTTGCACCGGCGCCGGGCCGCATCCACGGAGCGCCCACCATGGCCGATGCCCCGCTGAACTCCAAAGAGCCGACCGCCCCCGCCCTGCCGGACGCCAGCCGGCTGCCGCATGCTCCCTATCACCAGGTCCTGACCGGCCAGCCCGCACTCGTCACCGGCGCCAACTCCGGCATCGGCGAGGCGGTCGCCTTGGGCCTGGCCCGGGCAGGCGCGGACGTAGCGATCAACTACGTCACCCACCCCGAAGCTGCCGAGGAGGTCGCCCACAAGATCGAGGGCATGGGCCGCAAGGCGATCACCCTCAAGGCCGACGTCAGCAAGGAGGACGAGGTCGAGGCGATGTACGCCGCCGCCATCGCCCAGTTCGGCACGCTGCACATCTCCGTCAGCAATGCCGGGCTGCAGAAGGACTGCTCGTTTCCGGAGATGACGCTGCAGGACTGGGAGACGGTGATCGGCATCAACCTGACCGGGCAGTTCCTCTGTACCCGGGCGGCGGCAAAGGAGTTCAAGAAGCGCGGCGTGGTGGCGTCGGTGTCGCAGGCGGCGGGCAAGCTGATCTGCATGAGCTCGGTGCACCAGCAGATCCCCTGGGCCGGGCACGTCAACTACGCCTCGTCCAAGGGCGGAATCATGATGATGATGCAGAGCATCGCGCAGGAGTTGGCGCCGCACTTCATCCGCGTGAACAGCATCGCGCCGGGTGCCATCCGCACCCCGATCAACACGGCGGCGTGGAATACCGAGAAGGCCTATGCCGACCTGATGACGCTCGTGCCCTACAAGCGCATCGGCGAGCCGGACGACATCGCGCAGGCGGCGGTGTGGCTGGCGTCCGACGCGTCCGACTACGTCACCGGCACCACGCTGTTCGTGGACGGCGGCATGACGTTATATCCGGGGTTCGCTACTGGCGGCTGACCGGGCGAGCCTGCCATGGGATCGGGCCAGCCCCGCCGGGCTGGCCCGATCGACTACACCGCAGTATGGCCCATGACCCTGGAGTCGATCGGCGACTCCGCACCTGCGATCAGGCGGCCGGGACGGCGGTCGGCCAGGAACGAGAAGGCCCATTGCATGCTGACCATGACCCGGCTGCGGAAGCCGATCAAAAAGAAGATGTGCGCCACGGCCCATAGCAGCCAGGCCGGCAGGCCGTTCAGGTGCAGCGAGCCGAACTCGGCCACCGCCTTGCCGCGTCCGATGGTCGCCATGGTGCCGTAGTCGCGGTAGCGGAACGGCCGCGGCGCCGGGCGGCCCGCCAGGCGGTGCAGAATGACCTTGGCGGCATACTCGCCCTGCTGCTTGGCCACCGGCGCCAGGCCCGGCAGAGGCTTGCCGTCGGCGCCCTGGGCCAACGCAGCGTCGCCGATGACCCGCACCCCCGCATGGCCCGGGACCACCAGGTCTCGCCCGACTTCCACCCGGCCGCCATGGCTGGGCTTGACGTCCAGCCAATCCGCCACCGGGGTGGCCGTGGTGCCGGCGGACCACACGATGGTCGCGGCGGCGATGGAGCCGTGCTCCAGGTGCACCACCCCGTTCTGCATCCCGGTCACCTTGGTGCCGGTGCGGATCTCCACACCCAGCGCACGCAGCGCCCGGGCGGCGTCTGCCGACAGGTCCTCCGGGAAGGTTTCCAGCACGCGCTTGCCGGCCTCGATCAGGATGATCTTGGGGGTGACCTGGCTCAGCTCGTGATCCTGCGCCAGCGTCTCGCGGCTCAGTTCCGCAATCGAGCCGGCCATCTCCACCCCGGTCGGCCCGGCGCCGATGAGCACGAACGTCAGCAGACGGTCACGCTCGGTGCGGTCCTGTTCGACGCAGGCGCGTTCGAAGGCCAGCAGGATGCGGCCCCGCAGGTCCAGCGCATCGTGCAGCGTCTTCAACCCCGGTGCGAATGGCGCCCAGTCATCATTGCCGAAATAGCTCGGCTGCGAGCCGGTGGCGACGATCAGCTCGTCATACGGCACGCGTTGGCCCGAGCAGATGACCTGCCGCGCGCTGGTGTCGATGCCGGTCACCGCGCCCATGATGACGTGGGTGCGGGGCAGCACCGGGATCACGTCGCGCACCGGCGCGGCGATGTCGTCCGGCGACAGCGCTGCGGTGGCAACCTGGTAGAGCAGCGGCTGGAACAAATGATGGTTCTGCACGTCGATCACCGTCAGCTCGACCGCGTCCGACTGCGCCAGCGGCAGCGCCGCGCTCAGGCCGCCGAAGCCGGCCCCCAGCACCACCACGCGGCAGCGCGGCCGGCCGGAAGCCGTGGTGGTGCGGGCGCGACGCTGCTGAACCGCACGCGCCACGAGGAACATCGCGCCGCCCGCGGCCAGGACGGACAGCACGGCCGGGGTGGCAGAACGGCGGTTCATCGACTGCATTCCTGATGCCTCGACATCCCAACACAGCAACACCGGCTAAGTTGTCCGTTTGCCGCGTCCCGAATGCTGGCGGTCCGAAACGCGTGGTTGAGCTAACGCGTCGGGACGTCAACGCCACCCGCGGCTTGCCGGCCTGCGAGGGCTGATGCGGCCGCATCAGCGCCCAAGCCGCGTCGGACAGCCGATGGAGCTGCTTCATAAAGTCTCCTGCTCGCCATACCCAAACTGCGAGCAAGAACGCCGACCCAGTCAGACAGCTGTATGAATTCGCAACCTAGGATCAAAACTCACTTTGAAATCACAACATAATGGTCGCTGCAACGGTGATTGCGCCCATAAAGACGTCGGCACACCGATCGTAACGCAGGATGACGGAGCGCCAGTCCTCAAGCTTGGCGAACAGGTTTTCGACCGGAAGGTCGCCAGAAACCTCGCCTCTCTACAAGGGGCGGCATCTCGTCTAGGACTTCTTCGACAGCTCAAACAGTTCCGGCCATAACCACCCGATACGATAAACCGCACGGGACTCCTCGGCGTCATCCACCTGGCTGCCGCGTTGGTCTGGCTCCATTAACGACAGGCCCTAACCCTCCAGCGGCGCGCGGTTGCCCACCATCGCCAGCAGCTCCCGCCGCGTCGAAGGATCGTCGCGGAACGCCCCCAGCATCCGGCTCGTCACCATGCTCACGCCCGTCTTGTGCACGCCCCGCGTCGTCATGCACTCGTGCGCCGCCTCGATGATCACCGCCGTGCCGAGCGGCATCAGCACCTCGTTGATGGTGTTGCAGATCTGCGCGGTCAGCTTCTCCTGGATCTGCAACCGGTGCGCGTAGGCGTCCACCACCCGCGCCAGCTTGCTGATCCCCACCACCCGCCTGTGCGGCAGGTACGCCACGTGCGCCCGCCCGATGATCGGCACCATGTGGTGCTCGCAATGGCTCTCCAGCCGGATGTCGCGCAGCAGCACGATCTCGTCGTAGCCCTCCACCTCCTCGAAGGTCCGCTCCAGCATCGCCACCGGGTCCTCGTCGTAGCCGCGGAAGAACTCCAGGTAGGATTTCGCCACCCGCTTGGGCGTGTCGCGCAGCCCCTCGCGCCCAGGGTCGTCGCCGGCCCAGCGGATCAGCGTCCGGATCGCCGCCTCGGCGTCCTCATGGGTGGGCCGCGCCTCGCTGATCGCGGCTTGCTGCGGCTTGGGCGGGGTGGCTTCGTTCAATCTCGGACATCCTGTTGTGAGGCTTTTGCTTGGCTAGTAGAAACGGAGAAGCAAGGAAGAGTTCTTTTTTGAAAAAAAGAACCAAAAAACTTTTACTACTGAACACGGCTGCTTCAACATCGCGCACCAAAACGGACAAAAGTTCTTTGCTTCTTTCTTTCAAGAAAGAAGGCCTTGCTTGCCTTACTTCAATGAACCCGCCCACCACCCTCCGGGCTGTCCAGGCTGAACGCCGGCACCGCCACGTCGAACGCCTCGCCCCCGCCCAGCTGCGCCACCGCCGGCCCCGCCCCATGCGCCACCATGTGGTACCAGCCCACCATGAACCCCGAAGACGTCTCCAGCGGCGTGCCGGACGTGTACTCGAACGCCTCGCCCGGCTCCAGCACGGGCTGCTCGCCCACCACGCCGTCACCCTCCACCCTGAACATCCGCCCCCGCGCGTCGGTGATCTCCCACGTCCGCCGCAGCAACTGCACCGTCTCCCGCCCGCGGTTCTCGATCGTCACCCGGTACGCCCACACGTAGCGCCCCGCCTCGGGCGCCGACTGCTCCTCCAAATAGAACGCCGCCACCCGCACGTTGATGCCGCGCGTCAGCAGCGCGTATTCCCGCGCCCCGCTCATTCGGCCGCCTCCCGCTCCACCAGCGCCCCCCGCCCCGCCGCCAGCAACGCGCCGCCGATGTCGTGGCGCAGATCGGCCAAATCCTCCAGCCCCACGGACAGCCGCACCACGCCGTCGGTGATCCCCAGCCGCGCCCGCTCGGCAGCCCCGATGCGCATGTGCGTCGTCGTCGCCGGGTGCGTCACCATGCTGCGCGCGTCGCCCAGGTTGTTGCTGATCGCCACCAGGCGCAGCGCGTTGCAGAACCGGAACGCCGCCGGCTTGCCCCCCGCCAACTCGAAAGCCACCAGCGTGCCGCCTGCACTCATCTGCCGCATCGCCAGCGCGTGCTGCGGGTGGTCCGCCCGCCCCGGATACCACACCCGCGACACCTCGGGCGCGTCCGCCAGGAAGTCGGCCAGCGCCGCCGCACGCACGCAGGCCGCCTCCACCCGCAGGCTCATCGTCTCCATGCCCTTCAGCAGCGTCCACGCGTTGAACGGCGAGAGCGACGGCCCGGTGTTGCGCACGAACGGCTGCAGCACCTCCTCCACCCAGGCCCGCCGCCCCAGCACCGCGCCGCCCAGCACGCGCCCCTGCCCGTCGATGTGCTTGGTGGCCGAGTACACCACCACGTCCGCCCCCAGCTCCAGCGGCTTCTGCAGCAGCGGCGTCGCGAACACGTTGTCCACCACCACCAGCGCGCCGGCCGCGTGCGCCAGCGCCGCAACTGCCGCCAGGTCCACGATCTCCAGCATCGGGTTGCTCGGCGTCTCGATCAGCACGAGCTGCGCCGGCCGCGCCAGTGCCGCCCGCCAGGCGTCCATGTCGCCCGCGTCCACGAACTCGTAGGCGATCCCCAGCCGCGGCAACAGCGTGCTCACGATCCAGTGGCAGCTCCCGAACAACGCCCGGCTCGCCACTACCCGGTCGCCGGCCTTTAAATGGGCCAGCATGGCCGCGTTCACCGCCGCCATCCCCGTCGCCGTGGCCCGGCACGCCTCGGCCCCCTCCAGCGCCGCCATCCGCCGCTCGAACGCCGCCACCGTCGGGTTGCCGAAGCGCGAGTACTGGTAGTGCACCACGTCGCCGGCGAACGTCGCCTCGGCCTGCTCGGCATCGTCGTAGACGAAGCCGGAGGTCAGGAACACCGCCTCGCTGGTCTCCCCGTAAGGGGTCCGCTCGGTTGCGCCGTGGATCAGGGTGGTGGCCGGCCGGTACATCATCATGGGGCTCCTTCGACAGGGCGCCCGACCGTGGGTAGCCGGCCAACGCCAACAGGCGTCACCGGGCCTCTTTAGCGCGTTTGTTTAACCTCGCCGCAAGCCGGCCGGACAAATCACGAGGGGGACGAATGCTCATCCTGAGTTGGCGCCTGTGTCAAGCTCGGCAAGACTCATGGCGCCGGCCATAAAGCAAGCATGGGGCTCTGCCCCAAGCCCCGCTGGGGCCTCGAGGCCCCAGACCCCCGTCTGTTTAGGTCGATGCGCGTCCGATAAACCGGCACGCTAAGCCTGGAGCGGGTGACGAGATTCGAACTCGCAACCGCCTGCATGGGAAGCAGGAACTCTAGCCATTGAGCTACACCCGCGGCCCGCTCATCCTATGGACTACCCAGCCCACCCGCAACCCCGCCCAGCAGCCGGCCCCGCGTCAGACCTCCGAACGCCTACTGCAGCCCACGGCTCGGCGCGTCGAACGACAGCCCGCCCACCGTCAAATCCAGCGGCCGCCCGCTCTCCGGCGCCTCGGCCACCTCCATCTCCGCCTCGTGCCTCTGCCGCACCAGCCGCCCCCGCAGATCGGCCGGCGCCGGGTCCAGAACCGGCATCGGCGCGTGCGTCACGTTGGCCACCATCGCCCCCTGGTCCGGCCGCGCGTAGATGAAACCGTGCGTCGGGTAGATCGCGCCGAACTCGCCGGTCCGCCCCAGCTGCACCCGCACCGCGCTCCAGTCGTTGTCCTCGGACACGTCCTTCACCTCGATGTCGCGCGCGATGCCGTTGCTGTTCCAGTGGCTCTGGTCGATCACGATCGTCCGGCTGTCCTCGATGCCGGACACCACCGCCACGTGCCCCAGCGGCATCCGCCCGTTCTCCCGGAAGCTCAGCACGCTGCCGTTCTCCGGCCGGCTGCCACGCTCGTACACGCCCGCCGCGTTGCTCCACCAATCCCGCGCGTTGCCGGAAATCTCGATCCCCGCGTCCTGCTTGGCGAACGCCACGCACTGGATCACGTGCGCCCCCTCAACCCGCCCGGCCCACTCATGATGCGCTGCCGCCCAACGCCGCGCGCCGTGGTGCCGCCCGCTCCTGGCCGCCGCGTCCCCCAGCCCGGCCACGATCGCGGCCACAACCAGAACGCTCAAAGCCACGGCTTTTTTCCCGCCAGCGAACATGCGCACTCCGTGTAAGTCACTTAACTGACAAACCCGGTAACAACCTGTGCGCAACCCTGGCAACAGTTTCCATCACACCTCGGCGACCCAAACCGGTATTAACCCAAACTCACCTGTGCACAACGTCGGTTTTTAGGCTGAAAGTCCTATTTTGTTAGATTTTTACTAAACTGAAACAATACGGCAATTACAACGTGCTGTTTGTGCGCATGCGTGGCTTAAAAAGCACGCGAGCCTACTTGCACGTCGTAACCATGATCTCCACCAGCAACGCCGGGTCGGCCAGCGCCGCCTGCACCGCCGCCCGCGCCGGCGCACAACCCTCCGGCAGCCAGGCCGACCACACCGCGTTCACCGCCGCCCGGTCGGCAATGTCCTTCAGCCAGATTTGCGCCTGCAGGATGCGCGTGTTGTCCGTCCCGTGCGTCTCCAGCACGGCGTCGATCTGCGCCAGCACGTCCTTCGTCTGCCCGGTGATGTCCAGCGACGTGTCCTGCGCCACCATGCCCTGCGTGTAGACGAAGCCGTGATACTCCACCGCCTTGGACAGGATGGCGTTCGGCTCGGTGCGTATGATGCGGCTCATCGGTGTCACTCCAAGAGGGAAGGAAGCGGGTCTTTTTTAAAAAAAGAACCAAAAAACTTGTATCCGTAAGCCCGGTGCCGGCCGGCCGGCCGGCGACAGCACATTCAGTCTTTTGCTTCTTTTCGTCAGAAAAGAAGGCCTTTCTTCTTATGGCGAGTTCCCAACCCCATGCGCCGGCGAGGCCGCAGGCGCCGACGTCGCCTCCGGCGCCGTCTCGGCGTTGCCGTGCTTCACGCAATCGTCCACCCGCACCTCGTGGCTGTACTGGTCCGCCAGCCCGTCCGAGGGCGTGGTCGGCTGCCCGCTGCCGGAAAACGGCGTGTCGCGGGTGTCCCGCTCGCTCAGCTGGTAGCGGTTCTGCGCGTCGTACACCCGGTCCGCCTCCACCCGGCAGTCCTGCAGCGTCTCCCGGTCCGCCTTGGATTGCGGCCCCGGGAACGCGCAGCCGGCCAGCAGCACGGCCCCAACGAGCGGCGCTGCGCGCCACACCGGGCGCAGGCGGACGGAACTCTTCATGCGGTCAAACTCCTGTGCCGGACAGCAGGCCGGGCGTCGCCCGCAGGCAGGCGCGGAACCCGGTCTCGTCGAAACTCGCGTCATCGGTCAGCCTGGCCTCGGCTGCAAGCCTCAGCAGCGCCGGATGCAACTCAGCCCCCCGTCCGTCCAACCGCACCAGCCCGGCCGCCCACGGCGCCCGCCCCAGCAGTTCCACCAAAGCCAGCAGCCGCAGGCACACGGACAACCCGTAGCCCGTCCTCATTCCCAGCGCCCGGTCCACCGCCCCGGCCCAGCACTGCGCGTCGGCATCCCGCAGCGCCAGCTCCGTCCACCCGCCGTCCTCCCGCCTGAACCGGAACGCCCGCCGCGTGCTCCACACCCGCCCCCGCGCACCCTCCCGCGCCACCTCCCAGGCCGCCTCCAGATCCCGCCCCCGCACCGCCGGCAACTCTCCCGGAGTCACGTCCACCAGGTAGGTCAGGGTGCCGTCCTCCGCGGCGGCGACTTGGATGCTCGGCATGCGGCGTAGATGGGAAGGCAAGACCTTCTTTTTTGGAAAAAAGAAGCAAAAAACTTTTGACTCCGCTGTCGCGCGCTTAGCCGGCTAGCAACCGACGTCATGAGGCTTTGCATCCATCTCGGCGCGTCGACAAACGCAAAGAATTTGCGGGACGATGTCGATTTCCGCGAACCTCGTTCGTCGTCCTGATGCCAGGCTGACGAGGCGGGCTCAAACAAGGAGATGGATGATGCGGGTCATGGTGTTTTTCAAAGCCACCGAGGACAGTGAAAAGGGCGTGCTTCCCCCAACCGAGGCGTTCGCGGCGATGGACCTGGTCACCGAGGAGCTGGTCAAGGCCGGAGTCTTCGTGGCCGGCGCCGGCCTCAAATCCTCCTCCCAGGGCAAGCGCATCGCCTTCGACGGCCCTGCCCGCACGGTCGTCGACGGGCCCTTCGCAGAGACCCGCGAGCTGGTCGCCGGCTTCTCGATCTGGGAGGTCAAGGACATGGACGAAGCCGTGGCCTGGGCGACGCGCTTCCCCAGCATGACGACGGGCCCGGGCGAGATCGAGATCCGGCCGTTCCTGGAGGCGGCGGACCTGGCGGACGTCCTGCCGCCCGAGCCGGAGGACGCGGCGCCCCGTGACCCGGCGCGGCAGAAGCTCGGCGTCGCCTGATGCCCTAGGCTTGTCTGCCCCGCGGCCTTGGCCGAACATCCGGCGTGACCACGGGCGCGACGCACCAGGCGATCGAAGCGACCTTCCGCATCGAACGGGCCAGGCTGGTCGCCGGCCTGGCCCGAGTGGTGCGCGACGTCGACCTGGCCGAGGAGCTGGCGCAGGACGCGCTGGTCGTCGCCCTGTCCGAATGGCCGAGGACCGGCGTTCCGGCCAGTCCGGGCGCCTGGTTGATGGCCGTCGCCAAGCGCCGCGGCATCGACGTGATCCGCCGCGACAAGATGCGCGAGCGCAAGCACGGGGAGATCGCGCGGACGCTGGATGGGACATCCGAAGCCGCGGCCGAGGCGATCGAGGCGGCCGTGGACGATGATCTCGGCGACGAGCTGCTGGGCCTCATCTTCACGGCCTGCCACCCCGTGCTGTCGCCCGACGCCCGCGCTGCCCTCACCCTGCGGGTGGTCGGCGGCCTGACGACGGACGAGATCGCCCGCGCCTTCCTGTCGAGCGAGGCCGTGATCGCCCAGCGCATCGTCCGCGCGAAGAAGGCGATCGCAAAGGCCGGGCTCGGCTTCGAGGTGCCGCGCGGCGCGGCGCGTGCGGAGCGGCTCTCCTCGGTGCTGGAGGTCGTCTACCTGATCTTCAACGAGGGCTACGCGGCCACGGCGGGCGACGACCTTGTCCGGCCGGGCCTGTGCCTGGAGGCGCAACGGCTCGGCCGCATGCTGGCGGGGCTGATGCCCGAGGATGCCCCCGAGAAGGCAGAGGTGTTCGGCCTGCTGGCCCTGATGGAGATCCAGGCGTCTCGCCTCTTGGCACGCATCGGGCCGGACGGCGCCCTCGTGCCGCTGACCGAGCAGAACCGCGCACGCTGGGACCAGCTGCTGATCCGCCGAGGCCTCGGCGCGCTGGCCCGCGCCGAAGCTCTCGGGGGCGACGGCCCCTACGCGTTGCAAGCAGCGCTTGCGGCCTGCCATGCACGCGCGCGCAGTCCGGCCGATACCGACTGGCCCCGCATCGCGACGCTCTACGACCGGCTGCGAGTGGTGATGCCCTCGCCGGTGGTCGATCTCAACCGCGCGGTCGCCTACAGCATGGCCTTCGGACCCGAAGCGGGCCTGCTTCTGGTCGACGAGATTTCCGGCGTCGCCGCCCTGCGGAACTATGCGCCGTTGCCGGCGGCGCGGGGCGACTTCCTGTTCCGGTGCGGCCGACTGGCCGAAGCCCGCGCGGAATTCGAGGCTGCGGCCAAGCTCACCCGCAACGCGCGGGAAGCGGCCTTCCTCCTCGCCCGCGCAGGCGCTTGCGGCTGACACCATCGACCTCAACGTCTGAAGCGTGGCTCGTCCAGACCGAAGCCGCCGTTCCGCCTACAGCCGCCCAGTCCCGTTCGTTACCCTGGTCGCCAACAATGTCGGCACGAACCCGGCCCGCCCGGTCGGCGGCAAGCCGCAATCCCAACCTTCAAACCGCTCATCGAAACGAACCCGGCCTTATAGCCCTATGTCATCGCGGAGCCCCACATCGCGCGCCGCCGGTGGGCCAGATCACCGGACCTCCCATGCAAAGCTAGGCCAGCCGGGCCTGCGCACCCGCCTTCCGTTTTCGAAGCCGACGGCCGGCTGTCGGCCACACCAGGCAAATCGATGCGCCTCCGGAACACCGGGGAAGTCAGCGCCCGGACGTGTTCAACGCCACCGCCGCGCGCACGAGTGACTTCAGCGCCGCCTCGTCGACCCGCGAACCCGCACCGATGTCGATCGCGCGCCTGACGTTGCCGTCAAGGCTGGAGTTGAAAAGACCCGACGGGTCGTCGAGCAAGGCGCCCTTCGCGAACGTCAGCTTCACCTTGTCCTTGTAGGTCTCGCCGGTGCAGATGATCCCCGCATGCGACCACACCGGAACACCCTCCGGGTTCGACGGCTTGCGCCATTTCACCTCCTCGACAACGTCGGGGTCGGCCTCCCGGATAAGGCGTCGGACACGGGCCAGCATCTCCCCGCGCCACTCCCCCAGCTGCGTGATCTTCGCGTCGACCATGACGGCTCCTACACTCTTCAAGGAAGGCCAGGGGCTCTGCCCCTGGACCTCGCTAAGGACAAGTCCTTAAACCTGACAATCAGCTATCCTAAACAGATGGGGGTCTGGGGCCTCGAGGCCCCAGCGGGGTTTGGGGCAGA
>CAXTBC010000052.1:0-28939 GCA_964242595.1 uncultured Acetobacteraceae bacterium | reverse complement strand
CCCTGCGCGGGTCAGTGTTGCACCATCACACCCTGGGACCAAACATCTAAGGACTTTTCCTTAGCGGGGTCCAGGGGCAGAGCCCCTGGCCTTCCTTGGAATCCACAGCTTTCTTCGATTCTTTGACGCCGCACACGCCCAGCGTAAAATAACTCCATGTCGCTAGAACGACACTTGATCGTTCAGTCTGCGCGATCCTCCTGGCCAGCTTGCTCGCCGGCGCCGCGCTCACCTACCGACACGCGGCCTCCCGCGTGCACATGGATATCAACGCTGCCTGGCAGTGGGCCGCCGCGTCGTCCAGAACGCAGTCGACGACAGCGACGAACAACCTGATCCGAACCAGCGCCTGGCCAGCATCGTCAGTGCCTTCAGCGGGGACCGCCACTTGCGTACCGTCGTCACCGATCCGCATGGCGCCGTCCTCGTGGAACGAAGCGATCGTCCACGCAGCCGGCGAGTTCCGCTGAGTGCAAGGCAATCCGCACGTGATGGTGGCGGGTGACAGCCCTATCGTCAAAGCCGTGGAAGGGCCTGCAGAACTCGGCCAAGCCGTCAGCGATGCGGGCTGACAGTGCTCGGGCTTCTTGACCGGGCTATCGTGTCTCGACTCCCGAGTTTCGCGATGCAGCCTGCATTCAAGGCCCTGTATCGGTTTGACAGGAGCCGCCCGACACGCTTTCTTCGGCCAGAGCGTTGCAACGCGCGAGAGCTCGCCTGTCAGAAGCGCTGGCCATCGTAGCTGTCTGAACAAGGTCGTGTTGTGCGGCCTGCCGCAAACGTGGTTGTCGAACGAAATGCACTGAAGAGCGCATGAAGCGCATCAGGGAGAACGAACATGGATATACGCGCCGCGGTGGCCTTTGAGGCCGGAAAACCCCTCACCATCGAAACGGTACAGCTGGACGGCCCTAAGGCCGGCGAGGTTCTGGTCGAGATCAAGGCGACAGGTATCTGCCACACGGACAAGTACACCTTGTCCGGCGCCGATGCCGAAGGCCTGTTTCCCTGCATCCTGGGGCATGAGGGAGCCGGCGTGGTCGTCGACGTGGGGCCCGACGTGCGTAGCCTGAAGAAGGGCGACCACGTCATCCCGCTCTACACGCCGGAATGCCGCAACTGTAAATCCTGCCTGAGCCGGAAGACCAACCTCTGCACAGCCATCCGCGCAACTCAGGGAAAAGGCGTGATGCCCGACGGCACCACGCGTTTCAGCTACAAGGCCAAGCCTCTCTACCACTACATGGGTTGCTCAACATTCGCGAACTACACGGTGCTGCCGGAGATCGCGCTCGCCAAGGTGCGTGAGGACGCGCCGTTTGAGAAGATCTGCTACATCGGCTGCGGCGTCACGACCGGCGTCGGCGCGGTGATCTACACCGCCAAGGTCGCGCCTGGTGACAACGTGGTGGTCTTCGGCCTGGGCGGCATCGGCCTCAACGTCATCCAGGGCGCGCGCATCGCGGGTGCCGACATGATCGTGGGCGTGGACATCAATCCCGGTCGCAAGGAACTTGCCGAGAAGTTCGGCATGACGCACTTCGTCAACCCGAAGGAAGTCAGCGGCGACATCGTGCCGCATTTGGTAGAACTCACCAAAGGGGGTGCCGACCACAGCTTCGAGTGCGTCGGCAACACCACGTTGATGCGCCAGGCGCTGGAATGCGCCCATCGTGGGTGGGGTAAATCCACCATCATCGGAGTTGCAGCCTCAGGCCAGGAGATCTCCACCCGGCCGTTCCAGATCGTCACTGGCCGGGTCTGGCAGGGCAGCGCCTTTGGAGGCGCTCGGGGCCGCACCGACGTGCCGAAGATTGTGGACTGGTACATGGACGGCAAGATCAACATCGATGATCTGATTACCCATGTTCTGCCGCTGGAGAAGATCAATGACGCGTTCGGCCTGATGGAGCGCGGCGAAAGCATCCGATCTGTCGTGGTTTACTAAAGTAGAAAGAGGCGTTGGGTGGACATTGCAGTTCCCGCACTACCTTCGCTCACTCCTTCCGAACAGCAGGGCCAGGAGGGACATCTCCCCTGATCTTCAGTTGTATTGCTTTGGCGAACGCTCCCAGCCGTCGCTCCATCGTCGCCGGCGCCTCGCACGCGTAGCGCATCGTGTGTTGCCAGCGGCCTGGATCATAGCCGATGATCGCGGCCCCCAGGAACAACGCCAGGTAGGCGCACGACACCAGCGCGGAAACCGGGTTGAAGGCGTCGTATAGCGCAAACCGGATCAGCTCCACGGCGTGGGTGAACGGGTTGATCTCGCTTGCCCAGTAGATCGGCAGGCTCGCCTGCTGCACGCGCCAAAGCGGATACAAAGCCGACGAGGTGAAGAACATCGGGAAAATCACGAAGTTCATCACCCCGGCGAAGTTCCCCAACTGCCGGACGAATGAGGATAGCACCAGCCCAAGCGCCCCAAGCATTAGCCTGGATAGCACCAGCGCCGGCAGCACGGCGATGTAGTCGGTGAGCGGCGGCCTGATGTCCCAGAACCAGGCGATCGCGAGGAAGATGTAGACCTGCACAACCGAACAGCGACGCCCGCCAGCAGCTTGCCGATCAGCAGGAACCAGCGCGGGAAGGGGCTCACCATCAGGATGCGCATGCTGCCCATCTCCCGGTCGTACACCATGGACAGCGAGCTCTGCATGCCGTTGAACAGCTGGATCATGCCCGCCAGCCCCGGCGCGATGTACACCTCGTAGGGGATGTAGGTCCGATAGGGCGGGCTGATGGACACGCCCAACACGAAGTGGAAGCCTGCCGCGAAGATCACCAGTTACACCAGCGGACGCACCAGCGCGGAGACGAACCGCCCACGCTGATGCACCCAGCGCAGTCCCTCGCGGCGGATGATCCCCCACAGGCATTGCCAATACGCGCCGGCGGTCATGCCGCCTCCCGCAGGGTCAGCGCGTCGAACGGGCCCTTCAGCGAGCCGAACGGCGCCGAAAGCCTCGCCTCCGTGTCGTGGGCCAACACGCGCCCGTGGTGCAGCACGATCACCCGTGCCTCGTCGCCCGCTTCGTCGATCAGGTGCGTGGCCCACAGCACGCCGATCGCCCGCGTCCGGCACAGCTCGCGTACATGCTGCAGGAAATGCCGGCTCTCCATGTCCAATCCCACGGTCGGCTCATCGAGCAACAGCAACGATGGTTGATGCACCAGCGTCCGTGCCGATTCCACGCGCCGCCGCTGCCCGCCGGAAAGCGCCCGCACGCGATCATGCCGCCGCTCCAGCAACCCAACACGCCCGAGGCCGCGCTGTCTCGCACCGTTACCATCCGCGGCGACAGTGATGACGCCTGGCAGCACGCCGCCGATTACATGGGAGAGATGATGGCTAGCTCCATCGACAAGCCGGTCAAGCACTAGACGGGTGCCGACGTGAGGCACGCGCACTCCTCGGTAGTCTTGCGATTGAAGGGCGCTAACTTCGACAAAGTGTCGCAGCACGCAAAACGGTCCCTCTGGTCAAGCCGGTGCCTAGCGTCGCCATGGCCGCTCGCAGCACGCCGACTCGAAGATGCCGCTGGTCATGCACAACGAACCATTGACTGTCAGCACCCGGCCCACGACAATCCTACTCAGCGCGAACGTATCAGGACTTGGCTCCAATCTGAGCAGATGCTTTCTGGAGAGCATCTTTTCATCAGTTCTCGGCTTAAGTTTAGCTTGAGCAAGGCCGGCCCCACGTTCAGACGGCCACCGGAGGAATGATAGGATGCTGGACATAGTAGCGCAGAACCGCAGTTTCGGTGGAACCCAAACAATCTTCCAGCATCAATCCAGCCAAACGGGCACACCGATGCGGTTTGCCGCCTACGTGCCTCCCCAGGCCCAGCACGGAAAAGTGCCTTTGTTCTGGTTCCTCTCCGGGCTTACCTGCACCGAGGAGAACTTCACCAACAAAGCCGGTTCGCAGCGTGTTGCCGCCGAACTGGGCCTGATCATCATCGCGCCGGATACCAGTCCGCGTGGTGAGGTCATCCCAAGTGATCCGCAGGGCAGCTACGATTTCGGCCTGGGAGCAGGCTTCTACGTTGATGCCACGGTAGCGCCTTACGCAGCCAATTACAGGATGCGGTCCTACATTGAATCCGAGTTGCCGGCAGTCGTGGCCGCCGGCCTGCCTGCAGATATGGATCGGCAATCGATCAGCGGCCATTCCATGGGCGGCCATGGCGCCATTACCATGGCGCTACGCAACCCTGGGCGTTTCCGGGCCGTCTCCGCTTTTGCGCCGATCGCCTCGCCTATTGACTGTCCTTGGGGCCAGAAAGCGTTGTCAGGCTATTTGGGGCCGGACCAATCGAAATGGCGCGAATACGACTCCGTAGCGCTTATCGATGACGGGCACCGCGTCCCTGCGTTGCTTATCGACCAGGGCCTGGCCGACAACTTCTTGGCTAACCAGCTCAAGCCCGATCTACTGGAAGCAGCGTGCGCGCGTGCAGGTATCGAACTGACGATGCGGCGGCGAGAAGGTTACGATCATTCCTACTACTTCATCGCGAGCTTCATGGAGGATCATCTCCGCTACCATGCTGCCGCCCTTGCTTGACCCTCCATCAGCCACCTGATCAAAAGCAAATCGATACAGGTCGAAAATACCTTGATGTAACTGTGACGGTGATGAAGACGTCAGCTGACAACCTGATCGCTTTCTCCGTCTAGGGGAGGACGACCATTCTTACGCCCTGAACGGAAGTCAAAGCAGCGCAAGCCGCTCGGTCGTTCTTCGCGCCTTTCAAAAGTCCTTGTCGAACGCAGGACATTCCCTCGATCAGCTCGTTACCTGAGCTGCTCCGCCGAGGGTTTCAGGCTGGTGTTTCGTTTTACCTGACGGGCGTCGCGTAAGTCGCGCACGAGCTGCGGCGTATTTGCTATTGGGTCGGCATCTCGCTGTCGTGGTAGGTGTGCGAACTCTTGCACCTGCATTACAACCCTCGGAACCATTGACGGCGCGGGCTCATACACCCGAGCATGCAGCCATGCCACTAGTTCTCAGAACCTGCACGGGCGTGGAGGTCGCGGCCATCATTCCGGCTCTGGCAGCCTTGCGCTGCCAGGTGTTCCGGAGTTGGCCCTATTTGTACGATGGTGATGAGACCCACGAGCAGCGCTACCTGCGCATCTACGCGGACAGCCCCCTTGCCGCCGTTATCGTCGCCTCGGACGGTGACGAGGTCGTCGGCGCCGCCACCTGTCTGTCCATGACCGACGAGACGGACGACGTGAAGGCACCCTTCCTGGCCCAAGCGATCGATCCGGCGCGCGTGTTCTATTTCGGCGAAAGCGTGCTACGGCACCATCACCGCGGACAAGGGGTCGGTGTCGCCTTTTTCGCGGCCCGGGAAGCTCACGCGCGCGCGGTTTCCACTTGCGACTTCTCTGCCTTCGCCAGCGTCATCCGGCCGCCCGGGCATCCGGCGCAGCCGGTCGGCTACACCGGTCTGGACGCGTTCTGGAGCAAACGTGGCTACACCCGCCGCGAGGACCTCGTCTGTCGTATGGCCTGGAAAGAGCTCGGCCATACTGACGAGACGGAGAAGCCTCTGGTGTTCTGGATGAAGTTCCTGACCGGAGCAAAGCTGCCGTGAGCCCGTTACGCCTTGCCTTGTGCCAGTATGGCGTCACCGCGCCCCAAAGCTTCGACGAATACGCGTCGAAGCTGGAAACGCTCGTGGCCGAAGGTGCCGCCAACGGCGCCGACCTCCTCGTCATGCCTGAATATGCATGCATGGAAACGGCAGCCTTCTGCCCGGGAACGGGCGACGCCCATGCCGAGCTCGCCGGCGTGTGCGCGTTGCAGCCGCGTCTCTTGGCCCTCTTCAACGGTCTTGCCCGGCGTCATCGCATTTGGCTCGTGCCGGGCAGCATGCCAGTGGGCGCGCCGCCCGGCCCGGTGCACAACCGCGCACCTTTAATCGATGCCCAGGGAAACGCCACCTTTCAGGACAAGCGGATCATGACCCGCTTCGAGGCCGAGCGCTGGGGCGTGGCACCCGGCGCGCTACCCCGAGTATTCGATACGCCTTGGGGCCGGATCGGCATCGCTATCTGCTACGATGTGGAGTTCCCCACCCTCGTGCGTGCCCAGGCCGAACAGGGCGCCTGGCTCATCCTCGCGCCGAGCTGCACGGACTCCGTGCACGGTTTCAATCGCGTGCGGCTTTCGGCGCGCGCACGTGCCATCGAGAACCAGTGCTTCGTCGCGATCGCCCCGACCGTCGGCTTCGCACCTTCGCTCGCGACTCTTGACGAGAACCACGGCTACGCGGCCGTTTTCGGCCCCGTCGATCGTGGCTTTCCCGAAGACGGCATCATCGCCCACGGCATCCTCGACAAGCCGGCCTGGCTGTTCGCCAACCTCGACTCTACCCAACTCGACGCCGTGCGCGAAGACGGCGCCGTGCGCAACTTCCGCGACTGGCCCTTATCTGTCACCGCGAGCCCGCATGACCCCTGATGCGCTGATCCACGCCTACTACGCCGCCTTCAACGCTGGTGATGTCGCCGGCATGATGGCCCTGCTGACCGACGATGTGATCCACGACATCAACCAGGGCAGCCGCGAGATCGGCCGCCCGGCATTCACGGTGTTCATGCAACGGATGAACGATAGCTACCGCGAGCGGCTGGAGGACATCGTGGTCATGACCGAACCTTCAGGCAGGCGGGCCGCGGCCGAGTTCACCGTGCGGGGAGTGTACCTGGTTGCGGATGCGGGGCTTCCGGCGGCAAACGTACACGCTGCCTGCAGGTGCTTTCTTCGTCGTCCGTGACGGGCGGATCGCGCGGGTGACCAATTTCTATAATCTTGAAAGCTGGTTGAGGCAGGTGCAGGGTTGAGCCTGCACGCGTGTAGCCGCATGCGGAGTTTCCCTGGTGTCGGGATTGGGTAAGGCAATTTCCTTCAACCATAACAAGTCCGTGGGTTCGCCATAACCCGGAAATAGAACGTGTTACCGGCCTGCATGGCCAATAATGTCAGTAATTGACAACATACACCTAGAGACAGCGCCTGACGGTAAAGAGTGACCTTCGCCCATTTGCGAGTAGTGATCGACAGGACACGTTTACGGTCGTTCATGAAGAAGTTCCAGGCGTTGCAGCAGGCATCGTCGATCGCATCATAGCTTCGCCACTTGCGTAGATGCGCTGGCAAGGCGAACGTTCGCGCACTGGTCGAAGCCGGCGACGCCAGCCTTATGGTCCTGCCGTCCTACTCACCCGGCCTGAACCCGATCGAGCAGGTTTTCCCAAGCTCAAGCAGATCATCCGAACAGCTCAGCCCAGGTCTCGGGAGGCATCGTGGAACAAGCTCGGCGGCACCGTCGGAAAGTTCGGACAACGCCAATGCGCGTACTACCTCGCCAACTCAGGCTATCGCCGGTCAGAGTGATTCGGCTCTAGCTGCCCCGCCTGTAAAGCCAAGTCCGTATCGCTGCCTTTCACACCGTCTCCGTCGCCGCATCCAGCCCCACTGCCTGCGCCAGCCGCTCCAGCCGCCGTGTCACCGCCTCGCCCGCAAACACCCCGCTGCCGCGCGTCAGCCGCAGCACCAGCCGCCGGGGCTCGCGTAGCAGTGACGTGCCGGCCAGCAACGCCGCCGTGCCGCCCGACAGCGTGTAGGCCAGGCGCAAAGCTGTCCCTAGGATCTCCGCACGCCGCAGCGTGCTCATGTCCAGCAGCATGCGCGCGCTGTTGAGGTAGGCGGTGTCCGGCTCGGCCTCGTAGCGCAGCGCGATGGTCATCGCCAGGAACGCGCGCGCGTGGTGGTCCAACGCTATGCCGGGCTGGCGCAGCACGTGGAAGAACGCCTGTTCGGAGCGGTATTCCGGGTGCTCCTGGCTGCCGATGTCGCTCATCCAGCAGGCGGCCTCGTGCAGGCGCAGCGCCTCGGCCGCCTCGCCATCAAACAACGCTGCCGTCCAGGTCACCAGCGCCGGCGGCAGCGCCGCGTCGCGCCCGCGCCGCGCCGCCAGCTCGCGCGCGGCTGCCAGCACGGGATCGTCCGCCCGTGCGCGCAGGCTGGCCACACGCTCCATGAACCAGCCCTCGCGCAGGCCGTTAGCCGAAAACACCACGCGCCGCGCGTCGGTGGCGCGCAGCAGGCGGCGCAGCACCACGGCGGCGTAAGGCATGTCGTCCACCCGGCGACGGGAGACTCCAGGCAGGCGCTCCAGCGCGCGGCGGCTGGCGCTGCCAATTACCGCGCACAGGTCGCGGGCCTCGTCCCGCCCCACCGTGTAATGGTGCACGATGGCCAGCGGGTAGCCGGTCTGCTCCATGTGGATGCGTGCCAGAGCACGCCAGGCGCCGCCCACCAGGTACAAGTCGCGCCCGGCGCCTTCGGACAGCCATCCCACCTGCTCCAGGTCGGCTTCGGCGATCGCGCGCGCCTTGACCACGTCGCCGCCCGCACGGTCAGACAGGCGCAGCACCCCCAGCCTCAGCGTCTGCGCCGCCTGTACGCCGCCGGCCGCCAGGTGGACCACCTCCAGCGAGCCGCCGCCGATGTCGGCCAGGATGCCGGCAGCGCCTGGGATGCCGCACAGCAACCCGGCCGCCGACAGCCCCGCTTCCTGCTGGCCGCTGAGCACGCGCACGGCCACGTCCGGCTGGCTGGCCTGCAACGCGGCCACGAAGTCGGCGCCGTTGCTCGCGTCGCGTACGGCGGCGGTGGCCAGCACCTCGAACGGGGCCGCCCCCATGGCGCGCGCGATAGCCGCGTAGCGGCCCATCACCATCAACGCCTGCTCCAAGCCCTCCTCGTTCAGCCGGCCGCTCTGCTGCAGGCCGCGGCCGAGGCGGAGGACGGCTTTCTCGTTGAAGATCGCTGTAGGGTTTCGGCCTTCGCCTTCGAAGATGACGAGGCGCACGGAGTTGGAGCCTAGGTCGACGACGGCGGAGCGGTTCATGGCGACCCTGGCAAGAAAGAAAGAGTTTTTCGAAAGAAAGAACCAAAAAACTTTTGCGCCCTGTCGGGTGGTGGCGACAGGTGCGCTTTACGGGACAAAAGTTCTTTGCTTCTTTCTTTCAAGAAAGAAGGTCTTCCTTACTTGCCTAGCGCCCAGGCCAGAATAGCTTTTTGCGCGTGCAGCCGGTTGCCGGCCTCGTCGAACACCACCGATTGCGGGCCGTCCAGCACCTCGGCGCTGACCTCCTCGCCACGGTGCGCCGGCAGGCAGTGCATGAACACCGCGTCCTCGGCCGCCTGCGCCATCAGCGCCGCGTCCACCTGGTAGGGCGCCAACGCCCGGATGTTGCGGTTCGGATCGTCGGCCATGCTGACCCAGCAATCCGTCACCACGCAGCGCGCGCCTCGCACGGCTTCGGCCGGGCTGCGCAACACGGCCACGTCGCCGCCTTCGCGCTTGGCCCAGTCCAGCAAGTAGTCGGGGATGTCGCAGCCGCCCGGACAGGCCAGGCGCAGCGTGAAGCCGAAACGCACGGCGGCCTGCACCCAGGTGCGGGCCACGTTGTTGCCGTCGCCGCACCAGGCGACGGTCTGGCCGGCGATGGCACCGCGATGCTCCTCGAACGTCAGGATGTCGGCCATAAGCTGGCAGGGATGGCTGGCCTGCGTCAGCCCGTTGATCACCGGGACGGTGGCGTGTTTGGCCAGCTCCTCCAGCTTGCTCACCTTGTCGGTGCGCAGCATGATCGCGTCCACGTAGCGCGACAGCACGCGGGCGGTGTCCGCGATCGTCTCGCCGCGGCCGAGCTGCATCTCGCGGTCGGTCAGCACCGTGCAATGCCCGCCCAGCTGGCGCATCGCCACCTCGAAGCTGACGCGCGTGCGCGTGCTGGGGCGTTCGAACAGCAAGGCCAGCGTCTTGCCCGCGGCGTGCGCGGGCGGCGGGGCGCCGGCCTTCAGGGCCACGGCATCGTCCAGGATGGCGCGCAGCTCCGGCGTGGTGAACTCGGCCAGCTCCAGGAAGTGCCGCGGTGCGGCGTCCGCCGTCACTGCCTGGCCCAGCCCATCATTCGACCGTCTGTGCCGCGGCAGCCGGGGCGTGCACGGCGCCACGGGACAACACAGCGGCGGCCTGCGCCAGGCGGGCCAGGCCCTCGGCGACGTCGTCGTGCGTCACCACTAGCGGCGGCACCAGGCGCAGCACGTTCTCGCCGGCCGCCACCACCAGCAGGCCGGCGGCCACGCACGCCTTCTGCACGGCGGTGTTGGGCAGCACGCATTCCAGCCCCAGCATCAGCCCGCGCCCGCGCACGCCGGCGAACACGCCGGGCCAATCGTCCGCGAGGCGCTGCAGGCCGGCCTGCAGCGCCGCCCCGTGCGCAACCACGCCGTCCAGGAACCCGTCTGCCAGCACCACGTCCAGCACCGCGTTGGCGGCGGCGGCCGCCAGCGGGTTGCCGCCGAAGGTGGTGCCGTGGCTGCCCGGCGTCAGGTGCCGCGCCACGGACTCGCGCGCCAGGATGGCCCCCATCGGGAAGCCGCCGGCGATGCCCTTGGCGGCCGAGAGCACGTCCGGCTCCACCCCGTCCTGCATGTAGGCGAACAGCGTGCCGGTGCGGCCCATGCCGCATTGCACCTCGTCGAAGGCCAGCAGCAGGCCCCACTCGTCGCAGGTCGCCCGCAATTGGTGCAGGAAGCCGGGCGGGGCCACGCGCACGCCGCCCTCGCCCTGGATCGGCTCCACCAGCACGCCCGCCGTCTGCGGCGTGATGGCGTGGCGCAGCGCGTTCATGTTGCCGAACGGCACATGGTCGAACCCGTCCACAGGCGTGCCGAAACCGTCGAGGTATTTCGGGTTGCCGGTGGCCGAGAGCATGGCCAGCGTGCGGCCGTGGAAGGCGCCGTTGAAGCAGATCATCCGGGTGCGCTCCGGCTGGCCCGACGCCGCCATCGCCCGGCGCACCATCTTCACCGCGCCCTCGTTGGCCTCGGCCCCCGAGTTGCAGAAGAACACGCTGTCGGCGAACGTGGCGTCCACCAGGCGTTGCGCCAGCCGCTCGGCCTGCGGCACCCTATATAGGTTGGAGACGTGCATCACCCGGCCGGCCTGCGCAGCGATGGCGGCCACCAGATGCGGGTGGCCGTGGCCCAGCGCGCTGGTGGCGATGCCGGCCCCGAAATCGAGGAAGCGGCGGCCGTCGGCAGCGACCAGCCAGGCGCCCTCCCCGTGGTCGAACGCCAGGTCCTCGCGCGCGTAGGTCGGCATCAGCGCGGGGATCATCCAGGGCCTTTCGTCACGTCACGTCCGTCGACACTCAAACACGTCCGGATTGCCACCTCCCGTTGCTAGCGGCAGTGCAGCAAAGAGGGCATGTTCCGGCCCGCGCGCCCCCGAGTCAAATCACCGTGCCGCCGGTGCCGTGCCAGTTTGGAAGAAAGCCTGTTGCCGTCCCGCGCCCACATCCGGTCACTCGACGATAGCTTAGACGGACAGACAGGAGGGCAGGGGTGCGAGATTACCCAGGTTGTGCCCTGTGCGGAACGCAGCGTCGCCCCCGAACCCAACCCAGCACCGCGGCGGAGCCATGACCGCTTCGCCGGCCCGGCGCCTGCGCAGGGCCGCCCCGGCGCCGGATCGAGGTCCAGCCGCGCCGCCATGCCCAGAGATCGTTCTCGATGACCCTGCCGCCCGACCCACCCCCACCCGACCCGCGCGGCCGGCCGTCACAATCCAGGCCGGCCGACGCCGTCCTGGATGCCGGCAGCGAGGCCGAGCGCGCGGCCGGCTGGCCGGCCAGGTGGCCGAAGCTGCTGCGCGCCGCCCTGTTCGGCCTCAGCACCGTCGGAATTTGCGTGGCGCTGGGGCTATGGGTCGCCGGCTATCCCAGGCTGGCCGCGCGCGTGCTGGCCGGCGACGTGTTGCTGATCCTCATCATCCTGCTCGCGCTATGATGCCGCACGGGGCGTATGTGTGCCAGCCGGCCCGGGCGGTGCTGCAGAGCGGGCAGGCGTGCGACCAACTTCACCCCGGCACAGCGCCCGAACGGGACACTTCCTGCAGCGGACAGCCTTTTCCAATGGACCAACCTCTCCGGTCGGTCGCGCTGGCGCTAGGCGCTTGTGATGGGTGCTGGCGCCGATGCTGGTTCGACGACGTCGTTCGCCTGGTCGCAGCTCGATTGCCTGCGTGCGCCCGGGTGCGACCTGGCGCAAGCCTTCCTGATCGGCACCGTACACCGCTCCAGCATGATCCGGCATTGCGCCCAGAGATACGCCCCCAGCTGCGCTGGAGCACCGCGCCTCTGGCAAAGTTCCGCTACTGGGACGTGATCGGCAATCTTAACGTTACGACATGATCCAGAGCACCGCCCGCGCCGCTTCGGCCGTAACCGGACAGACAGACCAACCGGGCGCGCCCTCCCTTGCGCAACCCCAGGGTTAACGGCCCGACGATAACTATCCAAGGCCCGGCCAACGGCAGCGTCGACCAGTTCAGTTCCAACACGCTCACGTTCAGCTTCGCGGTCTCCGACCCGTCCCAGCGTGGCCGTGACCCCGGCGCGCCCGCCGGCTGGCAGACGCCGACGCTCACGGCGGGGCCCGACGGCGAGTACACCGCCCAGCTCATCCTGGCGCCGGACACCTACGCCAGCGGAACCCTGGCGATCACCACCACCTCCGCCGGCCCATCCGGCTTGCTGACCACCACGCACAACATCGCAGTTACCGGCACGCACGAGAACCTCGATTTCAGCGTGCCGGCCGCCCAGAGCTTCACCCTAGCCGAGAACAATGCCTACTACGTGCTGTTCGGTTTCGCTTCATACCGGTCACCAACCCGAACGGCGACGATTTCACCTACACCATCGTGTCGGGTGATCCGCCCGTCTCGGCCACCGATCCGACCCGGCTCTACGCGGTCAGCAACACGGGCGTGTTCTACGTCAATGGACCCACGCCCTACGTTCCGAACACCGCCAACAAGCACATCCTTGCCGTCCGGGTCTCCAACGGCGCCTACACCCACACCGACCTGGTAACGGTCCGGATCGCCGACGCTTCACCGCCGGTGCTTACCCTGACCGAGACGCCGGCACAGCGGGCCTCCGCCCACGCCGCAATCACACCCGGCTCCATCGTCATCTCCGCCACCGACCCGCACGGCCTGGCGGTCAGCTTCAGTATCACCGGCCAGACGGACGCGTCGGGCGCCAAACCCTACTTCATCGCGGGCCAGAGCTATGCCAACGGCCTGGCGAAAGCCGTCATCTTCGTGCATCCCGACGCGCCCATCAGCAGCGCCACGGACACGCTGACCATCACGGCTACCGACACGCAGGGCCTGCAGACGGTGCAGGACATCGTCTTCAACCCCGACCTGATCGTGACGGACGGCACGGGCGCGGAGCCACAAGCTGCCGCCGGCTTGGCTTCGGTCTGGAACCGGCCACTATACGACCATCTCTGGCCCGGCCTCCACCTCGGGTGACCCGGCGGCGGCTAGCCGAAGCTATTTGCCGCCGACCTTGGCGATGATCCCCGTGGTACTCTGCCCGGCCATCAGCTCGGCCAGCACCACCCGGCCGCCGGCCGCCAGTACCACGTCGGCCCCCACCACCTGCGCCACGCTGTAGTCCGCCCCCTTCACCAGCACGTCGGGCACCAGCGCGGTGATCAGCTCCAGCGGCGTGTCCTCATCGAACCCCACCACGCAATCGACGAAGCGGATCGCCGCCATCACCTGGGCGCGCTGCTCCAGCGTGTTCACCGGGCGTGTCGGGCCCTTCAGCCGGGCCACGCTGGCATCCGTGTTCAGCGCCACCACCAGCCTGTCGCAGGCCTGGCGCGCGGCGGCCAGCAGGGCAACGTGGCCGGGGTGCAGGATGTCGAAGCAGCCGTTGGTGAAGCCCACGCGCAGGCCCTGCTCGCGCCAGTGCGCCACCAGGCCGAGCGCTGCCTCCAGCCGTTGCAGCCCCGGCGGCTGGGCGCCTGCCTGGCCCTCGGCCTGGGCGGCAAGTTCGTGCATCACCTCGGCGATGTTGGCCGTGGCGGTGCCCAGCTTGCTCACCACCACGCCGGCCGCGGCGTTGGCGATGTGCATGGCCTGGGCCAGCGTGCGGCCGCTGGCATGGGCCAGCGCCAGGGTGGCAATCACCGTGTCGCCGGCGCCGGAGACGTCGAACACCTCGCGCGCGCGGGCCGGCACCGTGGTCACCTCGCCGCCGGCCTCCACCAGCGTCATGCCGCGTTCCGAGCGCGTTACCAGGATCGCGTCCGCCACGCCGCCCTCCAGCAGGCGGCGCGCCGCGACGGCGATTTCGGCCTCGCTGCGGCACGGGCCGCGCGCGGCGGCGGCGAACTCCTTGAGGTTCGGCGTGATGCAGGTGGCGCCCCGGTAGCGGCCGAAATCGTCGCTCTTGGGATCGACGAACACTGGCACCCCGGCCCGCCGCGCCGCGGCCACGGCGTGGGCGACCACGGCAGGGTCCAGCGCGGACTTGCCGTAGTCCGACAGCACCAGCGCCTGGCAGCCCGGCAGCCTAGCGTCCACTGCGGCTTTCAGCGCCGCCGCCTCGGCCTCGAACAGCCCGGCCCCGCTCTCGTCGTCGGCGCGCACCACCTGCTGGCGGCCGGCGATGAAGCGCGTCTTGCAGATGGTCGGCCGTTGCGCGCTCTCCACCAGCGCCGGCACGATGCCGGTGCGCGCGCCCAGGATGTGGCGCAGCCGCCCGCCCGCCTCGTCCTGCCCCACAAGGCCGACCAGGATGGCGCGCGCGCCGAGCGAGGCGATGTTGCACGCCACGTTGCCCGCGCCGCCGGGCATCTCCCGCGTCTCGCGCAGTCGCAGCACCGGCACAGGCGCCTCCGGCGAGATGCGCTCGATGTCTCCGTGCACGAAGCGGTCCAGCATCACGTCGCCCACGCACAGAACCGTCAGTCCGCTGAAATCCAAGTTCGCCCTCCTTGGCGGTGCGCTGCACGCCTCTGCCGAGGAGTCGAGGGAAAGGCAAGGCAAGCAGTTCTTTTTCGAGAAAAAGAACCAAAAAGCTTTTGCTCCCTGTCGGATGGTGCGGAACGGTGCGCGCCCAACAGACAAAAGTCTTTTGCTTCTTTTCTTCAGAAAAGAAGGCCTTGCTTGTTTCCGCACACCTCTTCCAAAAAGACGCACAGCTCACCCTGCGTCCAAAAAACGTGCGTCTTGTGGATTGATTTTCCACCGGTAAATTGCCAGAACCGGCGTGAGGCATCGAGAGGCTGCATGGCTAAGCGCGTCGTCTTCGCAGGAGGCATACAGGCGCGGGCGCTGGCCAAGGCCTATCGCCTGGACGTGGCCGCCGACAGCGAGGAGGACGTCTTCTTCATCGGCGCCGAAGCGATGGCGCGCGAGGCGGCCCACCGCGTGATCGCCTCGGCCGACGTCGTGGTCACCGACCTGACCGAGGCCGGTGAATCCGTCCCCGACCACCTGGTCCCGGCCAGCGCCGAGCGCATCGCCGTGCCGGTGATCAGCGCGGACTTCCTGTGGCCCTACGCAGGCAGCCCACACCCGCAGAACCCCAGCACGGGCGCGCTGTCCGGCGGTCCCTATCCCGCCGATTTCGGCGACATGTTCCTCGACGTCATGCTGGCCGAGCGGGTCAGCGAGGACGAGGCGGTGCGCCGCTACCTCGCCCACGACATCGCGCACGATGCCGGGCTGGACGAGCTGCTGGATTCCACGCTGGCCGCGCTGACGGCGCTGGACGCGCGCTCCGGCTTCGACCTGGCCGGCTTCGTGGCCGTGGAGTTCCGCGCCCAGAACCTGTTCGCCACGCGGGAGCGGCTGCGCCTGCCGCTGTTTCGCCACGTGGCAGCCGGCGTGTTCAGCCGCATGGGCGTGGAGCGCCTGCGCGCCGAATCGCTGATGGAGGCGCCGTTCCTGCCAGGCGCCATGCCCATCCACCCGGGCGTGCTCCGCCATTTTGGCATGGCGGCGCCGTTGCCGGACCATCGCTACCCTGTGCTGGACGAAGGTACCTTCACCTTCGAGCAGTACTGCCGCCGCTACATGCGTCTCGAGTGGAACGAGAAGCTGCACGCGGCGATGAAGCTGGCCCAATCCAGCCCCGCCGATGCGATCCCGCTGCTGCGCCGGGCGCTCGACGTGTCCCCGGGCTCGCGTGCCGGCCTGCTGGCGCTAGAGGAGGCCGAGCGCGCGGTGGCTGACAGCGCCCTGGTGGCCCCGCGCGCGATCCCTTCGGCAGCCCCGGGCGCCCAAGCGGCACCGGTGAACACCGCGCCCATCTTCGCCCCGGTCGACGCGCCGCTGCCCGACAACCAGGCCACGTCCGGGCTGATGCCGGGCAGCCTGCCGTCACCGCCGGCCAGCCCCGCCTTGGCAGGCAAGCCAGTGTTCTCTCCTACTGGCTTGGGCAAGCTGCCTTTCACGTCGGAGCCGGCGCCGGGCGCCGAGCCGGCGTCGCCCGGCGCCGGCACCGGTGCGTTCGGCGACCCGGTGCCGGCCGACCTGCCGCCCATCTCGGTGTTCGACCCGAACAATGCGGAGATGATCATCGCCGACGCCACCGAGCCGCCCGAGCAACAACCCTACGTGGAGCTGCCAAGTTTCGGCAGCTTCGGCGACCCACCGGCGCCCACGCCGGCGCCGACTGTGCCCGGCCGCTACGTGCCCTTGCCACCCTCGTCGGAGCTGATCGAAGTGCTTCCGCGCATGCTTCCCAACACACGCGGCCTTGCCGGAACGGTCGATTCACCGTTTTCGGCGATGCCGGAGACGATGCCCCCACCGCCGCTACGGCCCGTGCTGCCGCCGGAGTTGCAGCCCGACAACGACCAGAAGGGGATCGTGGCTCGGTTGTTTGGGCCTAAGTAGTAGTTGCGCTCTGAAGGCGTCAGAGGCTCCGCCTCTAGCGCGGGAGGCTATTACGCCTTCGCGCTAACCCGCTAAGGCCAATCCTTAAAACCTGTTTGTAAGAGGTCCTAAACAGATGGGGGTCTGGGGCCTCGAGGCCCCAGCGGGGTTTGGGGCAGAGCCCCATGCTTACTCACTCCACGTCTGGCTGATCCTGCTCGCCAAACACCATCGCCGGCTCCAGCGCCGCCTCTTCCTCTTCGGCAGCCTGGCCAACCGCCTCGCCGCGCGCCTGGCGCTCGGCTTCCTCGGTGCTGCGCGCCACGTTGGCGATCACGTCGATCAGCACCTCAGGGTGCAGGCTCACATGCACCTTCGTCAGGCCCAGCGTCTTGATCGGCTGGTTCAGGATCACCTGCGTGCGGTTGATCGACAGGCCGCTGGCCGTGCAGGCATCCGCGATGTCGCGGTTGCTCACGCTGCCATACAGACCGCCCGACTCGCCGGCCTGGCGGATGATCACCACCTTCAACCCGCCAACGCGCTCGGCCAGCCTCTCGGCCTCCTCGCGGCGCTTGATGTTCTGCGCTTCCAGTTGCGCGCGCTGGCCTTCGAACTTCTCGATGTTGGCCTTGTTCGCGCGGATCGCGCGCTTGCCGGGCAGCAGGAAGTTGCGGGCGTAGCCGGGCTTCACCTTAACAAGGTCACCCATCTGGCCGAGCTTCTCGACGCGTTGCAGGAGGATCAGTTCTACCTGTGCCATGCGGCTTCTCCCTCAGGCGACGATGTAGGGCAGCAGGGCCAGGAAGCGGGCGCGCTTGATGGCCTGGGCCAGTTCGCGCTGCTTCTTGGCCGAGACTGCGGTGATGCGGCTGGGGACGATCTTGCCGCGCTCGCTCAGGAAGCGGCTCAGCAGACGGACGTCCTTGTAGTCGATCTTCGGCGCGTTTGGCCCGCTGAACGGGCAGCTCTTGCGGCGGCGGAAGAACGGCCGGCGGGCGCCCACGGCGGCGCGGCGGGCGGCGACGTTGACTTCACCGGTATCAGCGTTTCTGTCGGACATGGGTGATTACTCCTCACCGGGTTCGTTGAGGTCGCGGGCGCGGAACTCCTCGCGGTCGTCGTAGCCGCGCTTGCGGCCGGACTCGAAGCGGCCGGCGGGCTTGGGCCCACGGAAGCTGCGCTCGCGGTCGTCGGATTTGCGCGCCAGGATGGCCGACGGGTTCTCGTCGATCGCGTCCACGCGGATCGTCATGAAGCGCAGCACGTCCTCATTGAGGCCCAGCTGGCGCTCGATCTCCTTGACCGATGCGGGCGGGGCGTTAAGCCCCAGCAGCATGTAGTGGCCCTTGCGGTTCTTCTTGATCCGATAGGACAGGGAGCGCAGGCCCCAGTATTCGCGCTTGTCGACGCTGCCGCCATCGGCTTCGAGCTGGGTGGCGATGGTGTCGGCCACGGACTCGACCTGCTGCTGCGTGACATCGTTCCGTGCGATGAGCACGGTTTCATAAAGTGGCATGTGTGGTCCCTATGGCTGGTGGCCCACAAGCGGGCATAGCCACAGCGTTGCCGCGCTGTGGCAGGGGTGGCGGGTTTAAGCAGAAGCCAGCCTGGGTAGCAAGCCGGCCTGTCCGGCCGCTCGCCGTGGCAATTCGAGCCGTTTGTTAACTTGCCCTGAGAAGGCCATCATGTGGCATTAATACGTCCGAAGACACCTCGAACACAGGAGGTCCCCGATGCGCGCCGGGCGACTGTTCATTACCGCATCCCTCTGCCTGGCTCCTCTCGTGGCGCCCCCCCTGGCACGGGCCGACACGCCACAGGGCCAGCAGGAGCTGGTGGACCGCGCGACGCTGGCCGCACAGGACGTGCTCAACAACGACCAGGGGCACGACGCGCGCTCCCTGCTGCCGCAGGCGCGCGCGGTGATGATCTGCCCACGCGTGTTCCGCGCCGGCTTCCTGATCGCCGGCGAGGGCGGCGGCTGCGTGCTGCTGGCGCGTGGCGGCCAGGGCAGCTGGTCCTCGCCCGCCTTCTACAGCCTGAGCAGCGGCAGCATCGGCCTGCAGGCTGGCGTGCAGGATGCCGAGGTGATGATGCTGATCCTGACCGACAACGGCCTGCGCTCGGTGATGGACAACCAGTTCAAGCTCGGCGGCAATGCTTCGGTCGCCTTTGTCACCCTGGGGGGCGGCGTGCAGGGCGCCACCACCACCAACCTGAACGCGGACATCGTGGCCTTCGAGCGGCCGCGCGGCCTGTTCGCCGGCTTCTCCGTGGAAGGCAGCGTGATGAGCTCGGACAGCAGCGGCAACCAGGTGTACTACAACCAGCCGGTGGGCACGGTGGACATCGTCATGGCGATGCGGGTGAACAACCCGGCCGCCGACCCGCTGCGCGCCGTGCTGATGCGCTACGGCGCGCCCGCAGCGCCCAGCCTGCCGCCGCCGGTCGCCTACCAGCCGCAGGGCGAGCCGCAGATGGGGTTCGCCACGGCGCCGACGGGTTCGGTGCAGCAGCAGAGTCTGCCGCCGCCTAGGTAGGTAAGAAAGCAGTTCTTTTTTGAAAAAAAGAACCAAAAAACTTTTGTCCGTTCGGCGCGGCTGTTGAAACAGCCGCGCCTAAGTCAGTAAAAGTTTTTTGCTTCTTTTTTCAGAAAAGAAGGCCTTGCTACCCCGCTTTCTTCGCGATCACCTCGGCCAGATCACCAACGTTCTTCAACGCATCGATCTCCCGCGTGTTCAGCTTGATGCCGAACCGTTCCTCCACCGAGACCATGATCTCGATCTGCTTGAAGCTGTCCCACCCGTCCACGTCCTTGGCGGACAGTTCCGGCGTCAGCTTCATGTCGTCGCGCATGAACACGTCGTTGAAGATCTCCGTAAGGTCGTCGTAGATCCTGGACTGGTCGATCATGGTGTGCCGCCCTCGCTGACGTGGATGAAAGTGGGTTCGGGGGTGAAACCGCCCAGCTCCAGCACCGCGCTGCTGCTGCCGTCCGGCGCGGCGGCGAGCGGGGCGAAGCCGAGTTTGGCATAGTGGTCGCGCACCATGCCGTTCTTCTTGGTGGGGACGTACTCGCCTACCAGCCGCGTGGCCCCCAGCGCCAGAGCCTGGGCGGCCACCAGGTTCAGCGTGGTGCGCTCCACGCCGCGGCCCAGCACGCGGCAGCTCATCAGCCAGGTGTCGATCACCACTGTGCCCGGTTCGCTCACGCGGCCGATGACGATGGCGATGATGCCGTTGTCGCCGAACCGGTCCAGAAGCCGGATCTGCAAGCCGAACGCCTGCTGGTCGGCCATCACCGCCTCGATGTCGGCATCCTGGTGGCGGCGCGTGGTCAGGTTGAACTGGTTGGTTTTGTTGATCAGCTGCACCACGCGCGCCTGGCCCACGCTGTCGAAGCGGTTCCACACCATGCGCATCTCCAGCGCGCGCAGGTAGCCCTCCATGTCGGTGGCGCCCGCGCGCAGATCGTCGCGCGCGCGGTTGTCCTGGTACTTCGACGTGCGCTCCAGGTCGTCCGGCGTGATGCCCAGGCTCTCGAAGTAGCCCGCATCCGCCAGCACGCCGGGCACGCGCGCCGGGTCGTCGTCGGGCACTTCGGGCACAGCCACCATCGGCAGCTGCTCGCGCACCAGGTTGCGCTCGAACGGGTTGTCGTCGAGGAACACCAGCGAATCCAGGCCGATGTTGAGGTCGTGCGCGATGGCGCGGATGTTGGCCGCCTTGTCGTCCCAGTTGGCACGGAAGCTCGCGATGTCGTCGCGCCGCAGCACCATCTCCGGGTGCTTCTCGAACGGCTCCAGCGCGTTGGCGGCGTCGTTTTTGGAGCTTACAGCCAGGATGATGCCGCGCCGTGCCAGGTCCTTGGCGTAGTCCTGCACCGCGGTGAAGCCCTCGCCCATGGCGCTGCCCTGGCCGAGCACGATGCCGTCTAGCCCGTCATCGCCGATCACCCCGCCCCACAGCGTGTTGTCCAGGTCCAGCACCAGGCATTTGTACGACCGGCCGAGGCGGGCGGCGACCACGCGGCCCACCAGCTCGCCGTATGTGGGCGAGAGCGCGGGCGTCACCTCCTGCTTGGAGCGGTGCCACAGTGCCGGGTCGTGCCAGGTCCGCACGCCGTCGTTCTGCGCGGCGGCGTCCAGCGCCACCAGATCCACACCCGCCGCGTCCGCCGCCGGGCGCAGGGCGGCGTTCAGCCGGGTGACGAAAGCCTGACGCGAGCCGGGTAGCCGGTGCTCGTTGGCGCCCAGCACCGGCTCGAACACTCCCAGCACCGTCTGCTGCAGGACCGGGCAGCCGAACGCGGTGCGCGCCAGCGTCCAGCACTGCCCAATGCGGGCCAGCGTGTCGGCCAGCGCCACGTCCATGTCGGCCGCCGAGAGGGCCGCGTGCAGCCCCTGCGTCAGGTGGTAGGCATCGAACGCGAACAGCACCGCGTTCGGCTTGAAGGCGTGCAGCGCCGAGCCGGGATCCAGCAGCTCCTGCATGTACTGGCCGTAATCGTTCTCGTAGGTGGTGACGTGTATGTTGCGGCGCAGCCCGGCCACCCGGATGCCGGGCAGCAGGTGCGCTAGGGTGGAGGAGCCGAGCACCGCCAGGCGCACCGGCTTGGCCGCCGCGTCGTCCGGCGTGGCACCGCCCAGCTTCCGACGCACCGCCTCGTCCAGCGCGTTGGTGCGGGTGAAGTCGATCCGCGCGTTGGCCAGCGCGACCGCCTCGGGCCAGGGGTGGGCGGCGGTGGGCAGCGCGCGCAGGCGGCTCCGCCAGTCAGGCAGGGTAGGGAGCCAACGCAGCTGTTCCATGTACCGACTGTCCCTAGAAACGCGGGCGTGCAAAGCGCCGCTGACTACAGATGAAGGCCCAGATTGGCCAGCTTCTCGGAAGGCCGCCGTTCCGCCCACAGCCGCTCGAACTCCGCCATCCACGCCGCCTCGCCCTCGAGCGGAACCGAGGTCCGATCGCGCGCCAGGCGATGTTCCGCTTGCGAATCCGTGTTCATGACGGCGCCCAGGCGGGCCGCCAGTGCCGCGTCCTTGGCGAGGTCTGCGCCGGCGATGCGGCTGACAAAGGCAACCGGATCGCCGACGAGCTCCTCGTAGGAGACTACGTCCAGATCGACGCCGCGCGCGCGCAGCGCCGCGATGGCGGCGATGCCCCCCAACAGCCGCTCGACCACGTTCTGCGGCGCCAGCCGGAACGAACGGAAGGTCGACCGCGCCCACGCCGTACGCTCGCGGACCATGAACACGTATTTGGCGCGCGGCAGCACGTCGGCCACGTCGCCCGCGATGCCGTTGACCTGGCTGCGCAGCTTGATCACACAGCGCATGTTCTCGCTGCCGGGCACCGCCACGTGCAGGAAGGGCGCCACCGAGTAGTAGATCATCGCCCGGCGCGTGGCCTCCGCCAGGACCGCGAATTGCTGCCGGTGGTTGGCCAGCTGAGTCAGCGTGTCCGGCTCGGAGATGCAGCGCGCCGTCACGCAGCCCAGCAGCCGTTCAAGCAGCGTGGAACCGGTACGGCCGAGCGAGAAGATCAGCACCGGCCGCAGCTCGGCGGAGGGCTCGCCGTAGATGCCCGGCAACGATGCCAGCGGCAGCCGTGCCGCACCACGCGCCATCTCGCGCTGCGCCGCGTACAGGAACGGCGCATGCAGGAGTTTTGAGGGCACGACGTGCAGCGTGAAGAGCAGGTCCTGCGTCTCCATGTCGAAGGCGAACGGCAACGCGACCGCGGCGGGGAAGCGGCCCAGCGGCACCGCCGCGCCGTAGTCGAAATCGTCCGGCTTGACGGTGGACATCTTGTCGGCCGAGACCCGCCGGTGGGCGGTGTAGGCCTCGCCGAGCCACGGGCGGCCGTGGCCGGGGCCGAACCTCTTCTCCAGCTTGGCAGCCGACAGCGCTTCCTCGTGCCGGTCGGCCGCAACGTTTTCCCCGTCCGGCAGCGAGGACCACAGCCGGTCCCGCCACAGCTCGTGAGCCAGCATCAGGGGAACCAGCGCGCTGTCGGCGTGGTCGGGGTGGCGCAGGCAGGCGGTGGCCACCGAGCCCAGATAGCTCGCCTCGGCGCGCAGCCTGTTGCGCCTGGCCTTGCCCGCCCGATGATTCTCGAGTGCCGCGACGCGTGTCTCCGCACGCTCCAGCCAGGGCAGGAACGCCCGGACCGGGTGGTAGATCAGCCCGTTCGGCGGTATGGCGGCGATCGTCTCGTAGTCCACGATGGCACCGGCACCCAGCGTGTGCTGGCTGTGGCAGACGATGCCGGCCACGTTGAGGTCGGCGCAGCTCAGCCCAGCGTTGACCAAAACGCTGGCGGTGAACGCCTCGTCGTTCGGCCACATGTCACGACTGGCCGTGGCTGGGTCCGTTGACAGGCGCTGGCGTGTGGCGAACGCCTGGTCCACCGCCGCGCCGGACATCCGGGTGATCGGGAACAGGCAGCCGTGCGGCGGCATGCCGAGCGGCACGACCGTCCGCGTCCAGTACCAGACGTCGGTCCGCTTGCCGAAGCGCGCGGCCAGGAAGTCAGTCGTAATATCGGCGAACTGCGCGAAAAACGCGCCCAGGTCTTCCGCGTGGATGCGGACGTCGGGTTCGACCAGCCAGTAGAAATCGTAGTCCGGGCGGGCCAGCCTGGTGGCGTAGTAGCAGTAGTCGCCGCACTGCCAGCCGCTGTTGGGATGTGCGAACAGACCCATCCGCGCCAGCGTGGCGCGGTCGAACGCCACCGCGTTGCGGCCCAGCATGTCCACCGGTCCGCCGCGTGCGTCCACACAGAACGTCACGTCCAGGCCGCTCGCCTCTGCGTACAAATCGTAGGCGGTGAAGGAAGCAGGATCGGCCTTGTGGGTACGCACGATGATCAGCGAACGGGCGCCGGCGGTCGGCGTGTCTGCAGACATGTCGTCACGCGCCCCTGCCGAGCCTGTCTGTGTCGTCTCTAGCAATGGCTGTCCCGGTCCGCGTTGTTGCGAGGGTATCATCCCATCCGGCCGGCGTCACGCTGCGAAACATGGCATGGCTAGCGATGCCAAAGAAAGGCCAGGGGTTCTGCTTCCGGCGTCGAGGCTCGGCAAGCATGGGGCTCTGCCCCAAACCCCGCTGGGGCCTCGAGGCCCCAGACCCCCATCCGTTTAGGATCCCTTACAAACAGGTTATAAGGACTTGTCCTTAGCGGGGTCCAGGGGCAGAGCCCCTGGCCTTCTTAAAAGGTTAAACTGTCAGGCGCTTAGTATTAGAACCCGTTCATTAGGTATTTCTAAAGGTCCAAACCCCGACCGTTAATCGTAGTATAACGGTTTCAGCATGTCAGGCCGCTGCCGCGGCGGGGGCTGTCGCCACGACCCGTTTGTCATGCCAAGCGGCCGCCGCTTCGCAGAACAGCCGCCACTGGTTGGTGTCGATCCCGGTCTCCCCGCCGGTGGCGGATTCCATGAACATCGTTGCGTGGCCCAGGAGCAGTCCCGGTCGTATCGTCTCGATCGTGCCGGCAGGATGGTCGCTGTCAGCTCGGGTCACGCACAGCAGCGTGCACGCCGCATACGTCTGCAACGACGCAAATAGACGGTCCAGAAGCTCATCCTCCGGCCGGACGGAGAACTTGTAGACGAAGATCTTCTCTGCGGCCTGCAGGTCTTCCAAAAGTTTGGAGCGCAGGAACATCATCCGCCGCAGGCTGAGTTTCAGCATTCGTTCGTATGGCGTATCCTCCACCTTGACGAAGGTGTGGCTCCAGAAACCGCAGCTTTTGTCCTGGATGAAGTACTCCTGGTGCTGTGCCGAGACGCGCTGCACGTTCAGCGCCGTGTGCTCCTCGCTGCCGAACCCTTCGAAACGGTTGTCCAGAAGCTCCACCAGCCCGTCCGGCCGGATGCTGGCCCAGCGCAGCAAGCCCAGCGGCTCCGCGCCGAAATGGCGCTGCACGATCCCGAACTCACAGCCTCCCGCCGTCGCACCCAGGCTTTCGAAACGCGTGAAGAACTCGGCCGCCGCGGCGCCGGCCTCGTCGGTCCTGACCGGTTCCTGGGCGGCCGCGTCCTCCTCGGCCCCCTCCAGCCCGACCGTGTGAGCCTGCGCCCGGCGCACCAGGCCGTGGATCGAACGGTCGGCCGGCCGCAGCTCGAGCGCACGTCGCGCACGCCGCAGTGCCTCGCGCCACTCCCCCTGCCGCGTGGCCAGGTTGGCGTACTCGCCGAGCAGCGCGGAGTCGTCGGGCACGCCCGCAAGCGCGGCCAGGCAGGCGGCCTCGGCCTCGTCCACGCGGCCAGCAAGCGACAGAGCCCGCACGTAGGCCGCCTCGAACTTGCCGGTCAAGGCCACGCCACCACGCACCACGTGCAGCCGGCGCGCCGTCTCGCCGTAATCCTGTCGGTCCTCGGCCAGGCTCGCCCACACCCGGCCTAGTTCCATGTCATGCGGGAACCTGATCGTCCAAAGCGCGGCGGCCGCTTCGGCCTCATCGACGCGCCGCGCCTCGCGCAGCACGCGCAGGTAAGCCGTATAGGCGGGCACGTGGTCGGGGAACCCTGCCTGCACCTTGGTCAGCATCTCGAGGGCCTGCTGGACATGCTTCGGATGCGGGTTGCCCTTGACGATCACAGCCAGCGCGGCCTCCACCTGCAGCGCAGGGTCTTCGGGCCGCAGGTCGATCAGCCGGCGCCAATGGTCCATCGCCTTGTCGAGCTGCTTGCTCTGGCTCGCCGTGCGGGCCGCCACCAGCAGCACCGGATGCGAGTCCGGGAACGCCACAAGGCTCTCGGCGATGAGCTGCTTGGCCAGGGGCGACTGCATCAGCCGCTGGCTCAGTCGGATCGCACCGAGGAAGCCCAAGGGCAGATGCGGGTGCCGCTGCCGCACCAGGTCCCAGCGTTGGAAAGCGAGGTCGTTGTCGCCCCGCGCCTCGGCCACCCGCGCGGATTCCTCCATCAGCCGCGGGCTGTAGCCCGCAACCTCCAGGCCGGACGCGATGATCACCTCGGCCTCGTCGGCCCGGCGTAGGCTGCGCAGCGTGCCACTGGCCACGGCGTAGCCCGCCGGCAGGCGCGGCGAGGCCCGGCGCAACAGGGCGGCGAAATGCAGCTTGCGGTCGTCGTCGCCGGCCTCGGTGGCCACAGACAGGCCGCATTTGGCGTACCAGTCCTCGGCGTGATGCTCCGCCGGCACGCCTTGAAGCAGCAGCAAGCCGGCCTGGCCGTGATCCCCCGCGGCCAGCCTCTCTTCGATGAGGGCGCGCAGGGCCGCCTCGTCGCCATGCACGGCGACGGCGGGTTCAGGCTCCGGCACGGGTTGGGCTGTCGGCACGGTTTCCGCCGGACGCAGGTCTGCGCCCACGACGTCCGACACGACGGCAAAGGGCGGCTCCTCCGCTGCGACTGGATGCGCCACGGCGGGCGGCACCTCCTGCACGACCGCAGGTGGACGCTTGCGGTTTACCGAACGAAGCCAGGACAACATGAAGCCTCTCCGACGATCGTAGTCTCTAAAGCTGGCTCCGCACCGCCGGCCGGCACGTTCCTACCAGTCCCATCGCCCTGCAAGAAGCCTGCCGCCGTTCAGGCCCGCGGCAACCAGTAGCGGGCGCTGCTACCGCGCCGTCAAGCATGTCGGCAACCGCCTATCCGCCCGACTCACGCACGGAGAAGGTAGGCTGGCCGAGGCTTGCCCTCTGACAGAGTTCCTGCCGAGCACCTCGCTCCACGCAGCAAGCCAAAACGGCGGCGTTCCGCCCAAGCAGCACGCGGCTGATACCCGCCGGCCTGAACTACAACGGATATCCCGCCTATACGCCGGGAAAGCCGGCCTACGCCACTCCAAAACCCCCGCCTCAACCCACCCTGTCGAGCGCCCGGTAGTACCACGATCCCAGCACGGTCAGCGGCACCCGCAGCGCGCGGCCGCCCGGAAACGGCAGGTAGGGCAGCCCGGCGAAGGCGTCGAACCGGGCCGGCTCGCCGGCCACCGCCTCGCCCAGCAAGCGGCCGAGCAGGTGCGTGGTGGTGACGCCGTGACCGCTGTCCCCATGGCTGAACAGCACGCCGGGCGAGATGCGGCCCACATGCGGGATGCGCGGCAGGGTGAGCGCGAAGTTGCCGCTCCACGCATACTCGGTGGCCACGTCGGCCAGCCCGGGGAACGTCTTGAGCATCAGCGGGCGCAGCTTGCTCTCGATGCTGGCCGGGTCGGCGCCGCCGTACACCGTGCCGCCGCCGTAGAGCAGCCGGTGGTCCGGCGTGCGGCGGAAGTAGTCCAGGAAGTAGTTGGCGTCCTCCACGCAGGCGTTGGCCGGCAGCAGCGCGGCCAGCCGGTCCGGGTCCATCGGCACGGTGGCCATCACCTGGCTGGAAACGGGCATGATCTTGCCGCCGATCTCGCGCGCCAGCAGCCGGCCCAGATAGGCGTTGCCGCACACCAGCACGTGACGCGCCCGCACCCGCCCGCCATCGGTCTGCACGCTGGGCGCCGCCCCGCTGTCCACCGCAACCACCCGGCTGTCCTCGAAGATGCGCCCGCCCAGCCGCTCCAGCGCGGCAGCCTCGCCGAGCACCAAGTTCAGGGGGTGCACGTGGCCGCCCAGCGGGTCGACCAAGCCGCCCACGTAGCGCCGGCTCGCCACGATGCGTGCGAGCCCGGCTTGGTCCACCAGCTCCATGCCAGGGTGGCCGTGCTGCGCCCACACGCGCTGGGCGTGCTCCAGCGCGCGCATCTGCCGCGCGGTGAAGGCCACCATGGCGCCGCCCGCCGCCAGCGCGCAGTCGATCCCGTATTTGGCCACGCGGTCGCGGATGATCTGGCCGCCTTCCAACGCCATCCGCCCTAGCGACTCGGCGGCTTGCGCGCCGTAGCGCCGCCCGATTACGTCCAACTCGCGCGAGTAGCCGTTGACGATCTGCCCGCCGTTGCGCCCCGAAGCGCCCCAGCCCACCCGGGCTGCCTCCAGCACCATCACACTGAAGCCGCGCTCGGCCAGTTCCAGCCCGGCGGAGATGCCGGTGAAACCGGCGCCGATGATGCACACGTCGGCTTCCGTGTCGCCCTGCAGCGCCGGGCGGTGTGGGGCGGGGTTGGCGGTGGCGGCGTAGTAGCTGGGGGCATGCGGGGTCATGCAGGGAGCAAGGCCTTCTTTTTTGAAAAAAAGAAGCAAAAACTTTTGCTACCTGGGCGCGCGCCTCTCCGCACCACCCGACAGGGAGCAAAAGTTTTTTGGTTCTTTTTTTCAAAAAAGAACTGCTTTCTTCCTGCCCATGACAACACGCGCCATAGCCATCCAATTCTCCCCCACCGCCGACAAGGCCGCCAACATCGCCCGACTCGGCCCGATGATCGAGGCCGCCGCCGGCGCTGCCAGGCCCGCCCTCGTCAGTCTGCCGGAGATGTGGACCTGCCTGGGCGCCGGCCGTGCCGAGAAGCTGGCGCAGAGCGAGGCCCTGCCGCCCGTCGAGGAGGGCCCCGCCTATCGCTTCCTCGCCGGCACCGCCCGGCGCCTCGGCATCACCCTGCACGGCGGCTCCATCGGCGAGCGCGAGGGCGACGTGCTCTACAACACCACCCTGGTATTTGGGCCGGACGGCATCGAGCTGGCCCGCTACCGCAAGATCCACCTGTTCGACGCCACCACGCCCAGCGGCCAGGGCTACCGCGAGAGCAGCCTGTTCGGCGCAGGCGGCAGCGTCGTAACCTGCCAGGCCGGCGCCCTCACTTTGGGCCTGACCATCTGCTACGACCTGCGCTTCCCCGAACTGTTCGCCGCCCTGCGCAGCGCCGGCGCCCAGGTCATCCTGGTGCCCTCGGCCTTTACCGTGGAGACCGGCCGCGACCATTGGGAGGTGCTGCTGCGCGCCCGCGCCATCGAGACGCAGTGCTGGGTGGTGGCCGCGGCCACCTGCGGCACCCACCACGACGGCGCCGGCCGCCCGCGCGAGACGTACGGCCACAGCCTGATCTGCGATCCGTGGGGCGGTGTGCGGGCGTGCGCCGGCCCGGGTGAGGGGGTTGCCGAAGCGGCGCTGGACCTGGAGCAGGTGGAGCGGGTGCGGGGTGCGATGGGCGTATTGTCGCACCGGCGGTTGAGGTAAGCTGACCTGGGTGCAAGCATGGGGCTCTGCCCCAAACCCCGCTGGGGCCTCGAGGCCCCAGACCCCCAACTGT
>CAXTBC010000051.1:0-30957 GCA_964242595.1 uncultured Acetobacteraceae bacterium | reverse complement strand
AGCTGCGCGCCATCGCCGGATCCCGTGCCGCCAGGCGATGCAGGCCGAGCCCGCTCTTGAGCCGCTTGAACGCCAGCTCGATCTGCCAGCGCGGCTGGTAGAGCGCCAGCACCAAATGGTGCCAACGGCGCCGGCCCGCTCACTTCTAACGGACGGGGATCTGGGGCCCCGAGGCCCCAGCGGGGGTCTGGGGCAGAGCCCCATCCTTGCTTAGGTCAGCACCCGCCCGGCCACGGCATCCAACTTGCTCATCAACCCCGCATCCCGCGCCGCCAACGGCGTGATCAGCGCGTGGTCCAGCGCGTGGTCGCAACCTGCCGCACAGCCGGTGCCCGCGCCCGCCAGCATGGGGATGGCGCGGCGGATCAGAGCGCGTGCGCGCTCGGCATTGGCCGTCATCACCGCTACCACTGCATCCACGGTTACGTGGGCGTGGGTCTCGTGCCAGCAATCGTAGTCGGTCACCATCGCCACCGTCGCGTAGTGCATCTCCGCTTCGCGGGCGAGCTTGGCTTCCGGCATGTTGGTCATGCCAATCACCTGGCAGCCCCAGCCGCGGTAGAGCTCGCTCTCCGCCTTCGTGGAGAATTGCGGGCCCTCCATGACCAGGTAAGTGCCGCCGCGGGTCACCGGCAGGCCGATGCCGGTGGCGGCCTGATACAGCATGTCGCCCAGCTTCGGGCACACGGGGTGGGCCATGCTGACATGCGCCACGCAGCCCTCGCCGAAGAAGCTCTTTTCGCGCGCGAAGCTGCGGTCGATGAACTGGTCGACAATGACGAAGTGGCCGGGCGGCAGCTCTTCCCGCAGGCTGCCGACGGCGGAAAGCGAGATGACGTGCGTGCAGCCGGCCCGCTTCAGCGCGTCGATGTTGGCGCGGTAGTTCAGGTAGCTGGGCGAAAGCCTATGCCCGCGCCCGTGGCGCGGCAGGAACACGCAAGGCACGCCGTCCAGCACGCCATGCAGCAGCGCGTCAGACGGCTCGCCCCACGGCGTGCTGGCTTGGCGCCACTCCCGTTCGGTCAGCCCCTCGATGTCGTACAGCCCGGAGCCGCCGATAACCCCGACGATCGTCACGCCGCACCCCAACGAGCGAAAGTTTTTTGTTTCTTTTTTTCAAAAAAGAAAACGCTTTCTTTTTCGAGAAGAAACAAAAAACCAGCGTCCATCAGTGCTCTTCGTCCTTGCTGCTCTTATGCACGTCGGACCAGACGTGTTTCTTCACAGCGTAGGTCACACCGGCCAGCAGCGCGAAGAAGCCCACCATCTTCACGCCGAGATGCTTGCGCTCTTCCATGTGCGGGTTGGAGGCGAAGTAGAGGAACGTGGAGACGTCCTTGGCTTCCTGCGCCAGCGTCGCCTTGGTGCCGTCGGCGTAGGTGACCGAGTTGTCCTGCAGCGGCGCCGGCATGTGGATCTGATGGCCGACGAACCACTTGTTGTAGTAGAGGCCGTCCGGGATCTTGATACCCGGCGGCGGGTCCCCGTAGCCGAGCATCAGCGCGTTGACGTAGCTGGCGCCGTCGACGCGGGCGTTGACGATCAGCGAGTGGTCGGGCGGGTAAGCGCCGTTGTTGGCGGCGCGCGAGGCCTTCTCGTTGGGGTAGGGCGAGGCGAAGTGGTCGCTCGGCAGGCCGGGGCGCGTGGTGGGCTCGCCCTGGTCGTTGAGGTCGCCGGGCACCGTCTTGCTTGCGGCGATCGCCCGGATCTGGCCGTCGGTCAGGCCGATGCCGGCGAGGTTGCGGTAGCTCATCAGCCTCATGGAGTGGCAGGTGGAGCACACCTCGTTCCACACCTGGAAGCCACGCTGGGCGGAGGCGCGGTCAAACGTGCCGAACGGGCCCGCGAAGCTCCATTGCGTCTTGGGGAAAGGCGGCAGGTCCTCCTCGCCAGCGGCGTAGGCCGAGCCGGCAAGCAGGACGGTGCCGAGGGCGGCGGCGGCGGCGAGCCGTCGCATCAGATCTTCTCCATCGGCTTGGCAGTCACGCCGGTGGGCAGCCGGCCGCCACCGGGGAAGTTGCGGCGCAGCACCGGCTTGCTGATGCTCTCGGGCAGCGGCAGCGGCCGCTCGATGAAGCCGAACAGCGGCACCAGCACCAGGAAGTGCAGGAAGTAGTAGATGGTCGCCAGGCGTCCGATCGAGACGTAGGGCTCGATCGGATGGTGCGCGCCGACCACGCCGAGCGCCAGCATGGAGACTACCATCAGCCGCAGCGACCAGCGGTACATCGGCCGGAAGCGGGCACTGCGGACCGGCGAAGTGTCGAGCCACGGTAGCACGAACCACACCAGGATGGAGCCGAACATGCAGATCACGCCGAACAGCTTGTCGGGCACCGAGCGCAGGATGGCGTAGAACGGCAGGAAGTACCACTCCGGCACGATGGCGTTGGGCGTCTGCAGCGGGTTGGCGGGGATGTAGTTGTCCGCCTCGCCGAACAGGTTCGGGATGAAGAACACGATGACGGCGAACAGCAGGAAGTAGACGGCCATGCCGACGCTGTCCTTGGCCGTGTAGTACGGGTGGAAGGGCAGCGTGTCCTGCTCGCTCTTGGGATCGATGCCGAGCGGGTTGTTCGAGCCGGTGATGTGCAGGGCCACCACGTGCAGGAACACCACGCCGGTGATCACGAACGGCAGCAGGTAGTGCAGGCTGAAGAAGCGGTTCAGCGTCGGGTTGTCCACCGAGAACCCGCCCCAGAGCAGCGTCACGATCCAGTTGCCCACCACCGGAAAGGCGCTGAACAGGTTGGTGATGACGGTGGCGCCCCAGTAGCTCATCTGCCCCCATGGCAGCACGTAGCCCATGAAGGCGGTGGCCATCAGCAGCAGGAACAGGGTCACGCCGGTCATCCACAGAAGCTCGCGCGGCGCCTTGTAACTGCCGTAGTACATGCCGCGGAAGATGTGGATGTAGATGATGATGAAGAACATGCTGGCGCCGTTCATGTGAACGTAGCGGAGCAACCAGCCGTAGTTCACGTCGCGCATGATACGCTCGACGCTGTCGAACGCGCCGGCGGTGCTGGCGTTGTAGTTCATTGACAGGAAGATGCCGCTGGCGATCATGACCAGCAGGTTGACCACGGCCAGGGCGCCGAAGTTCCAGAAGTAGTTGAAGTTCTTCGGCGTTGGGAAGCTGCCGTACTCCTTCGTCATCAGCGTCAGGATCGGCAGGCGGGTGTCCACCCAGTTCAGCACCGGATTCTGGAACTCGCTCTTGTGCAGGCCGGCCATGGTGTTGCGTCCTTAGAGCCATCGTGGAACCGGCGGGCACGCGCCTCCCGCCGCTGTGATCTCTCTAATAAGGATGAGTTCCCCGCCCTGCAATCGGCGCTGGCGAAACACCCGGCCGCGTACTCGGCAAAGCAGGCCCGCCCCGGCTAGTATACGGGATGGACACCGCATCGCCTGCCCTGCCGCACGACTTGCTCAAGCCCGCAGCCCGCGCCTGGTTCGAAACCCTGCGAGACCGGCTGTGCGCGGCGTTCGAGGCCATCGAGGACGCGCAGACGACGGGGCCGTTGGCCCACCTGCCGCCGGGCCGGTTCGAACGCCGCCCCTGGAGCCGTCCCACCGAGGACGCCAGCCATGGCGGCGGCGGCCTGATCAGCCTCATGCACGGCCGGGTGTTCGAGAAGGTAGGCGTCAACGTCTCCACCGTAGAGGGGACCTTCTCGCCGGAGTTCCGCGCCCAGATCCCCGGCGCCGAGGAGGACCCGCGTTTCTTCGCCTCCGGAATCAGCCTGGTGGCCCACCCGCAGAACCCCCACGTGCCGGCCGCCCACATGAACACCCGCCTGCTGGTCACCACCAAGGGCTGGTTCGGCGGCGGCGGCGACCTGACGCCCATGTTCATGGACACCGCCGAAACCGCGGAGGACGCCGCCACCTTCCATGCCGCCTTCAGGCAAGCCTGCGACGCGCACGACCCGGCCTACTACCCGGAGTACAAGGCCTGGTGCGACCGCTATTTTTACTTGCCGCACCGCGCCGAGCCACGCGGCGTGGGCGGCATCTTCTACGACCGGCTCGACACTGGCGACGCCGCGGCCGACTTCGCCTTTACCCGTGACGTGGGCCAGGCGTTCCTCTCCGCCTACCCCGCCATCGTCAGCCGCCGCGCGGGCCGCGCGTGGAGCGAGGCCGACCGTGCCCACCAGTTGGCGCGCCGGGGACGCTACGTGGAGTTCAACCTGCTGCACGACCGCGGGACGACGTTCGGGCTCAAGACGGGGGGCAACGTGGAGGCGATCCTGATGAGCTTGCCGCCGGCGGTTAGCTGGCTTTGAAGGAAGCAAGGCCTTCTTCTTCAAAAAAGAAGCAAAAAGCTTTGGTTCGTGCGGTCGTGGTTTTCCTGACCGAGGCGGTTATCAGGGCTTGTGGCTGCTTCGGGCCTTGGTGCCCAGGCCGATTCTTTTAGCCAGTTCGGAGCGGTGGTTGGCGTAGCTGGGCGCCACCATCGGGTAGTCCTGCGCCAGGCCCCAGCGCTCCCTATACTGGTCGGGCGTCATGTCGTAGGCCGTCTTGAGGTGCCGCTTGAGCATCTTTAGCTTCTTGCCGTCTTCCAGGCAGACGATGTACTCGGCAAATACAGATTTCTTCACCGGCACGGCGGGCTGCCGCCGGTCGGATGCCGGCGCGGCCGGAGCCGGCTCCTGCACGTCCTGGCCCACGGCGCTTAGCGCCTTGAACACCTCGCTGATCAACGCCGGCAGCTCCGCCGTGTCGATCGCGTTGTTGCCCACATGCGCGCTCACGATCCGAGCCGTCAGCCCGAGCATGTCAACCGACACTGGCGCACCGGTCATCGTCTAGTCTCCTTGGATCTTCGTATAATAAGTTTAGTGGTGGCAACATGTGCGTGCCGCAAGTTCCTGCAGCCGGACATGGGCGCCATTTCATGACAACGCCAAGACTTGAGGCCGACCTGGAGATCGACATCACTGCGGAGATCTGTCCCATGACCTTCGTTCGCGCACGCCTGGCACTGGATAGGTTGACGCCCGGCCAGCTGCTCGGCGTGACGCTGCGGGGCGCCGAGCCGGCGCGCAACGTGCCCGAGACGGCGCGGCTACAGGGGCATGACGTGCTGGAGACGGTGAAGCTTGGGGATGGCAGCCTGCGTCTTCTGATCAGGAAGAAATAAGCAACCGGCCAGCAATCGTCACGTAACCCTAACAGATGGCGGTCTGGGGCCTCGAGGCCCCAGCAGGGTTTGGGCAGAGCCCCATGCTTGCATACGGTTCAGGACTTCCGCTCGTTTAACGACATTACCTCTGCAAACTCTTGCTCAACACCAAAGCATCGCTTCCATCCGCATAGTAAGCCTTCCGCCGCCCCACCTGCCGGAATCCCATCCGCTGGTACAACCCGCGCGCCGCTGGGTTGCGCGTGCTGACCTCCAGGAACATCCGCACCGCCCCACGCAGGCGAGCCTCCTCGGCCGCGCGGGTGAGCAGGGCGCCGCCCAGGCCCTGCTGGCGCCGCTCGGGCACCACGGCCACCGTGAGCACCTCTGCCTCGTCGGCGGCCAGGCGTGCCAGCAGCATGCCGCCCTGCGAGTCGATCAGCCCGAACACCCCCGGCTGCGACAGCTGGCCGGCGATGATGCGCTCGTCCCAGAACTCGTCCTCGGGAAAGGCGCGCGCGTGGATAGCCGACAGCGCCGTGGCGTGCAGGGGGCCGGCCTTCTGCACGCCACTCACACCGGCGCCGCGCGCAAGCCGGCGGGCAGCCTGGCCTCGGGCGCGTCCACGTAGAGCGGCTCGGCCGCCAGCGCAGGCAAGGCGCCGGCCGCACGGCGCATCCCCACCGCGGCCACGTCCTGTGGGCGAACGTGGCGGGCGGCCGTCAGCATCACGTCCGCGCCGCGTGCGGCCAGCGTGGCCGCCACCAGGTTGGCCGCGTTGCCACACACCGCCACGCGCCCCGAAGCTGCCGGCAGCGCGTCCGTCTGGTAGCCGGCGAACCCCGCGCCGGCATCGATGAACACGCGCCCGCGCCGCGCCTCTATGGCGGTCCACAGCACCCTGCTCTCCACACCGGACAGGCCGGCGGCGAACGCCTCGGCCAGCGTGACTCCTGTCACGGGTATGCCCAGACCAAGCCCAAGGCCCGCCGCCACGGACAGCCCTGCGCGCAGCCCGGTGAAGCTGCCCGGTCCTACCACGGCTGCCACCAGCTCGGGCGGCCCGCCCGCGTCCTGCAGGATCGATCGGATCAGTTCCGGCAGCACGGCTGCCAGCCCTATCTCCTCACCGATCCGTCCCTGGGCGGCAACTTCGGTGCCCTCGAGCACCGCTGCCGTGCACCCGCCATAGGCCGAGGCGATCGCCAGGACCCGCATGGTCAACCGTACACTGGGAGCGGACGCTCAGCGAGGCGGCTCACAACATCAGGCAGGCGTCGGCAAACGCCAGCCGCGGCGCGCGCACAAACATCTTCTCTCCCGTCCCGTGCCCCAGGTTGACCAGGAAGTTCGACCGCCAGCCGCTCTCGGCGAAGAATATGCCGTCCAGCACGGCCCGGTCGAAGCCGGACATCGGGCCGCAATCCAGTCCCATGGCGCGCGCGGCCAGTATCAGGTAGGCGCCCTGCAGCGTGGAGTTCCTGAACGCCGTCTCCTCGGCCAGCGCATCGTTGCCGGCGAACCAGGCGCGCGCGTCGGCGTGCGGGAACAGCTGCGGCAGCCTGTCGTAGAACTGCGGATCCCAGGCAACGACCGTCACCACGGGAGCGCTCAGCGTCTTGTCCACGTTACCCGCCGAGAGCGCCGGGCGGAGCCGCTCCCGCGCCTCGGCGCTGCGCAGGAACACGAAGCGCGCCGGCGAGGTGTTGGCCGAGGTAGGGCCGAACTTCACCATGTGGTACAGGCGCTCGATCTCCGCGTCGGTAACCGGCGTGTCCGACCAGGCATAATGCGTGCGCGCCTCTCGGAACAGCGTGTCCAGGGCGGCAGCGTCCAGACCGGGCGCGTCCGGCATGGCGCTAGGCGGCCACCTGCTCGACTGAGCGCACTTCCGGCACGTAGTGACGCAGCATGTTCTCGATGCCGTGCTTCAGCGTGGCGGTGGAGGAAGGGCAGCCGCTGCAGGCGCCCTGCATGTGCAGCAGCACCACGCCGTCGCGGAAGCCGCGGAAGACGATATCGCCGCCGTCGCTGGCCACCGCGGGCCTTACCCTCGTGTCGAGCAGTTCCTTGATCTGCTCGACGACCTCGCGATCCTCGGGGGCGATCTCGTCTTCCGGCACCGCGTCCGCGGCGCCCTGCATCACCGGCCGGCCGGCCACGAAATGCTCCATGACAGCGCCCAGCACCTGAGGGCGCAGCGCCTGCCAGTCGGCTTCGTTGCCCTTGGTCACGGTAACGAAGTCCCCGCCCAGGAACACCCGGGCCACGCCGGGCAGCGCGAACAGCGCGGTGGCGAGCGGGCTGCCTGCGGCGGCTCCCGGGCTGGCAAAATCGGCCGTGCTGGCGCCCATCACGTCCACGCCGGGCAGAAACTTCAGGGTGGCGGGGTTCGGCGTGCTCTCGGTCTCGATGAACATGGATGAAGCTTTCGGGTGCGGGGTGCGAAAGACGCGTGCTTGGCTGTATGGTGCGCGCGGCTGTCGTTAACAAGTCGGTCTTCCGGCGTATCAGCTGCCCGCACCCGCGCCTATTTCGGCTGGCCCGCGCCTGTCGGCTGCATGACCTGGCCGCTGATGTCGTCCTGTCCCGTCTCGGCCTGGCCGCCCAACGTCTTGTAGGCGGTGCCGTCGTAGGGCGGCGACACCGGGGCATCCGCGGTGACAGGCACCCCGAGCACGCGCGTCGAGGGCACCGGGGCGGCGGACGTGCCCCTGCCTGACCTGGCCGGCGTCGGCGCCGTGCGGAGTGGCGGCACGTTCACGGATTTCGGCGGCGTCTCGGCCGTCTGCGCCCAGGCCGGCGTACCGGCCATCAATACCAGGCCGCAAACGGCCACCATCACCCGATTACGCCGCATGCAAGCCTCCGTCCGTGCAGAACCTTCATGCTCAACGCCGACGGCGCCGACGGGCCGCATCACATCGGCGACTTTGCGTTGTGGCGAGCTGAACGTTCATGCCTTGGGGCTCAGTTCAGCAAGCAAGGCAAGCAGTCCTTTTCGAGAAAAGAACCAAGAAGCTCTTGCTCCCTGTCGGGTGGTGCGGAACGTAGCGCGCCCAACGAACAAAGTCTTTTGCTTCTTTCTTACGACAAGAAGGCCTTCCTTCCTAAACCGAGAAATACTTCGCCGCAGGGTTCAGCACCACGATAGCGCTCGTGCTCTGCTCGGGATGCAGCTGCGACTCATCGGACAGCGACACCCCGATGCGTTCGGCGTCCAGCAGCCGGAGCAGCATGTCCTGGTCCTCCACCCGCGGGCAGGCGGGATAGCCGAACGAGTAGCGCGAGCCGCGGTAGCCCTGGCTCAGCATGCGCTCCAGGTCGCGGTCGTCCTCGGCGGCGAAGCCCAATTCGGCGCGGATGCGCTTGTGCACGTACTCGGCCATCGCCTCGGCCATCTCCACGCTCAGCCCGTGCAGGTACAGGTAGTCCTGGTAGCGGTTGTCCTCGAACCACACGCGCGCCGTGTCGCTCGCCTTCTGGCCCACGGTCACCACCTGCAGGCCGATCACGTCGCGCTCGGCTTCGTCCACGTCGCGGAAGAAGTCGGCGATGCAGTCGCCATCCTCCTTGGGCTGGCGCGGCAGGGTGAAGCGCGCCACCTCCGTGGTGCCGTCCTGTTCGAACAGCAGCAGGTCGTTGCCCTGTCCGGCGGCCTTCCAGTAGCCGTAGATCGCCTGCGGCCTGAGGATGTCCTCGGCCTCGCAGATCGCCAGCATGCGCTTCATGATGGGCCGCAGCTCCTGCTTGGCCCAGCCCAGGAAGTCGTCCAGGTTCTTGCCCTGTTTGCGGAAGCCCCACTGGAATTGATACAGGCTGCGTTCGTTGAGGAACGGCACCACCGCCTTGGCCGGCGCCCCGATCACGCGGGCGCCCCAGAACGGCGGCTCGGCCACCTGCACGTCCCCCGTCAGCCGCCGGCGGCGCGCCTGCACCTGGGCCACGTCGATCGGCCGCCAGGCGCGCTCGTCGGCGCGGCCGATGGCGCGCTTGGTGTTCTTCGCCTTGCCGCTGCGCTTGGCCTGCAGGGCGGAGAGGTAGTCGTCGAACCCGTTGCCGGTCACCCGGTCCATCAGGTGCAAGCCGTCGAACGCGTCGCGTGCGTAGGCCACGCGGCCGCTGGCGTAGGCGGCCACGCAATCGTCCTCCACGTAGTTGCGCGTCAGTGCGGCGCCGCCCAGCAGCACGGGAATCTCCAGCCCCAGCCGCGTCATCTCCTCGAGGTTCTCGCGCATGATGACGGTGGACTTCACCAGCAGCCCGCTCATGCCTATGGCGTGCGCGCGGTGCTCGCGGGCGGCCTCCACCATGTCGGCCAGCTTCACCTTGATGCCCAGGTTGACCACCCGGTAGCCGTTGTTGGTCAGGATGATGTCGACCAGGTTCTTGCCTATGTCGTGCACGTCGCCCTTCACGGTGGCCAGAACGATGGTGCCCTTCTCCTGCCCTGCCACGCGCTCCATCAGCGGCTCCAAATAGGCCACCGCCGCCTTCATCGTCTCGGCCGATTGCAGCACGAACGGCAGCTGCATCTTGCCGGCGCCGAACAGCTCGCCCACCACCTTCATGCCGCCGAGCAGGATGTCGTTGATGATCGCCAGCGGCTTGTGGGTCACCAGCGCGTCCTCCAGCTCGCCTTCCAGGCCCTTGCGGTCGCCGTCCACGATGCGGTCGCGCAGGCGCCCCTCCACCGTCTCGCTCTTGGCGCGCTTGGTGGCCTCGGCCAGCTTGCGGTCGGCGAAGATCTCCAGCATGCGCGTCAACGGGTCGTAGCCCTCGCGCCTGCGGTCGAAGATCAGGTCCTCGGCCACCTCCACCTCCTCGGCGGCGATCAGGTGCAGCGGGCGGATCTTGCTGACGTGCACGATGGCGCCGGTCATGCCGGCGCGCACCGCGTGGTCCAGGAACACGCTATTGAGCACCGCGCGCGCCGCCGGGTTCAGGCCGAAGCTCACGTTTGACAGGCCCAGGATGATCTGGATGTCGGGGAAGCGCTCGCGAATCATCCTGATCCCGTCCAGCGTCCAGGCCGCCAGCTTGCGGTCGTCCTCGTTGCCGGTGGCCACCGTGAAGGTCAGCGGGTCGATCAGCAGGTCGCTTTGCGGCAGGCCGAACCTGCCGCAGGCGAACTCCACCAGGCGGGTGGCGATGCGCAATTTGTCCTCGGCCGTCTTGGCCATGCCCACCTCGTCGATGGTCAGCGCGATCACCGCGGCGCCGAACTTCTTGGCGAGCTTCAGGCGGTCGGTGGCGGCACCCTCGCCGTCCTCGAAGTTGATCGAGTTGATCACCGGCTTGCCGCCGTGCAGCTTCAGCGCGCTCTCGATCACCGGCGTCTCTGTGCTGTCGATCACCAGCGGCACGTTGACCGAGCTGGTGAACCGGCGGACCACCTCGTTCATCTCGCTCATCTCGTCGCGCCCGACGAACGCTGTGCACACGTCGAGCGAGTTGCTGCCCTCGCCTGCCTGCTCGCGGCCCACGCTGACGCAGCCGTCCCAGTCGCCGGCCTCCTGCAGCTCGCGCCATTTCTTGCTGCCGTTGGCGTTGCAGCGCTCGCCGATGGAGAAGAAGCTGTTGTCCTGGCGCAGCGGCGTGGCGCTGTACAGGCTGGCCACCGACGGCACCCAGTACGAGCGCCGCAGCACCGGCGCCGGCCGGAAGCCCTCGCCGCGCCGGCGCAACATCGCGTCCAGCGCCTGGATGTGCGGGACGTCGGTGCCGCAGCAGCCGCCGATCAGGTTCAGGCCGTCCTCGGCGACGAACCGCTCCACCCAGCTCGCCATCTCGGCCGCACCCAGCGGGTAGCGCGTGGCGCCGTCCACCAGCTCGGGCAGCCCGGCGTTGGGCTGCACGCTGAGCAGGCCGGGCCAGTTGGCGGCCAGCCAGCGCACGTGCTCGGCCATCTCCTGCGGGCCGGTAGCGCAGTTCAGCCCGATCAGCGGCACGTCCAGCGCGTGCACCACGGTGGCGGCGGTCGCGATGTCGGGGCCCACCAGCAGCGTGCCGGTGGTCTCCACCGTCACCTGCACGAAGATCGGCGTGTCGCGCCCCCCCTCGGCGCGCGCGATCTTCGCCCCGTTCACCGCCGCCTTGATCTGCAGCGTGTCCTGGCAGGTCTCAATCAGGAAGGCGTCCACGCCGCCATCCATCAGGCCGCGGCACTGCTCGGCCAGGCCGGCTTCCAGCGTGTCGTAGTCGATGTTGCCCAGCGTGGGCAGCTTGGTGCCCGGCCCCACGCCGCCCAGCACCCAGCGGTGGCGGCCATCGGCGAACTCGGAGGAGGCCTCGCGCGCCAGGTTAGCGGCCACGCGGTTGATCTCGCGGGCGCGCGCGCCCAGCCCGAACTCGCCCAGCGTGATCGGGCTGGCGCCGAACGTGTTGGTCTCCACCATGTCCGCGCCGGCGGCGAAGTAGCCCCGCGCGATCTCGCGCACCAGGTCCGGCCGCGACAGGCTCAGCACGTCGGTGCAGTTCTCCTGGCCCCAGTAGTCGCGCTCGGTGTCCAGGTCCATGGACTGCACGCGGCTGCCGGTGCCGCCGTCGCACAGCAGGACCTGGTCGCGCAGGGCATCGAGCAGATGGGGTCGGGTCAAGATAAATCCTCGGTTGCGAGTTCATGGGTGACGGCCTGCGCCATGCCTTGCCAGACGCGCACGCGCAGCGCGCCGTCCTGCGCCGCGCCAAGTTCGGCGGGCGGGCTGGCCGCGAGCCGCGCGCCTGCGAGCAAAGCGTGCACCTGCGCGTCGGAGAAGCCGGCGCTGCGGTGCCCCATCTGAGCCAGCAGCCCGGTCTGGGCGTGCGGTGCCAGGTCGACCACCACCAGGCGCCCGCCGGGGGCCAGCACGCGGCGGGCCTCGGCCACCGCTTGGCCGGGGTCCTCGGCGTAGTGCAGCACCATCTGCAGCAGCACCAGGTCGAACTGGGCGTCGGCCAACGGCAGGGCATACATGTCGGCAAGGCGCACGCCGCAATGCGCGCAATCGGGGCTGGCCAGGCGCACGCGCGCAAGCGCCAGCATGGCGCGGCTCGCGTCCACGCCCAGCCCGCTGGTCAGGCGCGGGGCCAGAAGCTCCAGCAGCCTACCGGTGCCGGTGCCCACGTCCAGCACGCGGCCCAGAGGACCAGACGGCAGCAGGGCCAGTAGACGCGCCTCGATGGCGTCGGCCGGCAGCGCCAAAGCGCGCATCTCGTCCCAGTCCGCGCCTTGCCGCCTGAAGGTCTCCGACGCGACGCGTGCGCGCTCGGCCAGCACGCGCGCGGCACCCCGCCTGTCTGCGGCCAGCATGGGGTCCTCGGCCGGGGCGCGCCGCAGGATGTCGCGAGCCAGCGCCCCGGCCTCGGTCTGCGCCAGGGTGAACCAGGCGTTCGCACCCTCGCGGGCGCGCTCCAGCAGCCCCGCCTCGCACAGCAGCCGCAGGTGGCGGGACAGGCGCGGCTGGCTCTGCCCGAGCACCTCGCAGAAATCGTTCACGCAGAAGGTGCCGCGCGCGGCCAGCGCCAACAGGCGCAGCCGCGTGGGGTCGGCGGCGGCGCTCAACGAGGTGAGAAGCTGCTCCATCAGGCTTGTATAAATATATAAGCCTGGCTTTATATCAACGATGTTGTTTCAGGACGCCCGCATCCCCGTGGTGTTCGACCCGGCCGCGCCGGAGCCTGACGACGTGCTGTTCACCGAAGGCGTCGACTTCACGCCCGCCACGGGCCATGCGCCCGGCTGCGCGTGCTGCGCCGCGCGCTCCGAGGCCGGGCGGGCACTGGCGGCGCTGCTGCACGCGCGGGCGCGCGGGCAGGTGGCGTTCTTCAGGCGGGTGGTTGTGGTGTGCACCACGCCGGAGGGGCGGGCGGAGGTGGTGGGTGCGCTGGCGGGTGATCCGGTGGTGAGCGTTTGTTTTAAGGAAGCAGTTCTTTTTCGAGAAAAAGAACCAAAAAGCTTTTGCTCCCTGTCGGGTGGTGCGGAGAGGTGCGCGCCAAAATAGCAAAAGTCTTTTGCTTCTTTTCTTCAGAAAAGAAGGCCTTGCTTGCTATGCTGCCTTGGCTTCCCGCCGCCGCGCATGCAGCACAAACTCGGTGTAGCCGTTCGGCTGCGCTCGACCCTGGAACACCAAGTCGCAGGCCGCCTGGAACGCCGGCCCGTCATAGCCGGGCGCCATAGGCTTGTAGGCGGCGTCGCCGGCGTTCTGCTTGTCCACCACCAGCGCCATGCGCCGCATCGTCTCCTCCACCTGCGCGCGCGTCACCACGCCGTGGTGCAGCCAGTTGGCGATGTGCTGGCTGGAGATGCGCAGCGTCGCGCGGTCCTCCATCAGGCCCACGTCGTGGGCGTCCGGCACCTTCGAGCAGCCGACGCCCTGGTCCACCCAGCGCACCACGTAGCCCAGGATAGACTGCGCGTTGTTGTCCAGCTCCTGGCGCACATCGTCGGGCGCCCAGTTGCTGGCCTCCACCGGGATGGTCAGCAGGTCTGAGAGCTTGGCGCGCGGACGGGTGGCGAGCTCGGCCTGGCGGGCGGCCACGTCAACCTGGTGGTAGTGCAGCGCGTGCAGCGTGGCCGCGGTGGGCGAGGGTACCCAGGCGGTGTTGGCGCCTGCCTTGAGCTGGCCGACCTTCACGCTCAGCATCTCCGCCATCCGGTCTGGCACCGCCCACATGCCCTTGCCGATCTGCGCGTGGCCGCGCAGGCCGCAGGCCAGGCCGACATCCACGTTCTGGTTCTCGTAGGCGGCCAGCCAGGCGGTGTTCTTCATGTCGTTCTTGCGCACCATGGTGCCGGCCTCCATGGATGTGTGCATCTCGTCGCCGGTGCGGTCCAGGAAGCCGGTGTTGATGAAGAACACGCGGTCCTTGGCGGCGAAGATGCAGGCGGCCAGGTTGGCGCTGGTGCGGCGCTCCTCGTCCATGATGCCCATCTTCAGCGCGCGGCGCGGCAGGGCCAGCATGTCCTCCACGCGGCTGAACAGCTCGCAGGCGAACGCCACCTCCTCCGGGCCATGCAGCTTGGGCTTGACGATGTACATCGAGCCGGTGCGGCTGTTGCGCAGGCGGGGCATGCCGCGCAGGTCGTGCGTGGCGATCAGCGCGGTGATGGCGCAGTCGAGCATCGTCTCGGGGATCTCGCTGCCGTCGGCCATCAGAACGGCATCGGTGTACATGTGGTGGCCCACGTTGCGCACCAGCATCAGGCTGCGGCCGGACAGCGTGAGGCTGCCGCCGTCCGGGGCGTGGAACACCTGGTCGAGCTCCAGCCAGCGGTCCTGCTGCTGGCCGCCCTTGGTGAACACCGCCGAGAGCGTGCCCTGGGTGAGGCCCAGCCAGTTGCGGTAGACCTCCACCTTGTCGGCCGCGTCGACGGCGGCCACGCTGTCCTCGCAATCCATGATGGTGCTGACGGCGGCCTCCAGCACCAGGTCGGCCATGCCGGCCGGGTCGTCCTGGCCGATGGCGGAGCTGCGGTCGATCTTGATGAGCAAATGCAGGCCGTTCTGCACCAGCAGGATGCTGGTGGGGGCCGCCGCGTCGCCCTGGTAGCCGACGAAATAGGCAGGATCGGCAAGGCCCAGCGTGCCAGACGCCGTGCGCACGGCCAGCTTGCCGTTCGCCACCGCGTAGCCGGTGGCTGCGGCATAGCTGCCGCCGGCCAGCGGAACCGTCTCGTCGAGCACCTGGCGGGCGCGGGCGATCACCTGGGCGCCGCGCGCCTTGTTGTAGCCGCGGCCGCGCTCGGCGCCAGGCGTCTCGGGCAGCGCGTCAGTGCCGTACAGCGCGTCGTACAGGCTGCCCCAGCGGGCGTTGGCGGCGTTCAGCGCGTAACGAGCGTTGGAGATGGGCACCACGAGCTGGGGGCCGGCCACCTTGGTGATCTCGTCGTCCACGTTGGCCGTGGTCACGCGAAACGGCGGCGGCTCGGCCGTCAGGTAGCCGGTCTCGCGCAGGAACGCCTCGTACTCCGCCTGGCTGAACGGCTTGCCGCGCCGGCCCACATGCCAGGCGTCGATCCTGGCCTGCAGCGCGTCGCGCTTATCGAGCAGCGCGCGGTTGCGGGGGGCGAGGTCGGCCAGCATGGCGGCCAAGCCCTGCCAGAACTGCGGGCCGGACAGGCCGCTGCCGCGCACCGCCTCGTTGGAGACGAAATCGTACAGCACCTTGTCCACCTGCAACCCGCTGGCTTCGATCCGTTCCATGATGTGCTGTGTCCCTGAGGCTGGCTGTTGGCCCTGTTTTGCCTTGTTGGCCGGTTCTGGCAAGGGGATCGCGGACAGCACAGCCCACCGGACGCAAGCACTATAGGAGACGCCGGATGGATGACCGCTTTCCCGATTGGGCCCGCCACTTTCAGGATGGCGCCGACACCCCAGGCAGCCCCTGGCGCAACCTTGCATTGGGCAGCGTGGGGCTGGACGGCGCGCCGCAGGTGCGCACCGTGGTGCTGCGCCGGTTCAGCGGGGTTGAGCTGGACGTGCACACGGACGTTCGCTCGGCCAAGTTTGCCGAGCTGCAGGCCAACCCGGCCGCCACGCTGCACGGCTGGGACGCCGAGAGCCGCATCCAGCTGCGCGCCGTCGGCACCGTGGCACTGCACGTGGGCGACGCGACGGCCCAGGCCGCCTGGACCGAGCTAAAGGAGGGCTCGCGGGCGACCTACCGGGTGCAGCCGGGTCCGGGCACGCCATTGGCCGGGCCGGACAACCCGGTGCCGGATGCGACCGAAAAGGACGCCGTGGGCGTGTTCTGCGTGGTGCGGCTGACGATACGGACGCTGGACTGGTTGCACTTGGCGCATGACGGGCATCGCCGCGCGCGGTTCAGCTTGGCGGACGATCCTGCAAAAGCTTTGTGGGTGGTTCCCTGAGTGTCGGTCCGACAACATCCCGGGTCTGCCAAGTCGCTCCAGATAGGGTCGGTTGCGTGAGACCGACCGAGGATAGCGGTAGCGCGACCGCAGCGAGCTTACCCGCGTGATCTAGACGATGCCGAGTGGGCAGTGGTTGTGCCGGTGATCCCGCGCGCCAAACATGACGGCGGGAGACACGCGGTCGACCTCCGCAAATTGGTCGGTGGTTTGACTTCTGACTCGTCCGTCGCGGGTCGGCGGCCAGGATGCAACGTTCGTCAGAGTGTGATTCCTCTGACAGAACTGTTGTCTTCGCTACATCACAGGAGGCTTCTCACGCACTGGCAGCGCAGCAGACTCGTCGAAACGCTCCCAGCCTGACTGCGTGTACTCTGCGCGTCGCGCCGCGGGATCGACGTAAGTGCGACTGTTCAGGATGCCTTCGGCCTCGGTTGCGCGGGCCTCGTCGACCTGCACCGTCACCAGCGAGCCGCCGCGGCGGACGCCCTCGGCATAGACGTGCGCGTCGTCTTCCGACACGCCTGCATGGGTCAGCGAGCCGACCAGGCCGCCGGCACCACCGCCGACCACGGCGCCTACGCCGGCACCGGTGAGCGTGGCAACCAGCCAGCCGGCGGCGACGACGGGGCCTACGCCCGGGATGGCGAGCGAGCCGATGCCCGCGAGCAGGCCGAGGCCGCCGCCGAATATGGTGCCAGCCGTCGCACCGGTTCCGGTTGCGCCGACGTCGTCGGCATGTGCGCCGGTCGTGGTCTGGTAGCGCGTGTCGGCGTTGTTGGCGACGACGCTGACGTGATCGTGGCCGAAGCCGGCGGCTTCCAGCGCGTGGACGGTGGCGACGGCGTCGTCGTGGTTGTCGAACAGGCGTGTGAGCGTACGCATTGAAATTTCCTTTTTGCGGTTGAGGAAGGAAAGCAAGGCCTTCTTTTCTGAAGAAAAGAAGCAAAAGACTTTTGACTGGGCTGTCGCGGGCTTAGAGGGCCAGCACCTGGCGGTCAGCCAAAAGTCTTTCGCTGTTCTTCACGGAAGGAACTGCTCCCTTACGACTGCTGACCGACATTGCCTTTGTAATCCAGCCACACCTGGACTGGCTGGCCGGACTTCATGCCCGTGCCGCGCCAAACGCCATCGGCATCCTTGGTCAGGCCGGTGACGTGGCTGTAGCCCTTCTTGGCGATGCGGCCGGCAGCCTGGCGCTTGCTGAAGCTGTTGGCGCCCTTGGCTGGCTGGTCCGCGTTGGCCCCGGTGGTGGTCACGGCCTGGTTTGTGTCACCCGAGGCGGCCGGCTTGCCGGAATCTTGGTTTGCGCCGATCGGGTTGGGAGTGGCGGGTGCACCCGTGCTTGTGCCCGTGCTGGGGGCGGCCATGCTGCCGCTGGTCTGCGCGAACGCAAGTGTTGTGCACAGCATCATGGATGCCGCACTCAAAAGAATCCGTTTCAAATATGTTCTCCCATGTTTCGTCCAGGCCCCCGTAACGGGCGGCGGCGGCTGGGAGTTGCGGATCTTCGGCCTCGGTAAGTCACCAGCTTCCTCTTTGGTGTCGCTACCCGTCAGCGCCGCTCGACAGGGTGAAGCGGTCCCGGGCCATGATCTGGTGGAAGAAGATCTTTTTGAAGCAGACGGAGCAGGTGTAGAGCACGGTACCGGCCAGCGCGCCGGTCATCTTGAACCTCACCCGCCCTCATGGCATTCCCGTCGTAGGTCGGCGTCATGCCGCTCGGCCCGCGTTCTATCAGCCAGGCCGCCGCATGTCGAAGCGGCTGTCGGCACGGATCTCGGCATAGGCGGTGGGGCCGCCGCCACGCTGGATGATGCCGGCGCCGAACGTGTTGAACACGCCGTCCACCAGTACGCTCTGCGCGATATGCACGCCCACCACTTCGCCCAGCACCAGCCAGGTCTGGGCCGGGTCGCCCTGCCAGCCGCGGAGTTGCACGATGTCGGTCACGCGGCACTCGAAGTTCACCGGGCTTTCGGCCACGCGCGGCACCTCGATCAGGCGGCAGGGTGTTTGCGTCAGCCCGCCCAGCTCGAACTCGTTCTGCCCGTAGGGCAACGGCGCGCAGCTGGCGTTCATCTGTTCGGCCAGCGCGCGGGTGGCCAGGTTCCAGGCGAAGACGCGGGTCTCCGTTACGTTGCGCAGCGTGTCCTTGGCACCCACGCTGGCGAACCCGATGATCGGCGGGTGGTAGTTGAACGCGTTGAAAAAGCTGTAGGGCGCCAGGTTCACCGAGCCGTCCGCCCCGCGCGAGGAGATCCAGCCGATAGGACGCGGTCCGATGATGGCGTTGAACGGGTCGTGCTTCAGGCCGTGGCCGGAGGCGGGTTCGTAGAAATGCGGGTCTGTGTTCACGCTCCCCAGGCTAATACTTCCGCAGCAGGGCGACCAGCCGGCCCTGGATCTTCACCCGGTCGGGCGGCAGCAGCCGCGGCTCGTATTTCGCGTTGGCCGGCTCCAGCGCGATGGAGGCGCCACGCTTGCGGATGCGCTTGAGCGTCACCTCGGTGCCGTCGATCAGCGCCACGATGATCTGTCCGGTCTCGGCCACCTCGCCTTTGCGGATGATCACCGTGTCGCCGTCCAGGATGCCGGCCTCGATCATCGAGTCGCCGGCCACCTCCAGTGCGAAGTGGTCGCCCTGGCCGAGCATGGCCATCGGCACCTCGATGTGGCTGCCCTCATCGCGCAGCGCCTCGATCGCCTGGCCGGCGGCGATGCGGCCATACAGCGGAAGGGAGATGGCGGCGGCATCCTGGGCAGCGCGCACGCCCGGCAGGCGGGAGGTGAAATCGCCTTGGATGACGTTGGCTGCGAAGCCGGGCTGCGGCGCCGGGGCCGCCGCGGCGGCCCGCCGTCCCGTGGGCTTCTGCTGCGCCATGTTCTCCGGCAGCCGCATCACTTCCAATGCGCGCGCCCGGTGGTGGTGGCGGCGCAGGAAGCCGCGTTCCTCCAGCGCCGAGATCAGCCTGTGGATACCCGATTTGGACCGGAGCGAGAGCGCCTCCTTCATCTCCTCAAAGCTCGGGGAGACGCCGCTTTCCTTGAGGTGGGCGTCGATGAAGCTCAGCAACTCGTGCTGCTTGCGGGTCAACATGGCTACGCCCTCGTGGTCTCGTCCGCCCCAAAGCTGCCATGGCGGAGTGAACAAACCGGCAACTCTGCGGATGTTCTAATTTGGTTCCTGAGACTCCGTCAATAAGCTAATGATGAAGCTGGTGTTATGCCGGCGATAAGTCATGCCAGAGGCAAGGAAGGCCTTCTTTTTCGAGAAAAAGAAGCAAAAAGCTTTTGGTCGTTTAGCGCGGCTCTCTCCGGACACACCCGACAGGGGAGCAAAAGCTTTTTGGTTTTTTTTCTCGAAAAAGAACTGCTGTCTTACCTCATGTCAGGTGCGCCAGCGCCAGGTACTCCTGGCTTTGCATCTCCTCCAACCGCGAAGCCGTCCGCTCGAAGGCCTGCGCGCCCTCGCCGCGCCGGTAGAGCTGGTCGGGCATGGCCTCGGCCGAGGCCACCAGCTTCACCCGGTGGTCGTATAGCGCGTCCACCAGCACGATGAAGCGGCGCGCCACGTCGTAGTTGTCCGGCGATAGGCGGGGCACGGCGTCCAGCACCAGGGCGTGGAAGTGGGTCGCCAGCGCCAGGTAGTCGCCGGCGCCCAGCGGCGTGCCACACAGCGTGTCGAAGTCGAATCGCGCCACCCCGGCCGCGGCCAGCGGTACGGCCAGCGTGCGGCCGGTCACCAGCAATCGGCTTGGGCCGGCAGCCGCGCCGCCGGTGAGCTGGGCGAAGGCCTCGTCCAGCGCGGCGTCCGCCCTGGCGCCGGTGGGCACGTGCCAGACGGCCATGCCGCGCAGCCGGGCGCGGCGGAAATCGCGTTCGCCCTGCAGTACCAGCACATCCAACCTGGCCTCCAGCAGGGCGATGAACGGCAGGAAGGCGTCGCGCCCGGGGCGGCCGCGGAACAGGTCCGCCGGTAGCGTGTTCGACGTGGCCACCACCACCACACCGCGCTCGAACAGGGCGGCGAATAGCCGGCCCAGGATCATCGCGTCGACGATGTCGTTGACCTGGAACTCGTCGAAGCACAGCAGGGCCGCCTCCGCTGCGATGGTGTCGGCCAGCGGTGGAATAGGGTCGGCGCCGTCCGGGTTGGCCTGCCTCCACGCGTGGATTCGGGCGTGCTGCTCCTGCATGAAGCGGTGAAAGTGGATGCGGCGCTTGCGGGCCACCTCGGCGCTGGCAAAGAACAGGTCCATAAGCATGGATTTGCCGCGGCCGACCTCACCCACGAGGTAGAGGCCGTTCGGACGTCCGTCCGGCGCCCCTTCGGCAGGACGGCGGCGCAGCAGGCGCCCCAGCAGCCCGGAACCTGCGCCGTCCTGCCGCGGCGCGTAGCCGCGCAGCTTCACCCACAAATCCTGCAGGCGTTCAACCGCCAGGCGCTGCGAGTCGTCGGGCGTGAGGACGCCCGAGGCCACCAGCGTGCGCCAGGCGCCCAGCGGCCCTACGGCCGGCGTCAGGGCAGGGGTGCCGGCGGGCGGCGCGGGCAGGTCCAGCATGATGTGCCGGCCAGTAGCCCGGGCAGGTCGGCCGGGCAACGCGGGCGTCACATCAACCAAGCGCGAGCGTTAATCCGATTGAAGGGCAGCCACGTTAGCGTCCCTAGAAAGCATTCGAACGTGCTTGTGAGGACACGAAATGCCTACCGTAGCCGTCTACATCTGCCGTGGTCTCTTAGCTGCCACATTGCTTGGAGTCGGGCCAGCCTTGGCCACGGAGGGTCACCCTGCGGCACGCAAGGCTTTCGTGCAGCCGGCCCCATCCGGTGCCGGTTGCATGAACAACAGCCGCCTTGTTTCCCATGTGGCCTACCTGCCGATAAAGCCGGAACAGACGATGCAGTGCGGCCACCTCCTCTCCACCGACACGCTGCTGACGGTGCATCACTGGGACCGTACGTAACCGATACCGGTCGCTTGCGGTGTGACGCCATACTGTGCATTTGCAGGCCATGACGCGCTTAGCTCACTCGGCCGGCTGCTCGGCCTCCTCAATACTCGACTACGCGGCCTTGGCGGCTACACCGCCCGTTGAATTGCCGTTCCTGCACGTGGTCGTGCCTGATTTTGTCCCGCCCGATGCTTTGTCACGCATCTATGCCCAGCTTCCGGCGCTGGACCGGGGCGGTTCGTTTCCGCCACAGGCGTTGCCGCTCGGCCCTGACGCTCGCGCCATGGTAGCCGAACTGGAAGGCCCTGTCCTGAAAGCCGCCATCGCCGAGAAGTTCGCGCTGGACCTGTCCGACGCGCCCACCATGCTGACCATGCGCCTTGCGACGCGGCAGAGGGACGGGCAGATCCATACGGACTCCGACGCCAAGCGTGTGACCGTGCTGCTATACCTGAACCCGTCCAACCCCTCCTTCACGCAGCAGGATGGCTGCCTGCGCCTGCTCCGTTCGGCGAACGACCTGGAGGATTACGCGGTGGAAGTGCCGCCAACTCGCGGCACGTTGCTGGTGTTCCCCAACGGGCCGGCCACGTTTCATGGCCATCGTACCTATGTGGGGCCGCGTCATTCCATCCAGCTCAACTACATGACGAACGACTCCCGCGCCCGGTCGGAACTGCGGCGGCACAAGGTGAGCGCACTGCTGAAGCGCTTGTTCTGAACGGTGGGGCAGCAGGGTCAGACTGCCGGCGCCCTACTTCGGCCAACGACATGCGCGACGGCTTGCTTGAGGCTTGTAGTTCCGGATGTCCGTGTCCTGAGGCCGGTCATTGAACTGTGACTGCCTGACGGCTCAACGAGTTCGTGCCAACGAAGCAGGCACTCGGTCACTCGCGGTGCCGTATGATTAGGCCGGACTTGCAACGGGCTGTCTGAGCAACCTACCAGGCCTTATACCGCTTATCTGTAAATTGAGATTACAATCACAACGTAGCGTTTTACAACCTTGAGTGGCGCAAAATAGGTAAATAACTGGTAAATAGCACGTTTGACACCCGTCAACGTCAATCCGTCATGTTTTAAAGGCAAAATCTCTTATTTTGTACTTGATTTGACGGCCGAACGTCTGTAGGTGAGGCGCAGCGAATGAAGGATCTTTATCGTGGGCAGCGCGGCTGGTGCTTTATCGAGACGCTCAGGCAGGTGGACACTGGCGATGGCCGGGTCGGTGCTGGGCGTGTGTTTGGCTGCGACGCCCGCTAAGGCGAACCTGATTCTGAATGGCTCGTTCACGAACACCACGGCTACGACGGTGTATAACGGCGTCACAGTCGGCACGGAGACGACCGACTCGAACCTAGCGAACTGGCAGTTCACCGGCTGCAACAGCAGCAACTGCGGCTTTTCCTTCCTGGCCAACAGCAACTTCGCCACCAACGGTTGGTACGATGCGCAGGACGGCCACATCAGCACGGCAGGCGGCAGCGTCGGCGCGATCCCCGGCGGCGGCAACGCCTTCCTGTCGGACGCAAATTATGGCACCCAGGTAATCTACCAGGCGGTGAGCGGCCTGAAGGTCGGCGACAGCTACACGGTAGCGTTCTACCAGGCATCGTTCGAGCAGTCGGGCTACACCGGCGGCTTTACCAGCAACTGGACTGTTGGCCTGGGTAACGGGACTTTCACTGCGGCGAATTACGGCACGCAGAGTTCCGGCACGATGACGGTGCCGTCCGGCGGCGCCACTGGGTGGACGCAGCAGACGCTGACCTTCGTGGCCAACGCGACGACCGAGACGCTGGGCTTCTTCGCCAGTGCCAGCTCCGGCGCGAACCCGCCCTTCCTGCTGCTCGATGGCGTGTCGCTGACCGACAACGCCGTCTCCCCAACCTCCGTGCCGGAACCGGCCAGCTTCGTGTTGGCGGGCGTGGGTCTGCTTGGCACGTTGGCGGTTCGCCGCCGCCGCCGGTCCTGACACCGGCGCCTGCCGGGGCAGATCACCTCCCTCCCGGCTAACGCGCTTAAAAAGACTTTCAATCCGTTGATTGAAATGGCTTAAATCGTGGGGGTCTGGGGCCTCGAGGCCCCAGCGGGGTTTGGGGCAGAGCCCAACACTTCGTGCCGCTAAACGCCAGGATATGGAGCCGTACTCGCCATGCACCTGTCGGCGTTCGCTCTAGAAATTGCCAAAGTCGCGGCATTCCTGGCTCTCGTCGTCGTTATCTTCGTGCCGCTCGAGCGGGCGTTCGCCGCTCGCAAGCAGAAGATGATCCGGCCGTCCTTTCGCACCGACGTCGCCTACTACTTCATCGACTCGCTGCTGCCGAAGCTCCTGCTGATCGCACCGCTCTCCGTGCTGGCCTGGGCCGTGCACCACGCTGTACCGAGCGGCTACTTCGCCACAGTGGCCAGGCTGCCGCTGGGCCTGCGCCTGGCCGGCGCCCTGGTAGTGGGAGATGTCGGGTTTTACTGGGGCCACCGCTGGATGCACGAGGTGCCAGCGTTGTGGCGCTTCCACGCGATCCACCACGCGGCCGAGGACATGGACTGGCTGGTCAACACCCGGTCCCACCCGCTCGACATCGTGTTCGGCCGGCTCTGCGGCCTAATGCCGCTCTACGCGCTGGGCCTGGCGCAGCCGATGGGCAACAGGATCGACACGGTCCCGCTGCTGGTTGCGCTGATCGGCAGTCTGTGGGGCTTTTTCGTGCACGCCAACCTGCGGTGGCGCTTCGGCTGGCTGGAATGGGCAATAGCCACGCCGGCTTTCCACCACTGGCACCATACCAAAGACGGGCCGGCATTCATCGACAAGAACTACGCGGCCATGCTGCCCTGGGTGGACCGGCTGTTCGGCACCTACTACCTGCCGGGCCATCTGCCGGCTTCCTACGGGATCGAGGCTAAATTACCGAGCGGCCTGGCGGGGCAGATGATGTATCCGTTTCTAGAAAGAAAGGAAGCAATTCTTTTTCGAGAAAAAGAACCAAAAAGCTTTTGCTCCCTGTCGGGCGGTTCGGAACGGCGCGCGCCCAATTAGCAAAAGTCCTTTGCTTCTTGTCTTTAGAAAAGAAGGCATTTCTTGCCTTACGCCGCGGGATGCGTCCGCCGCCAAACGTCCAGCAGCTGCGCCTGGTCCACAGACGTGTAGCGCTGCGTCGTCGACAGGCTGGCGTGGCCGAGCAGGTCCTGGATGGAGCGCAAATCGGCGCCGCCGGCCAGCAGGTGCGTGGCGAAAGCGTGCCGCAGCGCGTGCGGCGTCGCGTGTTCCGGCAGGCCCGTGGCGCGGCGGAACTGGCGCAAGGTGCGCTGCGCCACGCCCGGGTTCAGCCGTTCGCCACGCACGCCCACGAACAGCGGTGCCGTTGGCGTCCCGCGCTGCGGGTGCAGCGCCAGCCAGCAGGCGGTCGCTTCGGCGACTGCGGCAAGCACCGGCACCAGCCGCTGCTTGTTGCCCTTGCCTGTCACCAGCAAGGGTTGCCCCGCCACCGGCGCTTCACCCACGGACAGCGCCAAAGCCTCGGCGATGCGTAGGCCGCAGCCGTAGAGAAGCGTGAACAGGGCCACGTCGCGCGCCTGGACCAGAGCGAGTTCGGCGCCGTCGCCGATGTCCTCGGCCACCGCGCGGGCCTGGGCCGGAGCCAATGCGCGGGGCAAGGGCGGGATCGCCTTGGGTGAGCTCATCAGGGCCGCCGACGGGTTGCCGACGCCGTGCCGCCGAGCGAGGTAGCGGTAGAAGCTGCGCACGGCCGAGAGGTGGCGCGCCCGCGTGCGGTTGCCGCGGCCGGCGGCGGCTTCGGCCGCCAGCCAGGCGCGCAAATCGGCCCGCGTCAGCGCGGCCAGGTCGGCCAGCGTTGGCTCGTTGCCGAGGTGCCCGGTCAGGAACCCCAGCAGGAACGCGAGGTCCCGCCCGTAGGCAGCGACCGTCAGCGGCGAGGCCCGCCGCTCCAGCGCCAGCCACTCCAGGAACGAAACGCGGGCAACCGACCCGGCGACTGCGCTGGCAAGGGTCCCTGGTCCGCCCATCAGAAAGAAGTCTCCTGCCTAGCCGAGAAGCCGGGCTCCGACAGCCCGCCCCAGGAACGTCCACGCCTGCGTCGCCGGCAACGCCGCCGGAGCCCGGCTCACCAGGGCCAGCAACTCGCCGTCCGGCAGCCCGATGAGCAGGTCGCGCTCGGCCAGCAGGGCGGCCTCGGCGTGCAGCAGGGCGGCGTCAGCCGGACGGTCGCGGAACACCAGCGGGCGGCCACGCAGCAGCGCCCGCACTGCGCCTGTGGGCAGGGTGCGCCAGCGCGGGCGGATGGCTTCGCAGCACAGCACGGCCGCGTCGATGCCGAGCAGGCCTGGCCAGGTCTCGGCTACGCACTCGGCCGGGTCGGCGGCCTGCAGCAAGGCCAGAACGGCCTCTTGCACGCGTTCGGCCACGAAATTGGCGGTGCGGCCCAGCGCCAGTACGTCGCCGGCGCTCGCCTCCATCTGCGCCGCGCGGGCGCGCGCCCGGGCCAGCATGGCTTCCATGTGGTCGGCGAAGATGGCGCCGTGTATCCGCTGCGGTGGGGCCAGGCTGGCGTAGAGCTCGGGGTGTGCAGCCAGGAAATCAGGATGGGCGCGGAGGTAGGCGGAGACCGACTCGGCTTCGGCATGCGGCGGGGCGCTGCGCAAGAAGGCGGTCTGGGGTTCGGCGGTTACCATGCATCTACGCTACACAACTTGCCGTGCCACACGAACAGCTGATTGCTACCAAACGTGACGTAGACGACGCCGACCGGGTGCCCGTGCTCCTGCCGTACCCGTTCGCTGGCCCGTTCGACTACGCCCTGCCGCCGGGCACGCGCGTGCAGCCCGGCGACATCGTGCTGGTGCCGCTGAACCGCCGGCAGGAGGTGGGGGTGGTGTGGGACGCGCCGCACGGCGACCCCGTGCCGGCAGCCCGGCTGAAGACGCTGACCGCTCTGCTGGACGCGCCGCCGTTGCCCGAGCCGCTGCGCCGGCTGATCGACTGGGTCGCCGCCTACACGTTGGCCGCGCCGGGCGAGGTGCTGGCCATGGCGCTGCGGGTGAACGCCCTGGCCCCCCCGGTGCCCACGCCTGGCTGGCAACTGGCCGAGCCGGCGCCGCACGCCAGGCCGACCGCCGCGCGCGCCCGCGTGCTCGCGGTCCTCGCCGACGGCGCGCCGCGCAGCACATCGGACCTGGCGCGCACGGCGGCGGTGAGCCCCGCCGTCCTGCGCGCCATGGCGCAGGCCGGCTTGCTGGTGGCGGCGCTGATCCCGGCCGGTCGCGCCTTCGCCGAGCCGGACCCGGCGCATGTCCGGCCGGTGCTCTCGGCCGCACAGGCGGACGTGGCGGCCGCCCTGCGCCGGGCGGTGCAGGACGCGGCGTTCAGCGTGACCCTGCTGGACGGCGTCACCGGCTCGGGAAAGACGGAGGTGTACCTGGAGGCGGTGGCCGCGTGCCTGCAGGCCGGGCGCCAGGCGCTGATCCTGCTGCCGGAGATCGCCCTGTCCGCCCAGTTCCTGGACCGCTTCACCGCCCGCTTCGGCACAGCGCCGGCGCTGTGGCACTCGGACCTGCCGTCGCGCGTGCGCCGCACCACCTGGCGCGCGGTGGCCGACGGCGAGGCGCGCGTGGTGGTGGGCGCGCGCTCGGCGCTGTTCCTGCCGTTCGGCGAGCTGGGCCTGGTGGTGATCGACGAGGAGCACGAGACCGCCTTCAAGCAGGAGGACGGGGTGGTCTACCACGCGCGCGACATGGCCGTGGTGCGCGCCCGCCTGTCCGACGCGCCGGCCATCCTGGTGAGCGCCACGCCCAGCCTGGAGAGCCTGGCCAACGTGGAGGCAGGACGCTATCGGCACCTGCGCCTCGCCGCCCGCCACGGCGGCGCGCTGCTACCGGCGGTGGCGGCGATCGACCTCCGCGACGACCAGCCGGAGCGCGGCCGCTTCCTCTCGCCCAGCCTGATCGGGGCGGTACGGGAGACGCTGGCGGCCGGCGAGCAGGCGATGTTCTTCCTCAACCGCCGCGGCTACGCGCCGCTCACGCTGTGCCGCGCCTGCGGCCACCGGCTGGCCTGCCCCAACTGCACCGCCTGGCTGGTGGAACACCGTGCCCGCCGCGTGCTGACCTGCCACCATTGCGGCCACACCGAGGGCGTGCCGCCGGAATGCCCGGTGTGCCACGCCGAGGGCACGCTGGCGCCGATCGGCCCCGGCGTGGAGCGCATCACCGAGGAGGTGGCGGCCCTGTTCCCCGAAGCCCGCCGCCTGGTGATGGCCAGCGACACCATGCCCGGCCCGCACGCCGCAGGGCTGGCGGCGCGCGCCATCGAGCGGCGGGAGGTGGACCTGATCATCGGCACCCAGATCGTGGCGAAGGGCTGGCATTTCCCGCATCTGACTCTGGTGGGGGTGGTGGATGCCGATCTGGGCCTGGCCGGCGGCGACCTGCGCGCGGCCGAACGCACCGTGCAGCTGCTGCACCAGGTTGCCGGGCGGGCAGGGCGTGCGGAGGCGCCCGGCCGCGTGCTGCTGCAGACGTTCTCGCCGGAGCACCCGGTGATGCAGGCGCTGGTGGCCAACGACCTGGCCGGGTTCTTCGCGCGTGAGAGCGAGGCGCGGCGCCCTGGCCACTGGCCGCCCTACGGCCGGCTCGCGGCACTGATCGTGAGCGCCGAAACGGCGGACGCGGCCGACTTAGCAGCCCGCGACCTGGGCCGTGCCGCGCCGCGCGGCGAGGGCCTACTGGTGCTGGGCCCGGCGCCGGCGCCGCTGGCCATCCTGCGCGGCCGCCACCGCCGGCGGCTGCTGCTCAAGACGCGGCGCGACGTCGCGGTGCAGCCGCTGCTGCGCACCTGGCTGTCGCAGGTGCGCACCGCGCGCGGCGTGCGGGTGGACGTGGACGTGGACCCGGTTTCGTTCCTATGACTGAAAGGAAGGCATGGGGCTCTGCCCCAAACCCCGCTGGGGCCTTGAGGCCCCAGACCCCCACCTGTTTAAAGTTCCTCGGAAGTACTAGGGGCTTGTCCTTAGGGGTACAAGGCAGAGCCCAGGCCTTCTTAAAGGTCAACGCAAGGCGCTTGGTATTGAACCTCTCGTTAAGGATACTACCAGACGGGGGTCTGGGGCCTCGCAGCCCCAACGGGGTTTGGGGCAGAGCCCAAGCTTGCCTAGTCAGCCGCAAGACGCTTGTTCTGCGGGAACATGTGGCCGAACGCCTCGGCATCCATCTCCTTCTTGAAGCTGAACCGCGTCGCCAGGGCGGCTGCGCGCTGTGCCGCCGGCCGCGCCCCGATCTCGTCGACCAGGCGTTTGACGTTAGGAAAGCGCTGCCAGGCATCCGCGCCGAAGATGTAGGACAGCGCGGGGCTGCTGCCCCAGCCCCAGACCGCCATGTCGGCGATGCTGTAGGTCTCGCCGGCCAGGAAATGCGCGTGCTTCAGGCGTGCGTCGAGCACGCTCCAGTGCCGCTCCGCCTCATAGGTGTAGCGGTTGAGCGCGTACTCCTTCGGCTCGGGTGCAACCAGCTTGAAGTGCACGGCCTGGCCGCTATACGGCCCGATGCCGCTGGCCAGGAACATCAGCCAGGACAGCATCTGTGCGTGTTCGGCCGGCGTGCCGCTGGCCAGGAACTGGCCGGATTCTGCGCCAGATAGAGCAGGATGGCCGTCGAATCGAAGACGTTCACGTCGCCGTCGGTCAGCGCCGGAGTCTTGCCGTTGGGGTTGATGGCGAGGAAAGCGGGGCTGAACTGCTCGCCCTTCCAGGTGTCGACCGGAACAACCTCGTACTCGGAGCCGGTTTCTTCGAGGAACAGCGCGATCTTCGCCGGGTTGGGCGAGGGGTGGTAATAGAGTTTGATCATGATGCGTCTCCAAGGGAAGAAAGCAGTCCTTTTTTGAAAAAAAGGACCAAAAAACTTTGCTCCGTTCGCTGGTTCGGCTGCGCTTACCTGCCGGGATACACCGAAGCGGTCGAAACAGCGTCAGGAGCAAAAGTTTTTTGCTTCTTTTTTTCAAAAAAGAAGGCCTTGCTTACGCCCTCAGCGCCCGCGCCGCCGCAACCAGGTTCTCCAACGCCGGCCGCACCTCCTCCCACCCACGCGTCTTCAGCCCGCAATCCGGGTTCACCCAGATCTGCCAGTCCTCCAGCCGCTGCCGTGCCAGACCCAGCAGCTCGGCCATCTCGGTGGCACTCGGCACGCGGGGGCTGTGGATGTCCCACACGCCCGGCCCGATCTCGGCCGGGTAGGTGCTGCCTTGGCTGCCTGCCAGCGGGGCGAACGCGTCCAGCAGTTCCATGCGGCTGCGCGTGGTCTCGATGGAGATGGCGTCCGCGTCCATGTCCGCGATGGCGGGCATGATGTCGTTGAACGCGGCGTAGCACATGTGGGTGTGGATGCTGGTCGCTGCGCCAGCCGCGCTGGTGGCCAGGCGGAAACAGGCGACCGCCCAGGCGAGATAGGCGTCCCAGTCGGCGCGGCGCAGCGGCAGGCCTTCGCGGAAGGCAGGTTCGTCCACCTGGATGACGGGGATGCCGGCCGCCTGCAGGTCGGCCACCTCGTCGTGGATGGCGAGCGCGATCTGCCGGCAGACAGTCTCGCGCGGTATGTCGTCACGCACGAACGACCATTGCAGCAGGGTGACCGGGCCGGTCAGCATGCCCTTCATCGGCCGTTTGGTGCGCGACTGCGCGTAGGCGGACCACCGGACCGTCATCGGCGCCGGGCGCGAGACGTCGCCCCAAATGATCGGCGGGGCGACGCAGCGGGAGCCGTAGGACTGCACCCAGCCGTGCTGGGTGAAGGTGTAGCCGCCCAGCTGCTCGCCGAAATACTTCACCATGTCGTTGCGCTCGAACTCGCCGTGCACAAGCACGTCCAGGCCGACTTGCTCCTGCCAAGTGACGGCTTCGTCGATCCAGGACGCCACCTGGGCGTCGTAGGCCACCTGGCTGAGCTGGCCGCGGGCGAGCGCGGCGCGGGCGTGGCGCACCTCCGGCGTTTGCGGGAAGGAGCCGATGGTGGTGGTGGGGAAGGCGGGCAAGCCCAGCCGCTTCTGCTGGGCCAGGCGGCGTTGCGCGTAGGGCACCGCACGGCGGGCCAGGGCAGGATCGAGGCCGGCGAGCCGGACCGCCACCGCCGCCTGGTGCACCGCCGGGCTGGCGCGTCGGGCGCCGACGGCGGCGTCGCTGGCGGCAAGCGCGTCCGCGACCGCAGCTTCCCCCTCGTCGACGCCGCGGGCGAGTGCCGCCACCTCGGCCAGCTTCTGAGTCGCGAAGGCGAGCCAGGAACGGAGTTCGGGCGCGAGCCTGGCCTCCTGCTCCAAATCCATCGGCACGTGCAGCAGGCTGCAGGATGGTGCTACCATCAGCCGGCGCGCCCCGCGCCGGCTAGCCACGAGCTGCGCCGTGGCCAGGGACGCGCGCAGGTCGGCCCGCCACACGTTGCGCCCGTCCACCAGGCCCAGCGACAGCCATCGTTCCGAGGGCCACGCATCGAGCACGGGCGAGAGGTCCGCAGCACCGCGCACCAGGTCCAAATGCAGGCCAGCGACAGGCAGGCGCAGGGCGGTGGCCAGGTTGGCGCCAATCGGGCCGAAATAGCTGGCCAGCAGGATGTCCGGCGTGGCTCCGGCCGCCAGCGTGTCGTAGGTCCGCGTGAGAGCTGCGCGCGCTTTCTCGGGCAGGTCCAGGGCCAGCGCCGGCTCGTCCACCTGCACCCAGGCGATGCCCGCTTCGGCCAGCTCAGCCAGGATTTGCGCGTAGGCGGGCAACAGGGCACCCAGCAGGTCCAGCGGGTCCGTGCCGTCGGTGGTCTTGGACAGCAGCAGGAAGCTCACCAGTCCCAGCAGCACCGGACGGGTGCGCAGGGACTGCGCCATCGCCTCGCGCGCCATGGCAAGCGGCCGGTTGGCGGTGACGGTGAAACGCTGGCCGGCCTGCAGGCGAGGCACCAGGTAGTGGTAGTTTGGGATTGACCCGGTTTCGCGGACACCCTGAAGCTTTCACCAGAGGTGTTCCTG
>CAXTBC010000050.1:0-31121 GCA_964242595.1 uncultured Acetobacteraceae bacterium | reverse complement strand
GGGCAGAGCCCCATGCTTGTCTATAGGTCAAAGTTTACGGCCGTTAGTATAAGCACTTTTCTTCAGCGGGGTGCTTTTTTCAAAGATCAACAACTCAGGCACTTGTATACAAAGCTTTTCGCTGTCGAGTGCGGCCTCTTTAGCCGTCGTGAAACGCCAAGATGTCGATGTGGTCCGAGCCGCTGGCCTCGTACGCGCGCATGATGGCATCACTGTCGGCGGGGCTCGGGCCGTCCGGCGAGATGACCGAAAGTCCGTAGCCCAGACCCATCAGCCAATCCAGGTAATCCGTGCCCTGCACGCCGGAAATGCCCGGCATCAGCCCAGGGCTGAACTCGCTGATGATCAACGGCCGGTGCCGGCGGATAGTCGCTTCGCAGCCCAGCAACGCGGTGTGTTCCGCGCCCTCTACGTCGATCTTAATGAGGTCGATCCGTCGTTCCGGCGGCAGCAGCGCATCTATCCTGACGGCCGGGACTGTCTGCGAACCCAGCACCGCAGCCGCGTCGTCGGGCAACGACGATGTCGTGCCGTTGGAATACGACGTATTGAGCACCAGCAGGCCGTGCTCGGCACCGGCTGCAACCTGCAACACCGTAATGTTGGTAAACCCGTTCTCTCGCCGGCTGGTTTCCAGCAACCGCACGTTGCGCGGGTTGGGCTCCACTGCGAACACGTGGCCCTCGGGCGCCACCAACGTAGCAGATAGAAGCGTGAAGAAACCTATGTTGGCGCCGAGGTCCACCACCGACATTCCGGGTTTCAGGAAGGCCCGGAACAGCGCGGTCACGTCCGGCTCGTAGGCACCTGCGCGCACCATCGCCCCCACGCTCGCGTCATCTGCCGCGCTGTAGATGCGGAACCCATCGATCTGCGTCAGCAGCGTTTCGCCCGCCTGCTGCCGCGGGGGATAGCGCAGCGCGCATTCCCGGCTGTGGACATAGGACTCCACCAGCCCATGCAGCGCCTCGCCACCGCGCGCGGTATGGCCCCGCCATTCTTCCGCATGAGGGTAGCGCCCCAACAGCAGGCGGAAGCAGTAGAACACGTCCTTCACGGTGGCGCGGCTATCAAACGCCACCGTGTCCCAGACGGACAGGCGATCATGCATGGAGCCGCTCCGCCTTCTGAAGCGTAGTCACGGTGGCGTTATTGCAGGACGCGCGTTGATCTGCGACGATACGCACTTCTGTGTTGCTCGGCTGAGCCAACGCCCTTGGATCGACGGCGCATCGCTGCTTAGTGCCAACTTTGGTCCTGTCCATCTGCTTAAACCTCCGGTCGGGTTGTATGACGTTAACCTCCTACGCGCAAAATTTCGAAGACGTCATGCTGTGGCGCGCGCTCCGTAACGTGCAGGACGGGTTCTACATCGACGTCGGCGCCCAGCACCCGGACATAGATTCCGTCACCCGCGCGTTCTACGACCGCGGCTGGCGCGGCATCAACGTCGAACCGGTTCCGGAATATCACGCCCGCCTCTGTGCTGCCCGCCCGCTGGACGTGAACCTGGCCGTGGCACTCGGTGAGACCGCGTCGGCCGGCCGCCTGCACGTCATCGCCGGCACCGGCCTTTCCACGACCAACGCTGCGTTGGCGCTACAGCACGGCGGCGTCCACGAGGTTCGCGTCCAGGAGGTCGACGTGCAGACCCTCGCGCAGGTCTGCGAGCAACACGCGCCGCGCGCTATCCACTTCCTGAAAATCGACGTTGAAGGTGGCGAAGCGTCCGTGCTGCGCGGCGCCGATTTCACCCGCTTCCGGCCGTGGATCGTCGTTGTCGAAGCCACCGCGCCCGGCACCACCGTGCAGAACCATGCTGAGTGGGAGCCGATCCTGCTCGACGCGGCCTACCATTTCGTCTGGTTCGACGGCCTTAACCGCTTCTACGTCGCCGATGAACACCACACGGAGCTGGACCTGCACTTTGAAGTGCCCCCAAACGTGTTCGACGACTTTGTTTGCGCTGACGACCGCGAGTGGGTGCGCCGCATCAGCCGGGCGGAAAGCCAGTTGGCCGACCTCGTGGAGCGCGCCATGACGGCCGAAGCCGCCGTCGACCTCTCCGACCGTCGCGCCTGCAGCGCCGAGGCCCGCGCTGACCAGGCGCAGGCCCGTGCCGATCGGGCCGAGGCCCGTGCCGATCTGGCTGAGGCCCGTGCCGATCTGGCGGAGGCCCGTATCATAGGCGCGGAACGCCGTGCCGATGCCGCCGAGCGCCGCCAGCAGGAGGCCGAGACACGCCTCGCCGCCCTTCGCAAGAACGTCCAAATGCTCAACGGGGCGCTCGACCTCGCCCGACGCGATGCCGCTTCCCTGCGCGAGAGCACGTCCTGGCGCCTTACCGCGCCCTTGCGCGCCGGCGTGACGCTCGCCCGCGGCCGCGGCAAGATGCCAGCGCTGTCTGCCTCGCTCGCCCGTCCGGACCGGGATTTGCCGCGCGCATTTCACTCCGCCGAAGCCGCAGGCTTGGCGCCCGAGGACCGCCTGCTTGCCGAAAGCGAAACCGAAGCAGCAACAAACGGCCTCTCCCAAGTAACCGTTCTGCCGTCCCCGGCCGCCCGCATGTCGCGCGCCGTGCACCAGTTCCATTCCGGCTCCGCCGTTGGCGACGCGATCACCAACGCGTTGGTGCTGGTGCGCACCCAGCTCCGCGCGCTCGGCTACCGCAGCGAGATCTACGTCGAACATCTCGACCCCGCCCTCGCCGGTGACCTGCACCGCCTGGACGACCTTCCGGGCGGCAACGACTACGTCCTGATTCTGCACCACTCGATGGGCTTCGACGCCTACGAGCGCATTCTTCAGGTGGCCGCGCCGAAGGTGCTGATGTACCACAACATCACGCCCGCCGCCCTGTTCGCCGGCCAGCCGGTGATGAAGCGCTACGCCGAGCTCGGCCGCCAGCAGCTCGCCGGCCTGCGCGGCCACGTGGCCGCCGCATTGGCCGACAGCGACTACAACGTGCTCGAGCTGCGCGCGCTCGGCTTCGACGACGCGCAGGCCTGCACCCTGCTGTTCGACCTGCAAACCATGCGCCGGCAACCGGCCGCCGCCCGCGAAGACGCCCACCCGTTCACCTTGCTGTTCGTCGGCCGCGTCATCGCCAGCAAGGCCCAGCTCGACCTGCTGGAAGCGTTTGCCAGGTTCCGCGCCCTGCACGCGGGCGCTTCCCGCCTCGTTCTGGTCGGCCACCGTGACGGTGTCGGCGAGGACTACGCCCGCGCCATAGACGCCCGCGTCGCCGCACTCGGCCTGCAGGATTGCGTCCTGCTGACCGGCCTCGTCACCGACGAACAGCTCCAGGCCTACTACCAGGACAGCGACCTCTACGTCTCGCTCAGCCGCCACGAGGGCTTCGGCGTGCCGCTCGTGGAAGCCGCTTCCATCGGCCTGCCCGTGCTCGCCTGGCCCGCTGGCGCCGTGGCCTACACGCTCGGCGGCGGCGCCGGCGTGCTCAAATCCCGTGACCCGGGGCACGTGGCCGCCCGGATTGCGGCACTTGCCGCCGATCCGGCCGCGCGCGCTGCCATCGCCGAAGCCCAGGCGCAGGCCCTGGGCCGCTACGACCTTGCGGTGCAGATACCGAAGCTGACGCTGGCCCTCGCGCGGGCCGGGGCGCCGCCGCCGCCGGACATCCAGGATGCCACCCTGCTGGCCGACAACCTGCGCTTCACAGTCGCCGGCCACGTCCGTGGCAGCTACAGCCTCGCCAGCATTAACCGCTCCCTGGTCCGCGCGCTCGACGATGCCCGCCCTGGCCGCGTTCGCCTGGCACCGTTCGAGGGCGAGCCCACGGCCGATTTCGGCACCCTGCCCGAAGCCGAGCTTCAGGCCTTGCAATCGCTCGCCACCCGCGAACCGCACGAGAGCGGTCCCGTCGTCGTCATCAGCCAGCATTACCCCGTGCACGTTCCGCAGGAGGCTGCAGACGCTCGCCTGGCCTATTTCTTCTGGGAAGAGTCGCTGATCCCCCGCGCAACCGTCGCCCTGCTGAACGCGTCCTTCCACGGCGTCCTCGCGCCGTCACGCTTCGTGGCCAAGGCGCTGCTCGATTCCGGGGTCTCGCGCCCGGTCCATACGGTCGGCTTCGCCCCCGACCTGTCAACCTACGCTGGCCTGCCGGGCCCCGCCGCGGCGGGGCCAGATGGCCGCACCACGTTTCTCCACGTCTCCTCGGCCTTCCCCCGCAAGGGCGTCGACGTCCTCATCGCCGCCTACGCCAGCGCCTTCCGCGCCGGAGATCCCGTCCGCCTGGTGCTGAAGAGCTTTCCCAACCCGCACAACGACGTGGCCGCCCAGGTCGCAGCACTTCGCCAGGCAGATCCCGACGCGCCTCACATCGACCTGATCGACGAGGATCTCGACGACGAGGCCCTGGCGAGGCTGTTCGCCGCCGCCGATGCGATGGTGCTGCCCACGCGTGGCGAAGGCTTCAACCTGCCTGCCGCCGAAGCCATGGCGGCCGGCCTGCCGCTCATCGTCACCGGCTTTGGCGGCCACATGGATTTCTGCGATCCCGGCAATGCCCGCCTGGTCAAGTACCAGCTCGCCGTCTCCCGCAGCCACGTCAGCAGCGACCTGTCGCTCTGGGCCGAACCGGATGTCGGCGACCTGGCCGACGCGCTACGCGAGGTTCACGTCGACCGGACTGCCGCCAAGGCCCGCGCCGCCCGCGCCCGCAGGTCCGCGCAGACCGCCTTCAGCCGCGCCGGGTTCGTCGGCCGCATCGAAGCAGCGGCCGTCGACGTGCTGGCCCGTCCCTCGCCCGCCGGCTTGCGCCTCTGCCTGATCTCCAGCTGGGACGTGCGGTGCGGCGTCGGCGGCTACGCGGCTTTCCTCGTCGAAGCCTTGGCTAACGCAGACCCTACCATCGAAGTCACCGTCCTGGCAGACCGGCGTGCTCCCGCGGCCACCTCCCGCCCGCGTCTGCGCATGCGCCCCGCCTGGACGCTGCACGGCTTGGACACCCCGGCTACCCTGTGCCATGCTGTGGCCGTGGACGACCCGGACGTCGTGCTCATCCAGCACCAACCAGGCCTACTGTCCTGGCGCGGGCTCGGCGAGACCTTGCTCGTCTTGGCCGATCCAGGCCGCCCCGTGGCGGTCACCCTGCACAACACCGCCAGCCTGCTCGAGGTCGAAACCGACGAGCGCGACCTGGCCATCGAGGGCCTGCGCCTCTGCGGCCGGATCATCGTCCATACGCTGACCGACCTCGAACGCCTGCGGCAGATGTCCCTGCAAGACAACGTCGTCCTGATCCCCCATGGCGGCCCCGAGCCCGGCCCCACTAACCCGGAGCGCGCGCTGACCGAGACCGACGCCGTCACCATCGGCTCATGCGGCTTCCTGTTGCCGGGCAAGGGCGTACCGGCGCTGGTCGAGGCCGCCGCGCAGCTGCGCGCGCGATGGCCCAAGCTGCGCCTCCGCCTCCTGAATGCCGACTACGGAACACCCGACTCCCACCAGGAAGCCGACTTGGTGCGTGCCACCGTCCGGGAGGCCGGCATGGAGCACGCCGTCGACCTCGCCACCGACTATCTGCCGTTCGAGAAAGTCCGCCAACGCCTCGGCAGCTGTGACGTCATCGTCCTGCCCTATCCTTACTCCAAGGAAGGAGCCAGCGGCGCCCTGCGCATGGCGCTTAGTGCCGGTCCTTGCGTTGCGGTCACCCCGTTGGGCTTCTTCGACGAGGCCGACAGCGCGGTGTGGCGCCTGCCCGGGTGCACGCCTGCCGACATCGCCTCAGGCCTGAACACGCTGCTCAGCGACCGGGACGCCCGCACGCGCACGCGCCAGGCCGCCACATCCTGGCTAAGCGATCGCCGATGGGACATCATCGGTACCCGCACTGCCGGGTTGTTGCGTGGTTTGGCCACCCAAGCCGGTGGACGACACTGATGCTGAACCTGGCGAGTTACCTGGAGAACGGTATCGGCACGGTCGAGGGCTGGCTCTCGCCGACCACGGCCTCGATGATCGCCAGCCTGCTCGTCGCCCAGTCTGACCAGGGCGTTGCAGGTGACGTCTGCGAGATCGGCGTACACCATGGCCGCCTTTTCCTCATCCTGGCGAACGCCCTCGCGTCCGGACAAAAAGCCGTTGCCGTCGACGTCTTCGACGACCAGGATAAAAACGTTGACAATTCCGGTCGTGGCGACCGCGCTATCTTCGAAGCTAACGCAACGCGCTACGCCCCGGGGGCCCGCATCGAAATCATCCAAGCATCAAGCTTGGACCTGCATACTGTCGCCTTCCTGCAGCACCGCTTCCGTTTCATCTCGATCGATGGCGGCCACACTGCGGAAGTGACATGCAATGACCTCTGGCTGGCCGAAAAGACACTTTCCGACCAAGGCATCGCCGCGCTTGACGACGTCCTGAGCACGCATTGGACTGGCGTGATCACTGGCCTGGTCCGCTACCTTGCAGATGGCGGAAAACTCGTCCCATTTGCACTAGTGCCGAACAAGGTCTTCCTGGCGCCGGAAGGTGCAGCCGCGCGTTGGGGACACTTTGTGGCAACTGCGTTTCCTTTGGCGCTCGCAAAGTCTAACCTGGAGTTTCCCGGTGGAACCGTGGAAAGCTTCAACGACCACCCTTACTACGACCGTGAGGCCCTCAGCGGCACGCGTCGTGAACGAGATGATCTACGGCTGAAACTCGACATTGCCGTCGCGCAATTCACAGCTCTGCAAGCAGAGCGAGACGCACTGCAGCAGGAACGAGACGCCAGCGCGGCAGAGCTCACAAATGTGAAAGCAGAGCGAAATGACCCAAGGCAGGAACTTGATGCTGCCGCGGCACAGCTGACAGCCCTTCGCACCAGCACGTCATGGCGACTCACCGCTCCGCTCAGAGCGCTCTCACGGCGGGTAAGATAAATACTCACGGCACTTTTGCGAGGACCAGCAGCCGCTTGCCGTTGTGTGTAGCCAACGACAGACACGCACTTTAACTACCTGTTTGCCTACACAGAGGGCTTCGTCTTCGTCAGTCGTAGGGGGGTGTAGCAGGCACCCCCCTATGGTCCTACGTCAGCCTGCGGTGGGCGGGGTGGACGACGTGATGGTGCCGTTCACACCTTTCGGGAAGAAGCCACCGCTCGTCTGACCGCCGCCGTAAGCAATGGCGAGTACCTCGTATGGCGACCTGCGGTAGGCCTGTCCGTTGCTGTCAACGTTCGTGAAGCTGTACGGATTGCCGTTGTAGTCCGTACCATCGTCGTCTACGCCGGCCGACGGGTTGATCGCGTCCGACAGCTTCGCACGGAAGCTGGAGATCGCGTCCGTCACCTGCCCAGCGCCATACGCCGAAAGCTGCGAGCGGATCATGCCGACCTGGTAACCTTCAACACCCAGGATGCTGGCGGCATAAGCCAGGAGGGTCTTATTCTGGATGAGGCTTGCAGCACCCGTCAACGCCGAGACGCACACGTCTTCCAGGACGTAGGCGCCGAGCAGGAAGTCGACTTCGGTTGCAAACGGGTTGAAGGTCTGTCCTGGAACGATCAGGCCTGCCCCGATTGCGAGCGAAGTCCAGCTGGTCTGTAGGTCGATCTCAGGTTGAGCGATAGCTCCGGTCTTCAGCACTTCCCGGATCACTGTCACATGCGCCAATTCGTCATTGGCAAGCTGCTGAGCGAAGTAGCCGGTCGGTGAGTCAGTGAACGGCACGGCTGTGTTGGCGGCCTTGATCACCGTGCCTGGATTAGTTCCCGTCAAACTGGCGGGCAGCGACGTGCCGAGCGCTGCGAGGTAGTACTGCGCACCGAGATACTCGAAGTTCAAAGCAAAGTTGAAGATGTCGGCATCGGTTAACGCAGTGGTGGCGGCGTTGGCAGGCGTAGCCGTCAGCGCGCTACCGGCGAAGCCAGTCATCAGGCTGGCGGCGCCGATCCCGCCGGCGCGGCGCAGGAACCGGCGGCGATTCACGCCTTCCTGAAGGATTTTCGTGAACGGGTTGGGCAACATGGACTCTCTCCTGATTTCGACACTAGGACTTTGGGCAAGCGTGCTCAGCTGGTCGTAAAATAGCCGTTCATGCCGGCCGGGAAGAACAGTCCCTTGGTAACGCCCGTTCCTGGTGCACCGTAGACGATGTTGAGGACCTCCTGCGGCGTGCGGCGATAGACCTGACCGTTGTAATCTGTGTTTGCGAAGTTGAACGGGTTACCGCCAGTAGCCGACAGGTCCGTGCCGTTGTCAGTGACGCCCGACAGCTTCTGCCTTAGCGCCGAAATTGCGTTGGTGATCGCACCGCCACCCTGGCCGGCCAGGTAGGAGCGGACGCAACCGGAATGTTCCGCTTCTACGGCCAGGATGCTGGCACCGTACGATACGTTGGCAGCACTCGTGAGCAGGTTTGCGGCACCTGCGTAGGCGGTGACACCGACGTCCTCGAAAATGTAGGCGCCGAGCAGGAAGTTGATCTCGCTCGAGAACGGGTTGAACGTCTCGCCAGCAGTGATGAGCCCCGCGGCCACGGCCAACGTGGTAAAGCTTTTGACGAAGTCGATTTCCGGCTCGGAAACTGCGGATGCGTCAAGCTTAAGACGGAGGAAGTTGACGTGCGACAGCTCGTCGTTGGCGATGCGCTCCGCCCAGTAAGCGATCGCCCGGTTTGCGAAGGGCACCAACGTGGTGGACGGCGCGGTCACCTTGCTTATCGCGTTGCCCGTCATCGCGCTCGACAGGCCCGAACCGGTCACGGCCCGCAGGTAGTACTCGGCTTCGAGATATTCGAGGTTCAAGGCAAAATTCAGGATGTCGGCATCGGTGTAGGCCGTAGCAGCTTGCGCACTCTTGGCACCGGCTGCCGTGATCGCGCCGAGCGCCAACGCACCCAGCCCGATGCGACCGAGCATCCGCTTGCTGTCGGTGCCGTCTCCGGCCGTGACTTCATTCATGGACAACGCTCCTGCATGTATTGCTTGAAAGGTGCTGCGCCGAATCCACGCAGCCGACGAGGGACAAGGTCAGGCCGCCCTGGATGCAGGGTGGGGCCGGTACAGGAACGAACAAGGCCGCTGAACGGATGTATAAAGTTTACGTGACATGGCGATGGGCTCGCTCAGCGTGCCGGACGATACCTTTCTCGCAACCCGTCCGGCATAACGTTGCGCTCCCAGGGTTGCGCAGAGGCTCGGACAACTGTTTACAGGGGCTCCCTAGGCCGCCATAACGCCAGCCATGTACACCGCACGGCTCTTGCTGCGTGCTGCGATCCTGGTTTTTTGCATTGCAACAGGACTGGTGTGGTTGCTTCCGTCGAAGCTTCCGGCGATGCCGGCCTCTTCCGGAAGTCACATATCTCCCTTTGCCCGCCCGGCTCTCCTGCGTATCAATGCTGCCGGCACCTACGCTGCTACAGTTCTGGCCCGCCCGCTGTTTACGCAAAGTCGCAAGCCGCCATTCGAGAAGGCAACGCCGGGCAGCGAGACAGATGACCTGCCGCGGCTTTCCGGCATCATGATCATCGGGCCGCAGAGGCACGCCATCTTCGAAGGCGGCGGCAAATCGAAGGTCACCGCCATAGGCGACCAGTTGGGCGAGTTCAGGATCCTGGCCATCATGCCGTCGGCGGTGAGGGTCGATGGCCCGCACGGGGTCGAACTCGTCAGCCTCGCCTTCGACGCCAACCGAAGGACGGTGATCACGCCGGCCTTCTCGGGTCCTGGCCTGCTAGAACGGTTTCGCTCCCAGCGCCCGCCATCCTTGCCGCCGCCGCCGCCGCCGACCATGCAGCAGATGATGGCGCACCTGCCCAAGCCGCACGGGTAGTCATCGGACGAAGTCAGGCATGGTCTATCCCGACGCGGCTCCCGCTGCCTCGTGGCGCGCGCCGGCCAGGAGGTCGTCCAGTGTGCGCTCCCATGCGATCTCCGGCCGCCAGCCGATAAGCGCGTAGGCTGCAGAGGCATCGGCACACGCCAGCGGGATGTCCGTCGCCCGCAGCCGGTTGGGGTCCGTGCGTATCTCTGCCGTAACGCCTGCCCGCCTCAAAAGCTCGTCCAAGATGTCTCCAACCCGCCGCGATACGCCGGACGCGATGTTCAGCACCTGGCCGCGCGGCAGCGTCGCCGCTGCGCTCAGGCATAGGGCGTAGGCCCTGCAGACGTCACGTACGTCCAGGAAATCCCTACGTGGGTCGAGCGCTCCCACCTCGATCATCGGCGCCTGCAATCCCGCTTCGATCCGCGCTACCTGCCGGGCAAAGGAGGCAACAACGAACGACGCCGCCTGCCCAGGTCCGGTATGGTTGAACGGCCGCACGCGCAGCACGCGGAGCCCTTCGGCCGCCATCGCCCCAAGCGCCAGGTCGGCGGCAGCCTTGGTCGCAGCGTAGGTGTTCATCGGCGCCAGCGCGGTGGCCTCCGTCACCGGCGTCCCACCGCGGAAGCTCGCCCCGTAAGCGTCGGCCGTCGAAACGAACAGAAGCCAGGCTTCCGGCGCCCAGCGCAGCAGAGCGCGTGCCAGGCCCAGCGTGCCATGCAGGTTTACCTGCCAGGCCCGGCCAGGGTCCGCCTGCGCGGCCGGAACGGCCGAGATCGCAGCCAAGTGCACGCACGCGTCCGGCGGATCGGTCCGGACCGCGGCCTCCACTGCTGCTTGGTCGCAGATGTCGAACTCGGCCGAAACGATCGAGGCCCCTGGGAACGCCGCCGCCAGGCATGGCAGCAGGTGCCCGCCCACGAACCCCGAAGCGCCGGTCACCAGGATTCGCCGAGGTGTCAGCCCGCCATCGCCGTGCAAATCAGAAATGGACCCTCTCTCCGCGTCGGTCCGACGGCGTCACGCGCCCATGCTAGGCTGCCATGCGGGCGCGATGACGGTGGATGTCTGCCTCCACCATCTCGGCGACCATGTCCTGCAGGCTCGTGCTGGGCGTCCAGCCAAACGTCTCCTGCGCCTTGCGCGCGTCTCCCTGCAGCAGGCTCACTTCCGCAGGGCGCAGCAGGTCGTTGCCGATGGTCACGAAGTCGTCGGCCTCCAGCCGCGCCTGCGAGAAGGCAAGGCGGCAAAAATCGTGCACGCTGATGCTCGTGCCGGTCGCGATCACGTAGTCGTCCGGGGTATCCTGCTGCAGCATCGTCCACATCGCCTGCACGTAATCGCGTGCGTGCCCCCAGTCGCGCTTGGCTTCCAGGTTGCCCAGCCGCAGCTCGCGCGCCAGTCCCAGCCGGATCCGGGCCACGCCGTCGGTGATCCTGCGGGTGACGAATTCGATCCCGCGCAGCGGGCTTTCGTGGTTGAACAGGATGCCGCAGGAGGCATGCAGCCCGAAGCTCTCCCGGTAGTTGATCGTCATCGTGTGCGCGTAGAGCTTGGCGCAGGCGTAAGGGCTGCGCGGGTAGAAGCGCGTCTGCTCCGACTGCACCGGATCGCACACGCGGCCGAACATCTCCGAGGAGGATGCCTGGTAGAAGCGCGTCTTGGGCGCGGCGATGCGGATCGCCTCCAGCACGTTCACCGCGCCGATGCCCGTCACCGACCCGGTCAGTGTCGGCTGTTGCCAGGACGCCGCCACGAAACTCTGCGCGGCCAAGTTGTACACCTCGTCCGGCTTGACGGACTGCAACACCCGGATCAGGCTCGACAGGTCGAGCACGTCGGCATCGGCCAGTTCCACCTGTTCGGCGACGCCCAACCAGCGCAGCCGCTCCAGCATCACCTCCGACGAAGCGGACCTCCGCACGGCGCCGACTACGCGGTAGTCACGCTCCAGGAGGAACTTCGCAAGGTAGGCACCATCCTGTCCGGTAACACCGGTGATCAACGCTGTAGGCAAATTTCTATTCCTGCTCAGGCACGAGTCCGCCGCGGCGGGGGAGTAGCTATGGCCTATCTTGTGCAACCGGCCAACAAGAACTTTGCGCGTGCAGGTATAGGCGCCGTCCTTGCACGTGGTAGACTCGCCAGCTTGCGGCCGGACGGGCCCGGCGGATTGGAGGGGTGGTGGACCGGGTGTGGAGACCAACCGCGCCCCATGCTCGGGTCGGGCCAGCGGACCCGGTCACGCCGTTGCGCGCGCCCTGAGCATGCTGCACCGACACCCCCACCTGGCTACGCCTGCGGCAACTCTTCATGCAGACGGGGAAACTTTGCTTCGTCGGATCGCCACGGCCCGGCACCAAGCCGTGGAGCCCGCGTGAAGGCAAAGCTGGCCATCCTGTCCGCATGCTAAGCCGGCTTGCCAGGCGCCGGCTGGCGAGTCCGCCTTCGATATCCGCCGGCTACGATCCGGCCCACCCGCTCTGCCTCATGCACGTGCCCAAAGCCTCCGGCACTTCGCTTGCGGTCAGCCTCGCGGCCGCCTTATCGCCCGCTCGCGTTGTCGGCGGCTTCGACCGCGTCCTGTTCGGCGACTTCGCCGGTTACGACACCTTCTCGCCGGCCGAACAGGAGCGGATCTTCCACGCCCCGTCCGCCCTGCCCACCCAGGCCAGCCTCGTCGCCGGCCACTTCAGCTACGCCACCTTGCGCGCCGCCTACCCGGCCGGCCAGCTCATCACCGTGCTGCGCGAACCGTTCACCCGGCTGATGTCGCTGTGGATGTTCTGGCGCCGCCACACCGACACCCACCTCGCTGGCCTGGGCGAATGGGCCACCGCCGTGCGCCTCGCCCGCCTGCCGCTGGCCGACTTCCTCGACCGACCGCAGATCGCCGCACAGACCGACAACGTCGCCCTGCGCATGCTTCTCTGGCCGCACCCGCTTGTCCCGCTCTCCGCCTTCATCGATCCGGCTCACGACCGGCAGCTTTTCAAGGCTGCCCGGGCGCGCCTGGCCGAGTTCGCCTATGTCGGCCTCGCCGAAGCCCCTGATTTCTGGAGGAGCGTCGCCGCCTGGCTGGGGCGGCCTCTGGTTCCTGAACACCGCAACGAGTCCGCACCCGTTCCGCCCGCTTTGCAAACGCCGTTCGCCAGCCAACTCGACAGCACCTGCCTATCTCGCCTGCAGTCCCGGTCCCGCCTCGACCTCCAACTTTGGGAGGACGTCGTGGCTGCGCAGCGGCTACCTTGCCAGAGACTCTTGCAGCAAACCCTTGTGCAGCACGCTGCACGATACGGCGCGCTCATGGCCACCTCTCGGTAGACGTCCCTGAGGGCGAGCTTTCGAGAAGGCCAGGGGCAGAGCTCCTGGCCTTCCTTCAACGATCCGGCCGAACGCCAACCAGCCGGTGGTCGCGTGCGGCAAGCACGCACGCGACAAGCGGCGTCAGGCCGCCGGCAAGCAGCAGGACAGGCGGCAGCCCGACGCAGCACGCCAGCAAGGGCACGCCCAGGATCGCGTCGTCGGGATCGAAAAGCCTGTTGACGGGCGCGTGCATCGGCCAATGCCCCGGCCGGTTGAGGTACCAAAACAGCACCGCCGTGCTGATCGCGCCCAAGCCGCCCAGAGCGGGCGCCCACCAGCCTAGCCAGGTGTCCGTCGCGCCCACCCCTACTGCCAGCAGGAGCAGCGCGTCGGCGCTGCAATCCGCGGTGAGGTCCAGGACGTGACCCGACTTGCTGAAACGTCCAGTCTGCCTGGCCAACTCCCCGTCCGCTCGGTCCAGCAGAGCGGAGACGACGAACAGGACGGACCCGAGGCGGATCGCCTGAACCGAACCTGCCGAGAACGCCGCGGCGGCAGCGAGCCCGGTGGCGATCCGGAGCGCCGTGATGTGGTTCGGTCGCAGCACTGTGGGCGCCAGCCGCGCGACCAGGGGACGGACGACGCGATGGAGAAGGGTGTTATGGCTCAAGGTTGTCACGTCGAACTTGGAGATCGGGGGCTCTGCCCTAAACCCGCCTGGGCCTCAAGCCCAAGACCTTCGCCATCCAGTAAGCCTCATGAACACGCCCTGAGACAGAGTGCCTGGTGGCCGGCCACGCTGCCGCCTGGCTTCGAACCTAGCTGTCGAAGGTTGAGCCCTGGCACTTTCATAGGTCAGCACCGGAGTGCCTACCCACGACTTCGCCGTGAGACCGACGCCAGCAGGGCAGGCTCGAACGTCAGGCTGGAAAGCAGCGTGCACGCCAGGCTGACCAACAGCAGCTTGCCCATGCTGGCGGTGCCTGGGTGCCTGGAGAGCGCCAGCGATCCGAACGCGGTGGCCGTGGTGAGCGCGGAAAACAATACGGCGCGTGCCGTGGCCGAGCTCAGCGGCATCTGCAGGCCGGCGCGCCAGTTCATCACGAAGTAGACGTTGAAGGACACGCCGACGCCCAGCAGCAGCGGCAGGGCGATGATGTTGGCGAAGTTGAGCGGCACCGGCAGCAGCACGGCGGCGATGACGGTCAGCAGTGTGGAGAGCAGCAGGGGGGCCAGCACCAGTGCCGTGTCCAGCAGGCTGCGCAGGGAGACCAGCAGGATGACCGTGATGGCGACCATGGCACCGAATGCGGCCAGGCGAAAGGCGGCCACGATGGTGTCCGCACTGCGCACGATGGCCACGGCGGCGCCGCTTGCCTCGGGCGCCAGTCCGACCGTCTCGGCGACGAAGCGGTGTAGCCCTGCGCTGTCCTGCGATGCGGCACGGGTGGGAAGCACCTGCAGCTTGGCGTGGCCATCAGGGGTGACCCACTCGGCCGCGAGCTCGGCGGGGATGTCGGCGCGGGTTACTGGGCCGGCGCCCAGGACGGTGAGCAGGGTGTGGAGCTGGGCCGGCAGGAAGCGGGTCAGCGCCAGATCGGCGGCGGCGAGTTGCGCGTCGGGGGCATCGGCCAGGCGCGCGAAATCCTGCGTCACCAGAACGAAGGGCGCGTCCGGCGGCATCGTCCTGGCGGCGGCCTGCATCTGCGGCAGGGCGCGGCGCAGGCCGGCGCGCAAGGCGGTCGCGTCCGGCGCAGGCCTGGGCTGGACAGAGAGGGTGGGCAGCAGCAAGGCAGCGGCGTCGGCGACCATCGGCAGCTTGGCGGCCTGGTCCTTCGGCACCAGGCTGTCCAGGCTGACGGTGCCCGCCACGCTCGGCAGCCGGCGCAGCCTGGCGGCCACGGGGGCGAGCTGAGCGGTGGACGGTTCCAGCATCTCGATACTGTAGGGGTTGGTGATCGGGTCTGCGGCAAGGTCGGCGAGCGTGGTGACCGACTCGCTCGACTGGTTCTTGGTGTGCAGCGGGTCGCTGTCGAAGGCTAGCCAGGGCGAGAGGCCGGCGCCAAGCAGGGCCAACCCGCCGGCCATGGCGAGGATCGCCCGGCGGTGGCGCAGGATGGCCGCGTCTACCGGCCGCGCCCAGACGAAGCCGACCTCACCCGCCTCGGGCGCCGGCCGGCACAGCGCGATCAGCCCCGGCAGCGCGGTGAGCGTGCAGGCGAAGGCGATGAGCATGCCGGTGCCGGCGATCAGGCCCAATTGGGCCACGCCGGCGAAGGAGGTGGGCGTGAAGGCGAAGAAGCCGGCCGAGGTGGACAAGGCGGCAACCAGGACCTGCCCGCCGCTGCGCCGGCCCGCGGCGCCGAGCGCCGAGGCGGTGTCCGGATGCTTGGTGCTGGCCTCGCGGAAGCGCACGGTGAACTGGATGGCGAAGTCCACCGCCAGGCCGACGAACAGCACGGCGAAGGCGACGGAGACCAGGTTCAGCGTGCCCACCGCCAGCGCCGCGAAAGCCGCCGTGAGGTCCAGCCCCAGCAGCAGGGTGCCGAGGATGGGCAGGATCAGGCGCCAAGACCGCACGGCGGTCCACAACCATAGCGTGACCAGCACCAGGCTGGCCGCGAGGCCGCCAGCCGCGCCCTGGGCGACAGTGGCGAACTCGTCGTCGTCCAGGGCCACGGGTCCGGTGATGCGCACCCGGGCGCTGCCGTCGCGCACGAAGGTCAGGTTGGCGGCGGCCTGCCGGATGGCCCTGGTGGCGGTGGCACCCGGCTGGAGGGCGCCGTAGTCGAGCTTCGGCTTGATGAGCACGAAGCGGTAGCGGCCGGCCAGGGAGGCCGCCTGGCCGGCCAGCAGCATCTGCCACGAGAGCGGTCGCGCCTGGCTGCCTGCCGCCAGGGCGGCGTGGAAGCCGCGCAGCGCCGGGGCGAAGGCGGCAAGGTCGGCGTGCTGGCGCACCACGCCCATGCCGATCAGCGATAGCGCGCCGGCAAGCCCGTTAAGGCTGGGGTCGGCAGCGAGCTGGCCCAGGAAGGGCTGCGCCTCGACGGTGCGGTCCAGCAGGTCCGACAGCTTGTCGGTGTCCAAATAGAGCAGGCCGTTGCGTTGCAGGAAAGGCGAAGCCGTCGGTTGGACGACCGAGGTGAAATGGGTGGTGTCGCCGTGCAGTGCTGCGGCCAGGGCGTCGGCGGTGGCGTCCGCCTCCTCGGGGATGGCGGCGTCGATCACCGCGACCAGGATGCTCTTGGTCTGCGGGAAGGCGTCGCGCAGGGCGTTCTGCCGCTGTTTCCACGGCAGGCTGGCGGAGAACAGCGTTCCGGTGTCGGTGCTGACGCCGAGGTCGGCGCGGATGGTGAGGATGCCGAGCAGCGCCAGGAGTGCGGCGATGCCGGCGACCAGGCGGGGCCGGGAGCCGCACCAGGCGGCCAGGCGGCCCAGGGCGGCGGGCAGGTTCGGCACCGCCTAGGCCGCCCGCAGGCGTTGCAGGCGCCAGGCGGTGAGCAGCATGATAGCGGTGGCGCCGATGGCGGCGCCGACCAGGACGGGGCTGAGCCAGCCGAGCCAGGCAAGCGGCGCCATGAGGTAGAGCGCATCCTCCAGATCGAACCCCCATCGGCCGGAATAGGCCTTGGTTCCGGGCGGGCTGCGCAGTTCCAGGCGGTACGAGAGGATGCTGCCCAGCAGCAGCGACGTGCTGGCAAGGAGGCCGAGCGGTATCGCCCAAGCACCGAGCCAGGAGTGGCGGAGGCCGATGCCGATGGCCACGAACAGCAGCGTGTTCACGGCGATGTCCACGCAGGTGTCGTAAAGGTGCCCGGCCGGGCTGGAGAGCTTGCCAAGCCGGGCCAGCTCGCCGTCCGCACGGTCGAGAAAGGCGCTGAGGATCCATAGCCAACCACCCCGCCAAGTGCCGGCGGGCGTGTCGAGCGCCAGCAAGAGGCAGGCCGCCAGTCCGGTCAGCAGGCGCAGAGTTGTCAAGTGGTTCGGCCGGATCGGTGTGCCGATCATCGGGCGCACCAGCGGGCGGGCGATCACGTGGCTCCAGGAGGTGCCGCTCATGCGACCGGGTCCTTGACGGCCATGCGCCGGCGGGCGCGCGGCCTCCGGCGTTCTATTCCGTACCATGCAGCCAGGGCGGGTAGCCCCAGCGTCACTTCGCGCAGCCGTTTGACCAGCGACAGCGCAATGCCGACCTCCGGCGAGAGTCCGAACAGGCCGCAGACCACGATATAACCGCCCTCCTGCACTCCGAGCGCGCCCGGCACGGCGAATCCCGCCGCCTTCAGCGCCTGGCCGAGGCTCTCGATGACCAGCCCCGCGGCGTAATCGACGTCATGGCCAAGCATGTGCAGCGCCACGCACACCTCCACCCCGCCCAGCAGCCAGGAGGCCATGTGCCAGGTCGCACCCTCCAGCACCGCGCGCGGCCGAGCGTAACAGGTGAGCAGCGCGTTGTGCAGGCCCTGTACCTGCGCCGTGCCGCCCCAGCCGAGCCGGCTTCCCAGCCGCAATAGGCCCGCTTCCAGCACGTGGCCCAACCCGAACCACTGTGCCCCCACAAAGCCGGCTGCCACGCAGGTGGCGGCCGCAAGTCCAGCGACGACGTAGCCCGCCACCCCGTCACCGCCGACCGTGAGCAGCAGCAGCGCCAGCCCGAGCAGGGTGAACAGGATCTGGGTGACCATCTCCAGCGTCAGGTCGGCCACCGTGGTGGCGATGGCCGCAGCCAAGGCCATGCCGCCGCCCTGCAGCAGGCGGGCGCCGACCACCGGCCCGCCGACCTGCGCCACGGGCAACAGGTTGTTCACCGCTTCGCGCACCAGGCGCAGTACCACGTAGGCCGCCGGCGCGGGCCGCCGGCCCGCGGAGGCCGAGATGCTCCGCCAGCCGGCCGCCGAGGCGGCAACCTGCACCAGGTGGACGACGATCACGGCGCAAAGCCCCAGCCATCCAACCCGGCCGAGCAGCGCCATGACGTGCCCAAAACCTGTGGCGTGCAGCAGCCACGCCGCCAGGCAAAGGCCTGCTATCCCGGCCATCGCCGGCAACGCTTTCACGTCCTGCGCTCCCGGGTGGGGGGTTGGAGCGACAAGCGAAGGCAAGCAGTTCTTTTTCGAGAAAAAGAACCAAAAAGCTGCTGCTCCCTGTCGGGTGCTAGCGGAGAGAGCCGCGCCCAGTCAGCAAAAGCTGTTTGCTTCTTTTTCTCGAAAAAGACGGCCTTGCCTGCCCTCGTTCCAGGCTTGGTCGAGGCGCCCGGTTGCCCCACCGGCGCCCGACCGGCTACGCGGTCGGGATGCCCGACATGGATGCCAACCTGCCTGCGTTGCTGCTCACCCCCGGCCCGCTGACCACCTCGGCCCGCACGCGCGCCGCGCTCGGGCGGGATTGGGGGTCGCGCGACGCGGCGTTCATCGCGCTGAGCGAATCCGTGCGCGCCAGGCTGGCCGCGCTGGCCGGGTCTGCCGGCAGCCACGTGACGGTGCCGGTACAGGGCAGCGGCACCTTTGCCGTGGAGGCCGCGGTGCAGAGCCTGGTGCCGCGCGACGGCAGGCTGCTGGTGCTGGTCAACGGTGCCTACGGGCGCCGGATGGCCGAGATGGCGTCGCGGGTCGGCCGGCTGGGCGGCGTGCTGGAGGTGGCGGAAGACCAACCGATCCCGCCGGATGGCGTACGGGCGGCGCTGGCAGGAGACCCGGCGATCACCGACGTGGCGCTGGTGCATTGCGAGACCACGAGCGGCTTGCTCAACCCGCTCGCCGCGGTTGCCGACGCCGTGCACGCCGCCGGGCGAAGGCTGATCCTGGACGCGATGAGCTCGTTCGGCGCCGTGCCGATCGACGTGCGGGCGACCCCGTGCGTGGCGGTTATCGGCTCGGCCAACAAGGGGTTGGAGGGCGTGCCCGGGCTGGGCTTCGTGGTGGCCGAGCTGACCCATTTGGCCGGCTGCGCGAACAACGCCGTCAGCCTGAGCCTGGACCTGCACGCTCAGTGGCGCGGCTTCGAGGCCAACAGGCAATGGCGCTTCACGCCGCCGGTGCAGGTGGTGGCGGCGCTGGCCGCGGCGCTGGACCAACTCGAGGAGGAAGGCGGCGTCGCCGCCCGGCACGCCCGCTACCAAGCCAACTGCGCGATGCTGATCGCCGGCATGCGCGCCCATGGCTTCGCCACCTACATCGACGACGTGCACCAAGCGCCGGTGATCGTGACGTTCCGCATTCCGGCGGGCGGCTGGTTCGACTTCGAGCGGTTCTACGCCTTCCTGGCCGCGCAAGGCGTGGTGATCTACCCGGGCAAGCTGACGCGGGAGCCCAGCTTCCGCATCGGATGTATCGGCGCGATCGGGCGGGCGGAGATGACGCGCGCGCTGGCAGCGGTGGATCTGTTCATGGCAGCGCATGGGCCCAGCTGAAGGAAGAAAGGCCTTCTTTTTCGAGAAAAAGAAGCAAAAAGCTTTTGTCTGCGCTGTCGCCGACGGCTGAAACACCACGTCTCCGCGACGCGCACCCGACGGAACAAAAGTTTTTTGGTTCTTTTTTTCAAAAAAGAACCGCTTGCTTGCTTCAAACACTCAGGCCGCCTCAAGCACGAAGGCGCGGAACCGCTGCGCCACCTCGTGCGGCGCCACGGTCGGCCGCCCGAGTTTCTCCATCGACCCCGGCCGGATACGGACATGCAGCATAACAGGGCCGGCCTGGCCCAAGGCCTGGGCGAAGGCGGCGGCGAACCCGGCCGTGCTGTCGCAACTGAAAGCGTGGGCGTAGCCGCAGGCCAGGGCCACGCCAGCGAAGTCGACGCTGGCGGACACGGTGGCCTGGCCGCCGGTGGAGTCGTGCACGCCGTTGTCCAGCAGCACGTGCAGCAGGCCGGGCGGCTGGGCGGCACCGATGGTGGCCATGGCGCCAAGCTTCATCAGCGCGGCGCCGTCGCCGTCTAGCACGATGGTGCGGCGGCCGGTAGTGAGCGACAGGCCCAGCCCCATCGGCGCGGCGCAGCCCATGGAGCCGACCTGGTAGAGGTGCTGCGCGCGGTCCTGCAGGGTGAACAGCTCGCGGCCTGTCTTGCCGGTGGTGGCGATGATCGGCGCGTCGTGCGGGACAAGGGCGAGCACGCGCTTGAGGATCTCGACCCTGCTGGGGCGGGAGCCATGCGTGCGAAGGTCGGTCCGGACACCTGGGGCGGGAGGCGGGCGCGCCGGCTCGTCCAGCGGTTCGTCGGCCAGGTCGTCCTTTTGCATGACAAAGGCGAACGGCAGGGAAGTGCGGGCCATCTCCGCCTGGGCGTGGGCGAAGGCGGGGGCCAGCCCCTCGGGCGTCCGCGGGAACGGCGCCTGGCCGACCCGTATCAGGCCGAGCAGGTCCTGGGTGATCTCGCCCATCAGCGCGTGCTGCGGCTCATCGGCAAGGCCCGGCTGGCCGCGCCAGGTCACGATCAGCAGCGTGGGGATGCGGAACGGCGCGTTCAGCGAGGTAAGCGGGTTGACTGCGTTGCCCAGGCCGGAGTTCTGGCACATGACCACCGTCTGCCGCCCCGCCAGCCAGGCGCCGGCGGCGATGGCCACCGCCTCGCCCTCGCTGGCCGCGCCCACGTAGTGCAGCGTGCGGTCGCTGGCCACGCGGTTGATCAGCGGGGTGAGAAAGCTGCACGGCACCCCGGTATAGACGCTGAAGCCGGTCGATCCTGCCGCTCGCAAGACCGCGGCGGCCTCCAGCATCAGGAGAAGTTCCGCGCGTCTGCCAGGTCGGTGAGCGTGTCCACGTCCAGCCAGTGGCCGGCGATGTAGTGCACCGCCACCTCGCAGCGCGCGCGCAGCCGGTCCATCACCGCCAGCAGGTCGGCGCGCTGCAGCGTGCCGTCGGACCGCATCGCCTCGAGCTCCTCGCGCAGGAGGGCCGTGCCGCGCGCGCTGGTGCGCATCAAGCCGATCCACTCGCCGGCCGCCTGGTCCCGACCCGCCGCCACGCCGGTCAGCCGCGCCGACGACTCGTCGAGGTAGGCGGCGGTGTCGCGGCGGTCTACGGCGACGAGGTCGCGCGGGTTGGCCTGGTCGCGCAGCGAGGAGTCGACCACCACGGTGACGTCGGCCGGCGAGTCCAGCAGGCCGTCCAGGACGTAGCGCCTGAACAGCACGTCGCCGTAGGAGATGACGACCTCGCCGTGCAGATGCGGCAGGGCGCAGGCGAGCGACGCCGCCTCGCCGGTCTCCGCGAAATCCGCGTTGTCGACCACGTCGAAGCCGTTGGGTATGATCGCCTCGCTGGCGTAGCCGCGCACCACGGTCACGTCGTGGATGCCGCCGGCGCCGAGGGTTTCGAGCAGACGCTGCAGCAGGGTCTTGCCCCTGATGTCCGCCAGGCATTTCGGCCGGCTCGCCGTGACGTCGCCCAGCGCGGCGCCGCGCGAGGCGGCCAGGACCACGCCGCGTATGTTGCGGCTGAGCGGCAGGTAGCGGCGCGAGGCTTCCTCCAGCTCGTCGTTGCCCGTCAGGCGGAAGATCTCCCGCACGCTGGTGATGCGGTCCTCGACGTCGATCAGCGACTCCGATTGCGCGATCACCCGGGCGGTCTCGCGCATCGCGGTGATCGACGCCCGCACCAGGTGGTTGGCCCAGATCACCGTGGAGATGCCGGTGGCGCCCAGCGTGGCGGTCGGCGTGGCGTAGTACATCGTCGGCACCACGACGACCGGACAGCGGCCGTCCCAGCGCGCCATGAAGGCTGCGATCTCGCTGACGTCGCTGCGCTTGGAGTGAACCAGTACTGCGTCAGCACCGGCCGCGTGGTAGGCCTCGGCGCGGCGCAGCGCCTCCTCCATAGGGTGGCCGGAGATAAGTGCTTCCGTGCGGGCCACGATGCAGAAGTCGCCGTCGGTCTGGGCGTCCTTGCCGGCCCGGATGCGGCCGCAGAACTCCTCGGTGTCGGCCAGCAACTGGCGTTCGCCCAGGAAGGAGTTGGTCTTGGGAAACAGCTTGTCTTCGAAGCAGACGCCGGCGATGCCGCGCTCACCGAGTTTGCGGACCAGGCGGCGGACGTTGTTGAAATTGCCGTAGCCGGTGTCGCCATCGACCAGGATGGGCAGGGTGCTGGCGTCGGCCATGAACTCCAGCACGTCGAGCACCTGCGTCCAGGACGCCTCGTTGTTGTCACGCAAGCCCAACGACGCGGATATTGACAGGCCGGAGGCCCAGATGCCGGCGAACCCCGCCTCCTCGACGATCTTGGCCGAGAGGCCGCTATGCGCCTCCATGAGGAAGGACAGGCCTGGGGAGAAAAGCAACGAGCGCAGTTCGGCCGGACGTGAAAGGCCGGGGATGTAGGTCCGTTTTAAGGGGATGTGATCGGGCAATTCTTGTATCTCTATTTCGTTGAAGTTTGACCGATCGGTCAGAGGTCGTACATAATCCGCGGCTCGGGGTGTTACAATGAGTTTTGGTGATAGGCAGATGACGGCACCGTCGCCCGGTGCGCAAGGCATGCATGCCATCATCCTGGCCGCAGGGGTTGGTCGCCGGCTCGGGCTGGAGGCCGCGGACGGCGTGCCGAGGCCCAAAGTGCTTCTGGATGTGGGGGGACGCAGCCTTCTGCTGCGCCACCTTGCCTTGCTGGAGGACGCTGGAATCCAGGAGGCGACGATCGTGCTGGGTTACGGCGCAGCGCAGGTCAGGGCCGCGCTGGACGCATCAGGCACGCGCCTGGACGTCACCATGCTCGAGAACCCGGATTTCCGGGAGGGCAGCGTGGTGTCGCTCTGGACCGCACGCGAGATGTTGCGGTGCACACGGCCGGTCCTGCTGATGGACGCCGACGTGCTGTATGACCGGCGCATGCTCGACCGCCTGATGCGCAGCACGCATGTCGACTGCCTGTTGCTCGACCGCAACATCGAGCCGGGCGACGAGCCGGTGAAACTATGCGTGCGGGACGGCAACATCGTGGACTTCAGGAAGGTGCCGACAGAGCCGCACGAATGGTTTGGCGAGTCGGTGGGTTTCTTCCGTTTCTCGCCAGACGTGGCGAACGAACTGGCAGACCGCGTGGAGAGCTACGTCGCCACCGGGCGGCGGTCCCAGGAATACGAGGAACCGATACGCGACATGATCCGGTCCAGCCCTCCCCACCGGTTCGGGTTCGAGGACATCACCTCGCTACCCTGGACGGAGATCGATTTTCCGGAGGACGTCAGCAAGGCGTGCGCGCTGCTGCCGGAGTTGGCGGCGTGAGCGCCGCGCTGATGGAGGCCGGCTTCGCCGCAGACAGGGCTCCGGCTGCGGCCGAACTGGCCAGGATGCGGGAGGACGGCTTCCTGGTCGTGCCGCAATTCTTCGAGCCACGTCGGGTTGATGACCTGCTGCGGTGGACGGAGACGTTGCAGCATACGCCCGAGGCGCCCGGCCAGCACTGGGTCTACCACGAGGACAGCCTGACCGAACCCGGCCAGCGGATGATCCAGCGCATTGAGAACTTCTGCCCCTTCCACGCCGGGATGGACGACCTGGTTCGTCACGGCAGCCTGTCCCGCTGGACGGCGGCGCTGATGGGTGGCCCGGTGGTGCTGTTCAAGGACAAGATCAACTTCAAGATGCCCGGCGGCCCCGGCTTCAAGGCGCACCAGGACCAGCAGGCCGGCTGGAGCCGCTACGCAAACCTGTTCGTGACTGCGCTGGTGACGATCGACGCCGCGACGCTGGAGAACGGCTGCCTGGAGATGGTGGCGGGGCGCCACCGTGAAGGGCTGATCGGCGAAGAATGGAACCCGCTGGAGGAGACCGGGCTGTCGTTGCAGGCGGTGCCGACGATGCCGGGCGACGTCATCTTCTTCGACAGCTACGCGCCGCACGCCTCCAAGCCGAACTTCACTGCACGACCGCGTCGGCTTTTGTACCTGACTTACAATTTGCTGTCTGACGGCGATCATCGAACAGCCTACTACGCGGACAAGCACGCCGCCTTTCCGCCGGACGTGGAACGCGAGGCGGGCACGGACTATGTGTTTCGCGTTTGACGCCAGAGAAAGGCCAGGGGCTCTGCCCTGGACCCCGCTAAGGACTAGTCCTTAGAACCTGGTCGTAAGAGATCTCTCACAGATGGGTCTGGGCAGAGCTCCATGCTTGCTTCCGGGTCAAGATCTCCCCGCCGGTATTACGGACTGATGGCGGCGGACGGGGCTATCCTGGGTGCCGGGTTTGGCGGAACGCTTACGGCCGTCGGCATAGCTTGTGGTGGGTTCGGGTACCAGGCCGGCACCGTCGGCGGTAGGTCCCGCTGTGCGTTCTGGATCTCCGCATCCCTGTGCTGTCGGTATAGGCTGCGATACGTCGCGTAGGGATCGAGCGCGGTTTTCTGGATGGTATCGGTTTCCGTGATCACCCGCGCCCGCCCGTCCACGGCACCCACGCCAAACCGTGCGGTGCCGAGCGTGGCGCTGCCGCCGAACGTTACCCAGGTGAGCGGGTTGAAGGCGGAGTTCACGCCGTACGCCACGCCGTCCCGCGGGTTGCTGGGCCCGAGCACCGGCAAGAACAAATAAGGCCCGCTCGGTACGCCCCAAAGCGCCAGAGTGAGGCCGAAATCCGTGCTGTGGTCCGGATAGCCCCACCCTGACGCGACATCGAACACCCCGCCCAAGCCCAACGTCGTGTTGATCGCCAGCCGCATGAACGTGTTGCCCGCCTTATGCGGCTTGCCCTGCAGCACGTCGTTGGTGAGCTGTGCAGGGTTGCCCAGGTTGGTCAGCACGTTGTGCACGTGGCTGCGAAAACCGCCGGTTGTGAGGTCGCGGTAGCCGTTCGCCACGGGGTGGATCACGTTCTTGTCCACAGCTTCGCTGGCGCCGTAAAGCTTGCGGTTCGTAGCCTCGTAAGGGTCGTTTCTGTCGAAGTCGTCAGCTAGGTTGGGCGTCTGCCTCCTGTCGGCACAGCTGGAAGTCAGCACCAATGCGACGAGTACAACCTCGCGGACGCGGGCGGCCTGGAACTTCATTGGCTTACCTGATGTTTCAGAACTTCTCTCCACTCGAACATGTCACCCTGAATACCTCTACAGGATCGCCAAAGAGTTGGGAACGTGCCTGTGGCAGTGTCGATGAGGAGTTTGGGTAGCGGTGTCAGGGTAACGTCTTGTTTGATGAACACGACAACCTACGAACCTCTTGTTCAGGTGAGTAAAATGAGCTCCGCACCTGCCACTTGTAACGTTCATCATGAATGTATACACGCCGCCAGGTCTGTAGTTAGGGACTCCGACCGCCGTCGCTCTCGCGCGGGCAGCGGCGCCGAACTTCACCAAGAACATGCCCAGTAGTGTGCCTTTCAACATCGACTTGGCGACTTAGCTGTAAGCGTTTACAGGCAACCTCGCGTTGAGCATTGGCGAGGAGTATATGGGTTTGCTGAATTCATCTTGTCTTGTTGCTTGGATGAAAGGAGAGCAGCCAATGCTGCGTAGTGTTGTGCTCGTGGGTTGGTGTGTTATGGCTTTGACACCAAGGTTTGCCGCCGCCCAGTCACAACGAGACCCGCGCTTTCTCTCGCGGGAGGAGATGCGGACGTTTTTGCCACTCGTGTGCTTTAAAGCGGCGCCGCGCCCAATGCCGAATGCCTTCGCAGGAATTGTAAACTTTAACTGTCGGTGCCTGATCGGCTACGGTAATCTCGAGCGTGCCAACATTGCTTTGTCTGCCATCGTCTACGGTCCGTTCACTGGTCCAGACGCAAATGAAGCTTATCTTTCTTACCCTTCCGGGTGCGAGCCGCACTCAAACGACAATGGCGGGGGGGATAGACGCACCCGAAGAGTTTTCCAAGACAGATTACTGAATTTATAAGCGAGGGTTTCCGGAGTCACGGTGCGCATGCTCAGCGTTACAGAGTCGAAGTCATAAGGAGACATGGTTCCAGGCCAGAGATCATTCGTGCACCTCAAATGGCAGTAGAGAGTGCACATCCTTCGACGAGTGCCCGGTGACCATGGCTGTGAGCCCATCCCTCAACCAGTCGAATGGCTCAACACCATTGAGTTTGCACGTCTCAATGAGAGAGGCAACGACCGCCTACCTGTCAGCGCCACCACCACTGCCAGCAAACAAAGAATTTATGTCCGAGAGCAATGGATCTGGTCGCGCGCTCGACAGGGTTGTTGTCCCAAATCAATACGGTCGTCGGTCAAAAACCGCGATAGCTGCTCCCATCTGACGAGTGCATACCGGATCGCTTCCGCCAACTGGCTACGGCCGGACACGCGATCGAGCTGCACCTTGAGCCAGGCATGCATCGCACCGACGCGCGGTGCGGACTCTGCCGCCCGAACCACCACGCGTTGGCAGGCGGGCAGCCGCAGATGCGCGCTTCGATCTCGTAAGCTCCGCGATGCGCTGCAAGGTTTCGCCCGCGACTGCAGACTTGGTGGCCTCACGGAACTCGTAGAATTTACGCTCGCGTAAACCCAGGCCGCTAATTCAAAAAAGATCTTCTTACTTGTCCGAGGCAGCCTCCGCCGCCCGCATCACCCGCAGGAAGTTCCCACCCCACAAGGCCGCCACCTCGCTGTGCCCGTACCCGCGCGCTACCAACTCGCCTGTTACCGCCCCGCTCTGGCTGGCATCCGCCCAGCCGCGAATTCTGCCGCCGCCGTCGAAATCCGAGCTGATGCCACAATGCGCCAGCCCGACCCGGCGCACTACGTAGTCGATATGGTCGCATAGGTCGGATACGCTTGTGTCCTCCGCCCGGCCCTTGGCACGCAGGAACGGCGGCATGGCGGTGATCTGCACCAGGCCCTCGGTATCGCGCAGCGCATCGAGCTGCATGTCGTCCAGGTTGCGCGGGTGCGGGCAAAGTGCCGCCACGCAGGAATGGGTGGCCACCACCGGGCTGCGTGACAGCTGGGCAGCCTGCAGCATGGATTGGCGCGAAAGGTGGGAGACGTCCACCATGATCCCTAGCCGGTTCATCTCCGCCACGGCGGCGGCGCCCAGCGGCGAAAGCCCGCCATGCAGAGTGTCCGCGTCGCCCAGATCCCGCCGCGGGTTGGCGCTGTCGGCCAGCAGGTTGTGGCCGTTATGGGTGAGCGTGATGTAGACGGCGCCTAGCGCGTGCAACCGGGCCAGCCGGCCCAGATCCTCGCCGATAGCGTGGCCGTTCTCCACTGCGGGCACCACCGCCAGCACGCCGTCAGCGTGGGCCGCCTCGATGGCGTCGGCCGTGCTGCACACCCGCGCGGTGATGCCCAGCCGAGTAGCGTCCATGGCGCGGATCGTCTCGAGCATGGCTACCGCCCGGTCCCAGGCGGCATCGGTCTGCGCCGGCGTGCGCGCGCTTTGCGGCACGAACGCCACGAAGCACCCCGCATCCAGCCCGCCCTGCCGCATCTTGGGCAGGTCCACGTGCCGTTGCGTGGGGCCGAACGGGTCGGGCGTATGCGGCCAGGGAATGTCGATGTGGCTGTCGAGTGTCAGGATGGCGCCATGCAGCGCCGCGGCGTCGGTCATGAAAGGCCTTCGAATGCGTCTGCCCGCACATGGGGCCATTGTCCCCAGCTTGCACGCCCCTGCCCGGACTGCAAAGGAGGGCGCGTTCTACAATTCGCCTCAACAAGCCTGCTGACGCGACGGGCCGCTTAGGCTATGTGTGCCCTTGCGTCTCCGTAGCTCAGCAGGATAGAGCACAGGATTCCTAATCCTGGGGCCGTGGGTTCGAATCCCGCCGGGGACATACCTTTAAAATCCCGAGCGTCATCAATAGTTTGCAGCTAGGTGAGGACTGTAAGATGTAGCAGGCTGTTACAGGCTATCGTTACAGCGCACGTCACGTCCAGCGTTACAGCGTGCTACCTACGCCTGCATGGCTGGACTACTTTTTAAAGGCCGCACCTACTGCGCCCGTCTCACGATCCCTGAGACACGGTGGGCAGACGTGGACTGCGCTGGGCGCCTGTGGCGGCATCAAGCGGGAGGTCGTCAGGACACTCTAAACGACTTCCAAGCGCGAGGCCCAGGCGCGGCTCCCGCAAGCGATTGGTCTGTTACGGGTAAGATTGATCAGGCATTGATCCGCGCCAACCTTGTTACGAGGGAAAGGCTGACGGGCACGATGGCAGAACTTGTGACGCTACTAAGCGCGGGCGACGATGAGCTTGCGCCTGACGGCGGCGCACTTGGGCGACGTTCTGGGATGCGATGCGCCTGACGTTGCTGACCGGCCCGCGTTTCTCTGAGTTGCTGGACCTACGTTAGCTGGCGTGGTTGAGGACGGCGCGGCCCTGGCGAGCGCGCGGATGACCGCCCAGCGTCCAACGCTCCCCGCAGAAAGATTACTGCGGAGCTGCTGAGGCGAGGTCGCTCTCCCAGGCGTCTACCGCGACCGGCACGACACCCCGGATCAGCCCCAGCATGGCTTCGGCATAGACTCTGATCTCATACTGGGCGTGCGGGTCGGACCTCAAGGTAAGGAAACGAAGGAGGTTCAGCAGGTCGACAGTTGCGAACATATGCGAGTAAGTCGCTACGGGAAGGACGCTCCTTGCGACCTCGCGGGGCCACCCTGACTCGAGCAGCCACCTGTAAGTCTTGAACGCTTCGGCATGGGATGCGCGTACAACGTCGACTTGAGCCGATCGCTCGGCGAGGGCTTCCAGCGAAGGCTCCACCAAGTCCCTGGCCTGCTTACTGCTCGCTGACTGGCTGCCGATCAGCGAAGGGTCGGGGACATAGGCCTGCTCTGGCAGCTCCTTGTAACGCGCGGACAGCTCATTATACGACCAGGTCCTGTGTCTCTGCCATTGTCTAAAAACAAAGATCGGCGCCTTCACCTCGAAAGTGAATGTTACGGCCTCGAAAGGGGTAGAGTGCTGGTTTTTCCATAGATATCTTATCAGCTTCGCGTCGCTTCCTGCGTTCTCACCGGCGCGCCAAGCAGCCTCGTATGAGACGCGGGCTGCCCGCGCAATTGAGAGGTCCGACCCCATATGATCCACAAGGCGAACGAAGCCATGATCCAACACCGGTATCGACTCAGCCATGGATTATCTCCTTCGGGCAGGTGCTGAATCGCTCCGCCTCCGGCAGTACGTAGCCCGGGAAACCAACGATGACCACAGCCTCATCATCCAGGGCAGCCTTGGCCAATCACTTCAGTGCAAGTAGACCGACTGGAAATGACGAGTAGTAGTCCGAGTTAGTAAGCTATCGTAGAAGATCCTAGGAGTTAACAGTGACTTGGCCATGTAACCATACATCGGCCACGGTCTGTCTGACTCAATCTGCCCAGGAGGGCTTGGATCATGGCGGGCCTGTCTTGGTTGGACGACGCGCAATGGGCAGCGATAGAGCCGCTGCTACCGCATCTGTTGGTAAGCCTCGGGTGAATGGTCGCAGTGTCCTCGGAGGCATTCTGGACCGCTTTACTCTCGGTGACGATGGCGGGAGGCGCACGCCTGCTCGCCAGGAAACAGGCGATGGTCAGCAAGCTGGCCGCCGTCAAGGAGCTCAAGGCTTTTTCGATCAGTGGGAGAAAAGCCTAAAAGGACCCCTGTTGAGGCGGTGATCGGCGTTCAAAAGGGACCTCCTCGGCTGCTGGGTTCACGATGGCTCTCGTGTTGAAAGGGGGGCTGTTTTGGGATGCTGGTTGTGGAGACGGTCGCGAAGATACGCCGTGTTTTTTTGGTGCGGGCAGTCGATCAAGGCGATCTGCCGCGACCTTCGGGTATTGCGGAAGGTGGTCCGAAAGGTCCTGCGGTCTGAGGCGACCGAGTTTCGCTATGAGCGCGAGGAGTAGCCGTCTGATGCTGATCCGTATCTTCAAGGCGTTACCCGAGCAAGGCTACGAGGGCGGCTACGATGCGGTGCGCCGGTAGGCGCGGACGTGGCAGCGCGACCGGGCTGCGACATCGGTTGACGCCTATGTGCCGCTGAGTTTTGCGCCGGGCGAGGCGTATCAGTTCGACTGGAGCCATGAGGTCGTGCTGATCAACGGCACGACGGTGACGGTGAAGGTCGCGCACGTCCGGCTGTGCCACGGCCGCATGCTGTTCGTGCGCGCGTATCCACGCGAGACGCAGGAGATGGTGTTCGACGCGCATGACCGCGCGTTCGCCTTCTTCAAAGGTGCCTGTACGCGCGGCATCTACGACAACATGAAGATCGCGGTCGACGTGATCTTCGTTGGCCGAACGCGTGCTTACAATCCTCGCTTCGCGCAGATGTGCAGCCATTACCTCGTCGATTCCGTAGCTTGCACGCCAGCATCGGGTTGGGAGAAGGGGCAGGTCCAGAGCCAGGTCGGGCTGGTGCGAGAACGGTTCTTCACGCCGCGGCTGCGGGTCAAGAGCCGCGGTGCCGGCGTCGGTATCGAAGACCTGCCTCGTTCGGTTCGACAACAATCGCTACTCGGTGTCTGCCCACGCGATCGGGCGTCCGGTAGAGATCCGGGCCTACGCCGGTCGGATCAAGCTGCGCCAGGACGGGCGGCCGGTCGGCGAGCATGCCCGATGCTTCGGCCGCGACTAGATAGTGTTCGATCCCTGGCATTACGTGCCGGTGCTGGCCCGCAAGCCCGGCGCCCCGCGCAATGGCGCGCCGTTCAAGGACTGGGTTCTGTCCAGCGGCCTTGATCGTGTCCGCCGCAAGCTGGCGGGCTCTGCCGAAGGTGACCGTCAGATAGTGAGCACCCTCACGGGGGTGCTCAGCAACGGGTTACCGACGGTCGAGGCGGCCTGCCAGGAGACGCTGCGCGAGGGCGTCCACTCGGCCGATGTCGTCGTCAACATCCTGGCCCGCCAGCGCGAGCCGCCGCCTGTCGCCCCCATCATGATGCCCGCGGCGCTGCAGCTGCTGCACGCCCCTGTTGCCGACTGCACCCTCTACGACAGCCTGAGGAGAGCCACCTGATGGGGCCACTCGTAGGCGGACCGGTCGGCGCGTCGGTCCCGGATGCCACCATGAACTGCTTCCTGGCGGTCACGGTTGATACAGGCTCGACCAGCCCAGGGATCTCGCTAGAAGGTGTTATGTACTTCTGCGAGGGTCGGGTTTAATGGAGGCGGATGCCTC
>CAXTBC010000049.1:0-32493 GCA_964242595.1 uncultured Acetobacteraceae bacterium | reverse complement strand
CGACGACGAGCGCGCGCTGCTGCGCATCGACATGAGCGAGTTCATGGAGAAGCACGCCGTCGCGCGTTTGATCGGCGCGCCGCCCGGCTACGTGGGCTACGAGGAAGGCGGCGTGCTGACCGAGGCGGTGCGCCGGCGGCCCTACCAGGTGATCCTGTTCGACGAGGTGGAAAAGGCGCACGAGGACGTCTTCAACGTTCTACTCCAGGTGCTCGACGACGGGCGGCTGACCGACGGCCAGGGGCGCACGGCGGACTTCCGCAACACCATCATCGTGCTGACGTCCAATTTGGGCAGCGACATCCTGGCCGCCCAGCCGGACGACGAGCCGATGGCGATGGCGCACGCCCAGGTGATGCGCGTGGTGCGCGAGCATTTCCGCCCCGAGTTCCTCAACCGGCTCGACGAGATCGTGACGTTCCGCCGCCTGGCGCGCGCGGACATGGGCGTGATCGTGGACATCCAGCTGGCCCGGCTGCGGCACCTGCTGGGCGAGCGCAAGATCACGCTGGACCTGGACCAGAGCGCGCAGGACTGGCTGGCCAACGAGGGCTACGACCCGGTGTATGGGGCGCGGCCGTTGAAGCGGGTGATCCAGAGAAGTTTGCAGAACCCGCTAGCGAGCCTGTTGCTGGAGGGAACGGTGCACGAGGGCGAGGTGGTGCGGGTTTCCGCGGGGATGGACGGATTGTCAATCAACGGGCTCGTGGAGGAGACGGTGTAGAGGAAGAAAGGCTTTCTTCTTTGAGAAAAAGAAGCAAAGAACTTTTCTCTGGCTGTCGCGGTTCTTTCCTGCGGAACCCGACAGTCGGGTGCCTTGGTGCGGTGCTCGTCGTAACCTCCCACGCGGCTTACGCCGACGGGCTGCTGGTCGGCATCGATCCCGGTACTTACGTGGTAGTTGCGCCTCACGACCTTGCTGACCCGTCAACCACGTCGGGGGTGCGCAGCGTCGGGCAGGACTACCGCCTGCTGCAGCGGACCACGCATGTCTGCGCAGCCTTGAACACCACGTTTGGGCTGAGAGTGGAGCTGCCCGGCTTCGATAAGACAGCCGTGCTTCCCGTCACGATCGGCATCGATCATCCGGTGATGACCAACCATGCGGGCCGCGCGCAATCGCACGACAGCACGTTGGCCGAATTGCATGGCGACACGCCACACTTCACCGGGTGGACGTTTGCCGATCCCGCCAAACTGTTGCCGGGACGCTGGCGTTTCACCGTCAGTCACCAGGGCGTGCAGCTCCTGCAACAGGATTTTGATGTCGATTTCAACTGTGCCGCGCTGATCTCCTGAACTGGCAGGAAACGATCGGGGCAGCCTGCGTGTTGGCCCTGCATCGCATCTTGGAGATCCTGCAGATGGCCGCGACCGCCGAGAAGACCGACCCCGAGCTGTGGGACAAGGTGAAGCACGAAGTCACCGAGAGCGACCGCGGCGGCAAGCCGGGCCAATGGTCCGCCCGCAAGGCGCAGCTCGCCGTGCACGACTACAAGGAGGCCGGCGGCGGCTACAAGGGCGAGAAGTCGGACGACAACCACCTGCACCAATGGACCGAGGAGCACTGGGGCACCAAGTCCGGCAAGCCTTCGGGCGAGACCGGCGAGCGCTACCTGCCGGAGCAGGCGAGAGAACACCTCAGCGATGCCGAATACGCGAAGACGACGGCGAAGAAGCGGGCCGACACCAAGCGCGGCAAGCAGCACTCCGCCCAGCCCAAGGAGATCGCCGCCAAGACCGCGCAGGACCGCGAGACCGGTCACGCGCCAACACACCTGTCCGACATGACGCGTGAGCAGTTGATGGAGCGCGCCAAGCACGCGCACGTCGCCGGCCGCTCACGCATGCGCAAGGCCGAACTGGTCAAGGCGCTTGGCTGATGGCGGGCCACCCGGTTCTCCAGGAGGAACGTGCCGCCCTGCGCGACGAGTTCAGGCACCTGGTGAACATGACGACGGCCAAGCTGCGCCACTGGCTGGACAGCGAGGACAGCCACCGTGTCGGCATGACGCCGGAAGGCGAGAAGGTGACCAGCGAGGACCAGCCGGAGTCGGTGGGCCATCACATGGGCCAGCGTATCCTGGAGATCCGCGCGGCCAGGCAGCCGGACCTGACAGACGACGACTACGCCGACATGCGCAAGGTGGTGGGCTACATCCACCGCCACGGCAAGCAGCGCCCGCACGGCGACGTGACGGACACCAGGTGGCGGCACTCGCTGATGAATTGGGGGCACGATCCGCTGCTGGACTAGCCGTTGTCTACCATGGCGACGCGGCTCTCTCCGCCAGCACACGACAGGAAGCAAAAGCTTTCTGGTTCTTTTTCTCGAAAGAGAACTGCGGCTGACGTTGCCTCAGGGAAACAACTGCTCCGTCTCCCACCCCTCGCCAGCCCGCAAGAACACCACCCTGTCGTGCAGCCGGTAGGGCATGTCCTGCCAGAACTCGAACCGCTCCGGCCGCACACGGAACCCGGACCAGTGTGGCGGACGGGGGATCTCCTCGCCGGGAAAGCGCGCTTCCATCTCGGCCACGCGCGTCTCCAGCGTCTCACGGTCGGCCAGTTTGCGGGACTGGTCGGAGGCCCAGGCGCCCAGGCGGGAGATGCGGGCACGGCTGGCGTAGTAGGCGTCCGCCTCCGCCGAGCTCACCGGTGTTGCGGTGCCCTCGATGCGGATCTGGCGGGTCAGCGTCTTCCAGTGGAACAGCAGGGCAACCTGGCTGTTGGCCGCCAGTTCGCCGCCCTTGCGGCTTTCGGTGTTGGTGTAGAACACGAATCCGTCCCGGTCGGCCCCTTTCAGCAACACCATCCGCGCGCTGGGCCGGCCATCCGCTGTGGCGGTGGCCAGCGTCATGGCGTTGGGATCGTTGGGTTCGTGCCGGGCGGCTTCGGCCAGCCAGGTGTCGAACAAGGCAAACGGGTCGGCGTTCATGGGCGGGTCCGATCGCGGGCGGGAGGTAAGGTGAGCCGGCCCAGCTTGCCTTGCGCGGTGCGCGTGTGCCACCACCGCCCACCGGAGAGTTCACCCCAGAGGACGTTTATGCCCGATCAGACCCAGACCCTGCCCGCACGCGGCACGCTGATGCAGGGCAAGCGGGGCGTGATCATGGGCGTGGCCAACGACCGCTCGCTGGCCTGGGGCATCGCCGCGGCCTGCGCGGCGCAAGGGGCGGAGATCGCCTTCACCTATCAGGGCGAGGCGCTAGGCAAGCGCGTGCGGCCGCTGGCGGCCAGCGTCGGCGCTTCCATCGTGCTGCCCTGCGACGTGGTCGACGAGCAGAGCATCGACACCGCGTTCCGCACCGTGGCCGAGCAATGGGGCACGATCGACTTCATGGTCCACGCCATCGGCTTTGCCGACAAGGCGTACCTGCGCGGCCGCTACGTGGACACGCCGCGCGAGGCGTTCCTGCAGGCGCTCGACATCTCCTGTTTCTCGTTCACCTCCGTCTGCCGCCGGGCGGCGGCGCTGATGCCGCAGGGCGGCTCGTTGCTGACATTGAGCTACCTGGGCGCCGAGCGCGTGGTGCCGCATTACAACGTGATGGGCGTGGCCAAGGCGGCGCTGGAGGCTTCCGTGCGCTACCTGGCGATGGATCTGGGGGCGGACGGCATACGCGTGAACGCCATCAGCGCCGGCCCGGTGAAGACGCTGGCGGCCAACGGGATCGGCGACTTCCGCTACATCCTGCGCTGGAACCAGCTCAACAGCCCGATGGAGCGCAACGTGGGCGTGGACGAGGTGGGGGGTGCGGGGCTTTACCTGCTGTCGGACCTGTCCACGGCGGTGACCGGCGAGGTGCACCACGTGGATTGCGGCTACCACGTGATCGGCATGAAGAACCCGAACGCGCCGGACATCGCGGCTGTGACCGAGGATTAGGAAGGCCTTCTTTTTCGAGAAAAAGAAGCAAAAAGCTTTGTCTGTGCTGTCGCGGTTCTGTCCGTCAGCGCGCGCCAAGGAAGCAAAAGTTTTTGGTTCTTTTTTTCAAAAAAGAACTACTTGCCTTGCCTAATCTCGTCTTCGGCAATGACCCAATCGGAGCATTCTTAGAAAAAGAACCAAGAAACTTTGCCCTCGGCGGTCGCTGCGGAGAGGTCCGCGACAGCACGGACAAAAGTCTTTTGCTTCTTTTCTCCAGAAAAGAAGGCCTTTCCACCCTGTGAGCCACAACACCTTCAGCCACCTGTTCCGCGTCACCACCTGGGGCGAGAGCCACGGCCCGGCCATAGGTTGCGTCGTCGACGGTTGCCCGCCGAGAATCGCGCTGACCGAAGCCGACATCCAGCCGTTCCTGGACCGCAGGCGCCCCGGCCAGTCGAGGTTCACCACCCAGCGGCAGGAGGCGGACCAAGTGCGCATCCTGTCCGGCACGTTCGAGGGCCGCACCACGGGCACGCCGATCGCGCTGCAGATCGAGAACACCGACCAGCGCTCGCGCGACTACGCCAACATCGCGCAAGCCTATCGCCCCGGCCACGCGGACCTGACCTATGACCGGAAATACGGCATCCGCGACTACCGCGGCGGTGGCCGCAGCTCGGCGCGCGAGACGGCCTGCCGGGTGGCCGCCGGCGCGGTTGCGCGCCTGGTGCTAGGTGCCGGCGTGACCATCCGCGGCGCGCTGGTGCAGATGGGCACGCACGCCGTGGACCGTACGCGGTGGGACTGGGCCGAGGTGGCGCGCAACCCGTTCTTCTGCCCGGACGCGGTGGCCGCCGCCGCGTGGGAGGGGGAGCTCTCGGCGGTCCGCAAGGCCGGCTCCTCGGTGGGCGCGGTGATCGAGCTGGTGGCCGAAGGCGTGCCGGCCGGCCTGGGTGCGCCGCTCTACGGCAAGCTGGATGCGGAGATCGCCGGGGCGCTGATGGGCATCAACGCGGTTAAAGGGGTGGAGATCGGCGACGGGTTCGCCGCCGCCGGACTGTCCGGCGAGGCCAACGCCGACGAGATGCGTGTGCAGAATGGGGCGCTGGCCTTCGCCAGCAACCATGCCGGCGGCATCCTGGGCGGTATCGCCACCGGCCAGCCGGTGGTGGCGCGCTTCGCCGTGAAACCCACCAGCTCCATCCTGACGCCGCGGCGGAGCGTGGACACGGCTGGCGCCAACGTGGACGTGAGCACCACGGGCCGGCATGACCCCTGCGTGGGCATCCGCGCCGTACCGGTGGGAGAGGCGATGCTGGCCTGCGTGCTGGCCGACCACCTGTTGCGCCACCGCGCCCAGTGCGGGGCCTGATCCCATGTACAATTCTTATGGAAAACTTTAAGGTCACCTAAACGTGGGTATGATCCGGGTGCGGTCGTTCCCCACTATACATGTGCATGAACAACCAGGCGGCGATAGACAGCTCCGAGGCCCTGAACGCTCTTGTCGATCTTATCGGTCGGCGTGTGTGGCAAGCGCGGATGGTGGAGCTGAAACGGGGCTGCGTGGCCAGCTACGGCGGCCGCGCGCGCAGCCAGCTGCACGCTTTGGAGCTGACGGTGGAGCGCGTGCGACGCCCTGGCCGCAACGCGCCGCTCACCGCGCTAGAGCGCCGCATCGCGTGTCTGTCCGCCGAGGTTGTCGACGTGGCCGGACGGCTGACCCGGGCCGGCCGGGTGCGGCTGGACGTCATGCTGGCGAACTCCATGTGCGGGCCCGGCAACCTGATCGCGCTGTTCCACACGATGCGCACCGCCTGCCTGCAGCGCCAGCGCGGCTTCCAGGTGGGATTCGAGGGCTTGGACGAAGGCGCGCCGTTCGACCTGTTGCTGCACAGGCAGGGCCACGAGGCGGAAGTCGCCTGCGAGGTGATCTCGGCCGAGACGGGGCGCGACCTGCACCGGCGCGCATGGTCGCAGCTGATGGACCGGGTGGACCCCGACCTGCAGAGCTGGCTGGCCGCCCATCCGGGCCGCTACCTGCTGAAGATGACCCTGCCGCGCGGCCTGAAGGACGAGTCGGGCGAGGGTGCCCCGCCGATGGCCGAGCTGCACCGGCGCATCACCCAGATGCTGACCGAGCAGCGCCGCGCGGACCACGACGAGGCGGCTGTGCTGCGGCTGGACCCGCTGATGCTGGCGGCCGCCCAGATGGGCGACCGCGGCGGCACCGAGACCGGGCTGATGCCACGGCTGCGTCGCGAGTTCGGGCCCGAGGCGCATTTGGCGGTCACCTCGGCCGGCGCCGGCGGCGTGTTCGTGATGGCCGCACGCGCGGGCCGGGAGGACGAGGTAGCCGCCGCCGTGCACCGCCGCATGGCCGAGATCGCGCCCAGGCGCCTGACCGGCACGCGTCCGGGAATCCTGGCGATGTTCATAGAGGATACCGACCGGCTGGAGTGGCACGCCTTGCGGGCGCAGTTGCGGCTGGAAGCCGAGGCCAGGCACTTCATGACCAAGCCGGAGGCCCGTGCCGTGGTGGCGGTGACCTGTGCCTCCCGCCTGGAATTGCTGGGGCCGGACGAGACGGAGGGCACGCCGTGTTGTGAGTTGCGGTTCCGCAACCCGGGGCACCCCGGAGCGCGGCTGCCTGCCTTAGCACCAGCGGTGACGTCTTCTCCGTAGTTCGTCTTGATTCGACTTTAATTTAGGCGGGGTCCGCGGCGTGGCCTGCTAGGCGGCTGAAACGATCCATTGCTCGGGCTATCGTCGGCGCCCACCTGACCTGCATGTCGGGAGGAAGTCGCTTGGCAGACGAGAAAAGTTAGGCAATACTCATTCGTTGCATAACCCGTTGCTTAGCCAGTCCAGCTGGTGACTAACCCAGGATCTATCGATTCATATTCGGAAGCGTCATGTGGGTGCCTCTCAGGTTCAAAGCTTTGAACCTGAGAGGCACCCTCCATCCTTGCAGATCTCCTTCGGCGCTGGAGGGGCAGAGCGACCGCTGGGGAAGACGCTGCTTTCCATCCAGTATCTAAGAGCGCTTGCCGCGTTGGCAGTTGTTGAATCCCACGTCCTGCCAGCGGCGCTCATCGGCCAAGCCGGTGTTGACGTCTTCTTTGTCATCTCCGGCTTCATCATGTGGACGGTCACCGCCAAGCCGGTCAGCTTGGGCCTTTTCTACTGGCACAGGCTCGTACGGGTGGTGCCGCTGTATTGGATCGCGACTGTTGCGATGGCTGTTCACCAACATGCCGATTTGGCTGCAATCGTGAAATCCGGATTGTTCATTCCCTACAAAGGCGAGGCAAACCGGATATGGCCAGTTTTGGTCCAAGGTTGGACACTGAATTACGAGATGGTCTTCTACTTGGTCATCGGCATTTCACTGACGCTGCCGAGGCGGATTGGCGGTGGTCTCGTCGGACTGACAATCGTTGCCGCGAGCCTGGCGCATTATCTGTTTCACTCTGATAATCCGGTTTTCCTGACTTACACGAACCCGATCGCCCTCGAGTTCGTGGCAGGTATTGCCATCGCGGAGATGCGGCTCAAAGGCGTGCACCTTACTGTTGCGTTTTCCATAGCGTCAATTGTAGCGGGGTGCCTGTGGTTCGGCCTGACGGCACCTCGCAGCCTGCCTGAGGACAGCCGCGTGATACTTTGGGGCATCCCGAGCGCCTTCATCGTGCTGGGCGCTGTATCGTTTGAAGCCCAAAAAACTGTGGTGCGTATTCGTATCGCACTCATGCTCGGCAATGCTTCGTTCTCGGTATACTTGTTCTATCCGTTCACATTGAGAACGATAACTCACCTTCTGAACGGTCAAAACACGATGGTCAGCTCGCTTGTCTCGGTTGTTGTCGTGTCTGTGTTTGGACTACTGATTCATGGATCAGTCGAGAAGCCGCTGACCTGGGCTGTTCAGCGATCTCCGCGATGGTTCTTGCGCCAGGATGGAGGGTGGTCGAGCGTGCTTAGTAGAGACAAAGCTTAATCCTGCCGTCCACGTCCTTTGTCCGGCGGAGTTGATGCTGTTGTGACTGTGCCCTGCATGCAACGCTCGACTTACCTCCAAGCCCCGCTCGCGCTGGACCGCGCACCGGCCGCCAGGTAGGCCGCATCCACCAGGCTCTGCCCGCGCGCGTTCATCAGAATCCCGGGGCCCATCCGGTTCATCGTGTAGCCGAACGCCAGGCCTCTGGCGGGGTCGGCAAAGCCCAGGCTGCCGCCCATGCCTACGTGGCCGAAGGCCTGCTCGCCGACGAGCAGGCTGTCGCCGCCGGCCTGCCGGTTGTCGGTGCTCACCATGAAGCCCATGGCGAAGCGCATCGGCTGCATCAGCGTGGCATCCCTGTGGGTGGCGGCCGAACAGCGGCCCATGCGCTCCAGCGTCTCCTGGCCCACCAGCTTGCCCGCCACCAGCCCGGCATACAGGCCCGCCAGGCCGCGCGCGTTGGTGATGCCGTTGGCGCTGCCCATCTCGGCCGCGTGCATCGCGCGCGTGTTGTAGTCGGCACCGCCCGTGTTGGTTACGAAAAGCTGAGGCAGGCTGCCCGGCTCGGACAACAGTGCCTTGAGGAAGCGCGAGCCGAGGTCGGCTTCGGCGGGGTCGCTGCCGATCATCGGCGCCACACGGGACTCCTCGGCCTCCGGCAGGCCGATCCAGAAGTCCAGCCCGAGCGGGCCCGCCACCTGCTCGGCGAAGAACGCGCCCAGAGGCTGGCCGGCGGCCAGGCGCACCATGTTGCCCACCGTCCAGGCGAAGGTGGTGCCGTGGTAGCCCTGGCGGGTGCCCGGCTCCCAGAACGCCGGCTCGTTGGCCAGCAGCTCCACCATGTAGTCGAAATCCATCATGCCGCCGGCCTTTATGGGCGCGCGCACGTGCGGCACAGGCGAGGTGTGGCCCAGCATCATCGCCGTGGTGGTGCCGCCCTTGCCGCCCTGGGCGAAGGCCGGCCACAGCTTAGCCACGTCCTCGTATAGCGCGAGCTTGCCTTGGTCGGCCAGCATGTGGGCGCAAATGGCGGTGGCGCCCTTCGTGCAGGAGAATACGATGCCGAGGGTGTCGCGCTCCCAAGCGCGGCCCGTCTTGGGATCAGCCACGCCGCCCCAGAGGTCCACGACGGGACGCCCGTGATGCGTGACGCAGACGCTGGCGCCCACTTCCCTGCACTCGGCGAAGTTGGCGCGGAACGCTTCGGCAACGCCTGCGAACGCCTGATCGTAGGTGCCGGAAATTCGGCCGTCTGCTACGGCTTCGTCGAGCGTCAGTTCTGGCATGCGGGTTCCTCGACTGGGAAGAAAGGAAGGCCTTCTTTTTTGAAAAAAAGAAGCAAAAGACTTTTGTTCGTGCTGTCGCATGCAGGGCGGGAGCAGCCTACCACGCCAGCTTCTCCGTCATCGCTACGGGCGTTAGTCCCTGCGCCGCAGCTTCGGCCTGCGCGAGCGCGTCGTCACCGGCTAGCGCCGTTGCATGTATGCCGCCCAGCACCCACAGGCTGTCGATGCCAGCGGCGGCGGCACCGCCGATGTCCGTGTGTAGCGAGTCGCCGATCGCCAGCACCCGCCCGGGCGGCAGGGCGAGGATCTCCAGCGCGCGAACGTAGATGGCCGGCGCGGGCTTGCCCAGGCTCACCACGTCGCCGCCGGCCGCCGCGTAGTGGTTGGCCAGGCTGCCGGCGCACAGGATGCGCACGCCGTCGCGCATCACCACCAGGTCCGGATTGGCGCAGATCATCGGCAGGCCCGCGGCCAGGCAGGAGTCCAGCTCCGGCACGAAGGTCTCCAGCGTGCCGGGGTCGTTCATGTCGTCGTCCGGGCCAGTGTTAACTACGAAATCGGCCTGCTCCGGCCTGGCCGTGATGGTGAGGTCCAGGCCTTCCAGCACGTTGCGGTCGCGCTGCGGGCCCAGATGATAGACGCGGCGGCCGAGGCGGGCGAACCAGGGATCCGTGCGGTCCCGCAAGGCGAACCAGGTAGCCTCGCCGCTGGTCAGGATGGCGGTGTAAAGGCCGTCCGCCACGCCCATGCGGCGCAGCATGGCTTGCGCCGAGGCTGCGCGGCGCGGGGCGTTGGAGAGCAGCAGCACCGGCCTCGGCGCCAGGCGGGCCAGCGCCTCGAGGGCCGCGGGGTAGGGGCGCACGCCGTCATGCACAACGCCCCAAAGGTCGACGATGAAGCCGTCATACCCGGCCGCGATCTCGGCCAAGCCGGCGATGCGCGGGATCACAGCCCTGCACCTATGGCGTCCGCGGCCCGAGCAAAGCCGCGCTGGGCTAGGGCGGCCAGCAGCTCGGCTTTCAGGCGGGCTACTAAGCCAGGGCCGGCATAGGCGAACTCGGTGTAGAGCTGCACCAGGCTGGCGCCGGCCAGCATCTTCTCAAGCACGTCCGCGCCGGTGCGGATGCCGCCGCAGCCGACCAGCGTAAGGCGGCCGGCCGAGGCGCGCGCGGCCAGGCGCAGCATGGCGGTGGACTTGGCGAACAGCGGCGCGCCGGACAGGCCGCCCACCTGCAACGCGTTCAGCCCGTCCAGCCCCGCAGGGCGGCTGGTGGTGGTGTTGGTGAGGATCAGCCCCGCCGCGCCGCACGCCACCGCCGTCTCCACCACGGCGGCCAGCCCGTCCTCGCTCAGGTCCGGCGCCACCTTCACCAGCAGCGGCGGGTGCACCTTCACGCGCGCGGCGATGGCCTGCAGAATGGCGCGCAGCCGGACCTCGCCCTGCAGGTCCCGCAGCCCCGGCGTGTTCGGCGACGAGACGTTGATGGTGACGTAATCCGCGTAGGGCGTCACCGCGGCCACCAGGGCCGGGTAGTCCCTCTCCGGGTCGGCACCCGTCTTGTTGATGCCGACGTTGGCGCCGAAGCGGCCGGTTCGCGGGCCCAGCGCCCGCAACCGCGCCAGGTAGGCGTCCAGCCCCTCGTTGTTGAAGCCTAGCCGGTTGATCACCGCGCGGTGCTGCGGCAGGCGGAACAGGCGCGGCCGGTGGTTGCCTGCCTGAGATAGCGGAGTGACGGTGCCTGCCTCCACGCAGCCGAAGCCCAGCCGCAGCAGGGGGGCGACAGCCACCGCGTTCTTGTCGAACCCCGCGGCCAGGCCGACCGGGTTGGGGAAGACCAAGCCCATGGCGCGGATCTCCAACGCGGGGTCGTCGGGCCCGGGCGCCTGGCCGGCCAGGCCGGCCTGCAGCGCACGCAGCGCCCAGCCATGGGCGCGCTCGGCATCGACCAGGCGTACTGCGGGCATCAGCGTGGAGGCGAGCGTGGCCATGTTCATCGTGGCGCTGTCCTGCCGGGTATGCGCGGCCAGTTCAAGGCTTGCGCCGCTCGCAGCCAGGCCCGAGAGTCGGGCGATGTGGAATGAGCCCTACCTCGAGACCTGCTGCCGCTCTGCCCTGCACCGGCTGATCCTGGCGGGTGCTACCGGCCGCCCTGCCGGGCTGAAGGACGGGCCCTGCCTGGAGCGGCTGGAGGGCGACGGGTTTGCGCGCACGCGGGCGGATGGGCGATTCGAACCCACGGAACACGGGGTGGCCCGCCACGCTAGCGAGATCGGGAAGCAAGTCGTGCCTTGTTGAGAGCAAATTTAGTTTTACTGTCGACGCGCTGAGTAGGAATCAAGCATGGGGCTCTGCCCCAAACCCCGCTGGGGCCTCGAGGCCCCAGACCCCCATCTGTTTAGGGTCGCTGGACAAACAGGTTTTAGACGTGGTTGCGAGCACTCTTCCCAAGGGTGATTGGTTTGCAGGAAAGCATTTAGCCTGATCAGCAACGCAACCCAGCATATGCGGAGTATGAGGCCACTTATTACGAGATCCGCTAAAATCTGTTACCGGCGATGCCGCAAGCTGTGAGCCTGGAGCGCCGACCCATTCTGTTCATCAGATTACGGGGCGGCGTCAGGTTTGCCTCCGTTCCAGCGAGTGCGAGAGGGCTGCACAACAACACGATACCGAAGTAAGCCATTGCCCGAGTAAACCAGAAGCGGACCAAAAAGACCGCCGCGCTCGTCACCGGGATGTAACTCCAGGGACAAAAGTTTTCTGGTTCTTTTTTTCAAAAAAGAACTGCTTGCCTTACGTTCTTCGAACAGCGCCGCTCCGTGCTAGTCTGCGCATGAGCGTCGATCATGCCCATCGTGTCTAAACCAAAGTCAACACCACAGGACTAGCCGGCGAACCCTATCCCTCGTCCCGCTCCAGATCCTGCACCACCTCGGGCGCGCGTAGCAGCTGGTTGATGTGCATAGCATATTCCAGCGCGGTGTCCGCCTGGAACGACACATCCGGAGCTACGCGCAGGCGCATCTCGTGGGCGAGTTGGGCGCGGAAGAACGGCGCCGCCCGCTTCAGCGCCGGCAGCTTGGCCTCGATGTCCGTGCGTCCCAGCCGGGTCACGAACGCCGTAGCGTGCTTGAGGTCTGGCGACATACGAACTTCGGTGACCGTGACCAGCACGTCGGCTAGGTCCGGATCGCGGAACTCCTGGCGGGAGAAGATGCCGGAGAGGACGTGGCGCACCTCCTCGGCTACGCGGAGCTGGCGCTGGGAGGGCGGCTTGGGGCCGGCCTTGCGGCTGGCGGTCTTGGACAAGCGGGGCGGGGCGGCTGCCTTCTCCGCCCGCCCATCCTTGCGCGTCAGCTTCAAGCCGGGACCAGCTCGCTTTCGTAGCACTCCACGATGTCACCCTCGCGCAGGTCGTTGTAGCCTGCGAAGGACAGCCCGCACTCGTAGCCGCGCGCCACCTCGCGCACGTCGTCCTTGAAACGCTTGAGCTGGCTCAGCTCGCCCTGGTGGATCACCACGCCCTCGCGCAGCAGGCGCACGCCGCAGCCGCGCTTGACCAGCCCCTCGGTGATCATGCAGCCAGCCACCTTGCCCGTCTTGGTGATGTCGAACACCTTGCGGATCTCGGCGTAGCCCAGGAAGTTCTCGCGGTATTTCGGCGAGATCTTGCCCTTGACCAGCTGCGTAATGTCGTCGGCCACCTGGTAGATGATCGAGTAGTAGCGGATCTCCACGCCGTCCCGCTGGGCCAGCTCGCGGGCCTGGCTGCTGGCGCGCACGTTGAAGCCCACGATCATCGCGTGGCTCGCCTTGGCGAGCTGCACGTCGCCCTCGGTGATCTGGCCCACGGTGCTGTTGAGCACGCGCACCTTCACCTCCTCGTGCTCCAGCTTCAGCACAGTCGCCTGGATGGCCTCCGCGCTGCCCTGCACATCGGCCTTGATCACCAGGGCCACCTCCTTCTGCGCGCCGGCGGCGATGCGTGTCAGCATCTGCTCCAGCGTGCCGCGGGCGGCGGTCGCACCCGCGGCGGCCTTGTCGCGCAGCTTGCGGGTGCGGAACTCGCTCACCTCGCGGGCACGCTGCTCGTCCTCGACCACGATGAACGGCTCGCCGGCCGAGGGCACGCCGCCCAGGCCGAGGATCTCCACGGGAGTGGACGGGCCTGCCAGCTTGATGGCGCGGTTCTTGTCGTCCAGCATGGCGCGCACGCGGCCCCACTCGGCGCCGCACACCACGATGTCGCCCTGCTTGAGCGTGCCGTTCTGCACCAGGATGGTGGCCACAGGGCCCCGCCCGCGATCCAGCCGGCTTTCGATCACGCTGCCTTCGGCGAGCCGGTCCGGGTTGGCGCGCAGCTCCAGCACCTCGGCCTGCAGCAGGATGGCCTCTTCAAGCTTGTCGAGGTTGGTCTTCTTAGTGGCCGAGACTTCCACGTCCTGGGTGTCACCGCCCATGTCTTCCACCACGATCTCGTGGCTCAGCAGCTCCTGGCGCACGCGGGTGGGGTTGGCGTCAGCCTTGTCCATCTTGTTGATGGCAACGATGATCGGCGCGTGGGCAGCCTTGGCGTGCTTGATCGCCTCGATGGTCTGCGGCATCACGCCGTCGTCGCTGGCCACCACCAGCACCACGATGTCGGTCACCGAGGCACCACGGGCACGCATCGACGTGAAGGCCTCGTGGCCAGGCGTGTCGATGAAGGTGATGCGGCTGCCCGAAGGCAGGGTCACCTGGTAGGCGCCGATGTGCTGGGTGATGCCGCCCGCCTCGCCGGCGGCCACGTCTGTGGCGCGCAGCGCGTCGAGCAGGCTGGTCTTGCCGTGGTCCACGTGGCCCATGATGGTCACCACCGGGGCGCGCGGCACCAGGTCGGTGTCCTCGTCGATCTCGCCTTCGATGGCGGTCTCCACGTCGCTTTCGCTGACGCGGCGCACGCGGTGGCCGAACTCCTGGACCACCAGCTCGGCGGTGTCGCTGTCGAGCACCTGGGTGATGGTCGCCATCACGCCCAGCCGCATCAGGGTCTTGACCACGTCCACGGCACGGGCGGCCATGCGGTTGGCCAGTTCCTGAACGGTGATCGCGTCGGGCAGCACCACGTCGCGCACCACGCGCACCTGGTCGGCACGCAGCGCTGCGAGCTCTGCCTGGCGACGCTCGCGCTCGCGCTGGCGTCGTACGCTGGCCAGGCTGCGGGTCTTCTCGTCCTCGCCTTCCATAGCGGCCTGCACGTCGATGCGGCCGGCACGACGGCCCTCGCCTGGGCCCTTCTTGGCGACCACGGGGGTGAGCACCTTGCGCGGCGCGATCGGGCTGCCGGGGCGTCGGACCACACCACGGGCTTCCTCTTCCTCCTCACGGCCGGTGCGCAGGCGCAGCGTCTCGGTGGGCGAGCCGGGGGCGGCCGGGACCGCCGGACGGCCGGGCAGCGGGGTGCGGGCGGCGCCGGGGCGTGTCGGCGCGGCGGGCGCGGCCTCGGCGGCCGGCGCGGCGCCGTCCTGGGCTGGCGCTTCGGAGGCTGCCTCGCGAGCGCGGGCCTGTTCGGCGATCGCGCGGCGCTGGTCGTCCTCGGCCTGGCGGCGTTGGTCTTCCTCTCGCCGACGCGCTTCCTCGGCGGCCGAGAGGATGGAGATCTTCTCCTGCTCACGGCGCTCGGCCTCGCGCTTGGCGTTCTCGCGCGCCTGTTCTTGCAGCACCTTCTGCTGCTCGAGCAGCACGCGCTGCCGCACCGCCAGCTCGTTGGGCGTGAGCGCACGGCCACCCATGCCCGGGCGGGCAGGGCCGGCCGGGCGGGCGGGCGGGGCGGGGGTGCCGGGCTTGGCAACACCGGCAGTGGCCGCCGCGGCTGCCGTGGCGGTCACCGCCGGCGCCGCCGGACGGTTAGGCGCGCCCAAATTGGCGGGCAGCGGCGGCTGCGGAGTGGCCGGGTAGGCGGGCTTGGGCGCGCCGGTGCGGGTCTTGCGCACCTCCACCTGCACCACCTTGGTGCGGCCGTGCGAAAAGCTCTGCTTGACCGACCCTGCATCGACGGTACGGCCCAGCTCCAGCCGGCCGGCCGGCCGCAACGACAGGCGGACCTTGGCCTCGCCTGCGTCCTGCCCACCCTCGGCTCCGGCGTCACGGTCAGCGGCGCGTTCGTTGGTTTCGCTCATTCACCTGCCTGCTTGCACATCACCTGCCCGGAAAGCCCCGACAGGCGTAGAACCTCGTTCATCAACGCTTCGGCCAGACGGCCTTGCGCCACCGCCGCGTGCACCACCTGGTCACGCCCGAAAACCACGCCCAGGCCTGCGGTATCCAGCGGCCAGATCACCGCCAGGTGGCCTGCCCCCGACAGCAGGCGGCGGCGTTCGTCCTCGCTGCCGTCGCTGGCCTGCACCACTAGGCCGGCCGAACCGGCCTGCACCCACTCGCGTGCCTTGGCGAAACCCGCCACGGCCTGTCCCGCCCGGCGTGCCAGGCCCAAGTGATCGGATATACGCCTGGCAAGCTGGGCTTGCAGGACGCCATTCAGATCGGCAGGCACAGAGACCGGGCCACGGGCCGCACGAGCAAAGGCGCCCTTGGCACGTGCGGCTTCTAGCACATCGGCACGCGCGCTCAACCAAAAACCCCGTCCCGGCAACCTCGCCGCCAGGTCAGGCACGACCTGCCTGTCCGGCCCGAGCACGAAACGTATCATCCGTCGGCGTTCGCCCTGGGTGCGGGTAACGATGCAGCGGCGCTGCGGACCGCGTTCAGGGTCGTCGCCGGCCTCCACGTCGGGTGGGCCGGCTATCTCACCCACATGGTGTGCCGGGTCAGCCGTTTGAAGCCTCCCCGACGTCTTCGGTCTCCGCCTCGGCACCAACGTCCGGCTCCGTTGCGAAAGGGGCGGCCTCGCCGTCTTCGGCGAACCAATGGGCGCGGGCGGCCATGATCACCTCGTTGGCAGTCGCCTCGTCCACCAGCTCGGCACCAAGTATCTCCACCAGCTCGTCGCCGGCCAGGTCGGCCAGGTCGTCCAGCGTCTTCACGCCCTTCTCGCCGAGCGTCACCAGCATCTGCGGCGTGAAAAGCTCGAAAGCGGCCACCTCGTCGGTTACGCCCAGTTCGACGCGCTTCTCCGTCAGCCCTTCGTCGCGCTGCACCAGGAACTGCTCGGCGCGGCGGATGAGCTCCTCGGCCACCGTCTCGTCGAAGCCCTCGATCTCGGCCAGCTCGTCGCGGTCGACGAAGGCCAGCTCCTCGATCGAGTTGAAGCCCTCGGTCACCAGCAGGCCGGCAATCACGTCGTCCACGTCCAGCGCCTCGACGAACAGGCCGGTGCGGCGGCGGAACTCCTCCTGACGGCGCTCGCTCTCCTCGGCCTCGGTCAGGATGTCGATGTCCCAGCGGGTCAGCTGGCTGGCCAGGCGCACGTTCTGGCCGCGGCGGCCGATCGCCAGGCTCAGCTGCTCGTCGGGCACCACCACTTCGACGCGCCCGGCGTCCTCGTCCATCACCACCTTGGTGACTTCGGCCGGCGCCAGCGCGTTGACCACGAAGGTGGCCGATTGCGGGCTCCACGGGATGATATCGATCTTCTCGCCCTGCAGCTCCTGCACCACGGCCTGCACGCGGCTGCCGCGCATGCCGACGCAGGCGCCCACGGGGTCGATCGAGTTGTCGCGGCTGATCACCGCCATCTTGGCGCGGCTGCCGGGGTCGCGCGCCACCGCCTTGATCTCGATGATGCCGTCGTAGATCTCCGGCACTTCCTGGGCGAACAATTTGGCCAGGAAGGCGGGGTGGGTGCGGGAGAGGAAGATCTGCGGGCCGCGTATCTCCTCGCGCACGTCATAGATGTAGGCGCGCACCCGGTCGCCGTTGCGGAAGCTCTCGCGCGGGATCAGCTCGTCGCGGCGCAGCAGCGCCTCGGACTTGCCGAGGTCGACCATGAGGTTGCCGTACTCGGTGCGCTTGACCACGCCGTTGATGATCTCGCCTACGCGGTCCTTGAACTCGTCGAACTGGCGGCGGCGCTCGTATTCGCGCACGCGCTGCACGATCACCTGCTTGGCGGTCTGTGCCGCGATGCGGCCGAAATCGATCGGCGGCAGCGGGTCCACGATGAACTGGCCGAGGTCGAGGTCGGGGCGGAACTTCTTGGCGATATGGACGGGGATCTGCGTCTCCTCGTTCTCCACCGTAGTGACCAGCTCGGTCCAGCGGGACAGGCGCACATCGCCAGTGCGGCGGTCGATGGTGGCGCGGATGTCTTTCTCGTGTCCGTATTTGGCGCGGCCGGCCTTCTGGATGGCCTGCTCCATGGCCTCGAGCACCTCCTCGCGGTCGATCGACTTCTCTCGGGCGACCGCGTCGGCGACAAGGAGCAGTTCGGGACGGGCGACGGCGGTGTCCATGGACTCGGTTCCCAGATGTCAGTTTTCGGTTTTCACGGGCGCGGAGGCGGCGATCAGCTCGTCGGTCAGGACCAACCGCGCCTTGCGGATGTCGCCCAGCGGCAAGGCCACTTCGGTGCCGTCTTCCAGGCGCAGGCGGCCGTGGGTGTCGTCCGCGCCCAGCACCACGCCGGAGAACCGCTTGCGCCCGGCGACCGGCATGTGCGTCTCAGCGCGCGCGAGGTGGCCGGAGAAGCGGTTCCAGTCCTTGGGCCGGGTGAGCGGCCTGTCGATGCCGGCCGAACTCACTTCAAGCGTCCACTCGCCGGGAATCGGGTCATCCACGTCCAGCACGGCGCCCACGGCGTGACTGATCGCCTCGCAATCCTCCACGCGGATCAGCGTGCCGTCGGCGCGGTCCGCCATGACCTGCACGGTAGGCTTTTCACGACCCAGTACGGCCACGCGCACCAGCTCGAACCCCATGCCTGCGAGGGTGGGTCCGATGCTGGCGGCGATGCGGCCTTCCAGGCCAGTGTGGTTAAGCAGGGTGTCCTGTGTGTCCAAGCCAAAAAAGGCGGCCCGCGAAGGCCACCCCCCGAGAGCGGAAGATGTAAGTAAGTAGTGACTTACTAACCTAGGCGGAGGAAAAAGCAAGCAAGGCCTTCTTTTTTGAAAAAAAGAAGCAAAAAACTTGGTAGTGTCTCAGTTTGAATTCTTCACTTCCTTTGGCGTGCGGGGCTTGTAAGCGCCGCGCGCCTTCGGCTTCTCGGCTCGCGCGTCGATCAGCGCCACAATGTCTTCCATGCTCCACAGCGTCTTGCTGATGCCCGCCGCCATTGCCGGGCTGCACTTCAGAGTTTTGTGCATACGGACGAAGTTGTAAAACGTGAAGTAGAGCGCAATGGCGTGTTCGTGGCTCTCGGCCTTTTTGCTGAAGGCGTTGGTCAAGCGGGTAAACCGGCGCATGGACATGCGCATGGTGAGGTTCTGCCGCTCTACGTAGGACGTTGAGACATGGGCCTTGTCGGGGCTGCCCATAACCCGCTCTTTGCGAGCGCCGGTGCAGATGCCGGGGCTGTAGCGGCCAGCGCCGGGCGCGTCGCCATAGAGCTTGACCAGCTTGGCGTAGTCGATATCGCCCCCGAACGCGCTCTCAATGGCGTCCAGGTAGGCCTTGTGGGCGTCCGTGGTGAGCTGCACGCGGTTGGTGAGGCGGTCCGCTACGTCGTGCATGAACACGTTGGCGCACTCCGCATCCCGCTTGCCGACTAGGTAGGACACGATGAGCTTGCTGTCCGCGTCGATAGCGGTCCACGTCCAGGCGTCGCCAGCGCCTTCCGGGGCAGCTTTGGCCGTCTCTACGTTCCGCTTCTTGGCGTAAACGAAGCTCCAGATTTCGTCGCACTGGACTCGCTTGGACTGCACACCGCGTACCGTATTGTCGTGGTGGGCGATGCAGGCCTCGCCTGCCTCGGCCAGCAGCTTGGCGACCGTGTTGATGCTGACATCAGCCACGCGGCTGATGGAGCGCATCGAACTGCCTTCGCAGAGCATGGAAAGGATTTGGACGCGGGTGGCGAGGGGAAGCTTGTTGGCCATGCCATTGTTATGGCTTAGCTAATCGGCCTTAGCAAGCATAAATTTCACTATGGTTCGAAAAAAGTCAGTTCAATTTCTGTGAGTGTGTTGTGAGACCTAGCGGCAACACAAATTCTGTCACGAAGAAAGGGCGGGATAGGGGCGCGACGACAAGCGACATCGGCAAAAGCAAGGTGCGCTCTATTATCTGGGAAGCGTTCCAGTTTTGTTGTATCTATAAAAGAAGTTCTTGGTAATGCATATTCAAACGGTGCGACTTCTACTGCTACGTTCCGGGCTTTTCGGAAAGTCGGAGGATCGCTGTTTATAAACAAAAACAGTTCTGCATCTGCACTCAAGCAGATACAATATTTGTGGTGAGGCTGCCGGCAATCGGGGCAAAATACGTGAAGAACGTCCCACCGGTTCAAGCCATCAATGGGCAAAAAGAGCAGCCTCTGTCATGGCATCCAGCATACGCTCGCGGCTAGGATCATGTTCATCAATCCAGTGGGACAAATCCATATCTACAGACTGTCCATATTTTGCCCAAGCTATCTTCCAAGCGCGATCTTCGTGCGCGAGGTCTGCGACGGCGCCAAAAGACATTGGCCGAAGCTTTTTGACCCACATCTCCAAATATTCTTTGTGAGAACCGGACAAGTTACTCAAATCATTGCCACCGTTTGAGAAAACACGTCGCAAGTTATTATCTTGCCCGATGCGGACCCGGCTTGCCAAATACGCTATCCAGTCCGGGTCCTCAGAACTGTGTGGCTTTAGCAGGTCGTATATACGAGAGGGAACGGGGCCGTGTTCTAAAGCGGAGTACCGATCACCGGAGATCACAGTTCCCCAATCTAACAGGTGCTCCCGATCAGCAAAGAAAAACGATTTACAAACATAGTATTGGGTTATGCCTGGCCAAACTTGAGACAAAAAGTCTATAGCCTGAACGGACCGCACTTTGTTCAGTGTGAACCGTATCGGCGAATTATCATCCATAGCCACTATCCCCAACGCGCCGCAGCAGCCTTCCGGGCTACCGCAGAGCGGTCCTCCTTGCTCATCTTCTCTAACCGCGCCTTCGCGCCAGCTACACCGCTCCGGACCTTTCCAGAGGGTTCACGGGTTACTTCCTCAACCTCGCCAGTGGCGATCCGCCCGACCATGATTGCGGCTCCTATCACGTCAGCCGGCCTTTTTTCGCCCCGTGGTCCAGTTGCCATCTTGTTCCCCTTGCCGGAATCGCCCGCGATATGCTGGCGGGCGACAATATCACATTCCGATGTGAGTTTCTATGAATGAGTGAGCGGCGGTTTCGCAACCCAGGGGGCTTGCGAAACTCGAGAGCCGACGTTACCACCCGAGTAGTGTGGGCGGTAACGTTAAGAACTCCTCGCATTTTCTCATAAACGTGATGTCTGAACCACACTGGGCCGCCGGATGGCAGTAGGATTAAGGGGGCTAGCTTGGCCGGAACGGCTTGGGGTGGCGGTTCTCGTGCTAGTAACCGTGATTGGATTGCCAATCGTCGTTGAACATTGGGCGGACTATCCGGTCGGCTACCCCTACACGGTTGGTGCCGCCGCACTCGATTACATTGAGGTCTGGCCGGTAATCGGCGCGTGTGCAGCGGTCCCGATCTGGTTTTTTGCTCGTCTGCTTGACTACGTGATCGGCGGGCCGCAGCGGCGGCGCAATGCCCAGATTTCAAAGTGAGACACTACCAAAAACTTTCACTCGTTGGGTGCGCGCCTGTCCGCCAGCACCCGACAAGTGATTAAAAGTTTTTGGTTCTTTTTTAAACAGAACCGCTTGCCTGCCTTGCTTTCGCCAAGCCTCAATTCGGCGCCGTCGTTGTCGTCGTCGTGCTACTCGAAGTGGTGGTGCTGACCGGCGGCGGCGGTGGCGGCGCCACGGTGGTCGTGGTGGTGGTGCTGTCGCGCGCCACGCCGGTGCCGTTGCTGTAGCTGGTGGCGCGCGAGTCCGTCCGGTTGCCGTAGGCGTCTACGGCGTGGCTCTCGTGCGTGGTGGCCAGCGTGCCGGGGGCGGGCACGCTGGTCTGCGTCGTCGTGTCGGACGCGCTCTGCGCCGCGGCGCTGCCGGCGGCCAGGATCAGGGTCAGGGCGGTAAGGCTCAGCAGAAACTTCATCGTCATCCTCTTTGGTTGTGGATAAAGCGGGCCGTCGGGGCAGCGTGCGGTCGGAACATGGTCGGCCGATCCGCCCTGACATCTTCGGTCCGGTTTAGGGCGTGGTGCTGGACGAGTGGGTCGTCGTTGTCGTGGTGGTCGACGGAGGCTGGTTCAGCGGGGCGGCGCCTGTCGTGGTCGTCGATGAACTATGCTCACTAACGGTGGTCACCGCAGGCGCGTCGTCGCCGCAGGCAGCGAGCAACGCGGTGCCCGACAGCACGCCGGCGGTCAGCAGCAGTCGCGCGGCGGCGGAGAAGGTGGTCATCGGCGGCCTCTCAGTTCGGCTGTGTGGTGGTCGAGGACGATGAGCTTGTCGTGGTGGTGCTCACCGGCGGAGGCGGTGGCGGTGGCACGCTGGTCGAGGTCGTGCTCGAGCTGTCGGCGGCGACGCCGTCCCCGCTGCGGTAGCTGCTGGACTTTTGGTCCGTCCGGTTGCCGTAGCCGTCCGAGGCGTGGCTCTCCCTGGTTGTGCTCAGGGTGCCTGGCGCGGGAGCCATGGATGCCGGCGCCATGGTGGATTGCTGGGTGGTGGTCGTCTCGGACGCCGTCTGCGCCTGGGCGCCGCCAGCGGCCACGATAAGGGCGAGCGCACAGAGCCCCGTGGTGATCTTCATGTAACCAGCCTTCTTGAACGTGAGGTGCCATGGACGGACTTGATGCGCTTGTGGCGGTCCGCCCACCTTGACAGTGGCGGTCGAACGCAGATCCCAGAGCCGCGGTTCCCGATAGCGTAACGGACGACGACACAAACGGCCGCGCTGACTTGGTAAACAGGCTTCCACGTCCGTTGCGCAGGCATGGGGCTCTGCCCCGAAGTCCCATGCCTGCGCCATCCTCCGGAACTCGCCTCCTCCGTTCCCGATTGCCGCCCTCCTCCGCCTGCACTACCGTCGGTCGCGCAACAACCGGAACCGCCCACCATGCAGCGTAGCGTTCTCCTGGGAGCCGGTGCGGCCGTGCTGATCGTAGCCGGCGGGCTGGCCGTGCGCGCCGTCACCCGCCAGCAAGCCGGCCAGACGGTCGACCAGACCATCGACCAGGTGCTGGCGAGCCTGCCCCCCGGGACCGCGCTGCGCCACGGCGCCACGGACTACAACCCTCTCACCGGCACGCTGACCCTGCACGACGTGGCGTATGCCCAGGCCGACGGCGCACGCTGGACTGCGGCCAAGGTCGCGATCTCCAACGCCAACGGGCAGGCGTTGCGCGAGGTGTTCGACCCCGCCGCCTACCCGCAAGGCCATCCCGCCTGGACGGACCGCCGGCTGCTGGTCGGCGAGGCCGTCGCCAGCACCGTGCATGGCAGCCTTCCTGGCGCTACCCCCGTCGAGATCAGCATCGACCAGGTGACGCTGCATCGCCTCAGCGGCCATCCTTTCGCCACCCCGCCCACTCCCGAGGCCCGCGCCACCCCCGGCTATCTGGCCGCTTCCGCCGAGGCCTTCGCTTTCGACAGGGAGGAGTCCCGCGGCCTGTCCGTCACCGCGCGGGCGCCCCAGGGAGTGAAGATGACGGTCGGTTCGGCCAAGGCCAGCGGCTACGATGCCGGCAAAACGGCGTCCTTGCTGCTCGCCAACGTGGCCATCGACGCCGGACGCCCGGGCCACAAGCCGGTTCACGTGACCCTGGACGAGATCTCGGTGAAGGACGCCGACGCACGCAGCTTGCTGCAGGCGGCGGGCCAGGGGCCTTCGCCCGCGCGGCTGGCGGGGCTCACCTACGCGGCCTGGGACGCCACCGGGCTGGCGCTGCAGGTACCGCAAGGGCCGCTCGTCACGATGCGCAGCATCCACGCCCAGCAGGCTGCGCCGGACGGCCAGAGGCAGGGCCGCGTGGTGGTGACGGCCTTCACCCTCGGCCTGGGCGAGACGGTGGTGCCTTCCTCGGCCGCACCCAGCCTGGCTGCCTTCGGCATGAACGCCATCACCACGGACATCACCGCGGTCAGCCACGGCCAGCCTCCCGGTCAGATCGAGCTGCACGAGGATCTGGCGCTGCACGACCTCGGGACTTTGCACCTGGTTGGTACGTTCGAAGGCTACGTGGCCCCGCAATCCGCTTCGGGCGGCGTAGCCGCCACCATGGGCGCGCTGATGGGCACCACGATGGACCACGCCAGCGTAGTCTGGGACGACGTCAGCCTGACGGACCGAGTCTTCAAGATGATGGCCGTCCAAGAACACAGCACGCCGGAGCTGGTGCGCGGCCAGCTCGCCATCCCACTGGTTGCGCTGGGCGTTATGCTGCCCGACCAGCCGGACGCCGCCACACAGGTGAGCGCCTTCCTGGACCACCCTCACCGGCTGACGGTGACCATGGCCCCGACACAGCCGGTGGTGCTGGGCGACGTGGCGCGCGCGCCGGTGGCCCAGCGGGCGCACCTGCTGGGGGTGCACGTGTCGGGCGAGTAAGGAAGGCGCCGTCTTACCCTCCGAGGCGGCGTTTGACACTGCGTAGATGCCCCCCTTATCTGCGGTCGCAAAGCGCCACACCCGAGGGAATCGAACCAGCAGATGAAGCTCCTTGTCCCCGTCAAGCGGGTCGTCGACTACAACGTGAAGGTCCGGGTGAAAGCCGACCAGAGCGGCGTGGAGCTGGCCGGCGTGAAGATGGCCATGAACCCGTTCGACGAGATCGCCATCGAGGAAGCTGTCCGCCTTAAGGAGAAAGGCATCGCCACCGAGATCGTGGCCATCTCCATCGGCGTCGCTGCCTGCCAGGAGACGCTGCGCACCGCGCTGGCGATGGGTGCGGACCGCGGCATCCTGGTGGAGACGGACGTCTCGCCCGAGCCGCTGGCGGTGGCCAAGATGCTCAAGGCCATCGCCGCCAAGGAGCAGCCAGGGCTGATCATCCTGGGCAAGCAGGCGATCGACGACGACATGAACGCCACCGGTCAGATGCTGGCCGCCCTGCTGGGCTGGCCGCAAGGCACCTTCGCCAGCAAGCTGACCATCGAGGGCGAGACGGCGACCGTGACGCGCGAAGTGGATGGCGGGCTGGAGACGGTGGCACTCACCCTGCCGGCGATCGTAACGGCTGATTTGCGCCTGAACGAGCCGCGCTACGCGAGCCTTCCGAACATCATGAAGGCGCGCAAGAAGCCTATCGAGACCGTCAAGCCGGCCGATCTGGGGGTTGACCCCGCGCCGCGCCTGACCACGCTGAAGGTGGTCGAACCTGCCAAGCGCGTGGCGGGCAAGAAGGTCGGCAGCGTGGCCGAGCTGGTGGAAAAGTTGCGCAACGAAGCCAAGGTGATCTGACGATGAGCGTGCTGGTCCTGATTGATCACGAGGGTGGCAAGCTGAAGCAGCCGTCGCGCAGCGCGGTGGCCGCCGCCGCCAAGCTGGGCGAGGTGCACGCTCTCGTGGTGGGCCAGGGCGTAGGGTCCGCCGTCGAGGCTGCCGCCAAGCTGCCGGGTGTCACAAAGGTGCTGCGCGCGGACGCTGCCGGCTACGAGCACGCGCTGGCCGAGCCGCTGGCGGCACTCCTGGTCGCCCTGGCGCCCGGCTACACGCACCTGCTCTCCGCTTCCACCGCCACCGGCAAGAACGTGATGCCGCGCGTGGCCGCCCTGCTGGACGTGCAGCCGATCAGCGACATCGCCGGTGTGGAAGACGCCGACACCTTCGTGCGCCCGATCTACGCCGGCAACGCGCTGGCCACCGTGCGGTCTTCCGACAAGATCAAGGTGATCACCGTGCGCGCCGCGAGCTTCGATCCCGTGGCGGCCGAGGGCGGCAACGCCACCATCGAGGACGCGGCCGACGCCGGCAACACCGGCGCCTCGCGCTTCGTCAGTGCCGAGCTGTCCAAGAGCGAGCGCCCTGAACTCACCGCAGCGCGCGTGGTGGTGTCCGGCGGCCGCGGCATGCAGAACGGCGAGAACTTCCACCTGCTTGATCCTATCGCCGACAAGCTAGGCGCCGCCGTCGGCGCCTCGCGCGCTGCGGTAGATGCCGGTTACGTGCCCAACGACTACCAGGTGGGCCAGACCGGCAAGATCGTCGCACCTGAACTGTACATGGCCATCGGCATCTCCGGCGCCATCCAGCATCTGGCCGGCATGAAGGACAGCAAGGTGATCGTGGCAATCAACAAGGACGAGGACGCGCCGATCTTCCAGGTTGCCGACTACGGCCTGGTGGCCGACCTGTTCTCCGCTTTGCCTGAGCTCAAGGCGGAGCTGGAGCGGGCGTAGGGCCGCACCGCGATGCTCCGCACCATCGGCGTGGTGGGCGCCGGCCAGATGGGCAACGGCATTGCCCATGTGGCTGCCTTGGCCGGACTGGACGTGCGCCTGTTCGATGCCAAGCCGGACGCGGTGGCGCGTGCCGTGGGCACCATCGGCAAGAACATGGACCGCCAGGTGGCCAAGGCCGCCATCACCGCCGAAGACCGCAGCATTGCGCTCGGCCGTCTTCACACGCTCGACGACATGGCCGGCCTGGCACCCTGCGACATCGTCATCGAGGCGGCGACCGAGCGCGAGGACGTCAAGCGCGCCATCTTCGCCAAGGTGATCACCAAAGTCGGGCCGGACTGCATCCTGGCCACCAACACCTCGTCGATCTCCATCACCCGCCTGGGTGCGGCCACCGACCGGCCGGGCCGCTTCATCGGCATGCACTTCTTCAACCCGGTACCGGTGATGAAGCTGGTCGAGGTGATCCGCGGCATCGCCACAGACGATGCCACCTACGCCGCCGTCTCCGAACTCGCCGCCAAGCTGGGCAAGACGGTGGCGCTGTCGGAGGACTTCCCCGGCTTCATGGCCAACCGCATCCTGATGCCGATGATCAACGAGGCGGTCTACACGCTGTACGAGGGCGTGGGCACCATCACCAGCATCGACTGCGCCCTGAAGCTCGGCTGCAACCACCCGATGGGGCCGCTGGAGCTGGCCGATTTCATCGGCCTGGACACCTGCCTGTCGATCATGCAGGTGCTGCTCGAGGGCCTGTCGGACACCAAGTACCGGCCGTGCCCGCTGCTGGTGAAATACGTCGAGGCCGGCTGGCTGGGCCGCAAGACGGGGCGCGGTTTTTACGACTACAGCGTGACGCCGCCCAAGCCTACGCGGTAGTGCCGGTAGCTGCTGGGGAGTCTTGATCCGTCAGCAAGCATGGGGCTCTGCCCCAAACCCCTTCGTCCGCAGCACGCAGTCGCGTGACGGGGCCTCGAGGTCCCAGACCCATTTGTTCAAGTGTTTAATCAAAGGTCCTTAGCGGGCATACGTCATTGGTTGAGCATGCGGAGCCCTGGTTTTCTGGCGAGGCCACACGTCTAGCCAGTGATACCAACCTGTTTGTTTACGATCCTAAACAGACGGGGGTCTGGGGCCTCAAGGCCCCAACGGGGTTTGGGGCAGAGCCCCATGCTTTCCCCGGTGCCCCCCGCCAGGCTGTTTGCAGTGCAGCATCTTGCCGAGCCCGGCATCTCCACCCAAGCTCCTGCGCAACGCGGAAGCAACAGATGACCCTCCCCCTCCTCGCCCTAGCACTCGCCGCCTTTGCCATCGGCACCAGCGAGTTCGTCATCATGGGCCTGCTGCCCGAGCTGAGCCGGGACCTTCACGTCAGCATTCCCGGCGCCGGACTGCTAGTTACCGGCTACGCGCTGGGCGTGGTGGTTGGCGCGCCGATCCTGGCGGTGGCCACCGCGCGCCTGCCGCGCCGCGCGGCCCTGCTGGGCCTGATCGGCGCCTATGCCGCGGGTAACCTGGCTTGCGCGCTGGCCCCAAGCTACGGCCTTTTGATGACGGCGCGGGTGGCCACGGCGCTGTGCCACGGCGCGTTCTTCGGCATCGGCTCCATCGTCGCGGGCAGCCTGGTGCCGCCAGCCCGCCGCGGCCAGGCTATCGCCATCATGTTCACCGGGCTTACGCTGGCCAACGTGCTGGGCGTGCCGGCCGGCACCGCGCTGGGGCAGGCGGCCGGCTGGCGCGCCACGTTCTGGTGCGTCACCGCCATCGCTCTGGCCGCCACCGCCGCCATCGCCTGGGCCGTGCCACGCCTGCCGCGCCCGCATTCCGCCGGCCTGCTCGGCGAGTTCCGCGTTTTGGGCAAGCCCCAGGTGGTGCTCGCCATGCTGATGAGCATGCTCGGCTCTGCCAGCCTGTTCAGCGTGTTCACCTACATCACCCCGATATTGGAGGGGGTCACCAGGCTTTCGCCGCACGCGGTGGCCTGGATGCTGCTGCTGTTCGGTGCCGGGATCACGGCCGGCAACCTGCTGGGCGGCCGGCTGGGTGATTGGCGGCTGATGCCCAGCATCGCCGGCGTGCAGGGCGCGCTGGTTCTCACCTTGGCGCTGCTGAGCCTGGTGCTGCCCTGGCAGGGGCCTGTCGCCGCCATCGTGCTGCTGTGGGGCGTGCTGGTCTTCGCCGTAGCCACGCCGCTGCAGATGCGGGTGATCGACATGGCACCCGAGGCGCCGAACCTGGTGGCCACCCTCAACCAGGGGGCGTTCAACCTGGGCAACGCCGCGGGCGCCTGGCTCGGCGGTGCGGCGCTGACGGCCGGGCTGTCCTATGCGGCGCTGCCCTGGCTGGGCGCGGCGCTGGGGAGCGCCGCCTTGCTATCGACGTCCGTGTCGATCATTCTGGATCGGGAAAGAAAACAGGTGGTTCTTCTTTGAAGAAGAACCAATAACTCGACTGGATGGTCGGGTGCGGTGCGGAGAGGGCCGCGCCCGATCAGCAGAGGCCTTCCTTGCCGGGGACATTCATGCGCCGCCTTTGGACCGCCATCCTCTTCCTCGCCGCCGTGCCCGCCTACGCGGACCCGGCACTCTGGGTCGTCCACAGCCCCAGCGCCACGGTCTACCTGTTCGGCACCATCCACATCCTGCCTGCCGGCGAGCGCTGGATGAACCCGCGCCTGAAGTCGGCGCTGGACCAGTCCACCGAGCTGTGGACGGAAGCCGACATCAGCGACCTGTCGCGCAGTGTGGAGGCGATCCGTCATTACGGCCTGGGCGCCACGCACAGTACCGAGGCGCTGCTGCCCGATTCCTACCGCGCGCGCTTCCGCGTCCAGGCGGCACAATCCGGCATGCCGGCCGCCCTGCTGGTCCAGGCCCAGCCCTGGCTGATGGAGATACTGCTCACAGGCGGCGCGCTGAAGCATGCGGGCCCGGTGGTGCCGGGCGCCGAAGCCACCTTGCTGGCCTACGCGCACGCCCATCACCAGGCCACGCCCACCTTCGAGACGGTAGACCAGCAATTCGCCATGATGGCCGACATGCCGACCGACACCCAACTTGCCGCTCTGGAGGCCGAGATCGACGAGTACGACGCCGCCGGCCCGCAATTCCTTCAGCTCGTAGCCGCGTGGCACGCCGGCGACGACGCCGCGCTCGACAGCCTGATCAACGACGACCTGCGCCGCCGCAGCCTGGCCACCTGGACCGAGCTTATCCTGCGCCGCAACGAACGCTTTGCCCAGAAAATTGCTGAACGTTTGGCCGGTAGTGGCACCGCTTTCGTGGCCGTGGGCGCCGGCCATTTGTGCGGCTCGACCGGCGTGCCGCAGCTGCTGCGCAACCAGGGATTCAGCGTGGAACGGGTGCGGTGAGGATAGTCCTGACGCGTAGCAAGCATGGGGCTCTGCCCCAAACCCCGCTGGGGCCTCGAGGCCCCAGACCCCCTTCTGTTTAGGATTTTGTATGCCAACCTGCTTTAGGGCTTTTCATCAAAGCATAGAGTCCGCATCTGAAACAGCCGGATGCTGCAGGACAGAGAAAGGTCGCTGATAGAGCGCAGGGACAAAGGTTTTTTGCTTCTTTTTTCAAAAGAGAAGGCCTGGCTTCTTTTACGACGGTCAGTCCTTTTTCAGCGAGCCATAGGCCCGGTCATCTCCTCAGGCCGCACCCAGGCGTCAAAATCCTCCGAGCTGAGATAACCGAGCGCCAGCGCGGCATCCTTCAGGCCAGTGCCCTCCCGGTGCGCCTTCAGCGCGATCTGCGCGGATTTCTCGTAGCCGATATGCGGGTTCAGCGCCGTCACCAGCATCAGCGAGCTGGCGACGTTCTGGGCGATGCGCGCGGCGTCCGGCTCGATGCCCTGGGCGCAGCCCACGTCGAACGCCAGGCAGCCATCGGCCAGCAGGGCAGCCGATTCCAGCAGGTTGTGCAGCATCACCGGCTTGAACACGTTGAGCTGGAAGTTGCCCTGGCTGCCGCCGAAGGCCACCGCGGCGTCGTTGCCGAACACCTGCACGGCCACCATGGTCAGCGCCTCGCTCTGGGTGGGGTTCACCTTGCCGGGCATGATGGAGCTGCCCGGCTCGTTCTCCGGGATGCGCAGCTCGGCGAAGCCGGCGCGGGGGCCGCAGGCGTACCAGCGCACGTCGTTGGCGATCTTCATCAGCGCGCCGGCCAACGTGCGCAGGGTGGCGCTCACCGTCACCAACGCGTCATGGGCGGAGAGTGCCGCGAACTTGTCAGGCGCGGTGACGAAGGCGAACCCCGTCTCCGCGGCGATGTGGCGCGCCACGCAGGCGCCGAACTGCGGGTGGGCGTTCAGCCCGGTGCCCACAGCGGTGCCGCCGATCGCCAGCTCCAGCAGGCCCGGCGTCTCGGCGCGTATGCTGCGCACCGCGCCGTCCAGTTGCGCCACCCAGCCGCCGATCACCTGGCCCAGCGTGACGGGCGTGGCGTCCTGCAGGTGCGTGCGCCCGATCATCACAACGCCTGCATAGGCCTGCGCCTTGGCATGCAGCGTGGCGCGCAGCTGCGCCACCGCGGGCAGCAGCCTGTGCTCGATCTGCTCCACGGCGGCCACGTGCATGGCGGTGGGGAACGTGTCGTTGCTGGACTGGCTGTGGTTCACGTCGTCGTTGGGGTGGACGGGCGACTTGCTGCCGACGGTGCCGCCGGCAAGCTGGATGGCGCGGTTGGCGATCACCTCGTTGGCGTTCATGTTGGTCTGGGTGCCCGAGCCGGTCTGGAACACCACCAGCGGGAACTCGGCATCCAGGTCGCCGTCGATCACCTCGTTGGCGGCGCGGATGATCAGGTTCACCCGTTCGGCCGGCAGCTCGCCCAGTTCGCCGTTGGCCAGGGCGGCGGCCTTTTTCAGCAGGCCCATGGCGCGGATGACGGGGCGGGTGAAGCGGAAACGGTCCACGCCGATAGGGAAGTTCTGGATGGAGCGCTGCGTCTGCGCGCCCCACAGCCGATCCGCCGGCACGGGCAGCGCGCCCATCGCGTCCTTCTCCATGCGGAATCCAGGGGCGGCTTCGGTGGGCGGCATTGCGTGTCCTTGGGTGGTAGTGGGGCGTGGCTATACCCAATAAAGTGAGGGCGCGCGCAGGCAAGCTAAGGAAGCAGTTCTTTTTGCAAAAAAGAACCAAAACCCTTCGACTCCGCTGTCGCGCGTCAGCCGGCAAGCCGTCGACAGGGAGCAAAAGTTTTTTGCTTCTTTTTTCAAAAAAGAAGGGCTTGCCTTCCTCTCTCAAGGCCAACGCGTGCTCCGCCTCACCGAAATCAAGCTCCCGCTCGACCACGACGACGCTGCGCTGGCCCAGACTGCCGCAGCGCGGCTCGGCACGGCCGTCACCGCCGTCCAGGTCTTCCGCCGCGGCTACGACGCCCGCAGGCGGAGCGCCATCCACCTGATCTACACGCTGGACGTGACGGTCGATGACGAGGACGCGGTGCTGGCCCGCTTCGCCGCCGACCCGCATGTCGGCCGCACGCCGGACATGGCCTACCGCCACGTCGCCCGCGCGCCTGCCACGCTCGCCTGCCGCCCGGTGGTGATCGGCGCCGGCCCGTGCGGCCTGTTCGCGGCCCTCACTCTGGCCCAGATGGGCTTTCGCCCGATCATCCTAGAGCGCGGCCGCGTGGTGCGGGAGCGCACGGTGGACACCTTCGCCCTGTGGCGGAAATCCGTGCTGACAGCGGAGAGCAACGTGCAGTTCGGCGAGGGTGGCGCCGGCACCTTCTCGGACGGCAAGCTGTGGTCCGGCGTGCGCGACCCGGCCTATCTCGGCCGCCGCGTGCTGGAGACCTTCGTGCGGGCCGGCGCGCCGGAGGAGATCCTGGTCGCCAGCAAGCCGCATATCGGCACCTTCCGCCTGGTGACCGTGGTGGAAAGCCTGCGCGCCGAGATCGAGGCGCTGGGCGGCGAGTACCGCTTCGCCGCGCGGGTGGCCGCCCTGGTCACCGGCCGCGCCCCCGGCGGTGGCCGCCGCATCGAGGCGCTGGAGATGGCCGACGGCTCCGTGCTGGAGGCAAGCCACGTGGTCCTCGCCCCCGGCCACTCGGCGCGCGACCTGTTCGCGGCCCTGGTGGCCGCCGGCGTGCACGTGGAGCCCAAGCCGTTCTCGGTGGGCGTGCGCATCGAGCACCCGCAATCGGTGATCGACCGCGCGCGCTTCGGCGGCTTCGCCGGCCACCCCCGCCTGGGCGCGGCCGACTACAAGCTGGTGCATCACGGCGCCGGCGGCCGCTCTGCCTACAGCTTCTGCATGTGCCCCGGCGGTACCGTGGTGGCCGCCACGTCCGAGCCCGGCCGCGTTGTCACCAACGGCATGAGCCAGTACTCGCGTGCCGAGCGCAACGCCAACGCCGGCCTGGTGGTGGGCGTGGGGCCGGCGGACTTCGCGCCCGAGGACGCAGGCGACCCACTCGCCGGCATCGCGTTCCAGCGCCGCCTGGAGTCCGCCGCCTTCGCCGCTGGCGGCGGCACCTACGCCGCTCCCGGCCAACGCGTGGGCGACTTCCTCGCCGGCCGGGCCAGCACGTCGCTGGGCGAGGTGGTGCCGTCCTACAAGCCGGGTGTGAAGGCCACGGACCTGGCCGCCTGCCTGCCGGACTACGTGCTGGCGACCCTGCGCGAGGCGCTACCGGTGTTCGGCCGCCAGATCCCAGGTTTCGACATGGCCGACGCGGTGATGACGGGGGTGGAGACGCGCACCTCGTCGCCCATCCGGATCACCCGTGGGGCAGACCTGCAGAGCCTCAACACGGGCGGCCTGTACCCGGCCGGGGAGGGGGCGGGCTACGCGGGCGGCATCCTGTCGGCCGCGATCGACGGCACGCGCGTGGCCGAGGCTCTGGCCCGGGATGCTGTGGGGTAGGAAGGCCAGGAGCTCTGCCCCTGGACCCCGCTAAGGACGAGTCCTCATACTAACGGCCGTAAACTTTGACCTATAGACAAGCATGGGGCTCTGCCCCAAAC
>CAXTBC010000048.1:0-32728 GCA_964242595.1 uncultured Acetobacteraceae bacterium | reverse complement strand
GCCAACTACTTCAGGGCCGCAGGATACGAGCCAACTTAATCTCATCCCGCTCTAGTGGGATTCAGGGAAAGGGCCCCTGCCTTGCCATCCTAGTAGTCAGGGCAGGTCCCACTCCGCCCGGCACTCCGTAAGTTCCGCCTGGAGCGTTCGCCCTCGCGCTGCCACCTGCAAATCCCATACCGAGCGGATGACCACAGGCAGCACTTGGCAGGCCGCCCAGGCGCAGGCGCCGGTGCCCCAGGCCACCACCAGCGTCAACGGGTCGGACAGCGTCTCGAGCGCCCGAGCCATTTGATCGCCCTCCATCCACAACCGCCACACCGGCACCACTGCACTGGCGCCACAGCATAGCGCCACGGCTCGCGGCGTGCCCGGCCCCGCGTCGCGCTCTCCAAGGACGCTGGCCAAGGCGGGCGCCAGCAGCACCCCCAATACCAGGCAAGTGGGGGCCGCGAAGGTAAGCAGCGCTCCACAGGCGAGCCCCTGCACCCAAAGCAGAGACCCCCGCCTGGCCGGCTTTCCGGCGTGTGCGGATGCGGCTTCGGCCATCAGCGCAACGCCAGCGCTACGGCGGCGCCCAGGCTGGCCAGCAGCCCGGCCCCGGTCACAATCTCATGGCCGAGTAGCACGGCCGCCCGGCCACGCCCCGGCGCGTCCGCCTCAATCCCGGCCAGGGCGCCTTCCAACGTGAGAATACGGGCGGCGGCGCGCTCGGCGCCCAACCTGTCTGCTAGTCGTCCGTCCTCGTCGTCCAGCAGATCGGCCAAGTGGCCGATATCCCCGTCAGCGGCAGCCTGCAACAGTTGATCCTGCAGGGCGGCGCGGGTGCGGTGGCTACGCCAGTCTGCCACTCCTGCCATGCCTGACGATACCAGCCAGCCCGCCAGGCCTGGCAGGCGACCGGGATGCAAGCGGGCCTGCAGCCGGGCGAACAGGCGCAGGACGGATAGCCGCTCGGAGTTGCCGGCGAAGCTCGCGAGCAGCGGCAGGTCTCCCGCCAAGGAGGTGTCCACCCGGGCGGCGATGAAGGCGGCGACGTGGCCATCGATCGGCGGGCGCGAGCGGTCGGCCGCCGCAGCCACGGCATCCAACGCCGGCAGCAGCTCGGCGGCACGCACCACCACGTGGCCGGCCAGAAGCGGCGACGCGCAGGCCAGCATCGGGTTCATGCCGTAGCTCAGCCGCCGCCTGCCGCCCGCCGGCCCGCGTATGGCCAGCCAGGCCCGCCACTCCCGCTGCTCCTCGCGCAGGCCGGATTGTTCCTGGCGCCGGTAGCCGGCCGAGCAGAAATGCCCCACCGCCTCGCTCGCCACCACCTCTTCCAGCGCTACCGCCAGTTCCGGCGTAGCCGAAGCGAGTGCCGGGCCTATACCGTCCGGCTGCACCGCCAGGCCTCGCCACACCAGTGGCGCCAGCGGGTCGATCACCGCAGCGCTGCGCATCACGGTCAGGCTTTGTTGCCGCACGTCGCCGGAGGCGGCCGCCTCGCCGCGGCGCGTCACCTCCTCCACCCGCATGCCTAGTTGCGGATCGCCCAAGCTGCGCCGCAGCCAGCGCTCCACCTCGCCGTTCTTCAGCAGCACGTAGCCGCGTTCCGGCTGTAATCCCAGGCCCAGCGCCATGTCCCGCGCCGACCACACCGCCAGGCCGCCCAGGTTGAACGGCACCTGCGCCCGGCGCGGCGGCCTGGCGGCCACGCGACGCGCCCGCGCCTGTTCAGGATGGGTGAGCAAGGCGGGCGAGGGCCGGTGGTCTGGATCCTCGGCCAGCATGCCGCGCAGCAGGTCCGACAGCAGCGGCGGCAGTGCCGCTTCGGCCGTCAGCGCCGCGAAGCTACCCAGCTCCAGCTTGCGCATCAGCACCGCCGCGTCGTCCAGCCCCGCCAGCGGCAAGCGGCCCAGCGCCAAGGCCAGCATGGTTACGCCCAGCGCGTACACATCGTCGGCGATGCAGCCCTCGCCGCGGCCATCCGGCAGGCAGCGCGCCATGTAGGGTGGCTCGAACAGCGCCGGCTGCAGGCTTGCCGGCGGCGCGGCCCAGAATGGGCCCAGCGTCACCTTCTCGCGTACGCCGTCACGGAACACATTGTCCGGGTTGATCGCACGGTGCGTCAGGCCGCGCATCTGCAGCGCCATCAGGGACGCGGCGGCCGGCGCCAGCACACAGGCCATCAGGTCCGCCTCCCGCCAGGCGCCGCCCACACCCAGGGCGCTGCCGGCCGGCATCTCGCCCACCACGAACCAGCCAGGACGGCCGGCCAGGTCCCGCCCAGCGCCGTAATCGACCGGCAGCACGGCGTGGGGCACGACGATCCCGCTGCGCGCCAGGGTAATGCGCGGGCGCGCCGGCACCCCCGGCTTGGTCTCGACCGCCATCAGCCGCTGAGAAGGATCCCGCCGGTCCGTGACAACGTGCGCGCGGAAGCCGCCGTGCAGCGTGAGCGCCTGCCTGGAAGGATCGATCCGGTAATGCCCTGCGATAACGCCGTCTTCCATGCGTTCCAGGTTAGGAGGGGGGTGTTAAGGAAGCGCGAACGGTCGGAGGCGTCTGGAAGCAAGTATGGGGCTCTGCCCCAAACCCCGTCGGCGAAGCACGCATTCGCGTGACGGAGCCTCGAGGCCCCAGACTCCCATCTGTTTAGACTCCTTAACAAACAGGTCCTAAGGACTCGTCCTTAGCGGGGTCTAGGGGCAGAGCCCCCTGGCCTTCCTTACCCACTTAACCCGGGTCACCCCTGAAACGGATCGCGCACCATGATCGTGTCGTCGCGCTCCGGACTCGTGGACAGCAACGTCACCGGGGCTTCCACCAGCTCCTCGATCCTCCGCACGTACTTGATCGCCTGCGCCGGCAGGTCCGCCCAGCTCCGCGCGCCGCGTGTCGAACCCCGCCACCCCTCGATCGTCTCGTACACCGGCTTCGCCGCCGCCTGAGCGCCCTGGGCTGCCGGCAGGTGGGCGAACTGCGCCCCGCCGATCTCGTAGCCGACGCAGATGCGCAGCGTCTCCATGCCGTCCAGAACGTCTAGTTTGGTCAGCGCCAGGCCCTGGATGCCGCCCACCTTCACCGCCTGGCGCACCATCGCCGCGTCGAACCAGCCGCAGCGCCGCGGCCGGCCCGTCACGGTGCCGAACTCGTGGCCGCGCTCGCCCAGTAGGCGGCCCGTCGCATCCTCCAGCTCGGAGGGGAACGGGCCCGAGCCCACCCGCGTGGTGTAGGCCTTGGCGATGCCCAGCACGAAGCCTACCGCGCCCGGTCCCACGCCGCTGCCGCTGGCCGCCGTGGCGGCCACCGTGTTGCTGCTGGTCACGTAGGGGTAGGTGCCGTGGTCCACATCCAGCATCACCGCCTGGGCGCCCTCGAACAGGATGCGGCGGCCGTCACGGCGCGCCTGGTCCAGCCGCTCCCACACCGGCTCCACGAAGGGCAGGATGCGGGGGGCCAGCTCCAGCAGGCTGTCCAGCAGCGCCTGCTTGCCGAACGTCTCGGCGCCCAACCCGGCCAGCAGCGTGTTGTGGTGCAGCAGCAACTCGTCCAGCTTGGCGGCCAGGGTGGTGGGCTCGGCCAGGTCGCAGGCGCGTATGGCGCGGCGAGCTACCTTGTCCTCGTAGGCGGGGCCGATGCCGCGTCCTGTGGTGCCGATCTTGGCCGCCCCGCGCGCCGCCTCGCGCGCGCGGTCCAGTGCCGCGTGCAGCGGCAGGATCAGGATGGCGTTGTCGGCCACGCGCAGCATGTCCGCGCCCACCCGCAGCCCCTGTGCCTCAACGCGCGCGATCTCGCCCAGCAGCGCCCACGGGTCCACCACCACGCCGTTGCCGATGATGCCGAGCTTGCCGCGCACCAGGCCGCTGGGCAGCAGGCTGAGCTTGTAGGTCTGGTTGCCCACCACCAGCGTGTGGCCGGCGTTGTGGCCGCCCTGGAACCGCACCACGATGTCGGCCCGGCTGGCGAGCCAGTCGACGACCTTGCCCTTGCCCTCATCGCCCCACTGGGCGCCGATCACTGCCACGTTGGTCATCTGTCACCCTCAACAGGCGCCTGTTTGAAGACGAAAGCGGAGCTTGGGAAGTGCTGGGGTTGAACCTCATCGCCTCGGCCTCAAGCGTTTTGCCGCGAGTCCGCTGGTGGCCAAAGCGGGATGGCGGCTCTCAAGCGGTATCCCAACACAGCGGGCGCTGGCTCGTGTTGACCAGCGCGCTAAATATCTTTCGTAACCGCGACCGCTGTAAGCTGGCGATGGAGGCGCAGGTTGTTCTTCAGTTCCGCATCATGCGTCTTGTGCAACGTTCCCATCAGCCGGTCCCAGATTGTGAAATGGGGCGAGTAATTGCAGTTGAAATATCGATGATGCTGATCGTGATGGGTCACACTGTTAAACGGTGACGGTGGAAAGGTGATCCCGCCGCCGTGTTCTACGCCTGAGTGGCCGATAATCCCGCTGACATGATCGTAAATCTTATGGACCAGCAGCACGACCGGCGCGATCGGTAGGATGAGGTGGGCCGCGAGCCAATAGGATTGCAGGAACATGTTGTCCAGCAAGGTGTCGCTGTTGTTCGACCAGGCGACCGAGGGCAGGCTCAGGTGATGCCAGCGGTGGATGGGCCGGTAGAACGGCTTGGTGTGCAGCAGCCGGTGCATCCAGTAGAACCAAGTGTCGTAAGCAACCATCGAAAGAAAGAACGACAGCACGACGGACCAGACGCTCGTCGGCCAGGCAATCCATCCGATATGTATCCGGCTGTAGAGGACGTGACCGATGGAGAACATCACAGAGATGCTCGCCAGAGAGCGGACGCTTTGCAGCATATCCCGCCTCACTTTCTCATCTGGAAGGACGCGGCCAGGCTGGATTTTGTCCATGCGCGTGGGATCATTGGTGAAAAACAGCAGCCCTATGGCAAAATAGATTGCCAGCAACAGCGTGTAGACAACTACGAAGGTTTTAATGAAGAAAAGAAGTACGGAAACAGTCATCGTCTATCCTCGACCTGTCTGCTGTCGGACTTTTAGATGATAGCGACACGTGCCGCCGCAACTGGAGTCGGTCCAAATGCCAGGCAAACATCACGAGCAACATTGAAGGTCGGAACGTTGGGTAGAGTTCCCGCGCCGATAGATCGCGCGAGGTTGCTGATTCTTCTTCCAGGCTTCTGACAGTAGATCTGATTCCGGGCACTGGCACGCATCTCGACGCGACGGAACAGGAGTTGCGGCCGTCACATCGGCTTCAGAGCGACAAAGGCACCGTGGACATCATCAACCTAGACGCGCCGAGCTAAAGCCGCCTCCCAACTGTCGGTATCGTCTCCGTCACCCGCCTAAACCCGAACCGCTTCTTCGCCGACCAAATTATGTGAACACCCCAGCCGCCGCGCCTCGTCCGTACCCCCCAAAGCCGCCAGCGTGGCGAACCCACGTGCCCGCAAGCCGCGCGCCACCGCAGGATCCGTGCCCGCCGGGATCAGCACGCTCGGCCGCGCGGCCGGCGCAGGGGCCGCGCGCAGCACCGCGTCGGCGAACAGCGTCACGCCCGTGGCCGGCTCGCCCTCGCCGGACAGATAGCGGCCGCCGCGCCCCAGCTCCTCGTGCCGGCCGGGCGCGAACACCGTCACCGCGATGCCGGTGTGGTAGCGCAGCCCCCTGAACTCAAGCGGGTCGACCGTGACGCGCAGCTGCGGCGCGGCACCCAGCAGCGCGACCACGTCGTGCAGCCGCGCGGCCAGGCCGCGCTGGGCGGCTGGCAGGTCCGCCTGCGCCAGGGCGGCCAAGGCGGGCTGCGCGGGGCCGGCGGCCAGCAGCAACCCGGTCAGCATCGGGGCCAGCGTGCCACCGTGCTCGGCCACGCCCGCCGCGTCCTTGCGGTCCAGCGCACGGGCCAGCGCCGCGCGCCTGGGGCCATGCAAGCCGGCCTCGTCCAGCAGCGCCGGCGCCAGCGTCGGCAGCGTCAGGTCCAGGCTGATGCGGGTCAGCCCCAGCGCGGCCAGCGCCTCCGCGGCCACCAGCATCGCCTCGGCATCGGCCTGCGCGCTGTCGGCGCCGATCAGCTCGATCCCGGCCTGAGGCACCTGACGGTCCGCATCGCGCAGCGCACGCACGCGGATGCACTCGCCGGCGTAGGACAGGCGCAGCGGCCTTGGGGCACCGGCCAGCCGCGTGGCGGCGATACGCGCCACCTGCGGCGTCATGTCCGCCCGCACCGCCATCATCCTGTGGCTGTCCGGGTCCATCACCCGGAACACCTGGTCGGCGAGTGCCGCGCCGGCGCCGGCCAGCAGGCTCTCCTCGAACTCCAGCAACGGCGGCTTCACCCGCGTGTAGCCGTGCCCGGCGAACACCGCCATCAGCGCCTCCACCGAGGCGGCCTCGGTCTGCGCGTCGCCGGGCAGCAGGTCGCGCAGGCCGGCCGGCAACAGGGCCGGGTGAGGGTGGGGGTGGTCGTTCATGGGGGGGCTATAGCTTGGCGGTGAATGGGGCGGAAGCGGGTTCAGGGAAGTAGGCAAGCAGTTCTTTTTCGAAAAGAACCAAAAAGCTTTTGCTTCCTGGCGGGTGGTGGGGTGAGAGACGCATGCCAAAAATCCTTAAGGGTTTTGGCGTCTCCCTTTGAAAAGAGGATTGTCGCTCATGGTGAACGAGAAGCTCGGCGGCGAGATCACAGCCGATCCTGGTCCGTGAAAGCAAGCAGGTCTTCTTCAAGAAAGCGAAGTGTAAACTGCCCGACTAAGCTGTCGCGGACTGCCGGAACGGCAGTTCAACACGGCACAACATTTGAGAGAAGTTTTTGGTTCTTTTTAAAAGAACGACTTGCGTTGTGTCCTTACGCCAAGCCAACAACCTGCAATCAGGCAGAAAACCTAAACTTATAATCACTCGCCCCACCGCCCGGCCCGTGCCAACAAGCGCCATGCTGTCTCGCCGAACCCTGCTGTCCGCCTCCGTTCTGGCTGTGCCCGGCCTCGCCCGCGCGCAGGGTGGTTTTGCCGCTTTCGTGGACTCCGTCCGGGCAGAGGCGATCCGGGCCGGACTGCGCGGCGCCACGGTGGACGCCGCGTTCGAGGGCGTGCAGCCGAACGCGCGCGTGCTGGAGCTGGACCACCACCAGCCGGAGTTCTCCCTGACCTGGGCACAGTACCGCGCCCGCGTGCTGCCGCAGAGTCGGCTTGACGCAGCCCGCGCGGCGTATGCCCAGGAGCGGGCCAGCCTGGCGCAGATCACCGCCCGCTACCCTGCCGACCCCAGGATTGTGGTGGGTATCTGGGGCCTGGAATCCGGCTTCGGCGCCAAGACCGGCACGTACCGCATCGTGGAGGCGCTGGCCACGCTCGCCTATGACGGGCGGCGCGCAAGCTACTTCCGCGGCGAGCTGCTCAACGCGTTGCGCATCCTGGACGCCGGCGATGTGTCACCGCGCGCGATGACGGGAAGCTGGGCCGGGGCGATGGGCCAGCCGCAGTTCATGCCCAGCTCCTACCTGCGCTACGCAGTTGATGCCGACGGGGACGGGCGACGCGACATCTGGACCGACCGTGCGGACGTGTTCGGCTCGGTGGCCAACTACCTGGCCAAGTGCGGCTGGCGCTGGAGCGAGCCGTGGGGTCAGCCGGTGCTGGCGCCGCAGAGCCTGCTGCCGGGCGACACAGGGCGCGAGCGTGTGCGCACGCTGGCCGAGTGGCAGGCGGCCGGCGTGCGGCGGATCGACGGCCGCGCCTTTTCCCGCACCGACGCCCGCGGCGCGGTGCTGCTGCCGGACGGCGTGGGCGGGGACGCCTTCATGGTCTACGCCAACTTCAACGTGATCCGACGCTACAACCCGTCCGACTTCTACGCGCTGGGCGTGGGCCTGCTGGCCAACGCCGTCGCTTGAGCGGGCCGCCCATGCCGCTGGCTCGTGCCGGCCTTTCGCTGCTGAGCGCACTGGGGTTGTCCGGCTGCCTGCACCGCCGGCCGCCGCCGCCGGCCTTCGTGGCGGCGCCGCACTACGTGCTGGGCGACGCCTACCAGGCGGGCGGCCACTGGTACTATCCGGCCGAGGATTCGGCACTCGACACAACGGGGATCGCCGCCGTGCGACAGGCGCCGCCGGGCCTGACCGCGGACGGCGAACTGCGCGACCCTGGCGCGCTGACCGCGGCGATGCAGACGATCCAGCTGCCAGCGATCGTGGAAGTCACCAATTTGGAGAACGGCAGGCAGGTGCTGGTGCGGGTGAACGACCGCGGGCCCGCGTCGCCTGCGCGCATCATCGCCGTCTCGCCGCGCGCAGCCGTGCTGCTGGCCATCCCGCAAGGCGGGGCGGCGCGGGTCCGCGTGCGGCTGGAGCAGGCGATGAGCCGCGCGGTCGCCGAGCAGGTGGGCGGCGGGCCTAAGCTGCAGATCGCTGCGGCGCCTGCTGCCAGCGTGACGGCAGAGGCGTTGCCGCCGCCGGGCGGTGGTTCAGCCGGCCCGGCGCACGTGCTGGGCGGTGCGGCGGCCGAGCGGTCCGGCCCGCGCGTGCCGGACCGGTTGCCTGAGCGCGTGCAGGGGACTGCACCCGACCCGGGCACGCTGATGATCCAGGCCGGCCGCTTCGGCCGCTTTACCTACGCCAACGTGGTCGCTGCTAGGCTGGCGGGACTCGACGCCCGCGTGGTCCGATCGACGGAGAACAGGCAGACTAGCTACGGCGTCCAGGCCGGACCGTTCGCCACCATCCCGCAGGCCGACGCGGCGCTGGCCCAGGCGCTGGGAGCCGGCGTGGTGGACGCCCGCATCGTCGTGCTTGAGGCCGCCGCACAATGAGGAGCCAGACATGATCCCGACCCGTCGCCTTCTGCTGCTGTCAGGCGCCGCCTTCCTGGCCGCCGGCCCCGCGCTGGCGCATCCGCACCACGCCAAGGCAACCGCCGCCGGCCACAAGGGCGCCGGTGGTGACGACGACGACGCAGGCGGTGCCGACGGCGGCGCGCCGGCTGCGACCGGCACCCCGGCCAACACGCCGCTCGGCCCGATGGACACCTCGGCGCAGTGGGCGTTCATCACCGACTTCAACACCGGCGCCACGCTGCTGGACAAGGCGGCCGACGACGAGATGCCGCCGTCCTCAATGACCAAGCTGATGACGGCCTACATCGTGTACTCAAAGCTGAAGGCCGGCACACTGCGGCTGGACCAGACGCTGCCGGTCAGCGAGCACGCGTGGCGTACCCAAGGATCCAAGATGTTCGTCGAGTTGGGCGGGCAGATCCCGGTGGAGATGCTGATCCGCGGCATGATCATCCAATCCGGCAACGACGCCTGCATCGTGCTGGCCGAGGGCATCGCCGGGTCCGAAGAGCAGTTCGTGGAGATGATGAACGCGGAGGCCGGCAAGCTGGGCATGACGCACAGCGTGTTCCGCAACTGCACCGGCTGGCCCGACCCGGCGCACCACATGTCGGTGCGCGACATCGCGACGTTGGCCAAGCGCATCATCCAGGATTTCCCGGAATACTACCACTACGATTCGGAAAAGACGTTTACCTATCACGGCATCATCCAGTACAACCGCAACCCGCTGGTGCAGCGCGGCATGGCGGACGGGCTGAAGACTGGCCACACCGACGCCGGCGGCTTCGGCGTGGTGGGCAGCGCCGAGCATAACGGCCGCCGCGTGATCATGGTGCTGAACGGCATGCCCAGCGCGCGCGCGCGGGTGGAGGAGAGCGTGCGGCTGATGGGCTGGGCGTTCGCGAATTTCGAGAATGTGACGCTGTTCTCGGCCAACGACGTGGTGGAGAACGCGCCCGTCTACCTCGGCGCGCGCCATACCGTGCCGCTGGTGGGCGGGCAGGACCTGAAGCTGACCATGCCGCGCGCCTGGCGCCAGCACGCGCACGTGGCCGTGACGTACGACAGCCCGATCCCTGCCCCCGTGGTGCGGGGCGCGGTGGTGGGCAAGATCACGGTGAGCGGTCAGGGCGTGCCGCAGGCGGAGGTGGCGTTGGTGGCGGGTGAGGACGTAGGACGGATGGCGCTCCCGGGGCGCGCCGTGGCGGTGATGTCGCACTTTTTGACGGGCGTTTAACACGAACGATTGGAAGTTTGCTGAAGGCAGGCATGGGGCTCTGCCCCAAACCCCGCTGGGGCCTCGAGGCCCCAGACCCCCGTTCATCAAGGGTCTTTTACGAACAGGTTCTAAGGACGACTGTCCTTAGCGAGGTCCAGGGGCAGAGCCCCTGGCCTTCCTGAAAACAACAGTTCAGGCCATCGGAAAGCAGTTTCTTTGAAAGAAAGAACCAAACCACTTCTCCTGGTCAGCTCGCGCATTGCCGCTGGCACGCGACATCCCAAGAAAAAGTTTTTTGGTTCTTCTTTTCAAAAAAGAACTGCTTGCTCGCTGTCCTAGAATGTTCATCGTCTTCGAAGGTGGCGAAGGCGCAGGCAAAACGACCGCGCTGCAGGCCGTCGCCGCGGCCTATCCGCACGCGCTCGTCACCCGCGAGCCCGGCGGCACGCCGGAAGGCCTAGCCCTGCGCGCGCTGTTGCTGGCCGACGACGCCCCTGTGTGGGACCCTGGGGCCGAGCTGCTGCTGATGGTGGCCGCGCGCGTGCAGCACGTGCAGCGCGTGATCCGTCCCGCACTGGCGGCAGGGCGGCTGGTGCTGTGCGACCGCTATCTCGGCTCCAGCATCGCCTACCAGGGTGCCGGGCGCGGTATCGACGAAGACTTCATTACCGAGCTGCACCGGCATGCCGTGGGCCTGCTGCCGGACCTGACCATCCTGCTCGACATCCCGCCGCAGGCCGGCCTGCGGCGCAGCGCACGGCGGCTGGCCGATGACCGGCTGGACGAGGGCCGTTTTGAGCAGCTCGACACGGCGTTTCACGAGCGGGTGCGGGCGTCCTTTCTGGCGCAGGCGCGCACTGTGCCCAGCGTGGTGATCGACGCCGCGCAGGGCCGGCAGGAGGTGGCGGCTGCCGTCCTGCTGGCCCTGCGCGATGCGATGCCTATTGCCTTTGCGCGGTGAAGCTGCCGGCGGCACTGCCGGCCTTCACCGCGCCCTTCAGCGAACCGTCGGGTTGCAGGCTGCCGGTGTAGCTGACGCTGGTCAGCTTGTTTTGAACCGCGGTGTCGTAGCCGAGCGTCATGGTAGCACCGTCGGTGGTGCCGGAGGTCGGCAGGGTCGGCCCGTCGGTGGCTGTGCACGGCCCGCGGAACCGACTACCCGACGTGTGGAACGTGCACACCAGCAAGTACCTGAAGCTCGCGCTGAGGTTGACGTCGATCTTCCAGCTCTGTGACTGGCCGTCGGCTGACTTGACCAGCGGGGTGGCCACGAACACGCCGTTGGCCGACCCCGTCGTGACGCTTCCCTTGACGACGCCGCCGGGCCCCGGCTTGCCGCTGTACTCGAGGTGGACGCCGCTACCGTTGTAGTCGGTCGCATATTTCAGGTGCATCGTGCCGTCGTCATCGGTGTGGCCGGTGGTTTTGAGGTTGTGCCCCTGCGTGCCGGTACACGAGCCGCCGACGGCGGTCTGGTTTGCCTTCAGCACGCACAGATGGGTCTCGGATTGCCCGCCAACGTCGCTGTTCAGCAGCCACGTGCCGGCCAAGTCGGCCGCTTTGGCCGAGGGCAGGGTTGCCAACGGGGCTGCGAGCGCGGCCAGGAACGTCAGGTGGGCACGGTTCATAGGAGACGGTCCTTGTTGCGGTTTCCAGCGCGACAATCACACCAGCGGCGTTGGCACGGCAAGAGGTGGGCGTTGTCGATGGACATCCATGGTCGAAAATTCGACTTGGTAGGAGGCACGGGGCTTTTCCTAAACCTCGTCGTGCGAAGCATGCAGTCGCGTGACGAGGCATCGAGCTGCCAGACCTTCGTCTGACTAAACTTGACAAACAGATTTGAGCAGTCGCCTGGCGGGTACAGGGCAGAGCCGCATGTTTACTTACGGTCAGGACTTCAAACGTTGATAGTCAGGACTTGTCGCTGGCGGAACGGCTCAGGAGACGTCGTGTGTGCGGCGTCAATGGCGGCGGCGCAAGCCAGCCGCGTGCGCCGCCAGTTCCCCGCCGGCAATCGGCTTGTGCAGCAGCACGGTCTGCCTGTCCTGGGCCGCCGCGAGGGCCGCATCGCCGTCGGGTTCGGCGTAGCCGGTCAGCAGCAGCGCCGGAAGGTTGGGACGGCTGCGCCGTGCGGCGCCGATCAGCACGAGCCCGTTCATGCCGGCCATGGCGTAGTCAGTGATCAGCAGGTCGGCCGGCTGGCCGGCGTCCAGCAGGGCCAGGGCGGCCGCGCCGTCCGCGGCGGTGGTCACCAGGAAGCCGCGCGACTCCATCTCGCCGGCCAGCACCTCACGCACCATGTCGTCGTCGTCCACCATCAGCACCTGCATCGGCGTCTCGTCGCCCCAAGCGGCGGCGGCACCGGCGCCGGGCTCGGCCGGTACCGGCGCGCGCGCCTGTGGGAACCACAGGCTGACGGTTGTGCCTTGCCCCGGCCTGCTGGCGATGGTGAAGGCGCCACCGGATTGCTCGGCGAAGCCGCGCGCCATCGCCAGGCCAAGCCCGGTACCCTGGCCGGGCTCCTTGGTGGTGAAGAATGGCTCGCTCGCGCGGCTCAGCACCTCCGGCGACATGCCCACTCCGTCATCGGTCAGGCACAGGCGTATGTAGGCGCCGGCTGGCAGCCTGGTGGGCCACGGGTTGCTGGCGGCCTCGGCCGAAAGGGTCAGAGTGCCGCCGGACGGCATCGCGTCGCGGGCGTTGATGGCCAGGTTGATCAGCACCGTCTCGAGCTGTGCCTTGTCAGCGCACAGGTTCGGCGTGGCGTCCGGGACGAGCACATGCACGGCCACCAGGCTGCCCAGCGTGTGGGCCAGCATCTCGTTAAGGCCTTGTAGCAGGGCGGCAGGTGCGACCGGCATGGCCGCCAGTTCGCCGCGCCGTGCGAAGGTGAGCAGCCGCCCGGTGATGGCCGACCCGCGCGCGGCCGCCCCGGCCGCCAGGGCGGCGAGCCGGTGCACCGAGGCTTCGTCCGACGCGCGGTGCTGGATCAGGCTCAGCCCGCCGGTGACGGCCTGCAGCACGTTGTTGAAATCGTGCGCGATGCCGCCGGCCAGCTGGCCCAGCGCCTCCATGCGCTGGGACTGGGCGAGCTGCGCCTGGACCTCCACCCGGCGCGCGGTCTCCTGGCGGATGCGGGCTTCGAGGTCCTCGTTGAGCGCCTGCAGCGCCGTCATCGCGGCCTGGCGTTCCCGCAGGCTGTGGCGGAGCGCGGCACCCACTGCGTCCAGCTCCGAGAGACCCAGGCTGCAGGGCATGCTGCGGGCCGGATCCGCAGCCATCCGCGCCAGGGCGCGGATCGGCCGCAGGATGCGCCGGCCTACCACGGCGGCCACCGTGGCGCTGGCCATGCTGCCGACCAACCCCAGCCCGAGTGCCAGGCGAAGCGATGCCATGAGCGGCGTGCGCAACACTGCGTCCGGCACGCCCATCGCCACGCACCAGCCCGAGGGCTTGGCATGGCTGTAGGCGGTCAGTAGCGGCACGCCTTCCAGCGAGACCGAGTTGACCACACCCTCCTCATGCGCGCCTACGGCCCGCAGGAGGGTGGGCGAGGCCGCACGGCCCACGTAGTGCCCCGGATCCGGCAGGCGGGCGACGCTGATGCCGTTGTGGTCCAGCACCGTGACCATGGTGCCCGGCGGCAGGCGTTGTTCGGCGATGATCCCGGCAAACCGCCCGGCAGGCAGCACCAGGCTGAGGCCGTAGGCCACGCGGCCGTCACGCAGCACGGGCACGTCCGCCGTCACGATCAGGCTGCCGCCGGGCATGCGGGGGAACAGGTTGCTGACCATCGGCTGACCGGTCTGGAACATCGTCTTCCCTGGCGCGGTGTTGAGGCCCGCATCGTGCCGCACGGGTGCGGAGGACTGTTCATCCTGCGTATCGAGCAAGGTGCGGCCCTCGACGTCGTATAGCAGCAGCGCCGAGCCGGGCGGTGCGGTGTCGATGAACCGCGTGGCGAGCTGGTGGAAGCCGGGCAGGTCGTCTTCTTGCAGCCTGGGCGACAAGGCGAGCGCCTGCAGGCTGGCGGTGGCTATGCGCAGCTCGCGTTCAACGGTGGCCGCCATGCTGCGCACGACGTTCAGTTCACGCTCGCCGGCACGCACGCGTTCGGCCCGGTAATCGTGGTAAGCCACCGCGGTGAACAGCAGCAGCATGGGCAGGATGGCTGACGTGGCAAGAATGATCAGGCGGGCCTGCACCGAGCCTGTCGCCGGCAGCGGCCGCTTAAGGCGGCGGGCTGGCACAGTCCATAGGGCGGCGTCTGCGGCCTGGCCTGACACCTCGCCTCACTCCTGTTGCAGGTTCGAACGGATTTACCTTTAGCCGGCATCCTGCGAAAGAAGGAAGACCCTGTTTGCTGAAAAAGAAAGCTTTCGTGGCACCGATTGCGTCAGGCTCCATCATTAGGCTAACAGCGACAATATCGTAACAGGTTTTATTATCATCAGCCTGAAGAAAGGCCAGGGGCTCTGCCCCTGGACCCCGCTAAGGACAAGTCCTTAGAACCTGTTCGTTAGGGATTCTAAACAGATGGGGGTCTGGGGCCTCGAGGCCACAACGGGGTTTGGGGCAGAGCCCCATGCTTTTCTCAAAAGAGAAGGCCTTCTCCGTCAGGCCGACCGCAAATCCCCCGTCCTAAACGGCAAGCTCCGCAACCGCTTTCCCGTCGTCGCAAAGATCGCGTTCCCCAGAGCCGCCGAAGCGGCGGCCGTGCCGGTTTCACCGACGCCGCCCGGGTCCTCGTGGCTGTCCACCTGGTACACCGCAATTTCAGGCGCTTCGTGCATGCGCAATGCCGGGTAAGTATCGAAATTACGCTGCTGCACGCGGCCGTTCGCGAAAGTGATGTTGCTGTGCAGCGCCATGCCGAGCCCGAACAGCAGCCCGCCTTCCACCTGGGCCGCCACCGTGTCCGGGTTGATCCTTTGGCCGCAATCGATGGCCACCGTGCAGCGGCGCAGGTGTAGGCCGCCCTCCGCATTCACCTCCACCTCGGCCACGTGGGCCACGAAGGACGAGAAGGCGAACTGCAGGGAGACGCCGCGCCCGCAGCCCGGCGGCAGCGTCGTGCCCCAGCCGGACTTGGCGGCTGCCAGGTCCAGCACCGCCAGCGCGCGCGGGTTGTGGGCGAGCAGTCCGCGGCGGTAGGCCACCGGGTCCTGGCCCGCGGCGGCGGCGCACTCGTCGATGAAGGATTCCACGACGAACACGTTGTGCGTGGGTCCCACGCCGCGCCACCAGGCGGTGGCCACGCCGTCCGGCTCGCAGCGGACGTAGCTCACATGCATGGCGGGCAGCGCGTAAGGCGTGTTGGCGGCGCACTCCACCGCGTCAGGGTCCAGCCCGCCCTTCATGTCGCCCGGGTCGTAGCGCGCGGTGATGGAGGACCCGGCGGTCTTGTGGGTCCAGCCGGTGATGCGCCCCTGGGCGTCAAGCCCGGCGGACATCACGTCGCGGTAGGCGGGGCGGAACATGTCCTGGGTGATGTCCTCCTCGCGCGACCAGACGATCTTGACGGGGTGAGGCACCTGGCGCGCGATGGCGGCGGCCTGCTCGATGCTGTCCACGTCCAGCCGGCGGCCGAAGGCACCCCCCATGAGCTGGTTGTGCACCCGAATCTGGTCGGGCCGCAGCCCGGTGACGCGGGCCACCGCGTCCTGCGCGCGCACCGGCACCTGGGTGCCTACCCAGAGGTCCGCCCCGTCCGGCCGCACGTGGAGCGTGGTGTTGATCGGCTCCATCGGCGCGTGCGCCAGGAAGGGCAGGTGGTAGGTGGCATCCAGCCGCCTGGCCGCGGCGGCGACCTTCGCCTGGCCGCCGCTGTCCAACGCCACGGCGCCCGGCTGCGCGCTGGCGGCTTCCAGCGCCGCCTGCAGCGTGGCGGTGGTGGTGGCGGCGTTCGGGCCGTCCTCCCACTGCGGCTTGGCGGCGGCCAGCCCCTGGCGGGCGGCCCAGAAATGCGTACCGACCACCGTAACGGCCGACGGTGTCCGGACCACGGCGGTCACCCCCGGCACCGCGCGGGCGGCAGCCTCGTCCAGCCCCGCCAGGCGGCCGCCGCGCACCGGGCTGGCGGCCACGGTGGCCACCTGCATGCCGGGTACCTGGATGTCGATCCCGTAGGTGGCGGTGCCCGCGATCTTGGCCGGCGTGTCCAGCCGCTGCTGCTTGCGGCCGGCCAGGCGCCAGTTGGCCGGCGATTTTAGGACCACCTCGCGCGGCACCGTCAGGCGGCCGGCATCCTCGGCCAGCGCGCCGTAGGGCGCGCTCCGCCCAGTCGCATCGTGATGCACTACGCCGTCCTGCGCGCGGCAGGTGCCGGGCGGCACGCCCCAGCCTTGTGCCGCCGCCTGCACCAGCATCAGCCGCGCGCGGGCGCCGGCCTCCCGCAGCCGCATCCAGTCGCCGATCGTCGATGTGGAGCCGCCTGTCGACTGCTCCACGCCGTCCGTGGCGTACAGCTTCGCGTCGGGCGGTGCCGCCTCCACGCCGATCTGGTCGAGCCGCACTTCCAGCTCCTCGGCGATCAGCGTGGCCGCGCTGGTCCAGATGCCCTGGCCGAACTCGGCGTCCGGCATGATGAGGGTGATGGCGTGCGGCGTGATGCGGATGAAGGCGGTGGGCGGCAGGATGGGCGGGCCGGAGCTGTGCGGCGCCTCGCCGGCGTGCAGCGGGATGCCCAGAAGGAGGCCGCCTGTGGCGAGCAGGGACAGCTTGAGGAGGTCGCGTCTTTGGGGGAACATCGGCTTGGCCCTGGGGAGGAAGGAAGGAAGCATTTCTTTTTTGGAAAAAAGAAACAAAAAACTTTTGTCTATGCTGTCGCGGAGCTTTCTTCCGGCATTCGACAAATCAGCGGACGTTCTTTGGCTTCGCGTAGGAATTGTCGTGAGACGCTGCGTGGTGGGTCAGCCAGTGTGTTTTCCGGCCATCGGAGCGCCGGCAAAACGCTCCAGATGGCCGTCACGGCGTGCCTTCAACAGACACTCAGGCTTCCGCCGCGTCGTGGATCGCCGCCCTGATCCGCACGTAGGTACCGCAGCGGCAGATGTTGCCGGACATCGCCGCGTCGATCTGCGCGTCCGTGGGCTTCGGCGTGTGCGCCAGCAACGCCGTGGCGGACATGATCTGCCCGGGTTGACAATAGCCGCACTGCACCACCTCGCGCGCGAGCCACGCCTTCTGCACGCGCGCGCCCTCGGGCAAAGTGTGCGCCGCTTCGATGGTGGTAACCTGCCTGGCGCCGACCTGGCCCGCCTGCAGGCGACAGGACCTGACCGCCGCACCGTCCAGGTGCACCGTGCAGGCGCCGCACAGCGCGATGCCGCAGCCGTACTTGGTGCCGGTCAGGCCGAGCACGTCGCGCAGCACCCACAGCACGGGCATGTCGGCCGGTACGTCCACGGTGTGGGTCTGGCCGTTGATGTTGAGCGTGATCATCACTGTCGATTCCGCCGTTGAGCAAGACGAGCAGCCTTGTCTTTAACGTCCGGCCCAGAGTGCCTTTCAAAACCTGGCTTGGCGAGTCAGCTGGCGTGCGTTGCAGCTTGAACGCGATCAGGCCGTGGCGCTGGCGGATGATTTAGGAAGCAAGGAAGGCCTTCTTTTTCGCGAAAAAGAAGCAAAAAGCTTTTGCTTGGGCTGTCGCCGTTCTTTTCTTCGGTAGCCGCTACGGCATTTCTTCGGCTTGCGGATGGTTCTCGTGGGCCAGCAGCCAGGCCTTGCGGTGCAGGCCGCCGCCGAAGCCGGTGAGACTTGCGTCCTGGCCGATCACCCTGTGGCACGGCACCACGATGGCCACCGGGTTGGCGCCGTTGGCGCCGCCCACCGCGCGGCAGGCGGCAGGGCGGCCGATGCGCGCGGCCAGCGCCGCGTAACTCTGCGTGTGGCCGGGCGGGATGTCGCGCAGAGCCGCCCACACCGCGCGCTGGAAGGCGGTGCCGCCGGTGTCCACCGGGATGGCGGCGAGCGCCGCGTGGCTGCCGGCGAAGTAGGCGGCGAGCGAGCCGGCGATCGCGGCGGGCGCCTGCGCCTCGGTGAGCGTGACGGTGCCGTAGTGCAGGCGGAGCAGCCGGTGCATGCGCGGCGCGTGGTCGTGGAAATCGAGCGCACGGAGAGGCCCTTCGGGGTCCGACACGAGCAGGATCTCGCCGAGCGGGGAGGCGAGGCGGGAGAGCACCAGATGCATGGTCAGCTTGCAACTTTCATGTCGGATCTGGCCGTCGCACCTGGCGTAGCCCGGCCGGGCCGTAGCGCGGACGGGGCGCGGCCGTACAGGCCGGTGAAGGCCGCGTGCATCCGGCGCGCGCTGGCGAAGCCCGCCTGCGCGGCGACGGCCTCGACCGGCAGGTCTGTGCCGGCCAGCAGGCGCCTGGCGCGCTGGATGCGCAGCGTGCGGGCGACTTCCGCCGGCGAGGCTTCCAGTTGGGCGGCGAACAGGCGGCAAAGGTGGCGCGCGCCGATGCCGAGCCGGTCGGCCAGTGCCGCGACGCTGTCGCGGTCCAGCGCGCCGTCCTCGATCAGCCGCAGCGCGCGCTCCACGGTGGAACGCGTGCCGTTCCAGGCCGGGCAGAACGGCGCGCTTTCCGGTCGGCACCGCAGGCACGGCCGGTAGCCGGCGCGCTCGGCCGCAGCTGCCGTGGGATAGAAGCGCACGTTGGCCGGCAGCGGCTGCTTCACCCGGCAGACCGGGCGGCAGTAGATCTTGGTCGTGCGCACGGCCACGAAGAACACGCCGTCATAAGCGGCGTCACGGTCCAGAAAGGCGCGCAGGCAGGTTGCAAGTGGCGGCATGGAGGTAACCTACCGCCACGCCCCGCGGCTTGCGAGAACCTCCAAGGTGATCGTGTCCACAAACGACCGGGCCACTGGAACAACCCGTTTCAACAGCCCGCACCAAGGAGAAAAAGTTTTTTTGGTTTTTCAAAAAAGAACCGCTTGCTTCCTTACCTCGCCCCGCTGGGCCAAACCACCACCCGCAGGGTCTGCAAAAGGATCAGCAGGTCAAACAGAATAGAAAAGTTCTTAACGTAATAAAGGTCATAGCTCAGCTTGGAGCGCGCATCGTCCAGCGACGCCCCATAGGGATAGTTGATCTGCGCCCAGCCGGTGAGTCCCGCTTTTACCATGTGGCGCTCCTGGTAGAGCGGCAGCTGTTCGACCAGCTTCTCGATGAAGGTCGGCCGTTCGGGGCGCGGGCCGACCAGCGACATGTCGCCGCGCAGCACGTTGAACAGCTGCGGCATCTCGTCGATGCGGGTCTGGCGCAGGAAGTTGCCCACGCGGGTGATACGCGGGTCGCGCGTGGCCGCCCATACCGCGCCGGCCGCCTCGGCATCGGTGCGCATGGTGCGCATCTTGTAGATGCGGAAATGGTGTTCGCCGCGGGTAACACGCTCCTGGCTGTAGAGCACGGGGCCGCCGTCATCGAACTTGATGGCGATGGCGGCGCCGATCAGGAAGGGCGAGAAGCCCACGAGGAGGACGAGGCTGACGGCCACGTCCAGCAGGCGCTTGAGCGCGTTGTCGATAGTGCCGAAGTAGAAGCCGGTGGAGTACAGCAGCCAGCCCACCTCCACCCGGCGGATGTCCACCCGCCTGATTTCGTGTTCCAGGAAGGTAAGGTACTGGACGACCGGAAAGCCTTCCTTCTTGCAGGCCAGCAAGCTGTCCAGCGGCATGCCGCGGCGCTCGTCGGGCGCCACCACGATCTCGTCCGGGTTGAAGCGGCGGGCCGCGGTCAGGACGTCGGTGTCGCGCACGACCTCGATGCTCTCGTCGGACGCCGCCACGAGGCGGGGGTCCAGGCAGCCCATGGCCTCTGCATGCACAAACTTCATCTGGTAGTTCGGCCGGCTGCCCTCGTTGCGCAGCATGCACAGCAGGTCCCACGCGCGCTGGCCGGCTCCCACCACCACGAGCCGGCGCTGGAAGGTGCCGCGCATCTTCAGGGCGGAGAAGACGATCCGCGCGATCAGGCCGGAGACGCAGAAGCCGATCACCGCGCCGGAGAACAGACGCACGCGGTTGAAAGGTGCGCCGATCCACACGCCCAGCGCCACCAGCAGCACGGCGGTGCCCACCGCGCCCATGCTGACGGCCAGCGGCACGCGGCCCAGCGACTCGCGCGTCTGGATGATCGCCTCGCGCCGGTACAGACCGAGAGCGTACAGCGATACGAGGTTGGCGGTGGGGTAGAGCAGGGCGGCCGCGCCGTCCAGCGTGGCCTGAAAGCACTCCGGCCCCCAGCAGCCGAAATGAAGCAGCACCGGCCAGACCAGGAGCATGGCGCCGGCATCGAGCAGAAACAGGGCTCTGCCTGTGGTCATTACGCCAATACCACCTGAAACGAGACCATTGTCTTATAACAGCGTGTTGATAAGCGAACACCCAGTTGTGAGGCCTATTTGTCAGCGTGAGACGCTCGCGTGCCCGTGCTGCCACACCGGGGTGTGGCTGGCCCGCCTTGCGCGCGCTTGACCTTGCGGCAGCGCGGGACGACCTGAAGGGAGATGCTCGTCGATCCGTTCCACCGGCCGATTTCCTACCTGCGCGTTTCGGTGACGGACCGCTGCGACCTTCGCTGCGTCTACTGCATGGCGGAGGACATGACCTTCCTGCCCAAAGCCGAGATCCTGTCGCTCGAGGAGCTCGAGCAGCTGTGCGGCGCCTTCATCGAGGAAGGCGTGACGAAGCTGCGGATTACCGGGGGCGAGCCGCTGGTGCGCCGCGGGGTGACCACCCTGATCGCGCGTCTGGGCGCTCGGCTGGGGCACGGATTGGACGAGCTGACGCTGACCACCAACGGCACCCAGTTGGCGCGCCATGCCGAAGCGCTGGCCGCCGCCGGCGTGCGCCGCATCAACGTGAGCCTGGACACGCTGGATGCGGACCGCTTCGCGCGCCTGACGCGCTGGGGTCGGCTGGATCAGGTGCTGGCCGGCATCCACGCCGCGCGCGACGCGGGCCTGGCGATCAAGATCAACGCCGTGGCGCTGCGCGGCGAGAACGAGGACGAGTTCGACGCCATGCTGGCGTGGTGCGGGCGGGAGGGCTTCGACCTCTGCCTGATCGAGACGATGCCGATGGGCGAGACAGGACATGGCCGGGTGGACCAGTACCTGCCGCTTTCGCTGGTGCGCGCCCGGCTGGCGCGGCGCTGGACGCTGGACGAGACGGCTTACCGCACCGGCGGGCCGGCGCGCTACGTGACGGTGCGCGAGACCGGGCGTCGGCTCGGCTTCATCACGCCGATGACGCACAATTTCTGCGAGGACTGCAACAGGGTGCGCCTGACGGTGACCGGCACGCTGTTCATGTGCCTGGGCCAGGACGACACGGCCGATTTGCGGACGCCGCTGCGGCGAGGGGACGACCTGCAGGCGGCGATCGCCGAGGCGATCGCACGCAAGCCGCGGGGGCATGACTTCGTGATCGACAGGCGGCGGCCGGGAGCGGCGGTGGCGCGGCACATGAGCGTCACGGGAGGGTAGAGAAAGCATGGGGCTCTGCCCCAAACCCCGCTGGGGCCTTGAGGCCCCAGACCCCCATCTGTTTAGAAGCTCCTACGAACAGGTTCTAAGAGTCCGTTTGAAAACTCGCTCGAGCTGTTGGTTAAGCGTACAAACTTATCAAAAGCGGTATCTGGATACCACATCTTGGCGAGATTTACCCAACATCGGCGTCAGATTGACCGCTTCGCGGCTCTTAAAGCGAGTTTTCAAACAGACTCTAAGGACTCGTGCTTAGCGGGGGCCAGGGGCAGGGCCCCTGGCCTTACTTAACCTTCGTAAACTTCGAGGTAGCCCTCAACCATCTCGTCACGCGACGGCGGCGACGGCAGTCCCGTCACCAAACGGTCCCATATCCCAACTTCGGTGCAGGCGCGCCGGATGGTTTCGGCCAGCGCGCGGTGGTCGCCCATCTGGAACTGGAGCGCGCTCACGTCGTGCGCGTTGCGTTCGGCCAGGCCGCCCACGTTGCTGCAGATGACGGGCCGGCCGAACATCCACGCCTCGGAGACCACCAGGCCGAAGCTTTCCCACCAGATGCTGGGCACGATGCACCAGTCCACGCGCGCCATGCGGCCGGGAAGCTGCGTCACCTCGTAGGAGCCGCGATCCGTCACGATGCGATCCTTGACCGGCAGCGCGGTCTCGGCGGCGAAGAAGGCCTCGAACTCGGCGCGCAAGGCGGGGCTGGCGTAGCGGATGTTGTCGCCGTTCAGGTCGATGGAGAAGGCGGTGAAGCCCTCGGCGCGCAGCAGGGCGGCGGCGCGCAGGATCACCTGGATGCCTTTCACGTCCACATACTGGCCGAAGAATCCGAAGCGGCGGCGGCCGGGGCTGGCCGGCGGCAGGTGGCCGCTGGGGGCGTAGTTCTGCTGGCCGTTGGTGACGTGGCTGATGCGGTCCTCCGGGATGCCCCAGCGGGTGAACTGGTCGATCATGAAGCGGCTAGGGCAAGTGAAGGCGTCCACCTGGGCGAGGTGGCGGCTGAACCACAGCTTGCGCAACAGGAACTGCTCCGGCCCGCGGTCCGGGAAGCATTGGTGGCAGCGTATCTGGCTGGCCTGGGTGCACAGCGAGCGGTCGGTGCGCCGCACCATGTGGCCGTCTGCAGCGCAGATGGCCATGAACTCGTGGAAGGTGAACACCAGCCGGCAGGCGGGCAGCACGCGGCGGATCAAGGTGAGGACGTCGATCCCCAGCGTGAGGAAATGGTGCACGTGGACCACGTCGGGCGCCACCTGCAGCAGGAACTCCTCGAGCGACTCCAGCGTGGCCGGGGCGCCGGTCTTGTGCCACCAGTAATCGTAGTCGCGGGAGAGGAAAACGTACTCGCCGGGACGGTTGTCGAAGCCTGTGATGCGAGCGCCGGCCTTGTAGAGGGCGGGAAATTGCCGGTCGATGCAGGCTAGGAACGTGACGTCCACGCCGCGTGCGCGCAGGCCGGCGAACAGCTCGTAGGCGACCTGCTGGGCCCCTCCGCGGACGAGCTCGGGGTGGAACAGGCTGATGAGCAGGACTCGCGGCATTACGGTCACTCAGGGTTTTCCGGCGGCGAGGCGGGCGGGAGTCTGGCCGGCAAAGCCGTCCTGCACGGTAGGCAGCCAGGTGCGGGTGAAGTGCCAGCGGTTGATCAGCGAGCCGCCTTCGTGCGCGGGCAGGCGGGTGGAGCCCTTGCCTTCAAGGTGCCAGAACGGCAGGTCGTGCAGCCACACCTGGCCGCCAGCCTGCCAGGCCTTCAGGCATAGATCCGCGTCCTCGTAATGGCCGTAGACGTACTCCTCCGAAAAGCCGCCGAGGCGTTCGAACCACGGCCGGCTGGCGGACATGAAGGCGCCGGTGACGGCGGGCACCGCGCGCGGGCGACGCAAGGCCGGGTAGTCCGGCGGTGCGCCCTTGCCGTAATGCTCCACGCGCAGCAACTCCTGCCGGGTGATGCCGTCCGGGCGGACGGAGAGGCCTACATCGGTGTCGAAGAACATGCCGGCATGCATCAGCGCGCCGTCGTCGTAGAACAGCGGGACACCGAACAAATCCGTCTGCGCCGCAGGCAGGCCGTCCAGCAGGCCAGCGTGGTGCCGTGCCCAATCCGGCGTGCGGGGAACCACGTCCGGGTTGAGGATGACGACGCGGTCCGAGGCGGCATGGCGGACCGCCACGTTGTTGGCCGCCCCGAAGCCGGCGTTGCCCGGCAGGAACACCAGGGTGAACGCCAAACCGTAGATCTGGGCGGCCAGCCGGGCCTCGCGCTGCAGCTGCTCGGTCAGCTCCGGGCTGTTACTGACGTAGACGTACTCGTACTCGGCGGCGTCCGGCCCGGCCGAGAACAGGGCCGCCTGCAGGAACAGGTATTCCGGCCTGCCGTAGAGGCAGACGACGACGGAGGCGCGGAAACGGCGCGCGTGGCTGCCGAAGCGTTCCACATGCGACAGCGCGGTGATCTGGCCGGAGATGCGGGCGTTGAGCATCAGCAGCGGCGCCCCCAGGCCGGCGTTCAGCTGAAGGAATGATTCGACAGGCGGGGCGCCAAAGTAGGTCGCTGCGGCGATATACTCGAACACGTTGTCGCGCAGGGCCGTGGGGATGACGAGGTGGGGGCGGGCAGGGTGGCTGACGGTGACGGCGCTGCCCTCGCCGCAATGCAGCCCGACGACGCTGCCCGCACCGGCGGGTTCGGCTTGGCCGAGCTCAATCAGGGCGTAGAAGCCCAGCAGGGTTCCGGGCTGGCAGCCGATGGCGGCCTCGGCATCGTTCCTTCGGCAGCGGGCGACGTTACCGCTGGAGACGGTCCGGCCGCTGGGAAGGCGAAGGGAGACGGCGCTGAGCGGCAGGCCGCGGTCATCGACCCAGCCGATAACGAAGCACGTGCCGCCGACCGAGGTGAGCAGCGCATCGAGTCCGCTGGGCACGTGGAGGGCAAGGCCGGTAGCGGCGGGCTGTTCCTGTGGAACGGCTGTATCAGAGGCTTGCGGGCCGGGTGCCAAAGGGGCGGGCGCGTTGGCCAGGCGGGCGAGCAAGGCCTGTTCGGCCAGCATCATCTGGTAGCGCGGCATTTCCAGCCGCTTTTCAGCCGCGCCCCGCTTGACGTAGTGATCATGAGCGGATTTGAACCGGCCGGCACGGATGTTTTCGGCAATCTTTGGAAAGGCGGAAAGATAGGCGGCTTCGCTGAAATCTGGAGCCGGCGTTACAGACGTGTCGAACTCATCGGACGAGGCTTGCTTAGGCTCCAGCATCTCATTCATAAATCGAACTCTGTCTGCTCTCGGCACATACCTACCGCGGCCTTGTTCCGAGTTACAATCATTTTCGGGTAAATTGGAACCAAGCTCATCATGACCAGCAGCGAAGACGGCCGCTTCGAAAGACACTTGCCTTTTTGGTCCAGTTTCTACTCTTGTGGTTGCTAGTCGTGGAGTTCTCCTATGCTTTATCATCACACGAAAAGGCAATCGAGCGGATTTTTCCTGATGGCTTCTTTTTGCAGACTAAACAGATAGCTCTGAAGTGTACGATCATGGCGTTCGTCAATCGTTCGGGCTCAAATCACATTGCAGAAGTCTTGCGGACTACTGGACGGTTTGTCGGTTTCGATGAGATGCTCAACGACGTCGTTGTTCAGAACCTCTCAGTCAAATACGGCGTGAAGACATTCGCCGATTACGTCAGTCGTGTCCATAAAGAGCAGGTCCAAGCCGTCTCTCAGATTTGGGGCCTAAAAGCTGGACCGACGCAGATCGCCATGCTGATGCGGTCCAAACTCATACCCCATCTCTTGTCGCCCAACATCCTGCTGGTGAAAAGGCGCGATATCATCGGCCAAGCAATTTCCTTTTACATCGCTGATCAAACTCATAACTGGACAAGCTCGGATGACCTGAAACCTAAAGAGACGATCGAGTATAATGGCGATAAAATACTGCTTCATCTTCGAAGCATCACAAACTCCTATGCTTTGCTCGATCAAATACTCGCGGTAGCTGCCTTTCCAGTATCAATGGTTTACTATGAGGACTTCCTGGATCGTCCGAACGATATCGTCTCAACCTTGGGCCTCACACTGGGAGGCCAGGCCCTGCTACCACGGTTAGATAAACTCAAGCTTCGACAGCAACGGAACGACTTGAATGATGAATTTCGAGGGCGTTTCCTCGATGACTCAGCTGTCATGCCGTGGAATGGAAAGTAGATCCACATCGAATCTCGTTAATATATAGACTACCCGAGATGGTGATGTGTTTCATCACGGCACGCTCTCAAGCCAGTCCAGCGCTCGATTGAAGTCGGCGATGCCGCACATCGACGGACGCAAATGCACTGGCTGGCTTTCGTGTTCAAGTGGCAACAGGAATAGAAAGGCAAATGCTGCGCTGCACGACGAATAAAATTTTGCGTGCTGTCTTACGGTCATCATGGTCGTTTCAATGTCGACTATACGCCGAATGTCAGACGCGAACGCAATGTTGAACATTCCGGAACCGGACGGTCCAACCACTGTTTCAGCTTCAGCAAAAAGACCAGCCTGTTCGGAGAAGGTGTGTATCTCAGGACAAACTACCTCGTATCCCCGGTCGGCTGCATATTTTTCTATGTCTCTCTCATTTTGCATGACTCGGTAGAATGGCCGACGCATGGCGCTTAATGCCCGACTAACATAAATTTTGTTTGGTTTCGACCTAACATTTTCGGGGCCGTGAAGAGTTTTCGCAATCTCAGTTAGTTTTTTTCTCACGTCGTCTGCCAGGTACCCCTCCGCATCGTGACCATGGGAGAACGAGATCGACTTGAATACCTCGCCTGAGATCTCATGCGTCGTATAGACCGGCTTTGACGGAAGTCCGAACAGCCTCAAAGCTTCCATAAGAAAGGTCGTTCGATCCGAAGTTATATAACAATCGAAGTTCTTGGCGAATTCGCGTGCATACAAGATCTGTGGCAATTGTCGGAACATGAAAGAGCCGTAGTTGCTCGGCTCAATATTATGAATGAACAAGGCATCTAAGTCCTGGAAGCCGGGGCTTCTCTGTTGGGCAAACGACAATGTCACACGGTCACCTCTGTCTTTGAGTAGAAAACCCTGGTGACCAAATGCGTTCTGGCGAAGGAAGACGTCTTTGCCACGTAAGGCAACGTCCTCGGACGCAAATAGCCGACCGTCCTTGCTGAGGACGGCAGCATTACCGACGACGCGAGCGTTGCGTAAGACTTCCCACGTAACAGGCTCCGACCATAGGTCTGAGTCCACCACCCCGTTAAGACAGGAAGCGTCGATTGGCGTCCCGAAAATTTTCGCGGGGGCTGTTTGTCGGCCTATCATCGCACGAGCCGGCATGGCTGGACGTGCAGAGAAATGCAGGTCGGTGGAGCCGAAGTAATGATGCTGGTATCGGCCGCTACCCTGCTCCTCATCTGTCAGAAGTGTCCATTTCCGTACCTGCTCGATACTGAACATTCCAACAGTCTTCCTTAGGAGAACGCCTGGGCAGTCGCTGTGAATCCGTAGTGACACGGGTTGAAGCTGTTGCCAACCGTTACAGCAACCAGGGTTGGCAGGTTACGTTTCGCCGAGACCGATGTATGAGCGACACCTTCAGGAGGCCATCATGACCCGTGCAATCGCGACACTTGTAATTCTCACTTTGGCGCTGCCACTGGGCGGCTGCATCGTAGCCGGGCCGGGCTACGGCGGTGGTGGCTGGTGCTACTACCATCCGGGTCGTTGCCGCTAGAGGTCCGACCCTTCCCCAAACACTACCTGATAAGGCAAAAGTCTTTCGCTTCTTTTTAAAAAGAGAAGTGTTTTCTTGCGGCATATCCGATTAACAAAAAAGGCGCCCGGACCTAAGTCCGGGCGCCTTTTTCACGTCAGTCGAAGCTAGCCTTACTTGGCGTGCTCGGCTGTCTTGGCGTGGGCCTTCGTGGTGCTCTCGTGCGCCTTGGTCGAGTGGCCATGGGCTTCCGTCGCGTGCGACTGAGCGGACTTGTGGTCGCCCTTGTCGTGGTGCTCAGCGGCGGTGCGGTGAGACTTGGCGGCCTTTTCGTGGTGCTCAGCGGCTTCGTGATGCGTTGTCTTGGGCATGTGATGCGTCCTTTTTTCGGATATGCGCTTCTTCGGCGCACGTGCGACATAACGGCCGAGGCTGGCCGGAGTTGCGTCCGGCCGGGCGTGGAGCCCAACCGAACTGCGGATCAGCCTAGGCTGGCGAGCATGTGGCGGAGCGCCGCCGCGCCGGGGCTCGATACGCTACGGCGCACCACGATGTCGCTGTCGGTTACGGGGCGGCCGTAGTAGCTGGTGTCGGCGTCGTGTTGCGGGGCGATAACGGTGCCGTCCAGCGAGATGCCGGCGAACACGCCCGAAGACGAGGCCCAGGCGACGATGTCGGCGTTCAGGTTGGCAGTGGTGGCACCCTGCACGTCGCTGCCCAGAGTGGCGATAGCGAGCCCCGCATCAGCGCCGATCTTAAACTTGTCGCGCATCACGGCCTGAAGTGCCTTCTGGCTGCGTATGAACAGGATCAGCTCGCTCTCCTTGGCGCCGATCTGCAGGCCGAAGCTGGCCGAGCCGATGGTGTAGAAGGCCGGGTCGCTCCAGCCATGGGCGCCGCGCACCATCAGCAGGGCGGTACCGCCTTCGCCGCCGACAAAGAAGGCGCCCTTGAAGATGCGCGGTGCGATCAGCACGGCGCGTGCGCTCTGCAACAGCTGGCGGGCGTTGCCGAACTCCTTGTCGCGTCGCAGGTCCTGCAAGGTGCCTACCGCGTGGTCCACTGTGGCCTGCTGGTCCGGCCCGGCAAAGGCGGGGGTGGCCAGGCCAGCCGTGCCGAGAGCGGTGCCGGCGAGGATTGCGGCGATGGCGCCGCAGCGTTTGAACATCGTCATCTCTGTGTATCCTTTAGCTTACGGCGGCTGCCGGGTTGATCCGGCGGCGGTTCGCCGGGTGACTGCGGCACAACCATGCCACCAGGTTTTCGTTCCCGGGGGCGTGTTAGAATCGGGACAGCCCTGCGTCCAGCAGTTCCCTCACGAGTTCGCGCAACGCCGCCTTCAAGGGTGCGGCACGGACAGGATCGAACGGCCCGGGCACGTCCTCGTCCATGTAGGCCTGCTGGGCCAGTTCGAGCTGGATGGCGTCAATGCCGTCGTCGGGCCGGCCGTAATGGCGGGTGATGTAGCCGCCGCGGAAGCGCCCGTCCAGCACCTGGGAGAAGCCGCGGTTGCCGGTTGCAGCCATGGCACGGGCGGCAAGCTCCGGGCGGGTGCTGGCGCCGCCGTTGGTGCCGTAGTTGAGGTCCGGCAGGGTGCCCGCGAACAGGCGCGGGATGGCGCTGCGGATGGAGTGGGCGTCCAGCAGGATGGCCCCGCCATGGGCCGCGCGAATGCGGGCTAGCTCAGAGGCGAGCGCCGCGTGGTAGGGACGCCAATAGAGCGCGACGCGGCGGGCGATCTCGCCGGCGTCCGGTGCTGCGCCGTTGTAAAGCGGTGCGCCGGCGAAAGTCTCGGCGGGGCAGACGGTGGTCTCCGCCTGGCCGGGGTAGAGCGTGCCGCCGGCCGGGTTGCGGTTGAGGTCCACCACGCTGCGGCTGTGAGTGGCCACCAGCACGGTGGCACCGGCCTCCGCGGCGAAGTCGTAGAGCGCGTCCACGTGCCAGTCGGTGTCGACCACCTGCCGGCCCGTGGTGTTGAGCTGGGCGGCGATGTCCGGCGGCAGGTGTGTTCCGGCGTGGGGGACAGAGACAAGGAGGCGGCTGGAGCCGCGCTGCAGGGTGAAAAGGGGGGTCATCAGGAAGGCAAGGCAAGCAGTTCTTTTTCGAGAAAAAGAACCAAAAAGCTTTTGCTCCCTGTCGGGTGTGCCCGGAGAAAGCCGCACCCAACGGATAAAAGTCTTTTGCTTCTTTTCTTCAGAAAAGAAGGCCTTGCTTGCTTCCTCATAACGCCACCCCAGCCACCGGAAAATCACCGGCCTGCACCAGAGCCGTAGCCGCAGCGATGTCCGGCGCGAAGAAGCGATCCTCCGTGTAGGGCGCCACCTTCGCGCGCAACGTGGCGACCGCGCGCTGCAACGCTGTGCTGGTCTGGTGTGGAGCGTGGAAGCCGATGCCCTGGGCGGCGGCCAACAGCTCAATGGCGACGATGCCGGCCGTGTTGTCGCACATCGTGTGCAGGCGGGTGGCGGCGAAGGTGGCCATGCTGACGTGGTCCTCCTGGTTGGCCGAGGTGGGTAGGCTGTCCACGCTGGCGGGGTGGGCCAGCGACTTGTTCTCGCTGGCCAGTGCGGCCGCGGTCACCTGGGCGATCATGAAGCCGGAGTTGATGCCGGGGTCGGTCACCAGGAAGGCGGGCAGGCGGCTCATCACCGGGTCGGTCAGCAGAGCGATGCGGCGCTCGGACAGCGCGCCGATCTCGGCGATGGCCAGCGCCATGGTGTCTGCGGCCAGGGCCACCGGTTCGGCGTGGAAGTTGCCGCCGGACAGGACGTCCCCCGTGTCGGCGAAGACGAGCGGGTTGTCGCTGGCGGCGTTGGCCTCGATCTCCAGCACGCGCGCGGCGTGGCGCAGCGTGTCCAGGCAGGCGCCCATCACCTGCGGCTGGCAGCGCAGGCTGTAAGGGTCCTGCACGCGGCCGCAATCGAGGTGGGAGTGCCGGATCTCGCTGCCGTCCAGCAGGGCGCGGAAGGCGGCGGCGACCGCAATCTGGCCGGGCTGGCCGCGTGCGGCGTGGATGCGGGCGTCGAACGGGGTGTCGCTGCCTTTGGCAGCGTCCACCGAGAGGGCGCCGGCGACGATGGCCGCTTCCAGCAGGCGTTCGGCGCGGAACAGGGCGGCCAGCGCCAGGGCGGTGGAGGCCTGGGTGCCGTTGAGCAGCGCCAGGCCCTCCTTCGGGCCGAGGGTGAGTGGTGCCAAGCCGGCCCGGGCCAGCGCGTCGCTGGCGCTCATCCGGGTGCCGGCGAAATCGGCATCGCCCACGCCGATCAGCGCCGCGGCAAGGTGGGCGAGCGGGGCCAGGTCGCCGGAGGCGCCGACGGAGCCCTTGGCGGGGATGACGGGCAGCAGGTCCGCGCGCAGGCAGGCGAGGATATGCGCGATGACGGCCGGGCGGACGCCGGAGAAGCCGCGCGCCAGGCCCACCACCTTCAGCGCCATCACCAGGCGCACGATGGGGGCCGGCAGGTCCGCGCCTACGCCGGCCGCGTGGGAGAGCACGAGGCGGCGCTGCAACTCGGCGAGCTTGTCCGCCGGGATGGAGGTTTGCGCAAGCAGGCCGAAACCGGTGTTGATGCCGTAGGTGGTCCGGCCGGAGGCGACGATACCGGCCACGGTGGCGGCCGAGGCTTCGATGGCGGGCAGGCAGGCGGGGTCGAGGGCCACGCCATCGCCGGCGTCTAGGCGGCGGAGCTGATCCAGGGTCAGCCGCTCCCCTATGGTGATCACCGTGCGGCGCCCAGCATGGGCAGGTTCAGGTTGTGGCGGCGGGCGCAGTCGATGGCGGACTCGTAGCCGGCATCCGCGTGGCGCATCACGCCGGTGGCGGGGTCGTTCCACAGCACGCGCGCCAGGCGGCGGTCCGCGTCGTCCGTCCCGTCGCACACGATCACCATGCCGCTGTGCTGGGAAAAGCCCATGCCCACGCCGCCGCCGTGGTGCAGCGAAACCCAGGTGGCGCCGCTGGCGGTGTTGAGCAGCGCGTTGAGCAGCGGCCAGTCGCTGACCGCGTCCGAGCCGTCGCGCATCGCCTCCGTCTCGCGGTTCGGGCTGGCAACGCTGCCGCTGTCCAGGTGGTCGCGTCCGATAACGATGGGCGCGCGGACCCGGCCGGTGCGCACCAGCTTGTTGAAGGCCAGGCCGACACGGTGGCGGTCGCCCAGGCCCAGCCAGCAGATGCGGGCGGGCAGGCCCTGGAAGCGGATGCGGGCGCCGGCGTGGGCGAGCCAGGTGTGCAGGTTGGCGTCGTACGGCATCAGCTCGGCCACCGTTTCGTCGGTGACGCGGATGTCCTCCGGGTCGCCGGACAGCGCCACCCAGCGGAACGGGCCGCGGCCCAGGCAGAACAACGGCCGGATGTAGGCGGGCACGAAGCCGGGGAAGTCGAACGCGTCGGCCAGGCCCTCGTCTTTGGCGACCTGGCGGATGTTGTTGCCGTAATCCACGGTGGGGATGCCGGCGCGGTGGAAGCCCAGCATGGCCGCCACGTGGGCGCGCATGGAGGTGCGGGCGGCGTTGGCCACCGCCTGCGGGTCCGTGGCGCGGCGCTGCTCCCATTCGGCCACGCTCCAGCCGGCGGGCAGGTAGCCGTTGGCGGGGTCGTGGGCGGAGGTCTGGTCGGTGACAACGTCCGGACGGATGCCGCGGGCCAGGATCTCGGGAAACAGCTCGGCGGCGTTGCCCAGCAGGCCCACGGAGCGCGGGATGCCGGCGACGCGCGCGGCCTCGATCATCGCGAGCGCCTCGTCCAGCGTGACGGCGCGGGCGTCCAGGTAGCCGGTTTCCAGCCGCTTCTCGATCCGGCTGTCTTGCGCTTCGATGGCGAGCATGGAGGCGCCGGCCAGGGTGGCGGCCAGCGGCTGCGCGCCGCCCATGCCGCCTAGGCCGGCGGTGAGGATCCAGCGGCCGGCGAGCGAGCCGTTGTAGTGCTGCCGGCCGATCTCTACAAACGTCTCGTAGGTGCCCTGCACGATGCCCTGGCTGCCGATGTAGATCCACGAGCCGGCCGTCATCTGGCCGTACATCATCAGACCCAGGCGATCGAGGGCCGAGAAATGCTCCCAGTTGGCCCAGTGCGGCACCAGGTTGGAGTTGGCGATCAGCACGCGTGGCGCGTTCTCGTGCGTGCGGAACACGCCTGCAGGCTTTCCCGACTGCACCAGCAGGGTTTCGTCACTGGCGAGTGTGGTGAGGCTGGCGACAATCTGGTCGTAGCAGGGCCAGTTGCGTGCCGCCTTGCCGATGCCGCCGTAGACGACGAGGTCCTCCGGGCGTTCGGCCACGTCGGGGTCCAGGTTGTTCATCAGCATGCGCAGCGGCGCTTCGGTCTGCCAGGAGCGGGCGGTGAGCTTGGGTCCAGTGGCAGCGCGGATGTGGCGGGTGTTTTTCATATGGTGCTCTGAAATATTGGCCTGAAGCCTGCTTGGCCGAAGGCAAGAAAGGCCTTCTTTTTCGAGAAAAAGAAGCAAAAAGCTTTTATCCGTTTGGCG
>CAXTBC010000047.1:0-33137 GCA_964242595.1 uncultured Acetobacteraceae bacterium | reverse complement strand
GGGGCAGAGCCCTTGGCCTTCCTTCACAGGTCAACATTAAAGGCCGTTGGTATTATGGGACGGGGACTGCACGCTCAGCGAGACCCGCAACACGGCCGAGATCAAACAGGCGGCGGCCGACGGCTACCGCTTCCGTCTCGAGCCCGACGGCCGCATCCGCTGGGAGATCCCGTCGCTGCACCAGGTGGTGGAGAGCCGCACGGACGGGCAACCGATGACGATTCGCCGTCCAGGACTGACCGGCGTCACGCTCGCCGGAGCATGCGAGGGCCCTCGCGTGCTTCGAGATCCTAAACAGATGGGGGTCTGGGCCTCAAGGCCCCGCGGGGTTTGGGGCAGAGCCCTATGCTTCCTTCCGCCCTCTAATATAAGACGTCTTCCGAATAGCCGACCCCTAGCCGGCTGCGACGGCCAGGGTCCCTGAGTCCAAACCCGCCGCGTCCGGCACCGACGTCAGCACCGCAAACGGCACCGCAAGCACCAGCCCCGCCACGAACGGCAGGCAGGCGGCACAGGCGAAGGCGGAGACCGAGCCGAATAGCCCGAGGATCGTCAGCCCCGCCAAGCTGTGTGGCCAGAACATCCGTAAGCCGGTCGCCCAGCCGATGGCGTGGCCGTCGCGCACCTGGCCGCTCCAGCCGACGCGCCGGCCCAAAGCCAGGCCCAGCACCGCCCAACTCTTATGCGCCGCGATGACCGGGTCCAGCAGCACCGTCGCACCGACCTCCCACAGGCAGGATCGCGCGAAACTTGTGGCACCGCCGAACTGGCGGGCCAGTGCAGGGCGCAGCAGCACCTCGGCGTAGCCGAGCAGCTTCGGCCCGTGCAGTGTCAGCCAGCCTGCCACGAGCAGGCACAGCACCGGCGCGCGCGGCACGTCCGCGCCGCCCAGCGCGGCGTTGAGCGCCGCCAAAGGCAGCATGGCAAACCAGAACGGCGTCAACACGTAATGCAGGATCGCCTGTAGCATCTGCAACCGGCCCAGCGGGCCGAGGTCTGGGCGGCGTAGCAGGTGGCGATACTGCATGTTGCCGGCGGCCCAGCGTACGTCGCGCACCAGGTAGTCCGGCAAGCTGGGCGGGTGGCACTCGGAGGAGCCCTCGTCGCTGGCCAGCACGCGAACCTTCCAGCCGGCAGCCTGTAGGCGGGCAGCTTCCACATGGTCGTGGCTCATGATCAGGCTGCCGTCGGGCAGCGGGTCCAGCCGGCAATGGGCACGGAACGGCGCCACCCGCACCAGCGCGTTGTGGCCCCAGTACGGCCCCTGGTCGGCCTGCCACCAAGCCTGGCCGGTGGCCCACACGCGCAAGCCGTGGCGGTGGCCGAAGCCGAACAGCCGGCTGAACGGGGCGTGGGCGCCGTGGCCGTGGAAGGTGGCCTGCAGGATGGCCAGTCCCGGATCGGCCTGCATGACGGACGCCATGCGCTCGATCGCCGGCAGCGTCATCGCGCTATCGGCGTCCAGGCACAGCATCAGCGCGAACGCCCCGTCATGCGCGTCCAGGAAGGACATCACGTTGCCTGCCTTGAAGCCCGTGTTCGCCGTCCGCCGACGATAAAGCAGTTCCGGCCCGCCGCCGGCGCGCAGCCTGTCGGCCGCCGCCGCTTCCTGGCCGGCCACCGCGTCGGACGCGGTGTCCGACAGCACGCACAGCACGTAGCACGCCGCACGGCCGGCCTCTTCTATCTCGATCGACAGGCGAGCCAGCCGGCCGAACACCGCGCCCACATCCTCGTCGCGCACGCAGACGGCGATGGCAGTGCGCAGTGTAGCCGGCCGGCCAGCCATCGGCAGGGCAAGCTGCGGCAGCACCGTCGCTACCGGGTCGGCCGAGCCCAGGCGCACGGCAAAGCCGATCAGCCCGGTGGCGGCCGACAGGCCCAGCCACGGCGCGTTGACCACCAGGCAGACGAAGATCGCCAGGCGCAGCGTCGTCCAGCCGTCCGGTGCAATGGCGCGGGCTCCGCCCCAAATCAGCACCGCCGAGATCGCGAGCACCAGGCCGAGGAACAGTACGCGGCGGGCGCGCACCTTCTCGGCCGGCACCGCCGCCGGCGGCAGGGCCCGCGTCATTCGGCGCTGATCGCGTCGTCCAGTTCCGGCAGCGTGCGCAGGCGGGCGACCTCCCCTAGGCGGCGCTGCGCGGCAAACGGCCCGCATTCACGGTAGAGGGGGTAGAGCTGCGCGGTCAGCTGCGCCACGCGGTCCGTGTCCAGCCAGGCGGGCCCGCCGCAGCGCGCCTCGTCCTCGGGCCGCAGCCGCACGCGCAGTCCTCCGGGTCGGGGCGCTTCCTGCACCAGCGCGTCCGCCCGCGCGCGCAGCCGGGCCACGCCACGCCAGCCGATACGGTGGTAGCTCATCGTCTCGCTCTCCAGCCCGGGCACGATGGCGCGCACCACCCGCACCGGGCTGTGCGCCGGCGAGCAATCGATCACCACGATCTCCATCCCCGCCTCGCCCAGCCGCCGGGCCAGGACGTCCACCCGCGCCTGCGAGCCGGCGACAGCATAGGGCGGCACGCTAGGCACGTCCGCCAGGGCGACATGCCGCGCCTGAAGGAACGCCGTGGAGGCCAGCAACGCGCTCAGCGCCGCCTGAGGCATCGCCAGCCAGCCCGCCATCGCGTCCAGCGCCCGCACCTCCTCTGCCCCCAGGTCGCTGCCGGTTCGCCTGGCCACGTAGCCGGCCGGCAGCACCGTGCGCGCTCGCGCGACAGGGCCGTGGGTGGCGGCCTTGCGGGCGCGCGAGCCCACGAACTCCAGCAGCGCCTTGCGCACGGCGCGGGCGGCGTCCGGATGCGAGGCCTCGCCGCAGGCGCTGACCTGCAACGAGAAGTCGGCCGTCCGCGTGTCGTCGCCCACCACGTAGATGTTGGCCAGGCCGAGCTCCGTGCCCGCGAGCTTGACCATCGGGCGCAGCCCGGCATCGCGCAGCCTTGCCAGCAGCGCGTCCACCTCCGGCAGCGCGCCCGGCGGCAGGTCGAGCACCACGCCCTGGTCCAGGGCCCGGTAGGAGGTCACGTTGCCGTCGCGCTGCAGCAGCTCCATCACGCCGTGGGCCACCGCGTGGGCCAGGTCCACCCCGGCGCCCAGGCCGTTGGTGATGGGCGTGATCAGCCGCGCCGGCTCCCCCATCTGGTAGGCATGCGCTGCCACCCACTCGGCCGGCACTAGCACGCGCGCCCCGTCGGGCCAGCGCCGCGCGGCAACCCAGGACAGGCGCGTGTCGGGCGTGTAGTCCGAACCGGCGGGCAGGCACAGGGTCAGCGGGTCGATCGCCTCGTCGGCACCCAGCTCAGCGAAGCTGGCCTGGATGCGCGGCGCCCGGGCGATCCAGTTGCCCACGTGCACCTCTTCGCACAGCTCTCCCAGGGCGCCGACCTGCGCTTCCAGCTCCGTCAGGCCGTAGCCGTAGCCGGTCACGGCGATGCCGTCCGGCGCCAGCCAGGCAGCCTGCACGACGGGGATGCCGAGCCTGTCCAGCCCGTCGATGCGCGACAGCGCCAGCTCGCCCCCGGAGGGGAGGCAGCGGCGGAAAGCGTCGGCGACGTCCTTCAGCTCGGCAGTCATGCTGGGCGGTCTATCTGGCGTCCGATCATGCAGGCAAACTATCTCCACGCGCCTGGCGCAAGGTTGCGCCACCCGGGAAATGGGGGTGACAGCCACGCTGCAAAGCGCACCCGACCACGATTTAGCTACGAGGAGCCGGCGTGCAGGCTGGAGAAGCGAACGACCTTGACATCACCCTGCGGGCCTGCCGCGACCGTGTGGCGGCCGATAGCGGGGACTGGCAGGCTGCGCTGCGCCTCAAGGCCGGCCTGGCGGCGCTGAACCGTTACGCCGAGGCCGACCCGGTGTTCCGTGCGTCCCGCGCCAGCTTCCCCGACGACGTCTGGCTGGCCCACATGGCCACGTTGCACGCCTACCCCCAAGCCGAGCTGGCGGCCCTGACCCGGCGGGCTGCAGCCCTGGCCGAGGACGCCCCGCAGGACGGCGCGCGCGCCAGGCTGCTCGGCAACCTGCTGCTGCAAGGACGCGACTACCAGGCCGCCGCCGCCGCCTTCCTGCACGCGCCGGACCCCGATTCGGCGCTCCGCCGGCGCTCCGCGCTCGGCTACCTGGCGCTGGCCGGCAAGCTCGCCCACGCGCCCGACACCGGCCCGGCGCCGTCGGTCGCCATCCTCAATCTGGACCGCAACCCCGCCCGGCTGGCGGAGACGGAGGCCCACTTCGCCGGCTGCCGCATGCCGCGCTTCCGGGTGCCCGCCGTGGAGGGCGCGTGCCTGCCCCGTCCGGCGGTGCTGCGCCTGGGCGGCGACCCCGCGCTGCGCGGAACGCTGGGGTGCTTCCTGACCCACGCCGCCGCCTGGGAGACGATGCTGGCGAGCGGCCTGTCGCATTGCCTGGTGGTGGAGGACGACACGATGCCGCTAATGGACCTGCCGGAACGCTGGAGCGTGTTCGACCTGCCGGTGGGACTCGACATCTGCTTCGTCAACGACCGCATGGCACCCCGCGCCGCCGATCCCGCCTTCCGCGTGCTGGCCATGGCGGAGGCGATGCGCGCGTTCCCGCCGGAACGGAACGCCGCCGGTGCGGACGGCTACCTGATCAGCGCTGGGGGCGCCCGCAAGCTGCTGGGCTGGCTGGCAGAAGACGGCTTCGCGGGAGACGTGGACTGGCGGCTGCTGGCCTACGCCCTCTCGCCGGCCGAGCGCGACGCCCTGCCAGCCGGCAGCCATGCCCAGCGAGAGGTGTCGCGTTGGCACGAAGCCGTGGGTTCCGGACGGCGGCTGGAGGCGCGGGTGCTGTCGCCGCCTTTGGTGCGAACGGTGCCGATCGCGAGCGACAGGGAGGACGAGGACCGGAGTGGTGCTGTCTTGTCGATGGTCGAAAAGGCTTGGTAGGCAAGGTTGGGGCTCTGCCCCAAACCTCGCTGGGGCCTCGAGGCCCCAGACCCCCATCTGTTGCTTCCCCGCCTGAAATAGCCGGGCGCCGCAGGAATATCGAAGCCGCTGACACAGCGCAGGGGTAAAAGTTTTTTGCGTCTTTTCTTAAAAAAGAAGGCCTTACTTCTTTCCTACGTGGATGTGACGAGCCGATACCCCACGCCCGGCTCCGTGGTGACCAAGGCACCCGCCTTCGCGCCCAGCTTTTGCCGCAGGTGGCCGATGTAGACGCGCAAGTACTGCACGTCCGCCGCATGAGCCGGTCCCCAGACGGCGGTCAGCAGTTGGCGATGGGTGATCACCCGGTCCGCGTTGCGCACCAGCAAGGCCAGCAGGTCGTACTCGCGCGGCGTGAGCTGCACCAAATTGCCGGACACGCGCACCCGCCGGTGCGCCAGGTCCATCTCCAGCGGCGGCGCGCTGAACACGCTGACCTGCTGCTCGCCGCCGCCTCTCTGCCGCAGCGTCGCGCGCAGCCTGGCCAGCAGCTCGCCCATGTCGAACGGTTTCTCCACGTAGTCGCTGGCCCCGGCGTCCAGCGCACGGATCTTCTCGCCCGCGCGGTCCCTGGCCGAGAGCACGATCACCGGTGCAGCACAGCACCCGCGCAGTTGCACCAGCACGTCCTGCCCGTCGATGTCCGGCAGGCCGAGGTCGAGCAGCACCAGCGCCGGTTCGCGCGAGGCGGCGGCGCGCAGCGCCTCGGCCCCGGTGTCGGCGCGCGCCACGTCGTAGCCGGCCGCCTCCAGCGTGGGGCGCAGGAAGCGGTGGATCTGCGGCTCGTCGTCGACCAGCAGCACGAGCGGGCGGGCCTGGAAAAGCGGTTGCGTCACGGCGAGGTCCTCAGCCGCAGCAGAATGGTGGTGCCGGGTTCGGCCGGCAATGCGCCCTGCGCCGGGCTCAAGGCCTCGATGCTGCCGCCCATCGCCTCGGTAAGCCCGCGGGCGATCGCCAGGCCGAGCCCGGTGCCCGGGACCGTCCGGTCCTCGCGGCGAGCGCGGTAGAAGCTGTCGAACACGTGCGGCAGGTCGGTCTGCGTGATGCCGGGCCCGCAATCCGAGATGGCGATGCTCACCGCCGCGCCCTCCTGCCGGCCGGTGATGCTGATCGGGCTGCCGGCAGGCGCGTATTTCGCCGCGTTCTCCAGGATGTTGACCAACACTTGGTCCAGCAGCGCAGGGTCGGCGTGCAGCAAGGGGAGGCTGTGCGGCGCATCGAGCCGCACAGGGCCCAACCCCGGCACCCGCGCGGCCGCCGCGTCCACCGCCTCGTCCAGCGGCACCGCTTCGAGCCGCGGCGCGATCTCCCCCGTCTCGACCCGCGTCATCTCCGTGATGTTGGCCAGGAAGCGCGTCATGCGCACGATGTCCTGCTCGATGCTGGCGAGCAGGTCGGCACGGTCGTGCTCCGAGAGCGTGGTCCACGAGGTACGCAGCGAGCCGGCGGCGCCGCGTATGCCGGTCAGCGGCGTGCGCAGGTCGTGGCCCAGGCTGTTGAGCAGGGCGGTGCGCAGTTTCTGCGTCTCCGCCTGCGCTTCGGTACGAGCCGCGTCGGCGGCCAGGCGCACGCGCTCCAGGGCGGAGGCCGCCTGGTCGGCCAAGGCGAGCAGCGCCTGCAACCGCGGCTGGTCCAGCGGCGCATTCGGCCTGATCCCCACCACGCCCATGGCGGCCCGCGCGGTGCGCAGCGGCACGAAGCGCCAGGCGGCGCCGGGCAGGGTCGCCGTGCCGCGGCCCGCCTGCTCCTGGCGGGAGAAGCTCCAGCGGGCGGCCGCCCAGCTGCCGTCGTCCATCGTGTCGAGCGTGGGCGGCTCGGCGGCGCGTATGTTGAGGTCCTCGCCCTCGCGGATCAACACCAGCGAGGGGGCGGTCATCTCGCTCGCCAACCTGGCGATCTCGGCCAGCAGCTCCGGCTCCGTCACCGGCTCGCCGAGGCGGCGCGTGAAGGCGGAGATGCGCCGCAGGCTGTCGATCCTGCCTTGGGCGCCGCGGGCTTCCAGGCGCAGCCGGCTGGCCAGCCATCCGGTGGCCGTGGCCACGCCCAGGAACACCACGAGCGCCACCACGTCGCGCGGCTGGCTGATGGTGAGACGGCCGACCGGCGGGATGAAGAGCACGTTCCAGCACACGAAGCTCAGGGCGGCGGTGTAGAGCGCAACCGGCAGGCCCCAGAGCGTGGCCGCGCCCACCACGGCGGCCAGGAAAACCATGCCCAGCGCCTCGTATTCGAGCTGGCCGGCCAGCACCCTGCCGGCGACCACCACCAGGGCGACCAGGGCGGTGCTGGCCACCCAGGGCAGCCAACCGTCCGGCCAGGCGCTGGCGCGGCGCGGCCGTGCCGGGGCGCCGCCCACCGGCACCACATGCAGCGAGAACTCGGGGCCCTGCCGCACCAGCGTGCCGGCCAGGGTCTGCCCGGTCAGCCGGCGCAGCCAGGTCGGCCGGCCGCGGCCGATCACCAGGTGCGTGACGTTGCGTGACCTGGCCACCTGCAGCGTAGTGTCCACCAGCCGGCCGCCGGCGCGGATCTCCAGCTCGCCACCCAGGCTCGCCGCCATGTCCAGCGCGGGGCGGGTCGCTTCCACCTGGTCGCGCCGTTCCAGATGCAGGGCGATCCAGGGCGCGTGCAGCGCGTCTGCCAGGCGCTTGGCCTGGCGCACCACCGCTTCGGCGCCAGAGTCGGTGCCCACCAGGGCCAGCACGCGCTCCGCAGCCGGCCAGATGCCGGCAACCCCGTGCGCGCGCATGTAATCCCGCACGTCCTGGTCCACGTACTGCGCCGCCCGCCGCAGCCCGATCTCGCGCAGGGCGGCCAGGTTGCCTTCGCGGAAGAAGCTGTCCAGCGCGCGGGCGGCCACGTCGGGCCGGTAGACCTGTCCGTCGCGCAGGCGGGAGCGCAGCTCGGCCGGCGAGATGTCGACGAACTCGATCTCGTCGGCCATCTCCATCACTCGGTCCGGCAGCGTCTCGGTCACCCGCACGCCGGTGATGCGCGCGACGTCGTCGTTGAGGCTTTCGAGGTGCTGCACGTTCAGCGTGGCCCACACGTTCACGCCGGCCTGCAGCAGCTCGGCTACGTCCTCCCACCTCTTGTTGTGGCGGCTGCCGGGCGCGTTGGTGTGGGCCAGCTCGTCGACCAGCAGCAGCGCAGGATGCCGCGCCAGGGCGGCGTCCACGTCGAACTCTTCGAGCACCTGGCCGCGATAGGCGATGGCGCTGCGCGGCAGGATCTCCAGCGCGCCGACCTGGCGTTCGGTGCCGGCCCGGCCATGCGTCTCCACCACGCCGATCAGCACCTCCCGCCCGCTCGCCTGGGCAATCTGGGCGGACGCGAGCATCTCCCAGGTCTTGCCCACGCCCGGTGCTGCGCCCAGGAACACCTTGAGGTGACCGCGGCTCTCCCGTGCGGCGGCCACCATGAGCGCATCGGGATCGGGCCGTGTCAGGTCAGGCGTCATGGGAGCCGGCTGGAAGGAGTTTAGGCAAAGCAAGCGGTTCTTTTTTGAAAAAAAGAACCAAAAAACTTTTGTCTCCGTGGCGCGCGCTGCCGGGTAGAACCGCGACAGCTGGAAAAAAGTCGTTTACCGTTATGGATAGTTCGTGTTCTGACGAAGACAGCATAATTCTAGAAGAAGCAGAATGCTGTCGCGGCTTTTTCCGACACGGTGCGACAGCGGAGTCAAAAGTTTTTTGGTTCTTTTTTTCAAAAAAGAACTGCTCGCCTTGCCTTCCTCCGTTCGTGGCTGAGTACAAAGTGCCGTCCCCGGTCAAGCGGCCAACGCCGCCACTAAATCCCCAAGCGCCAGGCAGCTCGTCAGCCCGGGGCTCTCGATGCCGAACAGGTTTATCAGGCCCGCCACCCCGTGTATCGCCGCGTCCTGGATCAGGAAGTCCTGCGTCTCGGTGGGTGGCACGATCTTCGGCCGTATCCCGGCATAGGCAGGCACCAGGCGCGCCTCCGGCAGGTCCGGCCAGTAGCGCCGGATGCTGGCGGCGAACAGGCCGGCGCGGGCCGGGTCCACGGTGGTGTCGGGGGTGTCCACCGCCTCCACGTCCGGGCCGAAACGGGCTTGGCCGGCCAGATCGAGCGTGAGGTGGATGCCGGCCCCGCCCGGGATGGGCACCGGGTAGATCAGGTGGCGGAACGGCGCCGGTCCGGAGAGCGCGAAGTAGCTCCCCTTTGCCAGATAGGCGCGCGGCACGTGGCGGGACTCCAGGCCGGCGATCCGGCCGGCCAGCGCGCAGGCGCCCAGGCCGGCGGCGTTCACTAGCACTCGGCAGCGCAGCTGCATCGGCTCAGCCCCGCCCACCTGCAGCACGAGGCCGCCCGGAACCACCTCGGCTGCTCCCAGAGGAGCGTGCAGGGCCAGGCTCGCACCCCGGTCCTGCGCCTCGCCCAGCAGCGACAGAATCAGGCCGTGGCTATCCACGATGCCGGTGGTAGGCGAGAGCAGGGCGCCGGTGCAGTCGAGCTCCGGCTCCATCCGCATGGCCTCGGCGGCACTCAGTTGCTCCAGGCCTTCCACGCCGTTCTGCGCGCCGCGCGCCGCGATGGCGTCCAGCTCGCCGCATTCGGCCCGGTTCGTGGCGACGATCAGCTTGCCGCAGGCGCGCGTGGCCACACCGTGCGACGCGCAATACGCATACAGGGCCCGCCGCCCCGGCGCGCACAGCCGCGCCCGCCAGGAGCCAGGCGCATAGTAGAGGCCGGCGTGGATCACCTCGCTGTTGCGCGAGGACGTGCCGGTGCCAACGGCGCCGGCCGCTTCCAGCACCAGGACGCTGTGCCCTAGGCCGGCCAGCGCGCGGGCCGCCGCCAGACCCACCACGCCGGCACCGGCCACCACGCAATCGACGTCGTGGTATCTCATTGGTGCGCAGGACTCACTCGGGGTCCCGGGTGCACACGGTTTCCTCGCCGTTCGGCAGGCAGCGCAGCCGCGCGAAGCTGGAGTCGGCCGGCGGGAACGAGGATACGATGCCGCGCGGATGGTCCTTCGGCAGAGCACCGCCATCTGTGGTGTCCCTATGCCTTACCGAGGGATCGGACGCGCAGGCGGTCAGCCCCGTCAGCAAGCTCATGAATAGAACGCTACGCATGGTTGCACCCCTCGGCGGCGACGACGCCGGCACCATCCACGTTACACAGGCTTACATGTAGGGCCTAGCCGTGCCCGCCAGGACACGCCACGCTATCTTAACCAATGCACTGCATCACAATACCCGCACGCCGGCAGTCCTGCGGCCGGCATCGCGCCATCATATCCCAAGCCGGAAGCCCGCTTTATGGATGACCTGCATTCTGTGCCACCTGCGCGCAGCCAACCCATGTCCAGTCACACGGTCCCAAGCCGGCGGCGCCGCAGCTTCTGGCCCTGGCTAATCCTGTTGCTGGTGCTGGCCGGCATCGGCCTGCTGATCAGCAGGCTGGGCGGCGGTAGCACCGGCCGGCAGGCGCAGGTGCTGCCGCCGCAGGCGGTGGGCGTCGGCCGCGTCGCCACGGCGGACATGTCGGTGGTCGATTCCGGCCTCGGCACCGTCACCTCCCTGGCCAGCGTGACGGTGCAGACGCAGATCAGCGGCGTGCTGCAGACGATCGGCTTCCACGAGGGCCAGATCGTTCACAAGGGCGACTTCCTGGCGCAGATCGATCCCCGCCCCTACGAGGCGCTGCTGGCCCAGGCGCGCGGCACGCTGGCGCACGACCAGGGGCTGCTGCATCAGGCGCAGATGGACGCGCGCCGCTACGCGCTGCTGCAGAAGCAGGACAGCATCGGTCGCCAACAGGCCGAGGACCAGCAATACGTGGTCGAGCAATACATCGGCTCGGTGGCGGCCGACCAGGGCACGGTGCAGACGCAGCTGGTTAACCTGGCGTTTTGCCACATCACCTCGCCGGTGGACGGCCGGGTGGGGCTGCGTCAGGTCGACGCCGGCAACTACGTGACGCCCACGTCGCTGACCAGCGGCATCGTGGTGGTGACCCAGCTCGACCCGATCAGCGCGATCTTTACACTGCCGGAAGACGACGTGCCGGCCATCCAGGCGCAACTCGCGGCGGGTGCCAAGCTGTCGGTCGAGGCGTACGACCGCAGCAATACGACGCATTTGGCCACCGGAACGCTGGAAACGATCGACAACCAGATCGACACCACGACCGGCACGGTGAAGCTGCGGGCGCTGTTCGCCAACCCGAGCTTCTCCCTGTTCCCGAACCAGTTTGTGAACCTGCGGCTGATCGTGAGCACCGTGCACAACGCGGTGACGGTGCCGAACGCCGCCCTGCAAACCGGCGCGCCGGGCAGCTTCGTCTACCTCGTGCAAGTTCCGGGCAGCGCCGCCCCGGCCGAGCCGAAGGCGGCAGCGCCTGCGGATGCCAAGGCGCCCGCGCCGGGCGGCGCCAAAGCGCCCGGCACGAGCGACGCCAGGCAGGGCGCCCGCCCGCCCGCCGACACCGTGACGGTGCGCGCGGTGAAGCTGGGCGTGGCGGACGCCGACAAGACTCAGGTCCTGAGCGGCCTGGCGGTGGGCGACCAGGTGGTGGTGGACGGCGCCGACCGGCTGCGCGAAGGTGCCAAGGTGGTGCTGCCGGGCGCCAGGCCGGCCGGCGGCGCGGAGGGTGGCGCACCGCACCACCACCGCCACGAGGGCGGCGCGGCGCAATAGGATGAACCCCTCCGCCCTGTTCATCCTGCGGCCGGTAGCCACCACGCTGCTGATGATCGCCCTGCTGCTGGTCGGCCTGGTCAGCTACAAATATCTGCCGCTGTCCGCCCTGCCGGAGGTGGACTACCCCACCATCCAGGTGCAGACCTTCTACCCCGGCGCCAGCCCGGAGGTGATGACCACGGCGGTCACCGCGCCGCTTGAACGCCAGTTCGGGCAAATGCCGGGGCTTGGGCAGATGTCGTCGGTGTCCTCCGGCGGCGCCTCGGTCATCACCTTGCAGTTCGTCCTCAGCCTGAGCCTCGACGTGGCCGAGCAGGAGGTCCAGGCAGCGATCAATGCCGCGACCAGCCTGCTGCCATCCGACCTGCCGGCGCCGCCAATCTACAACAAGGTCAACCCGGCCGATACGCCGGTGCTGACCCTAGCCTTGACCAGCAAGACAATCCCGCTCACCGAGGTGGAGGACATCGCCGACGTCCGCCTGGCGCAAAAGATCAGCCAGCAGCCCGGCGTCGGCCTGGTGACGATCAGCGGCGGCAACCGTCCGGCGGTCCGCGTCGTCATCAACCCGCGCGCCCTGTCCGCCTATGGCCTGGCGATCGACGACGTCCGCACCATCATCGGCACGCAGAACACCGACACCCCCAAGGGCAGCTTCGACGGCGCGGCGCAGAGCACCACCATCAACGCCAACGACCAGATCACCAGCGCGCAGGGCTACCGCGACCTGATCATCGCCTACAAGAACGGCCGGGCGGTGCACCTGGGCGACATCGCAACCGTGGTGGACGGCGCGGAGAACAACCAGCTTGCCGCCTGGGCCAACCGCACCCCGGCGGTGATCCTGAACGTGCAGCGCCAGCCCGGCTCCAACGTCATCGCCGTCGTGGACGGCATCAAGAAGCTGCTGCCCCGCCTGCAGGCGACGATGCCGGCGGCGGTCGATGTCGCCATCCTCAGCGACCGCACCGGCGGCATCCGCGCCTCCGTCAGCGACGTGGAGTTCGAGCTGGGGCTGGCGGTGGTGCTGGTCGTGCTGGTGATCTTCCTATTCCTGCGCAACCTGCCGGCGACGCTGATCCCCTCGCTCTCGGTGCCGCTGTCGCTGGTCGGCACGATGGCGGTGATGTACCTGCTGGGCTACTCGCTCGACAACCTGTCGCTGATGTCGCTGACCATCGCCACCGGCTTCGTGGTCGACGACGCCATCGTCATGATCGAGAACATCGCCCGCTACGTCGAGATGGGCGAGAGCCGGATGCAGGCGGCGCTGAAGGGGGCCGGGCAGATCGGCTTCACCATCGTCTCGCTGACGGTCTCGCTGATCGCGGTGCTGATCCCGCTGCTGTTCATGGGCGACGTGGTGGGGCGGCTGTTCCACGAGTTCGCCATCACGCTGGCCGTCACCATCGTGATCTCGGCCGTGGTGTCGCTGACGCTGGTGCCCATGCTGTGCGCGCGCCTGCTGCGCCACCAGCCGAAGGAGCAGATGGGCCGCGTCGCCCGCTGGTCCGAACGGATGACCGAGCGGGTGATCGATGGCTACGGCGTCTGGCTGGACTGGGTGCTGGACCGCCAGTTGCTGACGCTGCTGGTGGCGACGGTGACGGTGCTGCTGACCGCCTACCTCTACGTGGTGATCCCGAAGGGCTTTTTCCCGGTGCAGGACACCGGGCTGATCCAGGGCATCAGCGTGGCCGCGCCCACCGCGTCCTACGCCGCCATGTCGCGCGGCCAGCAGGCGCTGGCTGACGCCATCCTGAAGGACCCCGACGTTGTCAGCCTGTCCTCGTTCATCGGCATCGACGGCACCAACACCACGCTCAACACCGGCCGCTTCCTCATCAACCTGGCTGCGCGCGACAAGCGGACGGCGAACGTCAGCGCCATCATCCGCCGGCTGCAGACGGAGGTCTCCGGTGTGGCGGGCATCGCGCTCTACATGCAGCCGATCCAGGACCTCAGCATCGACACGGCGGTGAGCGCCACGCAATACCAGTTCGTGCTGGAGAACGCCGACCTGTCTGCGTTCACCACCTGGGTGCCTAAGCTGATGGCCAGGCTGCGCGCCATCCCGTCGCTGGCCGACGTCGAAAGCGACATGCAGACCAACGGCCTGGCCGCGCGCATCACCATCGACCGCGAGACGGCCGCGCGCTTCGGCATCACGCCGGCCACCGTAGACAACGCGCTATACGACGCGTTCGGCCAGCGTATCGTCTCGACGATCTACACGCAGAGCAACCAGTACCGCATCATCCTGGAGGCGGCACCGGCCGTGCAGAAGGCGCTGATCAACCTCAACGCGCTCTATCTGCCCTCCTCAACGTCGGCCAGCGGCCAGGTGCCCCTGGCCACCTTCGTGCACGTGACCACCAGCGCCTCGCCGCTGATGGTGAGCCACCTCGGCCAGTTCCCCAGCACCACGATCAGCTTCAACCTGGCACCGGGCGCGTCGCTGGGCGCGGCGGTGGACGCCATCACGCAGGCCGAGCACGACGTGGGCCTGCCTGACAGCTTCCTCACCGCCTTCCAGGGTGCTGCGGCGGCGTTCCAGAACGCGCTGGGCAACGAGCTCTACCTCGTGCTGGCCGCCATCGCGGCGATGTACATCGTGCTCGGCGTGCTCTACGAGAGCTTCGTCCACCCGATCACCATCCTGTCCACCCTGCCGTCGGCCGGCATCGGCGCGCTGCTCGCCCTGATGCTGGTGGGATCGGACCTCGACATCATCGGCATCATCGGCATCGTTCTGCTCATCGGCATCGTGAAGAAGAACGCCATCATGATGATCGACTTCGCGCTGGTGGCCGAGCGCGAGGAGGGCTACGCGCCGCGCGAGGCGATCCACCGGGCCAGCATGCTGCGCCTGCGGCCGATCCTGATGACCACGTTCGCGGCGCTGTTCTCCGCCCTGCCGCTAATGCTGGGCAGCGGCACGGGGTCCGAGCTGCGGCGGCCGCTGGGGCTGGCGATCTTCGGCGGCCTGATCGTAAGCCAGGTGCTGACGCTGTTCACCACGCCGGTGATCTACCTGCTGTTCGACCGGGTGGCGCTGTATTTCAGGCCGAAGGGCGCGCCGGAGCCTGAAGGGCCGGTGCCGGCGTGATAGGAGGCAAGGCAAGGCCTTCTTTTTTGAAAAAAAGAAGCAAAAAACTTTTGCTCTCTGCCGGCACCACGGCCCGTGCAGGTTCTGCAAACGCGCGCGTCTGCAGAACCTGCACGCGTTGCGGTGCAGGCGCAGCAGCAAAAGTTTTTTGGTTCTTTTTTTCAAAAAAGAACCGCTTGCTTCCTAACCCAACATGAACATCAGCGCCCCGTTCATCAGCCGGCCGATCGCAACAACGTTGCTGACCGTCGGCATCGCACTGGCCGGCATCTTCGCCTACGCGCAACTGCCCGTCTCGCCGCTGCCGCAGGTGGATTTCCCCACCATCTCCGTACAGGCGACCCTGCCCGGCGCCAGCCCGGACACCGTCGCCACCTCGGTGGCCAGCCCGCTGGAACGCCATCTGGGGCAGATCGCCGACGTCACCGAGATGACGTCGGCCAGCTCCGTGGGCCAGACGCGGATCACCCTGCAGTTCGGCCTGAACCGCAACATCGACGGCGCTGCGCGCGACGTGGAGGCGGCGATCAACGCGGCGCGCGCTGACCTGCCCACCGCGCTGCGGTCCAACCCGACCTACCGCAAGGTGAACCCGGCGGACGCGCCGGTGATGATCCTGGCGCTGACGTCGAAGACCATGACGCAGGGCCAGCTCTACGACTCCGCGGCCACCGTGCTCGAACAGAAGCTCTCCCAGCTCTCCGGCGTGGGCGAGGTGGACGTGAACGGCTCCGCCCTGCCGGCCGTGCGTGTGGAGCTGAACCCGGGCGCATTGTTCCACTACGGCATCGGGCTGGAGGACGTGCGCGCGGCTCTGGCTTCGGCCAACGCCAACGCGCCGAAAGGGTCCATCGACGAAGGCGACAGGCACTTCCAGCTCTACACCAACGACCAGGCCAGCCACGCGGCGGAATACCGCGACCTGGTGATCGCCTACCGCAACGGCGCCGCGGTCAAGCTCAGCGACGTGGCCGACGTGCTCGACAGCGTCGAGGACCTGCGCAACTCCGGCCAGTTCAACGGCCAGAGCACGGTGGTGCTGATCGTCTTCCGCCAGCCCGGCGCCAACATCATCAAGACGGTCGACGGCATCCGCGCCGTGCTGCCGCAACTGAAAGCCTCGCTGCCCGGCGCGGTGGACATCGCGGTGGCTATCGACCGCACGCCCACGGTGCGCGCCTCGCTGAACGACACCCAGCGCACGCTGGTGATCGCCATCGTGCTGGTGATCGCCGTGGTGTTCGTCTTCCTCGGCAACGCACGCGCCACGCTGATCCCCGCGGTCGCCGTGCCGGTCAGCATCATCGGCACGTTCGCGGCGATGTACATGCTGGGTTTCAGCTTGGACAACCTGTCGCTGATGGCGCTGACCATCTCCACCGGCTTCGTGGTGGACGACGCCATCGTGGTGCTGGAGAACATCGCCCGCCACATGGAAGACGGCGTGCCGCGCGTTCGCGCGGCGCTGATGGGCGCCGGCGAGGTGGGCTTCACCGTGCTCTCCATCAGCGTCTCGCTCATCGCTGTCTTCCTGCCAATCCTGCTGATGGGCGGCATCGTCGGCCGGCTGTTCCGCGAGTTTGCGCTGACGCTGTCGCTCGCCATCATCGTCAGCCTGGTGATCTCGCTGACCACCACGCCGATGATGTGCGCGCTGTTCCTGCGCGTGACACCCAAGGAGCGCGGCGAGGACGGGGAACTCAGGGCGCGCAGGCGCGGCTGGTTCTTCCGCCACACCGAAGCGGGTTTCGCGCACATGCAGCGCTTCTACGACCGCACGCTGGCGTGGGCGCTGGACCGCGCTTTGCTGGTGATGGTGGTCCTGGTGGCGACGATCGCGCTGAACGTCTACCTGTTCGTCATCGTGCCGAAAGGCTTCTTTCCACAGCAGGACACCGGCGCGCTGATGGGCATGGTGCAGGCGGACCAGTCCACCAGCTTCCAGTCCATGCGGACGAAGCTGACCACCATCCAAAACATCGTTGGCAGAGATCCGGCGATCGCGAGCGTGGTGGGCTTCACCGGCGGCCGGCAGACCAACACGGCCAACCTCTACGTGGCGCTCAAGCCGCTCACCGAGCGTGACGTCTCGGCCGACCAGGTGATCGCGCGGCTGCGGCCGAAGCTGGCGCGCGTGACCGGCGCGCGGCTCTATCTGCAGGCCGTGCAGGATTTGCGCGTGGGCGGCCGGCAGTCCAACGCGCAGTACCAGTACACGCTGCAGGCCGACGACGCGCCGACGCTGTACGCCTGGGCGCCGAAACTGACCGAGGCGCTGCAGAAGGACCCAAGCCTGGCCGACGTGAACTCCGACCAGCAGCAGAGCGGATTGCAGACCAACCTGGTGATCGACCGCGACACCGCCGCGCGCCTCAACCTCACGCCGTCCACCATCGACAACACGCTGTACGACGCGTTCGGCCAGCGCCAGGTCAGCACCATCTACAACCCGCTCAACCAGTACCACGTCGTCATGGAGCTCGCCCCGCGCTACTGGCAAAGCCCGCAGACGCTGCGCGACGTGTGGGTGAGCACCTCGGCCGCCAACGCGCCGGGCACCAGCACCAGCGGGTTTCCCGCCGGCACCGTCGCGTCGAAAACCGTCACCAACAGCGCCTCGGCCGTGGCGCTGGATTCCGCGCGCAACGCCGCGCTGAACGCGATCGGCGCGTCGGGCAAGAGCAGCGCCGGCAGCGGCGCCTCGGTCAGCACCGCGCAGGAGACGATGGTGCCGCTGGCCGCCTTCAGCCATTTCGAGCCCGGCCACACGCCGCTGGGCGTCAACCACCAGGGCGCGTTCGTGGCCGCCACCATCTCGTTCAACCTGCCGCCGGGCAAGTCGCTAGGGGACGCCACGGCCGCCATCGCGCGCGCCACGGCCGCCATCCACATGCCGGCCTCCATCACCGGCACGTTCGCCGGCACGGCAGCCACGTTCCAGCAATCCACCTCCAGCGAGCCGCTGCTGATCCTGGCAGCGCTGGTGGCCGTCTACATCGTGCTGGGCATCCTCTACGAGAGCGCCGTGCACCCGATCACCATCCTTTCCACCCTGCCGTCCGCCGGCGTGGGCGCGGTGCTGGCGCTGCTGCTGTTCGGCTCGGAGTTCAGCATCCTCGCGCTGATCGGCGTCATCCTGCTCATCGGCATCGTCAAGAAGAACGCCATCCTGATGATCGATTTCGCCTTGACGGCCGAGCGTGAGCAGGGCCTGTCCACCCGCGATTCCATTTACCAGGCCTGCCAGTTGAGGTTCCGCCCGATCATGATGACGACGTTCGCCGCACTCCTCGGCGCGCTGCCGCTGGCGTTCGACACCGGGGAAGGCGCGGAGCTGCGACGGCCGCTGGGCATCGCCATCGTCGGCGGCCTGATCGTCAGCCAGGTGCTGACGCTGTACACGACGCCCGTGGTGTACCTGTATCTGGACCGGTTCCGCCTGTGGTCACGCGCGGGCTGGCGGCGGACGTTTCCCGGCACGCATGTGGCTGGGGCCGCGGGGGAATGAGGACAGCCAGCAGGGCGCCCTTCATCGAAGAGAAGCAGGATGGTCCCCACTTCCCCGTCGCGCGCCGGCCGGCAAGCGCCCGACCGTTGATGAAGACGTTACGGTTCGTCTTCTCGACGAAAACCTGGTTGCCCTGCCTCCTCCTGTCCTCCTGCATGGTCGGCCCGGACTACCACCGCCCCGCCGCCCCGCTCACCGCGAGCTTCAAGGAACTGCCGGGCTGGAGGCTCGCCACCCCGCAGGATGCGGCGCCCAAGGGCAGGTGGTGGGAAGCCTTCAACGACGCGCTGCTCGACCGCCTCGAGCATCAAGTCGAGATCGGCAACCAGACCCTGCGCGAACAGGTGGCCGCTTACGACAACGCGCAGGCGCTGGTCGACGAGGCGCGCGCCGACCTGTTCCCCACCCTGTCGGGCAACATCGGCGTCACCCGCTCCAGCAGCGGCTCGGGCAGCCTCACCACCGTCGGCGCCGGCGGCAACTCGATCGGCGGCACCACGGTGGGCGGGACCACCGGTACTACGACCGGCACCACCACGGGCACGACGACCGGCACGACCACGAGTGGTGGGACGACCACTACCGGTGCCGGCAGCACCACCACGGTCGCGTCCGGCACCACGGGCCTTGCCGGCCGCAGCGGCGGGTTTGCGCGCACGCAGTACACGCTGGAAGGCACGGCGGATTGGGACCTCGACGTCTGGGGCAAGATCAGGCGTCAGGTGGAGAGCAACGTGGCCAACGCTCAGGCCAGCGCCGCGTTGCTGGCCAACGTGCGCCTGTCCCAACAGGCGACGCTGGCCACGGACTACCTGGACCTGCGGGTGAGCGACGCGCTGCAGCGCGTGCTCGACGAGACGTCCCGCCTCGACACCGAGGCGCTGCGCATCGTGCAAAACCAGTACGACGCCGGCGTCGCCGCCCGTTCTGACGTGCTGACGGCGCAAACGCAGCTTGAGGCGGCGCAGTCGGCCGCCATCAACGTGGGCGTGGCGCGCGCGCAGTACGAGCACGCCATCGCCGTGCTGATCGGCGTGCCGGCGGCGGCCCTGAACATCCCACCGGTGGCCAATGTGCCGCCGGTGCCCGACACGCCGGGCCTGGTGCCGTCCACCCTGCTGGAACGGCGGCCGGACATCGCCGAGGCCGAGCGGACCATCAAGGCGGACAACGCGCTAATCGGCGTGGCGGTCGGTGCCTACTACCCGGACATCACCCTCTCCGCACTATACGGCTACATCGGCAACCCGCTGGGCGGGCTGATCTCCAGCGTCAACCGGACCTGGTCACTGGGCGCCTCGGCGTCGGACGCGATCTTCGAAGGCGGCGCGCGCACCGCTGCGGTGCGCGCCGCCCGGGCCACCTACGACCAGAGTGTCGCCACCTACCGGCAGACGGTGCTCACCGCCTTCCAGCAGGTGGAGGACGCGCTGAGCGGCCTGCGCATCCTCGCCCGGCAGGACGTGGTGCAACGCCAGACCGTGACAGATGCCGGCCGCGCCGCACAGATCGCTCTGAACGAGTACCGTGCCGGCACGCAGGCCTACACGGCCGTGATCACGGCACAGAACACCCTGCTCAGCGCGCAGCAGAACGAGATCAGCATAGAGCAGACCCGACTGTCCGACGCTGTTCTGCTCATTCAGGCGCTGGGCGGCGGCTGGCGGACGGCGGACCTGCCAGACCGTAATTGGCTGCAACGGCGCAACCCTCTGCTACCTTGAAGGCCGGGAGCTCTCGTAGCAAACAGGCACTGATACGAATGACCGGAAGTCTTGGCCTGTAGACAAAGCTAGGGGCTCTGCCCCAAACCCCGCTGGGGCCTCGAGGCCCCTGACCCCCATCTGTTTAGGATGTCTTACAAACAGCCTCTAAGAGTCCGTTTGGAAACTCACACAAGCTGCCTGGGGAGCGCCGAAATCCGACGAAAGCGGTAACTACATACCACATTTCAGGCTGTATTCGCCTTCTACCGGCAAGGATTGAGCGACTCGGGGCTTTGGATGCGAGTTTCCAAACAGCCGCTAAGGACTTGTCCTTAGCGGGGTCCAGGGGCATCGCCCTGGCCTTCATAACGCAGTGAAGCTACTTGGATGGTGCGGGGCTTCCGGTAGGCGGCGAGGCGACAGCGGCGGGTGGTGTGAGGGTAGCCGGCAGCGTGGAGCCGCTCACGACCGGGGTGGCGGTGTTGGGCGGTTGCATCGCGCCACCCACGACAGCCGGGTTGAGCTGGCCCTTCGTCAAGGCAGGAATCCTGTTCAGCCCCGCCAAGTTGGTCATGACAACGTAGGCGAACACTATGAAGGCCAGGCCGGCCACCCAGTAGGACCGGGTCCTGACCTTGTTGTAGGAGTCGAGCCAAAGGTCGATGATGTCACGGGGGGGATGTGGCGCCTTTGCAACGATTCCCGTCACCTGACCCATCGGGTAGCGCGAGGTCCGCTCGATGAGGAGGTTCCGAATCTCCACGGGACCGCGAGTCTCGAGCGCGATATACCAGCGCCTCAAATCGTCAGGGTTGTAGTATACGTACTCTATCTCGCCCAGATGCTTGCGCCAGAACTGCGCAATGCGGATCTCCTCGATGAAGTCGACGTCGCCGCTCATCGCGTCAACATAGCCGAACCGGGCTTCCTGGAACAGGCGAAAATAGCCTACTCCGCCTCTGACCGCTGCGCGACGGGTGCGTAGCCTTTGATGAACAGGCTGACCGCACCATCCACGACGTGGTCGATATGCGCGGGAGACGGCAGGGCGGTCAGCCGGAGCTGACGTTTCAAGTAGAGCCTCGTCTGGATCAGCGCGAAAAACTGTTCGGCAGCGAACTCCGGATCGGCCACTGCCAGCCGCCCATCGGCGCTGACATGCCGCAGATAGGCCGAAAGGTGAGCTACCGCCGGCGCCGGCCCGGCATGGTAGAACGAGCGCGCCAGTTCGGGAAACTTCTCCGCCTCGGCCACCACCATCCGGTGCATCACCAGCGCGGCTTCCGAGACCAGCATGGTGATCATGCGCCGGCCGATCTCGCCCAGCGTCTGCTCCGGCGAACGGGCATAATCGAGGTCGTCGAACACCATGGCAATCCGGCGTGTGCAGTCCCGCCGGACGTAGTCGGCGAACAGTTCGGCCTTGCAAGCGAAGTAGTTGTAGAGTGTGCCTTTCGAGACGCCCGCCTCGGCCGCGATGCGCGACATGCTTGCACCCTCGTAGCCGTCCTGTGCGAAGACACGGGCGGCGCCGTTGAGGATCTGCCCCGCCTTGACGGTGAGGTCCTGGCTGGCGGCTTCGCCCGCAGGGGCGCGCGCCGCGGATTTAGAGGGTAGGGCGGTGCTGACGGCCATGCGCATTCCCATAGGCGGATTGACGATCGGTGCAAACACGGTAGCTTGTCAAGAATGACCGAACCGGTCGGTCAGCCGTCCGGCGCCCGTCGGACCGCTCCCGATACGGCGCCCTGCGCCGTGTTCTGCCCATTCCAAGCTGTTCCAGGAGCCTGCAACGTGCGCAGCCTAATTTCCACGCCACGCCGGTTCAGGCCTGTGCTGCTGGCCTTCGCCGCGGCCCGTCTGCTCGCGGGCTGCACCGTCGGCCCCGACTTCAAGGCGCAGTCGATCTGGTCGCCAATCTCCTGGATCGCCACAAACCGCCCACCCTCGCCGCCCAAGGCCGCACCGGTCAGCGAGCCGGTGTCCGAACCTATCGACCCGAACTGGTGGAACCTGTTTCACGACGCCGAGCTGACGTCGCTCGAGGGCCGCGTGGCGGCCGCCAACCTGAACGTACGGATCTCCACGATCCGGCTGGCGGAAAGCCGGTCCCAGCGGCAGATTACCGGGGCGGACCAGTTTCCGACGCTGCAGGGCGATGGCTCCTACACACGCGAGAAGATCAGCAGCAAGGGCGTCCTGGGCGTCTTCGGCGCTCCTGGCACGGGCAGCAGCGGCGGGACTTTCGGCAGCAATGGCGGGGCAGCTAACGGCACCACCGGAAAGTCTGGCGCCATTCCCAGCAACATCGCCGGCAGCACCAACATCCCGCCGTTCAACCTGTGGCAGTACGGTTTCGACGCCTCATGGGAGCTGGACCTGTGGGGCCGCGTGCGGCGCGAGGTGGAGTCGGCCGACGCGTCTCTGGAGGCCTCCACCGACGCACGGCGCAACAGCCTGCTTTCCGTGGTGGCCGAAGTGGCGCGCGACTACGTGCAGCTGCGTGGCCAGCAGACGCAGCTGGCCATCGCGCAGGAGAACATCGTCACCGACCGCGACTCGTTGCAGCTCTCGCAGGAGCGCTTTCGCGGTGGCCTGACCACCGAGCTGGACGTGGCCAACGCGGCGGCCCAGCTGCAGACCACTCAGGCCCAGGTGCCGCAGCTCGAGCAGCAGGAGGCCGAGTCGATCAACGCGCTCAGCTTCCTGCTGGGCGAGGCGCCTGGCGCGCTGCGGGCCGAGCTGATCACCCCAGGCATGGTGCCGCCGGTGCCGCCGCGTGTGCCGGTGGGCGTGCCCTCCGAGCTCGCGCGCCGTCGGCCGGACATCCGCCAGGCCGAGGCCCAGTTGCACGCCGCCACCGCCGACATCGGCGTGGCGGTGGCCGATTTCTACCCGAAGGTGACGCTGGACGGCAGCCTCGGCCTGCAGGCGTTGAAGGCCAAGGACCTGGGCAATTGGGCGGCCCGGCAGTACGGCCTGGGCCCGACCATCAGCATCCCGATTTTCGAGGGAGGCCGCCTGCGCGCCACGCTGGCCCTGCGCAAGGTTGAACAGCAGGAAGCCGCGCTGAACTACCAGCAGACTGTCCTGCAGGCCTGGCACGACGTTGACAACGCGCTGACGGCCTACGCCGCTGAACAGCGGCGCCACGACGCGCTGGCCGGTTCCGTGACCCAGAACCGCCTGGCGCTGCGCCTGGCGCGAGAACGCTACACGCAAGGCGTTGCCGACTTCCTCAACGTGCTGGATGCTGAACGGACCTTGCTCTCAGCCCAGTTGCAGCTGGCCGAGAGTTCGACGACGGTGTCGTCCAACCTGGTGCAACTCTACAAGGCGCTAGGTGGCGGGTGGGAGCAGACCTACCCGGTGGTGCGGACGGCGAGCAGGTGAATGGGGCGTGCGTGCGGAAGGCTGGCCTCGACTCCGCCGAAGACAATCCCTGCACCAACGGCCGGGATGTCTTGACTGGTGAGTAAGAATGGAGCTCTGCCCCAAACCCCGCTGGGCCTCGAGGCCCCAGACCCCCGTCTGTTTAGAGGTTTCACAAACTGTTTGAAGACTTGTCCTTGGCGGGCCAATGCCGCTGGCGGTATTGGTTCGAAACTGCGGCTCCGGCGAGTAGAGCGCCTTTCCTCAAGAGGTCACGCGTTAAGCAATCGAGACCGACACCTGCCTGTCAGGTCCTGAACAGATGAGGATCTCGGGCCTCGAGCCCCGGCACGCGAGTGCGTGCTGTGTACGACGGGGTTTGGGGCAGAACCCCACACTTTGCGCTACCGGCCCAAGACATCAAACCATCATTCCGGCGCGCCTAGGCTCAGGTAGGCCAGCCGCTTCATCTCCCGCCGGCCGCGCCCGACCGAGTCCAGGATCAACCCGCAGGCGACCGACAAGGAGCTCAGCGCCACCAGCGCCGCCGCCACGATCGCGGTAGGCAGGCGGGGAACCAGGCCAGTGCGCCAGAACTCCAGCACCACCGGCAGCCCCAGCGCCAGGCCGGCCAGGAACAGCAGCGCTGCCGAGGCCGAAAAAAACGGCAGCGGACGCTCGTCCTTCACCAGCATCAGGATCAGCCGCAATATGCGCAGCCCGTCCCGAACGGTGCGCAGCTTGCTGGCCGAGCCTGCCGGGCGTTCGCTGTAGGCCGCCTCGAGCTCACCCAATGGCAAAGCGAGCTGGAGTGCGTGGACGGTCAGCTCGGTTTCCGTCTCGAACCCCCCGGCCGAAGCCGGGAACGATTTGACGAAGCGGCGGGAGAACACGCGGTAGCCGGACAGCATGTCCGTCACCCGCGCGCCGAAAAGGCCGGCGACCAGGCCGGAAAGCACGGTGTTGCCGGTGCGGTGGCCGCGGCGGTAGGCACTTGCGGCTTCAGTCACGCGGATGGCGGTCACCATGTCGAGCTTGTCCTGCCGCAACAGGCTGATCATCTCCGGCGCGGCTGAGGCGTCGTAGGTGTTGTCGCCGTCCACCAGCACGTAGATGTCGGCGTCCACGTCGGCGAACATGCGGCGCACCACATGGCCTTTGCCCTGCAGGCGCTCGTTCCCAACCACCGCACCTGCCGCTTGAGCGGCTACAGCGGTGCCGTCGGTGGAGTTGTTGTCGTAGGCGTAGACAACGGCTTCCGGCAGCACGCCGCGGAAATCGGCCACCACTTGCGGGATGGCCACGGCTTCGTTGTAGCAGGGGATCAGCACTGCCACGCGTGGTGGCTTCACTTGAAGACCAGGCGGCGGGAAAGGAAGAAGTTGACGAACATGGCGCACAGTCCGCCGGCTGCCACCGGCAGCACGGGGTAGGCACGGCAGAGCGGCTCGGTGGCAATCAGCGAGAAGTAGACCCCGCGGTTCAGCACGAACCCCACCGAGTTCACCAGAAGGAACATGACAGCCTGCCGGTGCATGGCGCCGTGCGAGAGGTGGCGGTAGGTCCAGAGCCGGTTGAGCAGCCAGTTGATGCTGCCGGCGATGACGTAGGAGATCACCCCGCCGACGTACAGGCCGACGAACGGGGCGGTGGCGTAGACCACCAGCGTGTCCCAGACGAAGCCGAGGGTGCCGATCACGCCGAAGCGGAAGAACTGCACGAACAGCAGGCGACGGCTGACGGGAACGGCGGCAAGCCAAGGTTCCAGGCGGTGCAGCAGGTTGGTTTGCATGAGGAGCCCGGATACACAAAGGGCTGGAGGAGACGCGTCGTCTCCCCCAGCCCCGTCAGCTTCGGATGCGCAAGGCCTAGTGGAGGATAATTTCCACGCGCCGGTTCTGCGGTTCGCGCACGCCCTTAGCCGTCTGCACCAGCGGATTGGTCTCGCCGAAACCGTGGATGCTGATTTCGCTGCGGTTCACGCCGTCCCGCACCAGCTCGCTCTCCACACTCTCGGCACGGCGGACGGACAGGCGCTGGTTGTAGGCGGCCGTGCCCGAAAGGTCGGTGTAGCCGTTGACCTCGATCCGTGTCGACTGCGTGCTGGTTGAAGCGGCTGCGGCCTGGGCTACGATCTGGCGGGCGCGCGTGGTCAGGTCCGCACGGTCCCAATCGAAGAACACCAGATAGGTCTTGGCCACGCCGGGCGGCACGGGCGCCACCGCAGCGGGCGCCACAGACGGCGGCGGCGGCGGCGGCGCGGCGAACAGCGCGTAGCGCACGCCGATCAGCGCCTCGTTATTGTACTGGCCTTCGGTCTTCAGCTTGACGCCGGTAAAGCCGCCGGTCGCGTCGAAATACTGCGCGTGATAGTTGCTGTCGAACGGCGTGGTGACGAAGCGGTACTCCGCCGTCAGCGCAAGTCCGGGAACCTGGGCGATGTTCACGGCGAAGCCCACGATACCCTGGAACGCGGCATCGCCGTAGGTTCCGGTCGTGTGCAGGAGCGTGGTCGCGCCCGTGGTGTAGTTGTAAGTCCCGATGTTGAGGTTGCTGAAATGCGAAACCCCGTAACCTGCACCCAGGCCTACATAGGGGCTGATGCCGGGGTGGCCGAAGATGGACCCGTCAAGATCGTAAAGCACGTTCAAGAAGCCATGGTACTGCTGCTGGTAGTTGCTCGTCGCGTTGAACCCGCGCTCCTCTTTGGTCGCACCCCAGTCGCCCTGGATTTCAACCCGGAACCCGTTGCCCAACCCGTAGCCGACACTGCCCAGGCCAACGCCGCCGAGATCGTTCTGCAGGCGCGTCGTGCCGGCGTAGAACTCGGAAGACGATCCCCTCAGGTGTTGGTCGAGCACGAAATCAACACCCGCACCCAGGCTGACATAAGGCCCGGTGACCGGCTGGGCCAGGGCGGCGGCAGGAGCCGACAGGACGCTGGCAACCAGCAGCGCAACACGAAACTTCATCTACAACCCTCTCTTGATGAACCGGCGCCGTTCCAGGCACGGAGATCGCCGTTCAACTGATCACGCCTCCTACTAGCAGGCTTTGCGGCGGTTGTTGCCCCTGCGTAAAGCATTTTGTCTTTATGTTGCCACATGGCCACATCGTGTTGCGGGGGTGGCCACGTCGCCCTGAAATGGACCTTGCATGATAAGCCCACCTTTCTTAGCGCCTGGCCACGCCGTCAGCATCGAAACCGTGCCGACCAACCCGCCGGCGCCTGCGCCCTCCGAGCACGCTGCCGTTCCCGAAGCTGATCCGCAGGTGCTGCTGGTCCTGCAAGGCGGTGGCGCGCTCGGCTCCTACCAAGCCGGGGTGTTCGAGGCGCTGGCCGAAGCCGGCAAGGTGCCGAGCTGGGTGGCCGGCGTGTCCATTGGCGCCATCAACGCGGCACTGATTGCCGGCAATCCGCCGGAACGGCGGGTTGAACGCATGCAGGCGTTCTGGGAGCGCATCACCGCGCACACCCGGTTTTGGCCGCAGATGAACATGCCGGGGTGGGAGATGGTGGAGCAGAAGCTCGGCGCCGCCGGCGCGATGCTGCTGGGACAGCCCGGCTTCTTCCACCCCCGCAACCCGCTCGAGTGGCTGCCGGCAGACTGGCTCGGCGGCCACGCGCCGGTCAGCTTCTACGAGACGACCGGCCTGCGCGACACGCTCGAGGAGCTGGTGGATTTCGACCGGATCAACGCCGGCCCGATGCGGCTGTCGGTAGGCGCGGTGAACGTGGAGTCCGGCAACCTGGCCTATTTCGACACCGCGCAAATGCGCATCGGGCCGGAACACGTGATGGCCAGCGGTGCCTTGCCGCCGGGCCTCTCCAGCGTGGAGATCGACGGGCAGTCCTACTGGGATGGCGGCCTGGTCAGCAACACGCCGCTACAATACGTGCTGGCCGAACGCCAGCGCCACCACAGCCTGATTTTCCAGGTCGACCTGTTCCCTGCGCGGGGTCGCCGCCCCACCAACCTCGACGAGGTGGGCGAGCGCGAGAAAGACATCCGTTTCTCCAGCCGCACCCGCACCGGCACCAACGACGCCGGCGAGCGCCAGAACCGCCGCCGCCAAGTGCGCGTGTTCCTCGACCGCCTGCCCGAACACCTGCGCGACGATCCGGTGGCCAGCCGGTTGCGCGACTTCGCCTGCGGCGCGCTGGTGGACGTGGTCCACCTCATCTACCGGCCGGACGTGCCGCAGGGCGCCATGAAGGATTTCCAGTTCGACCGCGGGACGATGCAGCGGCGTTGGGCACAGGGGCTGTCGGACGCGCGGGTGTCGTTGGCCGCCGCGCCATGGATGGCGCCGGTGGGGGAGGATGTGGGGTTCCGGACGTTCGATGCGTTCGCGCCGCGGTGACGGCTCACCGCCGTTCAGGAAGGGTTGACGTGCTGACCAGAGAGAAAGGCCAAGGGCTCTGCCCCTAGACCCTGCGCGGACAATTCCAGCCTTTCAAGGCTCCCCTCAAAGCTGCTGGAATGACGCCTATCGGATGCCGGCTACCCGGAACACACACGACTTGAGCCTGCGGTTTGGCGATGGGCCGGCAGCCCGGATCCAAGCATCTCGACCATTGTCGTCCTGCCCGACGGCCATGTCCGCCAGGCAAGCCACGCGCTTTGAACCCATGCCGTCGATGAAGGACGAGCCGACCGGCGTAACACCGTTTCATTCCTTGTCTCGATGACCGTGTAGGTGATGCCCTTCTGCACGATGAGCCTGTCATCCGGCTTGTCGATGACGGCCGAGCCTGCTTTCTGGTCCGTAAAAGCCGCGCATGCAATCGCGACGACCTTGTTGACGCCAGAAACTGTAACGACTGGGGCAATGTCGTTTAGAACGTTGTCGTGAATGATTGTCGCGAAGGCGACGATGCTGTGCATGTCAGTCGCGCCGCCCACCAGCCTGGTGTAGCCTCGGCCAGCCTGCAGCTGTGCGAGTGGCCGACCGATTCCAGCTCGGCAACACCGGTTGCGCCCAACTTGCGACACGAAGGCGGCGAGTCGGCGGGCGGACGCCCTAACCGGCCCGATCGCGTCCATTGGTGCGTGTCGCCGTAATGGAAGGTGTGGACGCAGTACCCGCGTTGGTGAGATTGGAGATCAGGCCGCCAAGATCGCGTTCCATGACGGAAACGGTGCCGTTGACGAGCACGACAGGGTAGCGATCCACTACGGAGTGGCAGACGGAAGGTTGTCGCCGGCCGGCAACCTCTGCGGGTTCAGGGTGGCGACTGGGATGCCCAAGGCGGTCCGGAGTCACGGCAGTGCGCCCTGCCGTAATAGTCGAGCGCCGCGTTCAGATTTTCACGAGCTTGTTCAGGACACTGCTGTCGGCTTTCGCATGCCGACCATGCAGGCAAAGCCCAGCCACACCGCCGCGAACACGGCCAGCCCCAGCCATCCCGCCATCCCGGCGAAGCCCTCCCCCACCACCGCCAGGGGTGCCTGGCTGCCGGAAGCGCCGATCACCGCAGCCATGCCCACGCCGACCAGGCTTTCGCCCACGATGAAGCCCGAGGCGATCAGTACGCCGCGCCGGCGTGCGCGCTCCGCGTCCGCACGCCCGGCCAGGAGCCGGTCGATCACCCAGCCCAGGATGGCGCCGATGGCCAGCGTGACGCCGACGGTGGGTGGCAGATAGAGGCCGATGCCGACCGCCAGCACCGGGATGCCGGCGCGGCCGGCGCGCTTGAGCACAGCGTCGGCCACGATCAGCAGCAGGCCGCCCGCCACGCCGATGCCCACCGACGTCCAGTCCAGCGCGTGGCCGAAGATGCCGCGCGCGATCGCCGCCATCAGGGTGGCCTGCGGGGCGGCCAGCGCCTGGTTGGGATCCATGCGCGCGTCCGGCATGGCGCCGGGGAAGCCGTAGGCGTGGTAGAGCAGGTCCAGCACCGGCGGGATCACCAGCGCGCCCACCACGCAGCCCACCACCAACGCCGCCTGCTGACGCCACGGCGTCGCACCCACCAGGAAGCCGGTCTTGAGGTCCTGCAGGTTGTCGTTCGAGACCGTGGCGGTGGCCAGAACCACGGAGACGACGAACAGGGTCAGCGCGATGGCCGCCTGCTTGCCCTGCTCGCTGGCCAGCATGCCGCCGCTCTGCAGGATGACGAGAAGCAGCAGCGAGGTGAGGATGGTGGCGATGATGGCGATGCCGGAAATCGGCGAGCTGGAGCTGCCGACCAGCCCGGCCATGTACCCGCAGGCAGCTGCCACGGCGAAGCCGAACACTACGGAGAAGGCGCAGCCGAACACGACCAGGCCCCAGATGCCGAAGGCCTGCGCCGGCGCCGAGCCGTGCAGGAAGGCGGCGAACGTGACCGCCATGGCCAGCAGCGCGCCCGCGAACACGATGCCAATCCAGCGCGGCGGCATGTCCCTGTCGGTCTGCGGTGCGCCATCCGAGCCGGGCTCGCTGCGGCTGGCCCGTAAGCTGTCGTGCACGCCGGCGATGGTGGGGCCGAGCAGCCCCGCCAGGGACCACAGCGCAGCTACCGCGATGGCGCCCGCCCCCATGAAGCGGACCTGGTGGGCCCACAGCCCTGTGGCGTAGGGCACGAGGCCGGCGCCGGGCGGCACGGGATGCAGAGCCGTCAGCACGGGCACCGCCACGCCCCAGGCCAGCACGGCGCCCAGCAACATGGAAAGCCCGCCGGCGATGCCCACCAGGTAGCCGGCCCCAAGCAGCGCCAGGGAAAAGCCGGTCGACAGGCGGAACGCCGCGTGGCCAAGAGTGAACCACTGGCTGATGCCTTCGCCCAGCACGTGCAGCCCGGTTGCCGCGAAGCTCACGACGGCTGCCACGATGCCGCCGGCCGCGATGTCGCCGGCGCCAGGCTCGCCAGGCACGGCCTGGCCGTGGCCCACGCGCAGGATTTCGGCCGCGGCCACGCCTTCCGGATAGGGCAGGGTAGAGGCTACCACCATCGCGCGGCGCAGCGGGATGGTGAACAGCACGCCCATCACGCCACCGGCCGCGCACACGCCAGCGGACTGCCAAAACGGGAAGCCGTGCCAGTGGCCCACCATCACGAGGCCAGGCAGCACGAAGATGACCGAGGACAGGGTGCCCGCGGCCGAGGCCTGCGTCTGCACCATGTTGTTCTCCAGAATGTTGCCGCCGCCCAGAGCGCGCAGAACGGCCATGGAGATGACGGCAGCAGGGATCGAGCTAGCGAAGGTGAGGCCCACCTTGAGGCCGAGATAGACGTTGGCCGCGGTGAAGACGACGGTGATCAGGGCGCCTAGGATCAGGCCTCGGACGGTGAGTTCGCGCACTTTTGGGGACTGGCTCCGCGGGAAGCCAGACAGGTGCCTTGTGGACCGTTGCGAAGCAAGCAACGCCCTATCCATAAATAGGAAACTCACATTTATTGAATGAGTTGATGCCTCTTGAGGAAGGCCAGGGGCTCTGCCCCTGGACCCCGCTAAGGTCATGTCGGAACTCTAGACAGACGGGGGTCTGGGGCCTCGAGGCCCCAGCGGGGTTTGGGGCAGAGCCCCATGCCCGCTTACAGGTCAAGACTCATGTCTTTTTATGTCGGAGTATCTGCCACACTGCAGCCGAGTAAACTTCCAAGCTGGCCGACAGGTCTGCTGGACGCCCGAGAACCGGAATGAAGCGGCCGTTGTCGCCATTGACCACCGGAGCACAGGATGCGCGTCAGATTACCGCCAGGACGCGTTGAACTGCACTCAGTCCAGGGCGCGCGCCTCGTCGGGCAGCATGATAGGGATACCGTCACGTATGGGATAAGCCAGACCGGCGCTGCGGCTGATCAGTTCGCCAGCTGCGCGGTCGTAATCCAGCGGCCCCTTCGTCACGGGACAGACCAGGATCTCGAGCAGCCGAGGGTCAAGTGGCGAAGACTCGTTCAAACAAACACCTCCTCAGTATCACGGCCCGGAAGCAGAGGTCACGGCTCCTTATCCTAAGGACTTGCATGTCCGCCTCAGGACGGCCGCAAGCTCGGGTCACCCTCATGCACCGACATCCGCAACAACGCCAGCAGGTCCGCGGCTCGGTCGCCCTCCGTCGGCGCTTCGAGCAGCGCCTGCTTCTCCGCGTCGTCGAACGGGCACAGCATGGCCAGGGTGGTCACCAGCATGGCTTCCGGCATGCGCTCGATCACCTCCCAATTCGCGTCGATGCCGTGCATGAGGAAGAACGGGCGCAGCGCGGCCAGCAGTTCGCCCCGGTTAACGCCCATGCCGCCGCCGGCCGGCGAGAGGTCGGCCGCGAACGGCGTGAACTCGGCCGAGGCGCGGCGGTAGCCGCGGCGTATCGGCAGCTCCTCCACCAAGCGGAAACGGCTCACCCCGGTCAGGGTGATCAGGTAGCGGCCGTCTTCCGTCTCGGCGAACTGCGACAGCCGGCCCAGGCAGCCGATCTGGTACAGGCTGGGCCCGTTCGGCGCGCGCGGCGCGTGGATGTTGGGCTGGATCATGCCGAACATTCTGTCCTGCGCCAGGCTGTCGTCGACCATGGCGAGGTAGCGCGGCTCGAAGATGTTCAGCGGGAGGCGTCCGTGCGGCAGCAGCAGCGCCCCCGGCAAGGGAAAGATGGGGAAGTCCGACGGCAGGTCCGCCTGGGTCGGATGGAGGAGACTCATCATGCCCTTATGCGAACAGAAGGGCGGACAATTTTCGCCGTGCCGCCTGGGTGGCGGGGTCGGCGAAGCCCCAGGCTTCGAAGAACTTCAGCAGTTGCTGACGCGCGGCGTCCTCCCGCCAGGTCCGTTCTCTTCGGAATATCTCCAGCAGCGCGTCGGCCGCCTCCATCCGCTGACCGGACGCGTTCAGCGCCGTCGCCAGTTCGTAGCGGGCCTCGTGGTCGTCAGGGTCGGCCTGCACCCGGCGGGTGATGGCGCCGACCTGGCCGGCGGCGGCACGGCCTTCGGCGGCCAGGGCCAGCGCGCTACGGGCGCCGGCGACCTCGGCGTGGTCGGCCAGCTTGGGCGGCACCTGGGCCAGCGCGTCGGCCGCCTGCTCCTCGTCGCCCAGCGCCAGCAGCGCGCGGATCAGGCCGCCCCAGGCGTCCGGGTTCTCGGGATCCTCGTTCAGCAGGGCGGAGAAGCCGTCGGCCGCAGCCTCCGGCTGGCCGGCCTCCAGCGCCGCGCGTGCCTCGGCCAGGAGGTCGGCCTGCGGCATGCTTCCGCCGGCCAGCTTCAGCAACGCCTCGGCGAACCGCTTGATCTCGCTTTCCGGCAGCGCGCCCTGGAAGATGTCGGCGATCTGGCCCTGCCAGAAGGCAGCCACCGTGGGAACTGACTGCAGCGGCAACCCGAGCTGGCTCAGCTGGGCGACCAGCGCCTTGTTCTTGTCGATGTCGATCTTGACCAGCTTGAGGCGGCCGCCGGCCGCCTGCGTCACCCGCTCCAACGCCGGTGTCAGCTGCTTGCACGGGCCGCACCAGGTGGCCCAGAAATCCACCAGAACCGGAATGGTGCGCGACGCCTCGATGACCTCGGTCATGAAATTGCGCTGGTCGCCATCCATGATCATGGACCCGCCAGCCCCGTGCGGGACGGCGGCGTCTACCGGGTGCGAGGCGCCTGCAGGTGCACGGGCCGGCCGGGTTGCGGCTGGCGGCTTCTGGCCGATGATGTAGTCCATGGAGCGTTTCCCTGCGTCTGGAGCTTTGAGGGTGCTGTCTTAACATGTTGCCGGAGGCTTCGGGTGCAACCCGGGCGAAACTTCCGCCCTACGCCAAGACCCTTGCAATCCCCCTTGTCGCGGATTATGCACCGCCTCCTCCGCAGGAGCGCGGGCGTAGCTCAGGGGTAGAGCACAACCTTGCCAAGGTTGGGGTCGA
>CAXTBC010000046.1:0-34752 GCA_964242595.1 uncultured Acetobacteraceae bacterium | reverse complement strand
GCCTGGCCTGACCAACAACTTTAGAAACGGACTCTAAGGACTTGTCCTTAGCGGGCCGGCGCCGGGTAGCAGAGCCCCTGGCCTTCCTTCAGCACGTCAGGCAGCCTGTATTACGGTCAAGGTGAAGGATCCAGGCGGATCGACACCGGGCAATGGTCGGAAAGATGGGATTTCAGGGCCGGATCGGTCTCCTGAAACACCTGGACGCGCAGCGAGCCCGGAACGAGCCAGGCGCGGGCGGCGCCGCCGGCAAAGATGTGGTCGATGAAGGGCTCGCCGTCCCAGCAGGGGTTGGCACGGCCTTGCGTGGCGCGGGTGGGCGCGGCGGCGGCGTCCAGGGCGGCGCCGAGCGTTTCGGGGTCGTCCAGCACGCGGTTGAAGTCGCCCATCAGGAGGAAGGCGATGCCCTCCTGCCGGCGAGCGGCGGCCCAGGCAGCGAGCGGGGGAATCTGCTGGGCGAGCAGGCCACATTGGGGGCGGGTGGAGGTGGCGAGGTCGTCGGTCTGGCAGCCGGTTTTCAGGTGGACGACGAGGACGCGGAGGGGATGGTTGCCCGGCAGGGTAAGGGTGACGTCCAGGCCGTCGCGCAGCGGGAAGCGCGCGGTAGGTTCCACGTCCAGCGCGGTGACGTCCGGGTTGCGGGTGACGGGGATGGCGCGGCGGACGGCGATGCCGACGCGCTGGGTGACGGGCTGGTCCGTGGTGAGGATGGTGTAGCGGGCGGGGTCGAACACCATGGCCGCGGCTTGCGGGCCGTCGACCTCCTGGAAGGCGACGATGTCGGCGCCGAGCTTGGCGGCGTAGGCCGAGAGGCGAGTGAAATCTTCGGGCCTGCGGGGGTGGACGTCGGACGGAAGGTGGGCTTCGGCGCGTGTCCTGGTGGTGAGCCAGTCGAGGTTCCAAGTCGAGACCTTGAGCGGTTCGGCTTGCGCGGCCGAAGTGGCCAGGACAACGGCACAGGCCGTAAGGCACGCCTGCAGGAAGCAAGAAAGGCCTTCTTTTTCGAGAAAAAGAAGCAAAAAGCTTTTGCCCGCGCTGTCGCGGACGGCTGAAGCGCCCGCCTCAACGACGCGCACCCGACGGAACACAAGTTTTTTGGTTCTTTTTTTCAAAAAAGAACTCTTTCTTTCTCTGCTTCGGCAGGGCCAGTCACCGGCGTCAGCTCCCGGGCGCCGCACGCCATCAGGAACGCAGCAATGCCGTCCAGCACTGCGGGGTCGCGTGTCGCGTCGGCCGCGTCGCCGCAAGGCAAGAAGATGGCCGTGGCGTAGCGGGCACGGGTGAGCAGGACGCGGTAGGTGTTGAGCTGGTTGACGATGGCGTCGGCGCCGGCGGGATACTGCCAGCGCGTGCCGCGGAACTGGCGGACGCGCCAGGCTGTGCGGCCAGGTTCGCGGACGAGGTCGGTGTCCCAGCACAGGCCGGCGTAGTCGAGCTCCAGCCCCTGGCAACTGAACTCGGTGGCGACGGTCTCCAGCGCGTCGGAAGCGCGGATGTCGGGCGGGTAGTGGTTGAGGAACCAGTGGGCGACGGCGCTGGCGTCCATGTGCGGCAGTTCGGCGCCAAGGCCTTCGGCGCGCAGCCGCCTGGCGCCGGCGCTGGCGAGCAAGCCCGCGCGGCGCAGGCCGCGGGCCTGTGCGCGGAGCCAAAGGCGGAGGTCCGGCAGGCTGCGGGTGACGTGGAACGGGATCTCGTGGGCGGCGGCGAGGGCGGCGGCGGCGTGCGCGTCGCCGGCCAGGACGTGGTTGACCCATTCGGCCGCGGCGGTGCTGCGGAGTTGCCGGATGGAGACGTTCAAATGTAGGGAGCCGACCGGTTGTAGGGAGCCGACCGGTTGCAAGCCCGGCAGCAGGCCGAGGCGCTGGCGCGGGTCCGTGGCCGAGAGGATGTCCGGCGCGGCGCGGACGCGCCAGGCCTGGCCGCCGGCGTGGGCGTCGCGCAGAGCCGTGCCCCATTCGGCGAGACCCCCTTCCCCATCGTGGATCTCCTGGCCGCCACCGACGAGGCAGACCATGGCGGCGAAGCCCGGGTGGCGGGCCATGGCGGCAAGCAGGTGCGCGGGTTCCGAGCCGGTGAGCGGGACGGGCTTGTCGCGGGTCTTGGCGACAGCGTGCACACGCGACCAGCAGCGTTGCGCCTCGTCGATGACCACGAGCTCTTCCGGCGGGACGTGGGCCGGGTTTTGGACATACTCGTTGCGGAAGTCCGGCAGCCGCTGGATGGCGCCGAGCATGCGGCGTTCAGCGTCGGGGCGGCTGAGGCCGAAGGTGACGGCGTCCCGGGTCAGGGCCTCGCGAAGCACGTGGACGAGGGTGGGGTTGCCGGTGAGGTAGGTGCCGCGGACCGCATCTGCGGTGCCGAAGATGGTGTTGAGGCCGCACAGGGTCTTGCCGGCGCCGGGGATGCCGGTGACGAACAGGACCACGCGTTCCCGGGCGGCGCGGGCGGCGGCGATCTCGGCGAGGATGGCTTGCGTGGTCTCGCGCAGGTTGGTGGCGTCGCTGCGGGCCGCACGGATGTCGGCCACGTTGTGGCGGGCGTAGAGCAGGCAGGCGGCATCGACGATGTTGGGGACCGGACGGTAGGGGGCGGCGAGCCAGGCGGCGGGGTCGAGGGGCAATTTGGCGGGTGGAAAGGCCGTCGCGACGGCGCGGAACAGCGCCGGCAGGGTGGCCGCGCTGGCGTCGATGACCGGCGCGGCGCCGGCGATTGGCATCGGGAGGAGCGCGTCGTGAGTGGCGGCGTGCTCGGCGAGCAGGATGGGCAGGATCGGGTGACGGCGTGAGCCGGCGTGGAAGTCGTGCAGGTCGATGGCGTAGTCCTCGACCTGGCGGCGGTCGGCCGGGGTATGGGCGGTGGCGCCGGCCTTGACCTCGATAACGAGGATGGCACGGTCAGTCAGGATGATGGCGTCCGGCCGGCGGCCGAGGCGAAGCATGGGGAACTCCAGCAGGACGTGCCAGGCCTGGGCTTCGGGGAGCGGCGCCAGGGCGGCGCGGAGCAGGGCGATGGTGGCTTCCCACGCATGGAGCTGCTGGGTCTCGTTGATGCGGAAGTGGCGGATCTGGGCGGTGGCGAGCGTGCCCAGGATGGCGGCGGTGGGCGTGTGGAGGAGGGACTGGGTAGTGCCGGACCAGAAGCTGCTCACGCGGGGATGCGCCCTCGATGCGAGGGCGTATTGAGCATGGATCGCTTCGGGGAGCAACGGTGCAGTGAGAAAGCAAGGCCTTCTTTTCTGAAGAAAAGAAGCAAAAGACTTTTGACTCCGCTGTCGCGCGCTTATCCAGAAACACCCGACAGGGGGTGCTAGAATTTCAGGGAGAGAACGTTGCAGCCGATCGAAACCGACATCCCGGCCCGCATGGACCGGCTGCCGTGGAGCCGCTTCCACCTGCTGATCGTAATCGCTCTGGGCATCACCTGGGTACTGGACGGGCTGGAGGTGACCATCGTCGGCTCGATCGGGCCGATGCTGCAGGACAGGCGCACGCTGGGGCTCACCCCGCAGCAGATCGTCAACATGGCTTCAGCCTACGTGTCGGGCGCCGTGGTCGGGGCCTTGTTCTTCGGCTGGCTGACGGACCGGTTCGGGCGGCGGCTGGTGTTCAACATCACACTCGGCCTCTACGTGCTGGGCGTGCTGGCTAGCGCGTGCGCGTGGAATTTCTGGAGCCTGGCGGCGTTCCGGGTGGTGACCGGGCTGGGGATCGGCGGCGAGTACGCGGCCATCAACTCGGCCATCGACGAGCTGATCCCGGCGCGGCTGCGCGGGCGTGTCGACCTGATCGTCAACGGCAGCTACTGGGGCGGCGCCGCGATCGGGGCGGCGGCGTCGCTGGTGTTGCTGGGCGGCGGCGTGGTGGCGCCGGAGCTGGGCTGGCGGCTGGGGTTCGGCATGGGCGGCGTGCTTGGGCTGGGCGTGCTGGTGCTGCGGCGCTGGGTGCCGGAAAGCCCGCGCTGGCTGGTGACGCATGGGCGCGAGGCGGAGGCCGAGCGCACGGTGGCCGAGGTTGAGCGGCGCGTGCAGGAGAGCGGCGGCGGCGCGCTCGGCCCCGCCTGCGGCAAGCTGACGATCCATCCTCAAACGTCGTTCGGCTTCGGGCTGATCTTCGCGGCGATGTTCGGCGCCTACAAATGGCGCAGCCTGCTGGCGTTCACGCTGATGGCGGCGCAGGCGTTCCTGTTCAACGCGGTGTTCTTCACCTACGGGCTGGTGCTGACGGAGGCCTACCACGTACCGGCGCAGAACGTCGGCGTGTACGTGCTGCCACTGACGCTGGGCAACCTGATGGGCCCGCTGCTGCTGGGCCACCTGTTCGACACGGTGGGGCGGCGGCGGATGATCGCCGGCACCTTCGGGCTGTCCGGCGCGCTGATGGCGGCCACGGGGTGGGCGTTCCACGCCGGCATACTCGACGCCTGGACGCAGACGGCCTGCTGGGTTGCGGTGTTCTTCGTGGCGAGTGCGGCCGCAAGCTCGGCCTACCTCACGGCCAGCGAAATCTTCCCGCTGGAGACACGCGCTTTGGCGATCGCGACGTTCTATGCCCTCGGCACGTTGGTGGGCGGCGCCGGGGCGCCCTGGCTGTTCGGGCTCCTCATGAAAGCGGGCGTGAAGGAGGTGGCGTGGGGCTATGGCGGGGCGGCGTTGCTGATGCTCGTGGCGGCCGCGGTGGAGGTGCGGCTGGGGATCGATGCCGAAGGAAAGAGCCTGGAGAGCATCGCGCTGCCGCTATCAGGGTAAGCTGCGAGCAAGTCATGTAGCTGGATAGCGCTTTGTCCAGGCGCGTTCGGCAGCGGTAAACGCTGATGCGGCTAGCGGCAGCGGAACGTGGCGTCGTAGGCGGTGGGATAATACGGCGTGTAGGGGTCACCATCCGGATGGGAGTCCAAGACCAGCGCTTCCTTGCCATGGCTGCGGCAAAACCGCGTGGCCGTGGCGAGGACGGCATGCTGGGCGGCGGGGCCGCCGCCCACTGCGGGGGCACGCATCTCGGAGAGGGCAAAGGTGTCCGGGCCGATGGGGATGACGCCGCTGCTGCCGGCGCAGGCGGCCGGGAGCGTGGCCAGGACGAGCAGGTAGAAGCGTGATGTCATGCCATGCCTTGGTGCCAAAGCGTGGGAAAGACAAGGCTTTCTTTTCAGGAAAAAGAAGCAAAAAGCTCTTACCCGCTGGGTGCGGCTCTCTCCAGGAACACCTAACAGGGAGAAAAGCTTTTTGGTTCTCTTTCTCGAAAAAGAACTGCATACGTTTCCTTTACGATATTGTAACGCCAAAGCTTCAAGCCGTTCCGGCAGGATGACGTTATCAACGCCGACGCCGGGAGCCTGACTGAGACCATGAGCCAAACCATTCGCCTCGCCGAGGCTGCACCAAGCCCGGTCGCCTTTGAACGGTATCGTCCGGCCTCCGAGCTGACCTGCATGCCGGACGTCGCGCACGCCCATCTCGATTTCCATTGGCTGGCCTTCGTCTCGCCGCTCGATAAGCCGGTATTTCCTTTGCGCACCGAATGCGAGCTGTGGCGGTGGCATGCCGGGGAGTGGCGCAGTGTGTTCGTGCCGGGGCACGCAATTCACGCCGGACGAGTTGCACGACCATGGCTGGCGGTACTGTAAGCCGTGCGAGCCGGAGGTTGCGGTGTTGCGTGCCTGAAATTGCATACTCGTCGTCGAGTGCATCCAGAAAAGCCGTGCCCCATAAGCAAAGACTTTTTGCTGCTTTTTCGTAACTGCCCAGATAGCAGGATTTAGCAGTCTATTTTGGAAAGAAGAGTTAAGAAACTTTCGCTCTGTAGGTTCGGTGTCGTTGAGTCCTGGCGTTTCAATGCGCACAACATTTTATTTCTTTATCGACAACGACCCGCTACCGGTATCAATATGCGCTCGTGCGTCTTGTTGACGGACGCGCCATAGAGTCGGAGCAAGGATTTCAATGAGCAAGATGGCTTTCCTGGCGCAATCAGATTACGCGCCGACAAGTATTTCTTCTGAACAACCTGTAGCTATGGGCGTCTTGGCTGGGGCTATTCTTCACGATGTTGCGGTACCGTCCAGCCTCACGGCAGGGCTTGCTGTTCCGGATTTTCAGTCGGCCGGCCCTGGTGGCGGCTATCCGACTGACCTCTACAACTTCAGCGACGGCGGCTTTGCCGCTTTGATGCCTCTACCGCGGTCAACGGCAATATGACACCAGCCGGCGGCACCAACTATGCAGCCAGTGCAGGTGGCCAGAGCGAAAACATGTCGCCAGCTACGGACACGGGAAGTGGCGCTGAAGCTTCATGCGCAAACACAATGACCGAGACTATTAACGTTAAGAACGGGACGAGCACGACCACCGACACTTTTCCCTGCAAAGTTACGGTTAGCCAGAGCAGCTTCATCAAATGTGGAGTTCAAGAGCGGGAGTTGTCAACGCCTTTGCTGATGGCGTTGCGAACGTCGTAAGTAGCGTTGTGGCGGGCATCCAAGACGCGGCAAAGTGCCGTAGGTCATTTCATGCAGGATTTATGGGATTCCCTTTCTGTTCATGGCTTGCACAGCAACGATAACAGAACCCCCAGCGCAACCTTTTCGCATCACCCCCTGAGCGATCACTCGATAGGTTCTTACAGCCCCACCGTTTTCTTGGATCACAGCCTCACTTCGATGCACCGCTGAACGTATGCCTTTTGGGTTTGCCGCATGAACATCCAGCCCATTAGGCCCTGAGCATGGCTAAAGCCTTCTCCCGCTATACCGTCCTGCTAGGGCTTGCCCTGACAGGCGGTGCGGCGGTCTTACTTGCAATCGCCGGCGCCGTTCCGGCGGTCCACAAGCTGCCCCCGGCCGTTGCCCTGGCCGAGGTTTCGGCCCAACGATGCGAGACTGAGGCCGCCCACAATCCACAACCTGCTTTTGCACCGGGACCATCAGCCTACTGTTTTTCCGGCGAGATCGATCGGTCAAGCGCCGATGCCTTTCTCGCCAAAGCCATTCCAGACAACGCCACGGTCTTTTTGGACAGCACTGGCGGCGACGCAGAGTCCGCTCTGGACATGGCGGACTATATTGCTGCCCACAAACTAAATGTTGTGGTCAGCCAGTACTGCCTTTCTTCCTGCGCCAACTACCTGTTCGTCGCAGGCAAGCGAAAAATCGTTTTGCCTGACAGCTTTCTTGGCTTTCATGGCGGCCCACACGTCGGAAGTCACGTTGTTAACCAGACCTCCATGCCTTTGGCGGAAGTTGCGGCACGTGTGAACGTGATGGCCGTTAGGCTTATCGCGCGACAGGACGCATTTTATAGGCGGATCGGGTTCGACGGCAGCATTATCTACAAGCCGCCCTATCAGGCAAGTTTCGACGACGTGGATTGGTCGCATACGTTTTGGGAAGTCGGCCCGACCCTTTTAAGCCAGCACTACGGTGTGCAGGGCATAGACTTCTTCGCGACGCCAGGCTCGGGCTCCCCCATCCAGGCGCTCAGGGCAGTCATCCTGCGCGGCGTGAGTTGCAAAGGGATCGGCGCCGACGCCTGGCTCTGCCAAACCTGAGACGGCTTCAGCGCCAGCAAAAGCTTTTTGCTTCTTTTTCTCGAAAAAAAGGCCTTTCTCGCCTAACTAGGTTGGCATTACCTCACGCCGGCAACGTCACCAGGGCGCGGGCACCGCCGCCGGGGCGGTTGCCCAGCACCACGTCGCCGCCATGGGCCCGCAGGATGTTGCGGGCGATCGGCAGGCCTAGGCCGGTGCCGCCGGTCTCGCGGTTGCGGCTGTCCTCCACGCGGTAGAACGGCTCGAACACGCGCTCCAGTTCGTCAGGCGGCAGGCCGGGGCCGTCATCCTCGATTGTGACAGTGGCCAGCGCGTCTGCGGCTGACAGCGCCACGCGGGCGGCGGTGCCGTACTTCACCGCGTTGCCGACAAGGTTGGCGAACACGCGCTTGAGCGCCAGGATGCGGCCGTGCACGGTGAGGTGCGCCGGGCCGGCGAACGAGAGGCGGTCGGCGGCGTCCGGGCGGGCATCGGCGGCGTCGTCGAGCACGGTGCGCAGCAGCGCCACAAGGTCGAACGGCACGGCGGGTTCGGTGTCGGCGGTGTCGCGGCCGAACACCAGGGTGGCCGAGACCATGGCGTCCAGCTCGTCGAGGTCGGCCATGAACTTGCAGCGCTGCTCGTCGTCGTCGATGAACTCGGCGCGCAGCTTCAGCCGGGTGATCGGCGTGCGCAAATCGTGGCCGATGGCGGTGAGCAGGAAGGTGCGGTCCTGCACGAAGCGACGGATGCGGGCGGCCATGGTGTTGAAGGCGACGGCGGCGCGAACGACCTCGTCGGGCCCGTGCTCGGGCAGCGGCGGCGCGTTGACGTCCCGGCCCAGGCGCTCGGCGGCTTCGGCCAGCAGGGTGACGGGACCGGTGAGGCGGCGGACAGCCCAGATGGAGAGCAGGGCGGCGGCCGCCGTCATCAGCACGAAAGCCAGCAGGAACTCGCGCGAGTGCCACGGGCGCGGCGGCGGCAGCTTGGCGCGCAGGTTCAGCCAGCCCCAATCCGGCAGCTGGAAACCGATGTTGATCGGATCGGACCACGGCGTGCCGCGGATCACCACGTCGCGCGGGTGGTTGGCCGGGCGCACCTGCACCAAGTTCATGTTCACCCTGATCTGGCCAATATAGGGCGGCTCCATCATCTCGGGTGCTACTGGGGCGCCGCCGGCCAGCGAGGCGTGGATGAGCGGGCCGAGGTCCATCTCCTTGAGCGCCGCCTGGCGTTCCCCCGGCGCGGTGCTGACCACGGTGCGGTAGATGCTCATCGAGCGCATGCCCAGGTCGCGCAGCTCGGCGAAGCGCTGCAGCTTCACACGGTCGAAGGCATGGATGGTCAGGCCGGCGCCCTGGACGAACACCAGGCCCAGCAGCAGCGTGAACAGGGTGCGCCTGGCCAGGCTGTTGGGCCAGACCGGCAGGGTGCGGAGCAGCGTCCTGGTGCCCTGCAGCAGGCGCGCGCGCGCGTCAGCTCCGCTCGATGTCGGCCGCGAGAACGTAGCCGCCGCCGCGGACAGTCTTGATAAGCTGCGCATGCCGCCCGTCATCCTCCAGCTTGCGCCGCAACCGGCTGATTGCCACGTCGATCGCCCTGTCGAACGGGCCGGCCTGGCGGCCGCGCAGCAGGTCCAGCAGCATGTCGCGCGTCAGCACGCGGTTGGCGCGTTCCACCAGGGCCGCCAGCAGGTCGTACTCGCCACCGGTGAGTGCAACCTCCACGCCGTCCGGGTTGAGCAGGCGGCGGCGCGAGGGCTCCAGCAGCCAGCCGCTGAAGCGTATGGCGCGTGCCGCGGGTTCCACCGACTTCTCCGCCCGTTCGGTGGTGCGGCGCAGCACGGCGCGGATGCGCGCCAGCAGCTCGCGCGGGTTGAACGGCTTGGGAACGTAGTCGTCGGCGCCGAGCTCCAGGCCGATGATGCGATCGGTCTCCTCGCCCATCGCGGTCAGCATCACGATCGGCACGTCGGACTGGCTGCGCAGCCAACGGGCCACGTCCAGCCCCGTCTCGCCGGGCAGCATCAGGTCCAGCACCACGAGCTGGTAGTGGCCGAGCGGCCAGTGGCGGCGGGCCTCGCGGCCGTCGCGCACGGCGGTCACGCGGAAGCGGTTGCGCTCCAGGAAGCGCGCCAGCAGCTCACGTATCTCCCGGTCGTCATCGACGATCAGGATGTGCGGCATTGTCTCCAATCGTTGCCCCTTGCGTCTTCGACCGTCCCGCTGTCCCCCGCCTGCCCCGTCCGACCACCCTGCGGCGTTCTGCGCAAGATAACCCGGACGCCAGGCGGCACGGCTCCACCCACCGCTAGAAGACGGCTTAGGACGATCAATAGGGGATTACGCCGCGCCGACCAGCCTACCGTTTCACTCCGTTTCTTTCCAGCGCGATCGGGGCGAGGCGGCCGGTGAGGAAGGCGGAGGCTGGGCATGCGTGGTGTGTGGTCGAGCTTCGCCTTGGCGGCGGAGGGCAACGCCGGTCGTGGCCGCCTTGCGGCGGACCACCGCAGCGGCGCGCTGGTCCGCACGGGCCCGGTGCCATAACGTCGGCGTGTGACGTCGATTCCTCAAACCCCTGCGCACGCCCGCGTCGGCCTGGACTGGCTGGCTGCCGCCGACCCGCATCTGGCGCGAATCGAGGCAGAGGCGGGTGCCCTGCCCTGGCGGGTGCGTGCGCCGGGGTTTGCCGGGCTGCTCTCGGCCATCGTCGGCCAGCAGATCAGCAACCAGGCGGCTGCGGCCATCTGGCGCCGCTGCTGCGCCCTGCCCGGCTGCCTGGAGCCGGCAGGCTTTCTGCTGCTAGAGGCCGAGGCGCTGCGTGCGGCGGGGCTGTCGCGGCCGAAGATCGCGCACGGGCGGGCAGTAGCCGAGGCGTTTGCCTGCGGCGTGCTGGCGAGCGACCGGCTGGACGCCATGACGGACGCCGACGCCATCGTGACGCTGTCCAGCGTGCGCGGGCTGGGAGTGTGGTCGGCGGAGATCTACCTGCTGTTCGCGTTGCAGCGGGGCGACGTGTTCCCGGCCGGCGATTTGGCGCTGGCGGCAGCGGCGGCGCACCTGAAGGGGCTGGACGGGCGGCCCTCGCCGGCGGCGCTTCGGACCATGGCCGAGGCGTGGCAGCCGCATCGGGGGCTGGCGGCGCGGCTGCTGTGGCATTGGTGGCGTCATGTGACGGGGCGGCCGAGCATGGACGAGTAGGAAGCGAGCAGTTCTTTTTCAAGAAAAAGAACCAAAAAGGTTTTGCTCCCTGTCGGGTGGTGCGGAGAGGTGCGCGCCGAATTAGTAAAAGTCTTTTGCTTCTTTTCTTCAGAAAAGAAGGCCTTCCTTCCTGTCTCAAAGCAACGGCACCGACGATGGAACCCCGCCTGGCGGCAAGCCTGATCGTGCTGCGCGACGGCACGGACGTCCTGATGGCCAGGCGCTCGGCCGCGCACCGAGTCATGCCCGGCCTGCTGGTATTTCCCGGCGGCGCGGTGGACGCGGCGGACCACCACGCACTGGCCGCCACGCCGCTCTCGCCACGCACGCAAGCGCGGCTGGAGCGCTGCGTGAGCGCGGGCATGGCGCACGCGCTGGCGATGGCGGCAGCGCGCGAACTGACCGAGGAGGTGGGGCTGAGCCTGGGCGTGCCGCCGGCGCTGGACGGACTGGCCTACATGTGCCGCGCCATCACGCCGCCGGAGCGCAGCATCAGGTTCGACGCGCACTTCTTCATCGTGGACGCGGCGCTCGCAACCGGCACGCTGGCCGGCTCGGCCGAGCTGGAGGACCCGCGCTGGTTCACCTTGGCCGATGCGCTGGCCGCGGAGATCCCCGCGGCCACCTCGGCGGTGCTGGAGCAGTTGCAGCGCTGGCTGAGCCACCACGAGCGTGACGGCGCGGTGCCGACCCTGCGCGGCAGGGCCTGGCATACAACCTGACCTTGCAGCCGCACGGTTGCAGATGCGTGGTAATTTGGACGCAGGTTGCTCGTTTGTCCCAGAAACCTAACAACTTGGTAAGCGTAATCTCTTTTGCGTGATGATGAATGTGGCTAGCGTGCGTTTGCCAGCCAGTTTTCAAGCCAGGGTAGCATTATGCGTCTACGCGACATCCTCCTCATGCGCGGGCTCGTGCGCAGCACCGACATCGAGACGGCCATCGAGCGGCAGCGGATGGAGGGCGGGCGGCTCGGCGACAACCTGATCGCGCTCGGGCTGATGACGACCGAGCAGTTATTCGCGGTAATGGACGAAACGCCGGTGATGCCGCGCAGCGTGGCCGAGACGGGGGTGAGCCGCGGGCTGCTGCTGGGCATGGTGCTGAAGTTCATGCGCGTGGCGTCCTGCGAGACGGTGCCGGAGCTCTCGCACCGCCTGCACCTGGCGCACGCCGTGGTGCAGGAGCTGATGGACGACGCGACCACGCAGAAGCTGGTGCACGTCCTGGGCTCCCTCAACAGCGGCATCGTGCGCTACATGCGCTACGCACTGAGCGATGACGGCCGGGCGGCGGCAGGCGAGGCCATGGAACAGACGCAGTACATGGGCCCCGCCCCGGTGAGCCTGGCGGCGTTCCAGGCGCAGGTGGCCAAGCAGCCGATCACCAACGAGATCCTGGACGTGCCGACGCTGCGGGAGGCGTTCGCCGGCCTGGTGCTGTCAGACCAGACGGTGCACCGGATGGTGCCGGCGGTGAGTGCCGGACGCACGGTGCTGCTTTACGGCCCGCCGGGCAACGGCAAGACGAGCCTGGGCAACAGGATAGCGCAGGTGTTCACCGACCCTGTGTTCATCCCCTACGCCATAGAGGTGGGCGGGCAGATCATCCGCATGCACGACCCGAGCCTGCACGTGGACTTCATGACCGAGGATTCGAGCACGATGTCGGCCAGCGGCGGCGTGCAGATCGAGGCGTTCGACGGGCGCTGGGCGGCCTGCCGGCGGCCGGTGGCGATGGCGGGCGGCGAGATGACGCTCGACATGCTGGACCTGCGCTGGGACGAAGCCACCAAGACCTACGACGCGCCGCTACATATGAAGGCGCTGAACGGGGTGTTCCTCATCGACGATTTCGGCCGGCAGAAGGTGAACCCGACCGACCTGCTGAACCGCTGGATCATCCCGCTTGAGAACCGCGTCGACTACCTCAAGCTGAACACCGGCATCACGTTCCGCATCCCGTTCGACGAGCTGGTGATCTTCTCGACAAACATGGAGCCGGCCGCGCTGATGGACCCGGCGTTCCTGCGGCGCATCCCCTACAAGATCCAGATGCTTGGGCCGACCGTTGCCGAGTACCGGCAGATCTTCGAGCGAGCTGCGGCGGGGGCCGGGCTGGCGTTGCGCGACGACGCGTTCGAGTTCGTGGTGGAGCAGTTGACAGGCACGGGCAGGCACGAGCTGGCGGCGTTCCAGCCGCGCTTCATCTGCGACCAGGTGGCGCAGGTGGTGCGGTGCTTCAGGCTGGAGCCGGTGGTGACCTGCGTCCTGGCGGCAGACGCGCTGGAGCACCTGTACGTGGGGATCGGGGCTGGGGCTTAGCGAACGCCGGGGCTCTGCCCCCCCGGCGCCGCAGGCTCGGACCAGTGGCGCAGCGGCGCCGGCCCGCTGAGGATGAGTCCTCGGAACCTGTTCGTTAGGCGTCCTAAACAGATGGGGGTCTGGGGCCTCAAGGCCCCAGCGGGGTTTGGGGCAGAGCCCCATGCTTGCCTAAAGCCAGAACTTCCGACCATTAGCACTACGAGATCGGGATGCTGCACACGTTGGTCTTGTGCAGGTCGGTCGGCACGCCGGCGAGACCGGCGCTGCGCTCGGCCAGGTAGAACGTGGTGAACGCGTCGGAGGCCAGGGCCTCGAGGCGGCGGCCGGACGGGTCGTCCATGGTGGCGCCGTCGTCCAACACGTGGGTCTCGGCGTGGCCGTCAGGCGTGCGGATGGTGATGCGGCCGCACAGCGCGTATTCGTAGCGGGCGGCGGCCGGGACGGTAACGGCCACGTCGCCTGAAGGGTGGTCGGCGCTCAACTCAAAATGCGCGACAAGCCGGCCGTTGACGAAGACGGTAGTGGTCTCGGTCAGTTCGGCCGGGTCCGTCTCGTCGGAGATGTGGAAGCTGACGCTGGACGCCATAGAGGGAGCGGCCAGCGCGGAGGCAGCGGCCAGCAGCAGCGTGGAAAGGGTAGTCGGCAGGAGTGGCAGACGCATCGAGGCCTCATGGGTCCGGGGCTGGCGCGCAGGGTAGCGCGGATTGCCCAGGCATGGCGATGCGGCTTGGCGCCGCGCTGGCGGAGGCGACGCGCCGGCTGGCGGCGGCCGGGGTGGAGGCACCGCGGCGGGAGGCGCGCCTGCTGGCCGCCCACCTGCTGGGCGCCGGGGCTGGCGAGCTGCTGGACGCCGACCGGCCGGTAGACGCGGCCGCGTACGCGCGGCTGGTGGAGCGACGGGCCGGGCGGGAGCCGCTGGCGCTGATCACCGGCCGGCGCGGCTTCTGGACGCTGGAGCTGGAGGTCTCGCCGGACACACTGGTGCCGCGTGCGGACAGCGAGGCGGTGGTGGAAGCGGCCCTGGCGCAGTTCGCCGGGCCTGGCGCGGCGCGGCGCGTGCTCGACCTGGGCACCGGCACCGGGTGCCTGCTGCTGTCGGTGCTGGAGGCGTGGCCCGGGGCGTTCGGGCTGGGTGTGGACCTTTCGCCCTCAGCCTGCGCGCTGGCCGCACGCAACGCCGCGCGGGCCGGCCTGGCAGCACGCTGTGCTTTCGCGGCGGGAGATTGGGCAGCCTGCGTCTCCGGATTTTTCGACTTGGTGCTGAGCAACCCGCCCTATATCGAGAGCGTGGCGCTGGCCCGGCTGATGCCGGAGGTAAGGCGGTTTGAGCCGCGGCGGGCGCTGGACGGCGGGCCGGACGGACTCGAGGCCTACCGGCTTATCCTGCCGGACCTGGCGGGGCTGCTGACGAATGACGGCGCAGCGGTGCTGGAGGTGGGCGCCGGGCAGGACGGCGCGGTGCGCCGGTTGGCGGAGGCCTCTGGGCTGCGTCACGCCGGAACCCGGCACGATCTGGGCGGGGTGGCCCGAGCGGTCGCTTTCAGAAAGCGGGCATCAACTCCGTGAGGAGGCCGGCTCGAGTCCCTACGGGCGGGCGCAAGAGCGCGCTACGGGTTCGGACCGCTGCGCCCATGGCACTGCCGCAACCTCGCGCGTCCTGCACGACCGCAGGACCGGGGCCACCCCTTTCAGAAAAGAACTGCTTGCCTTCCGGAAGGCAGGACCATACTGTTTTCTACGGCGCACAGGATGCGGGCAGGCAACGCTTGCCGCGATTTACCTCCTGGCTGTACTCTACCGGCGCGGGCGACCGCATACCGGCTTGATCCAGCCGGACAGCACACCTGGCGACTACCCGGACAGACCCTAGCGCGCGGCCATGGCGGCTTGCGGCCGGTCAGGCCGGTGCACGCAACAGGAAAGCAGTTTGTGATCGGATGAACATGAAACGCATGCGCGGACGCAGCCATCGTAACGGTGGTGGCGGCGGTGGCGGAAGCCCCCGGCAATACGGCGGCAACATACCGCTGAACCGGAACCACGTGTTCGACAGTAGCGGGCCGGACCTGCGGATACGCGGGACAGCGCAGCAGCTGTTCGAGAAATATTTGCAGCTCGGGCGCGATGCGACCGGCTCGGGCGACCGGGTGATGGCGGAAAGCTACTTCCAGTACGCCGAGCACTACTTCCGCATCCTGAACGCGATCAACCAGGCCTCTCAGCAGAACGGCCAGCACGCGCAGCCGCATGGCGGCCAGGGCGGACAGAACCAGGGCCAGCCGCAGCAAGGCCAGCAGAACGGTGGCCAGTCGGGCGCTCCCTACAACGGCCAGAGGCGCTACGAGCGCGACGCGCAGGAAGGCGAGGAGCAACCGCCGATGGCGAACGGCCCGCTTCCGGCCTATGCCGACCAGCAAGGTGCAGAGGGCGGTGCCGGCGACGAGGCTGCCGGCTAGCTGACTGCCGGCCGGAGATGAGCCGCGTCGCCTACGTGAACGGGCGTTACGTGCCGCATGCCCAGGCAAGCGTGCACGTGGAGGACCGCGGCTACCAGTTCTCCGACGGCGTGTACGAGGTGGTCTACCTGCACGAGGGCAGGCTGGTGGACAGCGTGCTGCACCTGGACAGGCTGGAGCGCAGCCTGGGCGAGCTGCGAATCACGCCACCGATGGGACGGGCGGCGCTGCTGGCGGTGCTCGACGAAATGGTGGCGCGCAACCGGCGACGCTGCGGCCTGGTCTACATCCAGGTGACGCGCGGGGTGGCGCGCCGGGAGCACGCCTTTCCGCCAGTGGGCACGCGGCCGGCGCTGGTGGTAACGCTGCGGCGTGCCACCCCCTTCCCGGCCAGCCTGGACGGCTGGACGGCCAGTGCCATCACCCTGCCCGACCAGCGCTGGGCCAGGTGCGACATCAAGTCGGTGGCCTTGCTGCCCAACGTTCTGGCACGCCAGGCGGCGCGCGAGCAGGGCGCGCTGGAGGCGATCCTCTACGACGCGCAGGACATGGTGACGGAGGGTGCTTCGACCTCCGTGTGGATGGTGGACGCGGCCGGCACGCTGCTGACACGGCCGTTGAGCCACGCCATCCTGCCGGGATGCACCCGGGCGGCACTGGTGGACGAGCTGAGCCGAGACGGCCTGGTTCTGGAAGAACGGGCGTTCTCGCTGGGCGAGCTGCGCCGCGCGCGCGAGGTGTTCGTGACGGCGGCGAGTTCCTTCGTCAAGCCGATCCTGCGCCTGGACGGCGCGGATGTGGGCACCGGCACGGCCGGCCCGATCGCACAACGGCTGTTTGCCTTGTTTGCCGGACGCATCCGCAGCGCGCCCTGAACAGCCGGACGTTTTACGGTTCTTTTTGGAACGTGAACCGCCTAGCTTGGCCACTCGGCACAAAGCTTGCAGAGCCGCCGCCGGATACGGCCCGCACCAACGCAGGGCCGCGCAACAAAGAAGGGCAAACCTCGTGGCCGCAGAAAAACCGCAAAACGTGCAGGACGTGTTCCTGAACCATGTGCGCAAGGCCAAGACGCCGGTGACGGTGTTCCTGATCAACGGCGTGAAGCTGCAGGGCATCATCACCTGGTTCGACAACTTCTCGGTCCTGTTGCGACGAGATGGGCATACCCAACTGGTGTACAAGCACGCGATCAGCACCGTCATGCCGGGCGCGCCGATCCAGCTGTTCGACCCGGCCAAGGAGGGCGCGGGCGAGGCAGGCAAGGAGGATGGTTCTGGCAACGGCGATTTCTGATAGCGAGGAGGCTTCGCCAGATAGCGGCAGGCTAGAGGGCGAAAAGCGGGGCCCGGACCGCAGCCACGCCGCGCGGCCGGCCGCCACCCGCGCGGCGGTGATCCTGCCGTGGGAGCGGCCGAGCCACGCCGAGCGTCTGGGGGGGGTGGATCCCTCGCGTGCCGCCGAGGCCAGGCTGGCCGAGGCGGTGGGACTGGCGGCCTCGATCGGGCTGGTCGTGGTGCACGAGTCCGTGCTGCCGCTGCGCGGTCGGCGGCCTTCCACTCTGCTAGGTTCGGGGCAGGTGGAGGCCGAGAAGCTGAAGCTGGCCGAGGCCGACGTGACCGTGGCCATCGTGGACGCCTCTCTAAGCCCGGTGCAGCAGCGCAACCTGGAGCGCGACTGGGGATGCAAGGTAATCGACCGCACCGGGCTGATCCTGGACATCTTCGGCGAGCGGGCGGTGACGCGGGAGGGCTCTCTGCAGGTCGAACTGGCACACCTGGACTACCAGCGCTCCCGCCTGGTGCGGTCCTGGACCCATTTGGAGCGGCAGCGTGGCGGCTTCGGCTTCCTGGGCGGCCCTGGCGAGACGCAGATCGAGGCCGACCGCCGGCTGATCACCGACAGGATCGTGCGACTGAAGCGCGAGCTGGAGCAGGTGCGGCGGACACGCGGGCTGCACCGCAGCGCCCGCAAGCGTGTGCCGTTCCCGGTGGTGGCCCTGGTGGGCTACACGAACGCCGGCAAATCCACCCTGTTCAACGCGCTGACAGGGGCCGAGGTGCACGCGCAGGACCAGCTGTTCGCGACGCTGGACCCTACGATGCGCGGGCTAGTGCTGCCGAGCGGGCGGCGGGTGATCCTGTCGGACACGGTGGGGTTCATCAGCGAGCTGCCGACCGAGCTGGTGGCGGCGTTCCGCGCCACGCTGGAGGAGGTGGCCGAGGCCGACGTGATCCTGCACGTGCGCGACGCGGCCCACCCGGACAGCGCCGCGCAACGGGCCGACGTGGTGGCCGTGCTGGACGGCATGGCCAAGGACGGCACGCTGGACGAGGACTTCGGCACGCGCACCGTGGAGGTGCTCAACAAGGCGGACCTGCTGGGCGGGGCGAACGCGCTGCCGGCCAAGCCGGGGAGCGTGGCGGTGTCCGCCATCACCGGCGAAGGGCTTGACACGTTGCGGGAGGCGCTGGACGCGCGGATCGCCTCGGGGATGGAACAGGCGGATTACGACATCGCGCATGCGGACGGGGCGCGGCTGGCGTGGCTGTACGAGCATGGCGAGGTGGTCGGGCGGGCGGACGACGACGACGCGGCGCATGTGACGGTGCGGTTGCTGCCGGCGGACCGGGCGCGGTTCGAGCGGGTGGAGTAAGCAAGGCCTTCTTTGCTGAAGAAAAGAAGCAAAAGACTTTTGTCCGCGCTGTCGCGGTCTTGTCCTCTGAAGCGCGCCACAGAGCAAAAGTTTTTGGTTCTTTTTTTCAAAAAAGAACTGCTTGCTTTCTTACACTACTGCCAAGAGGTCTCGCCTGGCTTGTAAGGCACCGGCGATGCTTGACAGCATCCCGTGCACGGCCTGCTCGCTCTCCAGGACGGTATCCGCGGCGGCGTTCTCCAGCAGGCTACGCAGGCCGTGCGCCAGCGCCACCATGGTACGATCCGCACGCAGCAGGGCCTCAAGCGTCTGGCGTTCGTTGCGGAGGCGCTGCGTCATCCTGTCGGCTTCCGGGACGGGGAGCGCGCGGATCTGCCCTTCGAGCGCGCCGATGGCGGCACCCACAGCCTCGATGGTCTTGGCGCTGACCAAGGCCTGGGGATCGGGGCGCGGGTGCTCGCGGGAGGGCGGTGGCAGGTGGGAGCGGCGCCAGGCGGCCTCGGCCGCGTTGACGCCGGCGCGGGCGGCGCCGAGCATTTCGCTCACGCGGGCGCGGACCATCAGGTCGTCGGCGCGGAGCTGGTTCTCGGCGCGGTAAAAGTTGTAGCCCCAGCCGTTGAACAGGTTAATGGCGAGTTGTTCTTCAAACTCGGCGTTATAGAAAGAGCTCAACGTCATCTCCGTAGGACGGAAAGAAGCAAAAGCCTTTCGTCCGTGCTGTCACGGACCTCTCCACACCATCCGACAAGGAGCAAAAGCTGTTTGGTTCTTTTCTCGAAAAAGAACTGCTTGCTTACTCTTTCTCCCCTCGCATCAAAGCCATCTGCGGGTTGCCGACAAAGAACGGCATACCCGCCGCGGCGTTCGGCGCGGAGGACAACCCCTTCTCCGCCATCCGCAACGCTAGGTAATAGCGCACAGCCTCGATCGGCGTCAGGCCGATGGCTTGCAGCGAGATCAGCTCGCGCATGCGTTCGTCCTTCGGCAGGATCAGGATCTTCAAGTCGTTCAGCATGATGCCGAAAACGCGCAGGAAGTCGGTCAGGTGCTGCTTGACGCCTTCGCGGAGTTCGTTGATGTGCTCGTTGATGTTTTCCAGCTTGGTGACCTGAATTACTTGGTTGATGGCCTGTTCGATGGCGGGACCGGCGTAGTCGGCGATCTCCTTGGTGTCGATCACGCGGCCGTTGAACGGCAGGTGGGTGATCAGGTCGAGCGCCGCGTCCTTGGTGTCCACGTGGATGTAGTAGTCCGCCACGTAGGAGACTTCGGCCATCTCCGCGCTGGTGGCAGTGCCGGTGCTGCGGACCAGCAGCTTGCTGCGGTTGATGTAGATGACCTCGTAGACCCAAGGGCTGGTACCGCCGAAGAAGCCCTGCACGATGGAGCCGACCAGGGGCTTGTCCGGCGTGACGAGCGCGTACTGTCCGGTCTCGTAGACCTGGAGCACGGCGCCGCGCGACTTGAGGATGCAGAAATGGTTGCTTTCGACGGTGAGCAGCGAGCCGGAGACGATGCTCTCGTCGACGATCTTGATGGCGACGTTGCGGGTGCCGAGCATGTCGGTGCCGTCGTTGTTGAGCGCTGTGATGACCTGACGCGTGAGTGCCACGATGCTTACTCCTGGTAGATGAGCCGCCCGCTTCCACGCCACAGGCCCGAACAGACAAAAGTTTAGTAATTTTCGAAAAACCGCTTGTTTCCTTAACGCTCCGCCATCTCGACCCTGGAGAAAGGATGTGCCGGCACGGGGCAGGAGCGCACTTCCGGCGGCTGGAGCGTGCGCAGGTTGGACAGCCAGCCTCTGTCCTGGATGAAGCAGTAGCATACCCGGAACATCATGGCCCTGAAATAGGCATTAAACTGGTTGAACAAGGCGGCGTTGGCAGCGGAACGCTGTATGCCGATCGTCATGAGGCTCTCGTCGAGGCGGACGACGTCGCCGGCAATGTCTCCCAGGCTGACGCCCACGCCGGCGCGCAGTGCGCCTTTTGCGTTGGCAGGCCTGCGCAGCATTGCCGGAACAGGTCCGTTACGTTGTCCACCGGGTGGTTGGCGTAGAACTCCTCGAAGCTGACGACCTTGGCCGGGCCTGCGCCCTCGTTCCTGATCCTGATCAGGACGGATGAATCGGTTGCGTTGAAGTTGCGTTCCTCGTCGAGCTCGATGAACGGCCAGGCGTTGGCGGCCAGCAGGTCGCGCTGGGTGGCCTCGCCGCGGGTGCCGATGACCAGCGAGACCACGGAAATAAAGATGGCGGCGCTGGCTGCGGCGAAATCGAACCAGTAGCGGCCGGTGTGGCGGGGGCTGCCCGCAACCTCGTCCGCCGTGATGATGCGGTCCCGCTCCTGCACGCGCTGCTCCCGATGGTGCGGGCGCAGTGTGGGCACCGCCGGCGGGCTGACGCAATCGTGTGCGAGCGGGTTGGCGGTTGCTTTTTGACGGGATGGCGCCTTGTGGGTGGCATGGCCCGGCTATGGACACCCAAGCGCGTGATCGCGACCCCGTCTGCCCTCGCGCTGCCCGAGGGGCAGGCGATGGCGGCGCGAGCGGTGGCGATGGGGGCCGAACTGGTCGAGCTGCGTGCGGACCGGCTGACCGGACTGCCGGACAGCTACAGGGACGCCAAGACGACGATGGCGTTGGTGACGGCAAGTGCCAGCCGGCGGCGGCTGCAGCCGATCCCCCCGAGCGCGGACTGGCGGTTCGACCTGGCCGAGGGTTGCCCGGCACATTGTTCGTACTGCTACCTGGCTGGCTCGCTGGCCGGGCCGCCGATCATCCGGGTGTACGCAAATCTGGGCGAGATCCTGGCCGAGCTGCCGGCGGCTGTGGGCCAGGGCAAGGTGACGTCCGCCTCGGCCGCGCGGGCGGCGGAGGGGACCACGTTCGAGTGTTCCTGCTACACGGACCCGCTGGCCATCGAGCACCTGACGGGCAGCCTGGCGGCGTGCATCACGCGGTTCGGGGCGTGGGACGCGCCAGTGCAGTTGCGCTTCACCACCAAGTTCGCGGCCGTGGAGCCGCTGCTGGGGCTGGCGCATGGCGGGCGGACGCGCATCCGCTTCTCGGTGAACGCGCTGGCGGCCGAGCGGCACGAGGGCGGGGCGCCGCGCATGGCGGCACGGCTGGCGGCGTTGCGCGCGGTGGCGCAGGCCGGATACCCGGTTGGGCTGACGGTGGCGCCGATCATGCGGGTGCCGGAGTGGCAGGCGGCCTACGCGAAGCTGTTCGCCGACGTGGCGGCCGCGCTGGACGGGGTGGCGGGGGTGGACCTGACGGCCGAGCTGATCACCCACCGGTTCACGCCGAAATCCAAGGACGTGCTGGCCGGGTGGTACCCCGGCAGCAGCCTGGAGATGGACGAGGCGGCGCGGACGCGGAAGATGACGAAGTTCGGTTCCGTGAAGTGGGTGTTCCCGAAGGAGCAGATGGCGGAGATGCGGGCGGCGCTGGAGGGGGCTTTGCTGCGGTTCTTGCCGGCGGCGCGGCTGTTGTACTGGACTTAAGGCAAGCAGTTCTTTTTCGAGAAAAAGAATCAAAAAGCTTTTGCTCCCTGTCGAGTGGTGCGGAAAGGTGCGCGCCCAACGAGTAAAAGTCTTTTGCTTCTTTTCTTCAGAAAAGAAGGCCTTCCTTCCTCCCTGAAATACGTTACGCTAAAGCATGCAGTTGGGAGAGATGCTGGTTGCCAGCGGCCTGGTGAGCGTGGCCGACATGGCGGCCGCGCACGAGCGCCAGCGCCGCACCGGCGTGCGCGCGACGGACGTGTTGCTGGAGATGCGCCTGGTGACGCGCGACCAGTTGGCCGACGCGCAGGAACGCGTTGCGGCGACCGCGCCGGTGCAGCCGCGCAGCCTGGCCGAGACGGGCATCGGCATGGTGCCCCTGCTGGGGCTGATGCTGCGCGTAATGGCCGCGGACTCGCGCGGGACGGCGGCGGAGATCATGCGGGCGCTGCGGCTGCCCTACGGCATCACCGAGAAACTGCTGGACGAGGCACGCAACCGCGGCTGGGTGCAGGCGATGGGCGTGGGGCTGACGGGGCATGCCGGCGAGGCGCGCTACGGACTAAGCCACGAGGGACGCGAGGCGCTGGCCGACGCCACCGGCCAGACCACCTACGTGGGCCCTGCCCCGGTGCCGCTGGCCGCCTACCAGGCACAGATCGGGCGGCAGCGCCTGTCGGGCGAGCGGCTGGACGCCGGGCGGTTGCGCGACGGGCTGGGCGGCCTGTCGGTAACCGACGCGCTGATGCGCAAGCTGCTGCCGGCCGTCAACGCCGGCAGTTCCATCCTGCTGTTCGGCCCGGCCGGGAACGGCAAGACGAGCGTGGCCTCGCGCATCGCGGCGCTGTTCCGGCAGGTGATCTTCGTGCCTTACGCAGTGGAGATCGCCGGCCAGATCATGCGGGTGTTCGACCCCGGGTTGCACGTTCCCACGCTGAGCGACGAGGACCGCGTGCAGCTGGGCGGCGAGGGCCTGGCCAGCATGGCGTACGACGACCGCTTCGTGCCGTGCCGGCGGCCGTTCGCGGTGGCGGGCGGCGAGCTGACGGTGGAGATGCTGGACCTGCAATGGGACACGCACACCAAGTTCTACGACGCTCCGCTGCACGTGAAGGCTCTGGGCGGGGTGTTCCTGATCGACGATTTCGGCCGCCAGCGCATGGACCCGAAGGCGCTGCTGAACCGTTGGATCGTGCCTATGGAGAGCCGGGTGGACTATTTGAAGCTGCATTCGGGCAAGAGCTTCAGCCTGCCTTTCGACGAGCTGCTGGTGTTCTCGACGAACATCGACCCGAAGGAGATCATGGACCCGGCGCTGCTGCGGCGCATTCCTTACAAGATCAAGCTGCTGGCACCCGGGATGGACGAGTATTGCGCAATCTTCGCCAGCGAGGCGCGGGCGCGCGGGCTGACGCTGGAGGACGGCGTGGTGGAGCACGTGGCGGCGTTGCTGACCCAGGCGGGGGATTTCGGGCTGGCTTATTTCCAGCCGAAATTCGTGTGTGCGCAGGTGGCGGAAATGTGTGCTTCGTTCGGGATGGAGCGAGTGGTGACGCGGGCGCTGGCGGGCGAGGCCTTGGCAAATTTATACGTGCAGATTGCGGATCTTGCAGGGTGATCGAAGAGGGCCGCAGCTCGAATCAATAGCGCCAGTGGCGCCGGTCTGCTCGAGAAACCCTCGTAGCAGCCGGCGTCGAGACTGATCGTTTACAGGAAGCAAGGCCTTCTTTTTTGAAAAAAAGAAGCAAAAAACTTTTGTTCCTGCGCTGTATTCAGCGGCCTCGATCTATCTTGCAGCATCCGGCTGTTTCAGATGCGGGAAGTAAAGTTTTAATCCCTTCTTTAAAAAAGGACTGCTTGCCTTGGTGAGGCAGCCTTGATTTCGGTTGGTAGAATCCAGGAAGCGGGTGATGAAGATACACGATGCAAGCGAAACGCTGGACGTGAGCGAGGCCGACCTGACCGGCTCGTCTTTCAAGAACGTCAAGATGCGGACAGCGGTCTTCGAGAACGTGGATTTGTCGGGGCTCCGGATCGGCGATGCCGACCTGACGAACGCGAGCATCCGGGACGCCAACCTGAGCGGCGTTGCGATTGAAGGCGCGACGATGGTCGGCATGACGATAGACGGCATCCTGGTGACGGATTTGCTGGGAGCCTACGGCGCGCTTGGATTGGGCTAGAGCTTCGGCGTCAGCTTCTCCGTTGCAGCCCGAGCTATAGCGATTGCTGTGAGGAATGGCGACCTGGCACCGAAGCACGCGACAGCGAAGTCAAAAGTTTTTTGGTTCTTTTTTCAAAAAAGAACTGCTTTCTTCCTTCACGTGAAAACGCTGACCTCCCTTACCGCCCGGTGTGCCTGGTCGATCGCCGAATCCGTGTAGGCCGCGGCGCCGGAATCCGAGTTCGCGATCGCGATGCGGCCGAACAGCGCGCGGCCGATCTCGTGCGGCGCCTGCCCCGGCGCCCAGACGGGGTCGAACAGGTAGTTGTACTCGTAGGCGTAGCCATGCGGCCAGCGGTTCACGGTGATGGCGGTGATGTCGGTGTCCGCGTCGAAGCCGGCGGGGCCCAGCGTGCGGGTGAGCTGGTCGCGTATGCGGTCCTCGAAGGTCTGGAAGCTGGTGGCCAGGATGTCGGCGCGGCCGATGCGGTGCTGGGTGCGCTCGTCGAGCCCCGGGCGGCAGGGCACGCGCGTCATGCGCAGCAGGATCGGGTCGTCCGGCGAGCGGACGGAGCGGTAGGCGCCGATGTCGACCGACGGGTTCAGCCACATGGTGGAATGATACATGCCGGGCGCGTAGACGTGGGAGACGCCGAGCTTGTGGAAGGCGCGCCAGTTGGTGAGCGCCACGGTGGTGTAGACCAGCGGGATCTTGACCAGATAGTGCAGCGCGTCCTTTTGCGTCTGGCTCATCTCCGGGCAGATGTAGGGAATCATCATGTTGTAGCCGGCCAGGATGCAGGCGCGGGCGTGCACGCGGCGCACCTGGCCGGCGCGCGCGTAGGCGAGTTCCACGCCGGTGGAGGCTTGCGGCCCGCCTATGTTGCGGGCGCCGACGACGATGCTGCTCAGGCGGATGCGGGTGGCAGCACCTGGCCTGTCGAGCTGTGCGTAGTCCAGCCGGGCGCTGACGGCATCCTGCGCGGTGCTGCCGGGCAGGGCCGCGGGGACGAGTTGGCGGACGAGCAGGCGGACGATGCTGGCGTTGCCGTCCGGAAAGTGGAACGTGTAGGAGCTGGTGCCGGCGTAGCCGGACGCGGTGTAGCCCATGCGCGGGGCGGCGCCGGCGGCGAGGTTCAGGCCCTGGAAGCCGGGGAAGTCGAACGTCCAGACGTCCAGAGCGGAGACGGCGTCGATGCCGACGCCCCACTCGTCGTGGCTCATCGCCTGGTAGTAGGGCAGCACGCCGGGGTCGGCGCCGGCCACCTTCACCAGGTACTCGGCGTAGCTCATGCGCGAGAGGCGGGCCTTCTTCTCGTCCGAGGACAGGCCGGGCATGTAGTCCGTGCGGGCTTCCTGGATGCGGATGACGTCGGCGCGCGCGCGGGGGCTAAGCGGGGCGCCGGCGAGGATGTCCACCCAGCGTCGCTTGGCCTGGCCGGGGGTGAGGTGGTCCGCGCCGAAGGTCTCGCGGTTGAAGAACACGCCTCGCGACATGCCCAACGACTCGTAGAAATCCTTGTGGGCGCAGGTCTCCTCCAGCTTGACGGGCTCGATGCCGAGGGTGCGCAACAGGCCGTCGGACACGCGGCTGTAGGGGTAGGGCGAGTCGATTTCCAGCGTGCCGCCGTTGATCAGCTCGTTACGGCCGCGCAGGGCGAACTCGTTGCGTTTGGCGTGGCCACCCACGTCGTCGTGGTTGTCCAGGATCAGGATGCGGGCGGCCGGGTGCGCCTGGCGGTAGAAGTAGGCAGCCGCGAGGCCGCTGATGCCGGCGCCGGCGACGACCAGGTCGTAGCTGTCTTCGCCGGGCAGCGGCGGGGGGGCGGTGCGCCAGAAGCTGCCGTCGCGCAGGCTGTGGGCCACTTCGAACGAGCCGGGGTGGCTGCCGCGCAGACCGGTCAGTGCCGGCGGGTAATAGCCGGGCGTGTCCTGCGGGGCGGCGACGGGGGGGAGTTTGGTGGCGAGGCCGAAGGCTGTGGTAGCGGCGCCGTTGAGGAAGTCGCGGCGTTTCATGGGGCGGCTCCGATAAAGGAAGTAAGCAGTTCTTTTTGAAAAAAGAACCAAAAAACTTTTGCTCTGTCGGGTGGTTGGCGAGGAAGCACCTTGTTTCAAGCGTCGGCGACAGCGCAGGTAAAAGTTTTTGCTTCTTTTTGCAAAAAGAAGCGCTTCCTTACTTTCCCTTGAACCGAGCCACACGCTTTTCAAGAAAAGCCGTCACGCCCTCCCGGCAATCAGGGCTGCGCCCCGCTTGCGTCTGCAGGTTGCGTTCCAGCGTCAGCTGGCTTTCCAGGTCGGACGACAGCGCCGCCCAGGCGGCACGGCGGATCAGGCCCAGCGCCACCGTGGGCCCCTCGGCCAGCGAGGCGGCGATCGTGGCGGCGGTGGCCTCGACGTCGTCGTCCGGCACCACGCGGTTGATCAGGCCCCAGGCGAGCGCTGTCTCGGCTGGCAGCTTCTCGCCCAGCAGCATCAGCTCCATGGCCCGCACGCGGCCCACGGTGTGGGCCAGCAGCAAGGCGGCGCCACCATCCGGCACCAGGCCGACGCGGCGGAACGCCTGCAGGAAATAGGCGCCCTGCCCGGCCACGATCATGTCGCAGGCGAGTGCGATGGAGGCGCCGATGCCTGCGGCGGCACCGCACACGGCGGCGACGATGGGAACGCGGCAATCCTTGATGGCGGCGACGAGCGGGTTGAAGGAACTCTCCAGGCGCGCGCCGGCATCCTCGGTTGCCGGGCCGCGGCCGGCCAGGTTGGCGCCGGCGCAGAAGGCGCGGGCGTGGCCGGCCAGGACGACGGCGCGGGATGCGGACGCGGCCTGGGTAAGCTTGGCGTGCAGGTCCTCGGCCATCTCGGCGGTGATGGCGTTCATGGCGGCGGGGTTGTTCAGCCTCAGCGTGGTGACGGTCCCGGCGGTCTCGCTGAGGATGAGGTCGGCCATGGCGTTTACTTCTGTGGATCGGGGAGCGGTGAGGATGCGGGGCGTGGAGGAAGCGAGGCAAGCCCTTCTTTTTCGAGAAGAGGAACCAAAAAGCTTTGCTCCCTGTCGGGTGTGTCCGGAGAGACCCGCACCAAGTCAGTAAAGGCTTTTTGCTTCTTTTTCTCGAAGAAGAAGGCCTTTTTTACCTTACCTCTCCGCAGCCCGCGTGCCGACACCGCAAGTTTTCCCTGCTATGAGAAGCACATGAGCTACTGGGGCAAGGTTCTGGGCGGCATGGCGGGGTTCGCAATGGGCGGGCCGCCGGGCGCTATCATGGGTGCCGCGCTGGGCCACGCGGCGGATAGCGGCGGCATCAACACGGCGCGTTTCCACCCGGCGCGGCTGGCAGCGCTGTTCGCGCCGCGCGAGCAGGTATTCGCCATGGCGGTTGTGGCGCTGTCGGCCAAGCTGGCCAAGTGCGACGGGCCGGTGAGCCGGGTGGAGATCGACGGGTTCAAGCGGCACTTCCGCATCCCGCCGGAGAGCGCGCGCGAGGTGGGACGGCTGTTCGACCAGGCGCGCGACACGACCGACGGGTTCGAGGGCTACGCGAGCCAGCTGGGGACCAGCTTCGCCGACAACCGCGGCGTGCTGGAGGACGTGCTGGCGGGGCTGTTCGGGGTGGCGCGCTCCGACGCGCCGGTGAACGCGGCGGAGCTGGATTTCTTGGCCAAGTGCGCCCGCGGCTTCGGGCTGGACGGCCCGGCCTGGGAGCGGGCGCGCGGCGGCACGGCGCGGGTGCAGGCGGAGACGGGAGAGGACCCCTACGTGACGCTGGGCTTGCCGCGCTCGGCCACAGACGAGGCGGTGCGGGCGGCGTGGAAGCAGCTCATGCGGGACAACCATCCGGACGGCCTGGCCGCCCGTGGCGTGCCGGCGGAGTTCGTGGCTCGCGCGACGGACAAGGTGGCGCGGATCAACGCGGCGTGGGACCGCGTGAAGCGGGAGCGCGGGCTGTGAACTTGATCGAGGCGCCGAGCCCGAACCAGGACGAGCGGCCGTGCGCAGTGGACATGCTGGTGCTGCACTACACGGGCATGCAGTCCTGTGCGGCGGCGGTGGAGCGGCTGCGCGACCCGGCTTCCAAGGTGTCGTCCCACTACGTGGTTGACGAGGATGGGACGGTGTATCGGCTGGTGGACGAGGCGAAGCAGGCGTTCCATGCCGGCGTGTCCTACTGGCGCGGGCGGCGGGTGCTGAACGATCCTTCCGTGGGCATCGAGATCGTGAACCCAGGGCACGAATGGGGCTATCGGCCGTTCCCGGCGGCGCAGATGGCGGCGGTGCGGGCGTTGTGCCTGGGGATACTGGGACGGCACGCCATTCCGGCGGAGAACGTGGTGGGACACAGCGACATCGCCCCTACGCGCAAGCAGGACCCCGGGGAGCTGTTCGATTGGCGGGGGTTGGCGGCGGCGGGGATCGGGTTGTGGCCGGACTCGGACGGGGGAGCGGCGGGGGATATGCGGGCGGCGCTGGTGCGGATCGGGTACGAAGGCGACGATACGGACAGCATCCGGGCGTTCCAACGGCGCTGGCTGCCGGGGAACCTGAGTGGCGTGGCGGACCCTGCGACGCTTCTTCGATCAGCGGCGGTGGCGGCTCGGTATCCTGTGCTGCAGGTATAGTGTTGATAGCGGTGGCTGGACGTCTTGTGCTGTAAGCAAGCCATGGGGCTCTGCCCCAAACCCCGCTGGGGCCTCGAGGCGCCAGACCCCCATCTGTTTGGGATGTATTACAAACAGGGGTCCAGGGGCAGAGCCCCTGGCCTTGTCGAAGGATCAACCTTTCAGGCTGACGCAAGGTTTTCATCTTTTAGCGGTTCCCCTATTTCGCCAGCACCACTCCACCCACCCGCGCCGGCCGCCGTAGGCTCCCGCACGCCGCGTACACCCAGGCGAAGCTCCCCACGCCCACCAGCAGGTTGGAGACGCAGATGCCCAAGAACACGCCCTGCGCACCGAACAGCCGCCCGCCCAGCCAGGCCACCGGCACGTTGACGACCAGGGTGCGCGCCACCGACACGCCGACTGCCGCCATCGGGCGATTCATGCCGTTGAACGTGGCGTTGGCGATGGCGATCATTCCCGCCGGCCCGTAACTGAGCGGGACCAGGCTGAGGTAGGCGGTGGCCGCCAGCAGCACCCCCGGGTCGTGAGTGAAGCGCGTGGCGATCCAAGAGCGGGCCAGGAACAGCACCACGGCCAGCAGCGCGCCGAAGCAGGCACAGAACCAGCCGGTCACGCGCAGCGCCTCCTGCACCCGGCCGATACGGCCGGCGCCGGCGTTCTGCCCGGCGAACGGATTCATCACCGCCGAGAGCGCAAAAAACAGCACCATGGCCAGCCCCTCGACCCGGCCGCCGAGGCCGAACCCGGCTACCGCCTGGGCGCCGTAGGGTGCGAGCAGCTTGGTGACGATGCTGCCGGCCAGCGGAATGACGGCGTTGGTGCCGGCCGCGGGCAGACCCACGCGCAGGATGCGGCGGGAGGAGGCGGCGAACTCGGCCAGGCTCAGCCGATCGAAGGAGAGCAGGTGCAGGCGTTGTAGCCGCCAGATGGTGGCCACGAACAACGGGGCCCACGCGATAAGGCTGGAGACCGGCGCGCCGATCAGCCCCAGCCCCGGGTGCCCGAAAGCCCCGAGGATGGCGAACGGGGCCACGGCCAGGTTCAGCAGGGAGGAGGCGACCATGGCCGAGCCCTGGAAGGTGGCGTCGCCGGCGGCGCGAGCGGCAGAGAGGCCGACGGTGGAAACCAGGATAAGGATGGCGCTGGGGAACCATACCTGCAGGTAGGCGGCGATGGCGGGCGCGACGTCAGGCCCTGCGCCCAGCAGGCGGGCCAGCCACCCGGCGGCGAGCATGCCGATGGCGGCGCAGGCGCCGCCCACCAGTGCGGTCAGGATCAGCGCGTCGGCCACCAGGCGAGGCACGCCTTCCTCCCGGGCGCCGAGGCCGCGCGCGATCACCGAGGAGGTGCCAGCGCCCAAGCCGATGGATATGCTGAGCACCACCATGGTTACAGGAAAGGCGAAGCTGATGGCGGCCAGCGCCTGGGCTCCGAGCTGGCCCACGAACCAGCCTTCGGCGACCCGGTAGCCGAACAGGGCCAGGATGCCCCAGGCCAGCGGCGCGGTCAGCCGCACCAGCAAAGCAGCCACCGGACCCTCGGTCATGGGTTGGCGCGGCGCGGGGATACGGGCGGGGCGGAGCACCGGGCGACACTACGCCCGGCCTGTCGCGGACGGAAGCGCGCGCGTTGACGCGGGCGATGCAGTGCCGCATGCGGCACCGATGCACGCCATCCTCGCGCACCTCGACCATCTCGCCGAGCGTGCGATGGACCTGCCGCTGTTGCGGGTGCTGTCGCAGCCTTTGCTGTGGCCGCCGGCCGCGGCGCTGGCGGTGGCGGCGGCGTGCCGGATGGGCGGGGTGGCGCGCACGTCGCGTGGGGTGTCGCTGGCCGTGTGCGGTGCTGTGTTGGCCGGATGGCTTGTGCTGAACCCGCGCTGGGCAGGCTGGCCGGAGCCGCCCGTGGCGCGACTGCCTGGGCTGGCCCTGATCCTGCTCGGCGAGGCGTGGCTGCGCACCCGTGCCCGACCGGCGCCGGGCTGGCTGCTGACGCCGGCTGCCGCCGCGCTGGCGGCTTGGTGGCTGCGCGGTGCGCCTGGCGGCGGCCCGGCCATCCTGGCCTGCATGCCGGTGTTCCTTGGGTTGGCGGCGGCGCTGCCGCTGGCCAGACGCCTGGCGCGAGGCGATGACGGCTGGGGCGGGGTGGCCGCGGGGCTGGTGCTGGCGGCCGGCTTGTTACTGACCGGCGCGGCGGTGCACTGGGCACGGGCGGCCGTGGTGCCGGCGGCCGCGGCGCTGGCGCTGCTGGGTATCGACGGCGCGGCACCGGCCGTGGCGGGGGGCGTGGTGATGGTGGCTGCAGCGGCGATGGTAGCCTCCGACCGCGGGCGGCTGGTGCCGGTGGACACGGCCTGTGTGGCGCCGCTTCTAGCCTGGCTGGTGGCCGCGCGGTTGCAGCGCCCGAAGCGCGCGGGCGGTGCGGCCGCCGGTGCGCCGCCCGGCACGCGCCGCGCCCTGAAGCAGCCTTGACCCAGGCGCGCCAAGCCCGCATCACCTGGCGGATGGCCCTTATGGAGACGATGCGGCTGGTGCTGGCGCGGCCGCACCGGGCCGGGCAACCCTTCATCGCCGCCGGCGTGGCTGTGGCGGTGGCCGGCCTGTTCACCGGCTACGGCGTGTTCTGGCTGGGCCTGCTGTTCACCCTGTTCTGCCTGTATTTCTTCCGCGACCCGGAGCGCGTGGCGCCGCCGCGGCCGGGGCTTGTCCTTGCCGCGGCCGACGGCCGCGTGGTCTCCGTGCAGCTTGCCACGCCGCCGGCTTCCCTCGGGCTCGGCCTGGCGCCGCGCTGGCGGGTGGCCACGTTCCTATCGGTGCTGAACGTGCACGTGAACCGGGTGCCGGCGGACGGCAGCGTGACGCAGGTGGCCTACCACCCAGGGCGCTTCCTCAACGCCAGCCTGGACAAGGCGAGCGACGAGAACGAGCGCAACGCCCTGGCCATAACCCTGCCGGACGGGCGGGACCTGGCCGTGGTGCAGATTGCCGGGCTGATTGCCCGCCGCATCCTGTGCGACGTGCGCCAGGGCGACAGCCTGCGCGCCGGCGCGCGCTTCGGCATCATCCGCTTCGGCAGCCGCACGGACGTCTACCTGCCGCTTGGCGTGGACCCGCTGGTGGCAGTGGGGCAGACGATGGTGGGGGGCGAGACGGTGCTCGCCGAGCTCGGCTGAGATGGACCAGGCGCCCCGCCCGCTGAACTCTCCCTCGCTCGGGTCACGGCGGCGGCGGCGGCAACGGCCGCGCTACAAGGGGCCGTCCTTCAACAGGGTGATGCCCAACTTGCTAACCATGCTGGGCCTGTGCGCGGGGCTGACCAGCATGCGCTACGCGCTGGACGGGCGCTGGCAGGCGGCCGCCCTGGCCGTGGTGGTGGCGGCCATCATCGACGGGCTGGACGGCCGCCTGGCAAGGTTGCTGAAGGCCACCTCCCGCTTCGGTGCGGAGTTCGACAGCCTTTCGGATTTCTGCAGCTTCGGCGTGGCGCCGGCGATGGTGCTGTATATCTGGGCGCTGCACGGCTCCAGCAGGTTCGCCTTCATGCCGTGCCTGATGTTTGCCGTGTGCATGGCGCTAAGGCTGGCGCGCTTCAACGCGGCGCTGGAGACGAGCCCGAAGCCGGCCTACGCGCAGAGCTTCTTTACCGGAGTGCCGGCGCCGGCCGGGGCCGGAGTGGTATTGCTGCCGCTGTTTCTGTGGCTGGAGGCCGGCGAGCACGGCTGGGTGCGGCTGGCCGGCGCGGCGCAGTTCCCCGGCTTTGTGGCCGCCATGCTGGTGGGCACCTCGCTGCTGCTGGTCTCCAGCCTGCCGGTGTGGAGCTTCAAGAACTTTAAGGTGCCGGCGGAGTACGTGCTGGGGCTGCTGCTGGGTACCGGGCTGTTCGCGGCGCTGCTGGTCGCCGATCCGTGGCTGGCGCTGGCGGCGGCCGGGTTGATCTACGTGCTGATGCTGCCGTTCAGCGTGAGGAGCTTCCGGCGGTTGCGGGCGGAGGCTGAGGCGTAAGGAAGCAAGGAAGGCCTTCTTTTCTGAAGAAAGAAGCAGAGATTTTTGACTCCGCTGTTGCAGACTTTTTTGTGAGTCCCCGACAGGGAGCAGAAGTTTTTTGGTTCTCTTCTTCAAAAAACAACTGCTTGCCTTGCCTTGGCTTGCCCTAAAGTCCTTATCAAAACACGAAATTAGTAGGAGCCAAGACATGCAATGGCAGGACGCACTGGACTTGGAAGGCCAGCTGACCGCCGAGGAGATCGCCGTGCGCGACGCGGCGCACGACTACTGCCAGGGCAGCCTGATGCCGCGGATCGTCCAGGCCAACCGGCACGAGGTGTTCCACCGCGAGATCTTCCGCGAGATGGGCGCCCTGGGCCTGCTGGGCCCGACCATCGAGGGCTACGGCTGTGCCGGCGTGAACCACGTGAGCTACGGGCTGATTGCTCGCGAGGTGGAACGGGTAGACAGCGCCTACCGCTCGGCGATGAGCGTGCAATCAAGCCTGGTGATGCATCCGATTCACGCCTTCGGCACCGAGGCGCAGCGCGAGCGCTTCCTGCCCGGCTTGGCCAGCGGCGAGCTGGTGGGCTGCTTCGGCCTAACCGAGCCGGACCACGGCAGCGACCCGGGCAGCATGATCACGCGCGCCCGCACAGCGCCGGGCGGCTACCGCGTCTCGGGTGCCAAGATGTGGATCACCAACGCGCCGATCGCCGACGTGGCGGTGGTGTGGGCCAAGACCGACGACGGGGTGATCCGAGGCTTCATCCTGGAGCGCGGGATGGACGGGCTGGAGCTCCCCAAGATCGAGGGCAAGTTCTCGCTGCGGGCCTCGGCCACCGGCTCCATCATGATGGACAACGTGTTTGTGCCGGAAGCCAACCTGCTGCCGGGCGTGCGCGGGCTGAAGGGTCCGTTCAGCTGCCTGAACAAGGCGCGCTACGGCATCTCCTGGGGGGCGATGGGGGCGGCCGAGTTCTGCTGGCAGGCGGCACGTCAGTACACGCTGGACCGCAAGCAGTTCGGCCGTCCGCTGGCGGCCAACCAGATTATCCAGCTCAAGCTGGCCGACATGCAGACTGAGATCGCGCTGGGCCTGCAGGGCTCGCTGCGGCTGGGCCGGCTGATGGACGAGCACCGGTCGGTGCCGGAGATGGTCTCGCTGATGAAACGGAACAACTGCGGCAAAGCGCTGGCTATCGCGCGCGTGTCACGCGACATGCATGGCGGCAACGGGATCTCCGACGAATACCACGTGATCCGCCATGTAATGAACCTGGAGGCGGTGAACACCTACGAGGGGACGCACGACATCCACGCGCTGATCCTGGGGCGGTGGCAAACTGGGTTGCAGGCGTTCCAGGCGGATGCGGCGGTGGCGCCGGCTGCGGTAGAGCAGCGGGCTGCGGCGGAGTAGGTGTATCGAGTGAAGGCGAGGCCGGGGGGCTCTGCCCCTGGACCTCGTTGTGGACAACCTAGAGCATTTCACATCGACGCGACTCGGTAGGAGGTTCGAATCGGCTAGCGTCTGATTGAGGTGCGTGCTGGTCAGGAGGTTGGCAAGTAAAGCACTCCGGAGCTGCTCAAGACCGGCCTGGCTGGCAAGTAGGGCGAGTGGGATGCTTACCAAGGTCTACGCCGGCATCCCCTGGACCTGTCTATGGCGGGCGCGTTGCGCATGCGAATGTAAGCGTGCTCCCGGCTTCCTAACGCCGCCTTCTGGAGCCGGTGCGCAATGCCTCGCCGCATCAGGTTGGCGCTGAGCCGCAATGCGGACTGATCTTGACCACCAGGATCCATGTGCGCCTAAGCGCTGCCAGGTCCATCAGTTCGAAGGCGGCGACACGTTGACTGAGTGCCTCCGCATCGTTCCCTCTGGCCGGTCCCGGCGAGGCGTCGGTCACACTGTCCAACGGCTGCGCCAACCCCCTCGGCAGAGTAGCGCTTCTGTCCGTCATGTTGTGTCGACTGGATCGACACGCCGCCTTGACGCAAGCGCGTTAGGCTGACCCGGACGGTGTGCGGCTGCCAGCCTGTCACTGCGATGAGGTTGTTCAGCGAAATGCCCTTGCCGTCCCGGACCGCGGCCAGCGCCCGGCCGAGCTTGCCGCCCGGCGTGTGTGAACTTCAGCCGTCGCCTGACCGGCGGTTTGCGAGATGCTTGGGCTTTCCGGGACTGTTTCGGCTGCCGGCAAGGGGCTGATCGACTGCCGCCCGGCGGCGTGAGACGCAGCAAGACGTGAACGTCAATCGGCACGTAAGAGTGACCCCTGTTTGGAGTGCGCCCCTGCGGGTGGACATAATCAAGCCACCGTTTTGACCGTCTGCC
>CAXTBC010000045.1:0-35000 GCA_964242595.1 uncultured Acetobacteraceae bacterium | reverse complement strand
CCGACGCGTAGCTCCCAAGTCTACAAACCGTCCACGAGATCGGGGCAACCTCAGTTGGTGTCGAACCACTTGGTCATCTCGAGCGCGGCCAGGCCGGCCACGTCCGCCTGGCGCGTGCCCCTGGCCAACTTGAAGTAGGTGGCCAGCGAGACGGGGCCGCCGGACCAGCCGTAGCCCTCCGGGACAGCGCCGAGCATGCAGGCGGTGTCGAGCACCTGGTCGTAGAGGGAGAAGTCGCCGCTGGGGACGTGGCTGATCTTCAGGCCGGCCTGCAGCGCCCAATGCCGGGCACGCAGGGCGGCTGCGGCTGCTTCCAGGCCTGCCTCGTCCAGGGTGCCGGCCCAGAACGCCTCGGTGGCGGCCTTTAGCTCGCGCCGGTGGCCGATGCGGGGGAAGCCGAGGTTGCTCGCGACGGTCATGCGAGCCTCCAGCCGGGCTGGGTGCAGGAGGGCCGCAGTTTCACGCGCGGTAGGCAGGGCAAGCGCAGGCAGGCGCCCGCAGGACGGCTTGCGCCGCTGAGGGTGTTCGGCATCGTCGTTCTCCGCCCCCGGTGCACCCCGCCCGGCAGCATGGTCAGCGCGACGATGGCAGGTCTCCTGGCTCGCGGCTGACGGGTTCGGAACACGCGTTCCGTTCCCGATCGCCCCGGCCCTGTCTTCCCGAACCTGCGCCTGGTTCAGTGACCCACCCCTGCGCGGGGCGGACGGACCGAAAGCTCGCCGCTGACAGTTGCGGGGGCAGCTACCGACTTGCCCCCGGGCCGAAGGCCCAGCCGGAGCGCACGATATTCCCTTTTCACCCGCTTGCGCGGGACCATCGACGTGCGGAGGCTAGAGGGAGACGGCGAGCTTGCCCAGCCCTGTTCGGGTAGGCGTTGGAAAGGAAGGCCAGGGGCTCTGCCCCTGGACCCCGCTAAGGACAAGTCCCTTAGAACCTGTTTGTTAGCTCTTCTAAACAGATGGGGTCTGGGGCCTCAAGGCCCCAGCGGGGTTTGGGGCAGAGCCCCAAGCTTCCTTACTTGCTAGGATCTATCAAAAACTTCGTCCCTGTCGCCTTGCGCGCGTAAGCCCGCACCGTCTCCGGCTGCAAAGCCCCTGCCAGGGAAACGGTGTCCGTGTAGTAGCTGGCAAAGGTCGTCGTCAGCTCCCGCTTCACGCGGTCCTGCAGCTTGGCCGCGTCGGCCGCGCCGATCTTGGCCAGGAACGGCGTGATCAGGAAGCCGCTCACCGACCAGGACAGGCCGTAGCCACGGTCCAGAGTCGTGGGCCCGGTGTCGAGCATGCCGTAGATGTAGACCTGCTTGAGGACGGAGGAGCCGTAGCGGCTGTACGCCGTGGCGTTGCGGTTGGCCGCCGCCTCCATCGCGTGCAGGATGGTGTTGGCCAGCGTGCCGCCGCCAATCGCGTCGAACGCGATGGTGGCACCCGTCTCGGCCAGCGCGGCCTCGAGCTTGGCGAAGAAGTCGCCCTCCGTGCTGTCCAGCACGATGCGCGCACCTAGATCGTGCAGGATGGCCGCCTGCGCTGCGCTGCGCACAATGTTCACCAGCGCCACCCCGTCCGCCATGCAGATCCGGTTCAGCATCTGCCCGAGGTTAGAGGCGGCAGCCGTGTGCACCAGCGCCGTGTGGCCTTCGCGCCGCATCGCTTCGACCATGGCCAGGGCCGTCAGCGGGTTGACGAACATCGACGCGCCGTCTGCCGCGGCAGCGCCCTTGGGCAGTTCGATGCACTCCCGCGCAGCCAGCTTGCGGAACTGCGCGTAGGTACCTCCGCTCCGCATGCTGACGATCTTGCCCAGCAGGTGCTCTGCCCCGGTTCCTGCCTGCACCACCAGGCCGGCGCCCTCGTTGCCCACGGCCAGGGACTGCTCCAGCCTGGGCTTCATGTAGCCCATCAAGCCTGCGGGAATGCGCGCGGTCAGCACCGGCCGCTCCGCTGTGCCGCCGGCCAGTAGGGTGGACAGGTCCGCTGGCCCCAGCAGCAGGCCGAGGTCGGAAGGGTTGATGGGGGCTGCCTGCACCTGCACCACCACCTCGCCCGACGCGGGATCGGGGATGGTCACGTCTTCCAGGCTGAGCTTCAGCTCGCCAGCGGCGGAGACGTGGGAACGCAGTTCCAGGCCTTGCTTGGACATTGACATACTCTCAGGAAGGAAAGTCTTCTTTTTTGAGAAAAAGAAGCAAAAAACTTTTGGACGTGCTGTCGCGGACTATCTTGGAACGCGCCACAACAGGCAGAACTCCTGGCCGGGCGGTCGCCTACTTTGGCGACAGCACCATCACCATCTGCCGCATCTCCATACGCGGCATCTGCTCCACCTTGGTGGCCAGCTCCAGGTCCGCGCGTATCCGCTCCAGAACCTTCACGCCGATGTCCTGATGGGCCATCTCACGGCCACGGAAGCGCAAGGTCACCTTCACCTTGTCACCCTCCTCGATGAAGCTTTTCATCGAGCGCAGCTTCACCTGGTAGTCGTTCTCGTCGATATTGGGACGGACCTTGACTTCCTTAATCTCGATAACGCGCTGCTTCTTCTTGGCCTCGTTCTTTTTCTTCTGCAGCTCGTACTTGTACTTGCCGAAATCGAGTATCTTGCACACCGGCGGATCGGCGTTCGGGCTGATCTCCAGCAGGTCCAGCCCCACAGCATAGGCGCGCAGCAGCGCGTCACGGGCGGACATCACGCCCTGCATCTCGCCTTCCTGGTCGATCAGGCGGACCTGCGGCACGCGAATGTCTTCGTTCACACGGGGGCCGTCGCGGGAAGGCGCGGCAGGCATTGGGCCTCGGGCTATTGTACTCTCCTGTAGAGGTGGCGGGCAGTCAAGCGGGTGTTGTGCCGCGATTGAAGCAGGTAATCAACAACCAACGCTGAACAGCCGGCAGGTTCACTTCCGTGCCGGCGTCACCTCGACCACGACAACAAAGAGTGGTGAACGACGCCCGGCACGGCAAGGCACTGGCCCGAGGGCGCTCCGCCCGGCGAGCCCGGGCGGTTCGGGACGCGCTCTACGCTTGGAGCGTGGATGCCAGCCGCCGCACGTCCGGCGCCTCCGCCTCCCCGGCCAGCAGCGCCACGGCCGCTTCCAGCTCAAGCACCTCCTGCGCCTCGCTGCCTAGGCGGCGGAGCGCCACGCTGCGCTGCTCGGCCTCGCGCCGCCCCACCACCGCCAGTACCGGCACGTGGGCCAGGCTGTGCTCGCGCACTTTGGCATTGATCTTCTCGCGGCGGGTGTCCGCCCGCGCTTCCATGCCCGCGGCCCGCAGCGCGGCGGCCACCTCCTCGGCATAAGCGCCCGCGTCCGACACGATGGACGCCACCACCACCTGCACCGGCGCCAGCCACAGCGGGAAGCGGCCGGCGTACTGCTCGATCAGGATGCCCAGGAAGCGCTCGAAGCTGCCCAGGATAGCCCGGTGCAGCATCACCGGGCGGTGGCGCGCGCTGTCCTCGCCCACGTACTCGGCGTCCAGCCGCTCGGGCAGCACGAAATCCACCTGTAGCGTGCCGCATTGCCAGTCGCGCCCGATAGCGTCGCGCAGCACGAACTCCAGCTTCGGCCCGTAGAACGCGCCCTCGCCCGGGTTCAGCTCGTACTCCACGCCGGCCATGGCGCAGGCCTCGCGCAGCGCGGCCTCGGCCCGGTCCCACACGGCGTCGTCGCCGGCGCGCTTGTCCGGACGGTCGGAGAACTTCACCCGGAACGTATCGTAGCCGAAATCGGCGTACACCGAGCGCAGCAGGTCCACGAAGCGCGCCGTCTCGCCGGCGATCTGGTCCTCGGTGCAGAAGATGTGCGCGTCGTCCTGCGTGAAGCCGCGCACCCGCATGATGCCGTGCAGCGCGCCCGACGGCTCGTAGCGGTGGCACGCCCCGAACTCGGCCATGCGCAGCGGCAGCTCGCGGTAGCTGCGCAGGCCGTGGCGGAAGATCTGCACGTGGCACGGGCAGTTCATCGGCTTGAGGGCCAGCGTCCTGCCTTCGTCCTCCACCGCGGTGACGAACATGTTCTCACGGAACTTCTCCCAGTGCCCGCTGCGCTCCCACAGCGATCGGTCCACCAGCTGCGGCGTGCGCACCTCCTCGTAGCCGGCGGCGTCCAGCCGGCGGCGCATGTAGGCCTCCACCGTGCGGTACAGCTTCCAGCCTTTCGGGTGCCAGAAGATGCTGCCGACCGCCTCCTCCTGAATGTGGAACAGGTCCATCTCGCGGCCGATGCGCCGGTGGTCGCGCCGCTCGGCCTCCTCGAGCTGGTGCAAATGCGCGTCCAGCTCCTTCTGGTCGCGCCAGGCGGTGCCGTAGATGCGCGTCAGCATGGAGTTGCGGTGGTCGCCGCGCCAATAGGCGCCGGCCACCTTCATCAGCTTGAAGGCTGGCCCGACGTCGCCGGTGTCGCGCATATGTGGGCCGCGGCACAGGTCCAGCCATTCGCCCTGCCGGTAGATGGTGATCGTCTCGCTCTCGGGCAGGTCGCGGATCAGCTCGGCCTTGTAGCGCTCGCCGCGCGCCTCGAAGAACGCGATCGCGTCGTCGCGCGGCCACGCCTCGCGCACGAACGGCGAGCGGCGGGCCACGATCTCGCGCATCCGCGCCTCGATGGCGGGGAAGTCCTCCGGCCGGAACGGCTCGTTGCGCGCGAAATCGTAGTAGAAGCCGTTCTCGATGGAGGGCCCGATCGTCACCTGGGTGCCGGGGTAGAGCGACTGCACCGCCTCGGCCAGCACGTGGGCCGTGTCGTGCCGGATCATCTCGAGCGCGTCCGGGTCGCGCCGCGTGATGAACACCACGGACGCATCGCGCTCGAGGCTGCGCGACAGGTCGGTGGGCTTGCCGTCCACTTTCATCGCCAGCGCCGCGCGGGCCAGGCCGGGGCCGATGGCGGCGGCGATCTCGGTGCCTGTCACCGCGCCCTCGAAGCGGCGGACGGAGCCGTCGGGCAGGGTGATGTCGGGCATGGGCGCGGGCTCCGGCGTTGGAAAGTCGGGGCAATTGTATGGGGGTGGGTGGCTAGCAAGGCAAGCAAGCAGTTCTTTTTTGAAAAAAAGAACCAGAAAACTTTTGCTCCTTCGGGTGCGCGTTGGTGAAACGAGTTGTTTCAGCGGTCGGCGACAGCGTACGCAGAAGCTTTTTGCTTCTTTTTCTCGAAAAAGAAGACCTTCCTTTTGTCCTTCCGGCATTGACGGAAAATCACTGGCGCCACCGCCTTGTCCGCGAGATGCTGGAACCCTTGAGGAAAGGCTGTTCGTCCATGAAGTTGTCCACCGCGCTCGCCTGCGCCGGCCTGTCGATGGCCGCCCTGTCCGCCAGGGCCGCCGTGCCGGAATACGACGCCAAGGCCATCGCCGCGCCCGACCGTCCGGCCGCCGACACCGCGCGTGATGCCGCCCGCCACACGCTGGCGCTGCTGGTGTTCTCCGGCGCCAAGCCGGGCGACAGGGTCGTCGATTTCGTGGCTGGTGGCGGCTTCTTCACCCGCCTGTTCAGCAGCATCGTGGGCCCGAAAGGCCACGTCTACGCCGTCACGCCGTCCGAGCTCGCCGCCAAGGTGCCGAAAATGGTTCAGCAACTGGCCGCGCTGGCAGCCCAGCCCGCATTCTCCAACGTGACCGCCGTGGTCGAGCCCACCGCGCAGACCGGCACCAAGGCTCTCTCCGAAGGCGCGATGGACCTGGTCTGGACCAGCGACAACTACCACGACGTCTACGGCTTCTTCGGCCCTGCGCAGGCCGCCGCGTTGGACGCCGCCATTTTCCGCGCGCTCAAGCCGGGCGGCATCTTCGTGGTGATCGACCACGTGGCCCTGCCCGGCGCCAGCGCCACCGCGCCGCAAACGCTGCACCGCATCGATCCGGAGACGGTGAAGGCGCAGGTGCTGGCCGCCGGCTTCGTGCTGGACACCACCACGGACGTGCTGGCCAACCCGGCCGACCCGCACACCGCCAAGGTGTTCGACCCCAGCATAAAGGGCCACACGGACCAGTTCGCCTTCCGGTTCCACAAGCCGGCCAAGTAGCGCCATGTGCCATCCCGCCGGCCCGGGCGTGGCGGCGCCCGAACCGGCGCCCCCGCTGGCGCACGAGCTGGCCGCCCTGCGCGCCTGGCTGGTCGGCGCCGCGCTTCCGCTGTGGCTCGCGCACGGCGTCGACCGCGCCCGCGGCGGTTTCTACGAGGCGCTGGACCTGCACACCTACCGTTGCGCAGCACCGTTCCGCCGCCTGCGCGTGGCCGCCCGCCAGATCGTCGTCTTCTCCCAGGCCCATGCCCTGGGCCTGCCCGGCGCGGACGACGCGGTGCGCCTGGGCCTGCACTTCCTGCACTCCCATGCCGCCCTGCAGGACGGCGGCTACGCCTGGCGGTTCGACCTCGACCACCGCCCCATCGACCTCACGCGCGACCTCTACGATCACGCCTTCGTCCTGCTCGCGCTGGCCACCGCCGCTCCCCTGGCCGGCACCGATGCGTTGCGCCCGCCCGCCCTGAGGCTGCTCACCTGGCTGGACGACGCCTTCGCCCACCCTCAGGGTGGCTACCAGGAGAGCCTGCCCGCCGCCCTGCCGCGCCGGCAGAACCCGCACATGCACCTGCTCGAAGCGCTGCTCGCCGCCACCGCCACCTTCGGTGACCCGGTATTCCGGAGCCGCGCCCAGGCGCTGGTGGACCTGTTCGCCACTCGCCTGTTCGACACCCAGGCCGGCGCGCTGCCGGAGTATTTCGACGACGCGCTGACACCCATCCGCCAGGGCGGCGTCTTCCTGGTGGAGCCCGGCCACCATTGCGAGTGGGTGTGGCTGCTGCACCAGGCGCGGGGCCTGGGCCTGCGGGTGCCCGATGAAGCGCCACGGCACCTGATGGCATTCGTCGACCGCCACGGAATCGATCCCGTGCACGGCGGCCTGGTCGACGAGGTCGGCAGCGACGGCATCTTGCGCGCCGGCGGCTCCCGCTTGTGGCCGCAGACCGAGCGGCTGCGTGCGGAGTTCCTGCGGCCGGATCCCTCGCCAGGCGCGCAGTTGCAGGCTGTGCGCGCTTTGGCCGCCTACTTGCGGCCGGACGGCCTGTGGCACGAGCGCCGCGCCGTAGATGGCGCGCTTTCGGATCAGGCCGCGCCGGCCAGCAGCTTGTATCACCTGACGGGAGCTATCCTGGGCGTGTCTTGACCCGGGGCGCCGCAAGCTTGAAGCAAGTATGGGGCTCTGCCCCAAACCCCGCTGGGGCCTTGAGGCCCCAGACCCCCGTCTGTTCAGCATTCCCTGATAACAGGTACTAAACTTGTTTTTAGCGGGGTTTAAGGCAGAGAGGCTGTGATCAGCCCAGCGCGTGACGAGACAGAACCTTGTCGCGCCAAAGTAAACCGTGAATGGTTCACAGTCTCAGAGCCCTCCTCAAGAGCCAACGTTTCAAGCCGTTGGTATTACCAGCCTGCAACTCCCAGCAGGCCGGCTTGGCGTGCGACTCTTAGTCACTCTATCTACAAAGGTTCAAAGCTCTACAAACGGCGCGGAAATATGCGCTCTCACCCTTGAGGTCAGTCCAACACCGTGCGTCCCAACAGGCTCTCCGTCCGGATCGGCAGCTCACGAACCCGGCAGCCTGTAGCGTGGTGCACGGCGTTCGCCACCGCCGCGTTGACGCCCACGATGCCGATCTCGCCGAGGCCCTTGATGCCAAGCGGGTTCACCGCGTCGTCGCGCTCGGGCACCATGATCACGTCCACCTCTCGCACGTCGGCGCAGACGGGGATGTGGTACTCGGAGAGGTTGTCGTTCACGTAGCGCGCGGCCCGCGCATCGATCTCGGTTTTCTCGTGCAAGGCGGAGGAGACGCCCCAGATCATGCCGGCCATCAACTGGCTGCGTGCCGCCGTCGGGTTGACGATGGTCCCCGAAGCGAATGCGCCCACCATGCGGGGCACGCGCACCTCGCAGGTGCGGCGATGGACGTGCACTTCCACGAACTGGGCGCCATAGGCAAAGGCGGTCACGTCCTTGCGCTTCTGCCCTCGCACGATCGGCAACTGGCCGCTGAACAGCTTGGCCATGGCGCCGTCCGGGGCGCCCTTCGGCACGTTCTCGGCATACGCCTCGATAGCGCCCTCGCTGATCCGCTTCACCGCATCCGCCAAGGGTTCCGAGGCACCGTCATCCGCCACCACGCGACCGTCGACCAGCCTTACGCCCGCCGGGTCCCGCCCGGCGAGCGGGCCGTCGTTGCTGGTAACCGACGCGTGCACGACGCGGTCGCGCAATTCGTCACAGGCGCGGGCCACGGCATGGCTGATGCTGGCGGTAAGGCTCGACCCCGCGGCCAGAGAGGCGGGCGGGTACTCGGTATCGCCCATCTCGACCGCGACCTGCTCCACTTCCAGTCCCAGCCGGTCCGCGGCCACGATCGCCACCACCGTGTAGGCGCCGTTGCCGATCTCCGATCCCGCCAGGCGGACCCGTGCGCCACCTTCGGGCCGCAGCGTCACGCGGGCCGCGCTGGCCGCGATGTTGGACGGGTAGCTGGCGGCCGCCATGCCCCAGCCCACCAGCCAGTCGCCGTCCCGCATGGACCCTGGCCTCGGGTCGCGCCGGCTCCACCCGAAGCGCTCCGCGCCCTGGTCCATGCAGGCGAGGAGGTGACGGCTGGAGAAAGGCAGGCCGGTCACCGGGTCGCGCTCCGGCTCGTTGCGGCGGCGCAGCTCGATAGGATCGATGCCGAGCTTGATCGCCAGCTCGTCCATCGCCGCCTCCAGCGCGAAGGTGTAGGGCACGTCGGGTGGCGCGCGCATGAAGCCGGGCGTGTTGCGGTCTGCATGCACGATGTTCACGCGGGTGAGGATGTTCGGGCAGCGATAGGCACGGGCCGTGGATTCGGTGCCGGACACGTTGTAGGTGCTGGGGCGGGAGGTCACCTCCCACCCTTCGTGCCGGAAGGAGAGCAGCCTGCCGTCCTGGTCGGCGCCCAGCCTGACGTGGTGGCGCGTCTCAGCCCGGTAGGTGACGATCGTGTAGCCCTGGGAACGGGTGGCCACCAGCTTCACCGGCCGGCCCAGGCGACGGGCGGCGATGGCGATCCAGGCGGTCCGGGCGGTGGCGCCCCCCTTGGAGCCGAAGGCGCCGCCGACGAACTTGGACACCACCCGGATGCGGTCCGGCTCTATGCCGATCTGCTTGGCGACGGCACCGCGCAGGCCGTAGACGAACTGGCTAGGCTCCCAGATGGTGAGCTGGTCGCCGTTCCAGGCGCAAGTTGTGGTGTAGAGCTCGATCGGGTTGTGGTGCTGGGTGGGCGTGCCGTAGCGCGCGTCGACGGTGACCGGCGCTTCGGCGAACGCCGCGTCGGCGTCGCCGACCGCGTAGTCCTCGTGCTCACCGTCGTCGCGCTGCTCGGTCTGCGCGCCCGGACTGTCGAAGGTGGCGGTCGGCTGCTCCTCCACGTAGGACACGTCCACCTTGTGCGCGGCCTCGCGCGCCGCCTCGTAGCTGTCGGCCACCACCACCGCGATGATCTGGCCGTCGTGCCAGACCTGGTCGGTTTCCATCGTGGTGGTGGTCTCGCCGCCGGACGCCAGCGCGGGCTTCGTGGCTTCTCCGCCCACATTCCAGTGCGTCAGGATGTCGAGCACGCCCGGCACGCCTTCGGCGGCGTCCAACTGCATGGAGGCGACCCGGCCCCTGGCGATCGCGCTGGTGACCAGGAAGGCGTAGGCCGCGTTGGGCACCGCCTCGTCGGACGCGTACAGGGCGCGGCCGGTGACCTTGGCCAAGCCGTCGATGCGCGCCGCCGGCTTGCCGATGCGGGTGAACCTGTCGCCGTCCATCTCAGGCCTCCTGTTCCGCTGCCTGCATCAGGGTCCGTACCAGCACTTGCCGCCCGAGTTCCGGCTTGTACTCGGTCTCGGTGTGGGTGACGGCACCGGCGAAGGCGCGCTCGGCCGCGTCCCGGGCCACCTGCTCCGTCAGGACCTGCCCGGTCAGCACCGCTTCTGCCTCGTGCGATCGCCAGGGCTTGGTGGCCAGCCCGCCCAGGCCGACGCGCGCCGCGGCGACCGTACGGTCCGGCAGGAGATCCAGCGCCACCGCGGCGGAGGCCAGCGCGAAGGCGTAGGATTCCCGCTCCCTGACCTTGAGGTAGAGCGACCGCCGGGTCCACGGCCCGGACGGCACGTGGAACGCCGTGATCAGTTCGCCGGGCCGTAGGTTGGTCTCGATGTCGGGGGTGTCGGCGGGCAGGCGGTGCAGGTCCTCGAAGGCCAGGCTTCGTGCCGTGCCGTCGGTGGACAGCACGGTCATCGTCGCGCCGAGCGCCACAAGTGCCACGGCGAAATCTCCGGGGTAGTGCGCGATGCATTGGTCGCTGACGCCGAGCACGGCCAGGAGCCGGTTGCTGCCAGCGATCGCGGCGCAACCGGAGCCGGGGTTGCGCTTGTTGCAAGCCGCCCAACTCGGGTCGCGGAAGTAGCTGCACCGCGTGCGCTGCAGCACGTTGCCGCCCAGCGTGGCCATGTTGCGTAGTTGCGGGCTGGCCGCCTGCGACAACGCGTCCGACAACGCCGGGTAGTCGCGGCGGAGAACGGGGTGGTCCGCCGCCGCGGACATGCGCACCAGGGCCCCGAGTGTCACCCCGGTCTCGTCCACGCTGATCTGCCCATGTGCCGTGCCGAGGTCGCCGATGGCGACCAGGCGCTCCGGCCGCATCACGTCGAGCTTCATCAAGTCCAGCAGGGTGGTGCCGCCGCCCAGGTATTGCGTCGGGGCGGCGACGTCGCTGGTGTCTCCGAAAGCTTCCGCCAGGTGCCGGATGTCAGCATCGCTCGCGATCCGGTCGAGGCTGAACGGCCGCATCAGGCGGCCTCCCTCTGGTCAAGCAACTGCGGGGCGGCCTGCTGCACGGCACGGACGATGTTGGGGTAGGCCGCGCAGCGACACAAATTGCCGCTCATGTACTCGCGTATTTCGTGCTCGGTGCGCGCGTGGCCCTCGTGCACGCAGGCGATCGCGCTCAGGATCTGTCCCGGCGTGCAGTAGCCGCACTGGTAGGCGTCGCAGTCGAGGAACGCCTGCTGCATTGGGTGCAGCGGAGCGGCTTCGTTGGTCAGGCCCTCGATGGTCGTCACCTTGCCAGTCACCGTCGCCGCCAGGGTGAAGCAGGACAGCACCCGCACTCCGTCCACAAGCACCGTGCACGACCCGCACTGCCCCTGGTCACACCCCTTCTTGGTCCCGGTCAGCCCGATCGTCTCGCGCAACGCGTCGAGCAAGGTCCTTCGCGGGTCGAGGTTCAGGCGGTGTGCCTGGCCGTTGATCTCGATGGTGAATTCCAACCGTATCCCCTTTTGTCGCTCATGGCGGCATTCCAACCTGTCTTGCCAGGCAAGGTCGGCTGCAACCGGCCCGACAGGTGATCGGGAGCGCCCGAGTTCCTCACGATTCGAAGACGGCAGGCCATCACTGCAGCCCTCGCTCATGCCAGATTACGCCGGGTCCAGGGCAGGGTTTGCCTGGCCTCACGCCACCTCTCGGACGTGTGCGTGTTTAGTGGATCGCGGGTCGTTCGCCAGCAATCAGCCGGAGATCCGGTCGTTTGTGACAGAACCTGGCCGCAACCGTCGATGGACGTCGGCGCTGTCACTTGAGGGTGTAGGAGTTAGGGCGGATGACGGATTCCAGTGTCACAAAAGTCGAAGCCGCGCAGGCGCCGCAAGGCCCGCAAGGGCAACGTTACCTGGCAAGCGGCCAAAGCTTGTCGATGCGGCTTTGGGACAAAGAGCCACCTGCTGGCGACAACGCCCCGTCACGGCGGGAGTATGAGACCGTCGGCTACGTGATCTCCGGCCGGGCGACGCTGACCCTGGATGGGGAAAGCGTTGCGTTGCGGGCCGGCAGCTCTTGGGTAGTGCCGAAAGGGGCCGAGCACAGCTACCGGATCGAAGAAGACTTCTCCGCCGTGGAAGCCACGTGTCCAGCGGCCGAGTTGCACGACCGCGACGCTGCTTAGGACGCCCATCAAACCCGGCATGGCGTGTCTTTCTGAGCACCGGAGCGAAGTGGCCGTTTGAGCCATGAGCACCGAAGCGCAGAAACGCACGCCAGATGGCTGCCAGGCGGGTTTGAAACATTCTTAGCTTGGCTGGTTGCATTATGGGTCAGTCGGGACCGGCGAATCCGCCGCAGAAGCGTTAACATCGGTACCTGGACGGATGGCGCCGATATGCTCGCCTGTTGAACCAGGCGAGTTGTCGGATTGTTTTCCACCGGGCGACATTAGTGAGGCGGAGCAGCGGGCAGTGGGGCTGGCCTCCCGGTAGATTGCGACCTGCCTCGCGTCCCTCTTCATCGTGATGGGTTGCACGGTTTACGACCGGTAAACTCCGACCAACACATCGCAAAGGACGACCGCGATGCCGAAACCGACGATCGCCATCCTGGACGACTACCAGGACGTCGCGCTTTCTATGGCGGATTGGTCTGCCATCCAGGCGCAGGCGTCGGTCCAGGTTTTCACGGCAACGATCGCCGACCCCGACGCCCTCGTGGCCCGGCTACTGTCGTTCGACGTCCTGTGCGTCATGCGCGAACGCACGCCGCTCACTCGCGCCATCATCGAGCGCCTGCCGCGGCTGAAGCTGATCGTGTCGACAGGTCCGAAGAACACATCCATCGATCACGACGCCGCGCAGGAGCGCGGGATCAAGGTGAAGAATACCAGGGGCAGCCTGACGGCGCCGACCGAGCTGACATGGGCGCTGATCCAGGCCAGCGCGCGCAGCATCCCAGCCGAGGCGGCCAACCTGCGCGCGGGCGGCTGGCAGCGCACCGTCGGGTTCGAGCTGAGAGGCAAGACGATCGGCATACTGGGCCTGGGACATATCAGCGGGAAGATCGCGCAGATCGCCCAGGCCTTTGAGATGCGGGTGATCACCTGGAGCGACCGCACGACGACGCAAGAGGCTGACAAGGTCGGTGCGGCCCTCGTCACCAAGGAGGAGCTTTTGCCGAAGCCGACATCCTGACGATCCACCTCGTCCTGGTGGACGCAACCCGCGGCCTGGTCGGTGAGGCAGAGCTGGCGCGCATGAAGCCGACTGCGTGGCTGGTCAACACGTCGCGCGGGCCGATCGTGGACGAGCGCGCGCTCGTGACCGCGCTTGAGACCAACAAGCTCGCCGGCGCGGCGCTCGACGTGTTCGGCACCGAGCCGCTGCCCGCCGGGCATCCGTTCCGGACATTGCCGAACGTCGTGGCCACGCCGCACCTTGGCTACGTCTCGCGGCAGCAATACGAGGTCTGGTTCGGGGACACCGTCCGGCACGTATCCGACTGGCTCGGCCAACAAGCGGACGGGACCTGACAGGGTTGCGACACCAGCTCATGGCAGTCGCCCAAGCTGCGCAGCAGGTTTGACCGGTCCTCCAGGCCGTCCATGACGACGTAAACGACCTTGCCCTCGCGCGGCATCTGTCCATCGTAGGCAGCCACACCGCCTACCGTCACCATGGGGCTCCGCCCGAACCCGTCGTGCGCAGCACGCATTCGCGTGACGGGACCTCGACGCCCCCAAACCCCCATTCGTTAAGGATCTCTTACAAACAGGTTCTAAGAGGCTGTTTGAAAACTCGCTTTAAGAGCCGCGAAGCGGTCAATCTGAGGCCGATGTCAGGTAAATCCCGCCAAAATGTGGTATCCAGATACCGCTTTTGGTAAGTTTGTACGCTTAACCAACAGCTCGAGAGAGTTTTCAAACGGACTCTAAGGACTAGTCCTTAGCGGGGTCCAGGGGCAGAGCCCCTGGCCTTCCTGAAGAGGAACATCTCATCCAGATGGTGTCACCCGTCTCCGCAGTCCGCGCCTCGGAAGTTCAGGTGAGCACCCGCGATAACGTTTACCGACACGCTTTACAGCCCCGGCAGGATGTGAGACTCGGCAAATCGTGATCGTGGCAACCGGTGTCGTGGAAATGTGCGTCATGTTCTGCCTCGCCGAGCCATCCATTTGAGTGCTGCCCGCAGGCAAGTCGAAGCGCTGATCTTCGACGTCGATGGCACGCTGGCGGAAACGGAAGAACTGCACCGGCGCGCCTTCAACGAGAGTTTCCATGCGGCGGGGCTGCCCTGGGTGTGGGACCAGCCGCTCTACGCCAAACTTCTGGAAGTGACCGGAGGCAAGGAGCGGATCGCCTATTACTTGGCGTTGCAGGCCGGCGGCGAAAGCCTGACGGCCGCGGCCATTGCCACTCTGCATGCCGACAAGACCGCCCGTTACGCGACGCTGGTGGCGGCGGGCGGCTTGGCACTACGGCCCGGAATCGCGCGCCTGATCGGGCAGGCGGAGGCGGCCGGGGTCCGACTGGCGGTCGCGACCACCACGAGCCGTCCGAACGTGGACGCGTTGCTGCAGGCAACGCTCGGCCGGCAGCCCTTCGACGTGGTTGCCGCCTGCGACGAAGTCGCGGCCAAGAAGCCGGCGCCCGACGTCTATGGGTTGGCGCTGCGCCGGCTGGGCCTGCCGCCCTCGGCCTGCGTGGCGTTCGAGGACACCTTGAACGGCCTGCGCAGCGCCCAGGGCGCCGGGCTCGGCTGCGTGGTGACCAAAAGCGTGTATGGCGGCGCCGGCCCGTTCCCCGGAGCGTTCGCGGTGGTGGACCACCTCGATGCGGGGGTGCCGTTCGACCTGGCGCGGCTCGAAGGCGGTTGAAGCGTTTGCACGACGAAGCAGACGTTTCCCGGTTATTTTGCAAACGGCACCGCTTGCTTCCTACCCGCGCGCGGTTCCGTAACCAACCTCCAGCGTATCGATCACGCTCTGCCCGTTTTCGACCAGGAACGCCTGCAACCGGCTATGCGCCGGCATCATCGGCATCGTATGCCGGCGGACCACGAACCAGGTGCGCATCACCGGAAAGCCTTCCACCCGCAGCAGCCGCAGCAGGCCCAGCGCCAGCTCCAGGCCGATCGTGTGGCGGGAGATCACCGCGATCCCCATGCCTGCCATCACCGCCTGCTTGATGGTCTCGTTGCTGTCCGTGGTCATGCCGACGCGCGGGGCGACGCCGGCGGCCAGGCAGGCCTGCTCCATCAGACGGCGGGTGCCCGAGCCGTCTTCCCGCGTGATCATCGGCTCGCCCGCGAGGTCGGCCATGCGCAGGCTGGGTAAGGCGAGCAGGCGTGGTCCGGCGCGGCTATTATGACCGAGGGGTGGGCGGCGAACGGCGTCGCCGTCACCTCGCCGCCGTCCGGCTGTCCCATGATGGCGAGGTCGATCTCGCCGCGGTCCAGCGCCTGGGCGATCACCTGGCGGTTGCCGAACCTGAGATTGATGGTGATCCCAGGACACGCCGCCTGGAAGCGCGCCAGCACGTGCGGCACGATGTACTTGGCCGTCGAGACCGCGCCGAGCGTGACCCGGCCGCTGGTGACTCCGCGCAGCGCCATCAGCGCCTCGTCGGCGTCCGTCAGCGCCTGCACGACGAGCCGCGCGTAGCCCAGCAGCGAGCGGCCCGCCTCGGTCAGGGCTGCCTTCTTGCCCAGGCGTTCGAACAAGGCGAAGCCCGTCATGTCCTCCAGTTGCTTGATCTGGAAGGAGACCGCGGCGGGGTGACGTGCAAGGCGTCGGCAGCGCGGGTGAAGGAGCCCGCCTCGGCGGCTTCCATGAACATCTGCAACTGGCGGACGGTAAGATTAAGCATGCAAAACCATCAAGGGATCCCTTGAAGAGGTGAACAGAATAACTTGCTTTTCTTTCAAACGTCCACGGTCCTAAGTTTCGTTAACGAGGCCGCAACGACGGCGAACGAGGCCGGGAGGCTAACGATGGACCAGGTAACTTCTGCCGCGGACAAGGGCGGCGACCTCAAGATCACCGACATGAAGGAGCGCTATCGCTCCGGCGTGCTGAAATACCGGCAAATGGGCTATTGGGAGCCCGACTACGAGCCGAAGGACACCGACGTGCTGGCGGTGTTCCGGATCAGCCCGCAGGACGGCGTGGACCCCGAGGAAGCGGCCGCCGCGGTGGCCGGCGAGTCCTCCACGCCGCCTGCCGGACTACGTGAACTACATCTGCCCGCAGTTCTCCCAAACGCACGTGAACTTCCAGCGCGTGCCCACGGTGGACACCTCGAACCCGTTCACCGCGCGCGACATCCCCAGCCCGGACGAGAGCATGCTGGTGATCCTGTTCCGCGATCCAAAGGGCATCGACTTCCCCTATCTGCTCTCCATGCTGAAGGACGGTTTCATGTCGCGCGCCAACACCATCGTGTGCCCCGGCGGCAAGATGGCGTTGGCGATGCAACTGATTTTCACGCCGATGATCTGGCAGATCATGGATCGCAAGAAGCGGGCGTTTTAAAGTAAGGAAGGCAAGCGGTTCTTTTTTTAAAAAAAGAACCGAAAAACTTTGTCTCCGTCAGGTGCGCTTCGTGGAATGTGTTGTTCAAACGTCGGCGACAGCGCCAGCAAAAGCTTTTTGCTTCTTTTTCTCGAAAAAGAAGGCCTTCCTTTCTTCCTTCCTGGAGTTGCAAGATGCCCCTAGTCTCGACGCGCCAACTCCTGGACCACGCCGCCAGCGCCGGAGTCTGCCTGCGCGCGATCCGCTCCGGTTTCACGAGCGTGATGATGGACGGCTCCCTGCACGAGGACATGAAGACGCCCGCCAGCTACGAGTATAATTGCGACGTGACGCGCTACGTGGTGGACAAGGCGCACGATTTAGGCGTGACGGTGGAGGGTGAACTCGGCTGCCCGGGCTTCCTGGAAAGCGGCGAGGCGGGCGAGGAGGACGGCTCCGGCGCCGAAGGCAAGCTGACGCACGACCAGATGCTGACCGATCCCGACCAGGCGAAGGATTTCGTCGAGCGGACCGGCGTGGACGCGCTGACCATCGCCATCGGCACCAGCCACGGCGCCTATAGATTCCCCCGAAAGCCGACGGGCGACATCCTCGCCATCGAGCGCATCAAGCAGATCCACGCGAAGACCCCTGACACGCACCTGGTGATGCACGGCTCGTCCTCCGTGCCGCAGGAGTGGCTAGAGATCATCCGCGCTTACGGCGGCAAGCTGAAGGAAACGTATGGCGTGCCCGTCGAGGAGATCCAGGAGGGCATACGCCACGGCGTGCGCAAGGTGAACATCGACATCGACATCCGCCTGTCGATGACCGGCGCGATGCGCCGCTTGATGGGCGAGAAGCCGGAGGAGTTCGACCCACGCAAGTTCCTGGCCGCCGCGGTGGTTGCCGCACGCGATTTGTGCCGCGACAGGTTCGAGGCGTTCGGCTCGGCCGGCCAGGCAGACAAGATCAAGCCGGTGCCGCTGGAAGCGATGGCGGCGCGCTACGCCAGGCCGGCCCGCGTGGCGGCATGAGCGTGCCGCGCACGCTGGCGTTCGACCTCGACGGCACGCTGACCGACTCTGTGCCCGACATTGCGGCCGCGGTGAACCGGATGCTCGCGACACGGGGCTTCCCCGCCCTCTCCGATCCGGACGTGGCAGCCATGGTGGGCGACGGCCTGCATCCGCTGATCAAGCGCGCGTTCGCCGCCATGGGCGCAGAGCCGGACGCGGCTGCGGCGCAGGATTACCTGTCCGACTACGAGTCCCACGTGGCCGAAGCGACCCGTCTCTATCCCGGCGTGACAACCGCATTGGACCGGTTGCTGCAGGACGGCTGGGTGTTGGCCGTGTGCACCAACAAGCCCGAACGTGCCGCCCGTCTGCTGCTGGCGGCACTCGGCGTGGCCGACCGCTTCGCCGCTATAGGCGGCAGCGACACGTTCTCCGCGCACAAGCCGGACCCCATCCACTTGCGCAAGACGATCGAGGCCGCAGGCGGCAGCACGGCACGCGCGCTGATGGTGGGCGATCACACGAACGACGTGCTGGCCGCGAACGGTTGCGGCGTGCGCGCGATCTTCGCTGGTTGGGGGTACGGCCGGCCGGGCATGGAGGCGGGGGCTGTGGCCGTTGCTGCGGACCTGCCTGCGCTGGGGGAGATTGCCGCGCGCCTGTTGCCGGTGTAGGATGGATTGTCGACAGCAAGCCAGCGGTTCTCCTTTGCAAACGAGAGAATCGCGACGCGCTTGTCGTCGTCATCCGCAGTACCTCGTCCCTCCAGGGCTGCTTACGTAGGCTTATTGCATGCGCTCCCTAAATCCTACTTGGACCTCGGCTGACTTCCATGCTCGTGTCGCTTCGCTCGCTAACCTTCGAGAGGGAGGGAGTGTTCTTGACGTAGGCTGTGGCCGAGGCGTCACATTACCCTACTTGCTAACCGGGGTTGGATCATCTGGAAAAGTGATCGCCGCGGATCGCGCGGGGGACGGTCTTCAAGCAGTCAAAGAAACCTATTCTGACGAAATTGCAAACGGACGCCTAACTATAGTTGATTTCGACATTGCTGAGTCGTTTCCATTTGAGGCTGATAGTTTAGACTCTGTGACTTGTCAGAATGTAATTGAGTGTTTATCTGACAGAGATAGCGTTCTTGCTGAGATACATAGAGTTCTCAAACCAGGCGGTTCCGCGTTAGTGGGGCATAACGACTTCGATGGTGTTCTACTGGCGAGTGACGACCGCGACATGACGCGGCGCATGGTACACGGCTATGCGGATTATACTCAGAAATGGCAAGACGTATCCGAGGGACAGATGGGTCGGCTTCTGCCAGGACTATTTGCAAATAGTCCATTCAAGGACACTGATACAGAAACTGCTCTGTTTGTTGATCTTGCCTTGACAAATGAGAGCTACGCCAGAGACTACTTAGAAGGAGTGGTCGCTTTGTCGCAAGAGTTCGGTGTGCTTGTCGAGAATGCGCAGAAGTGGATAAGAAGCTTGGAAGCGCGATCAGAGGTCGGAAAATTCTACTACGCAATACCATGGACATACGTTTTGGCCGTCAAGTCCTAACCTAAAACACAGTCTCCGGACGCGACCCGGGATGAAGTGGCGGCGCTCTCCGGCGGCCGACCATGGCCCGAACGGATCGAGATACCTGGTCGAACGGTGGCGCAGGAATCTCGATACGCTCTGGCGTTCAGAAACACGTGCCAGCTGGCTTGCCATGCCGGTTTTGAGAGGAGCCCTAGATGCCGAACGGCGAGCGTCCCTCGGCGATGCCGTGCTCGACGTAGTGGATGAGCGGGTTCATGCCGGCTTGCGCGACGTCGGGGTATGCGGCGAGGTAGCCGGTGGTGGAGAAGTGCGGAGACGGGTCCCATCCACGCTGCCAGCCGGTGGTGCAGTAGTGCTCAAGGGGGTCGGCGCCTGCCGGCAGAAGGTGGCCGTGGGTGGCGCGGTAGAAATCCGGGTTGAGCAGGGCGTTGATGTTGGGCGGTGGCGAGGTGGGCGCGTCCAGTGCGGCGTCCTCGTCGGTGGCGTCTAGCGTGAGATTGCCGTCCCAGTCAGGGCGGCCGCTTTCGGCCGGAGCGCTGGCGCAGCGCATGTCTACTAGACGGATGCCGCGCAGGCCGCAGATGAACCAGAAGAAGGTATCCGGCATCCGGGCGGGCGAGAGCATGAACGCGGTGGCGCCTCGGGGCGCGAAGACGAGGTTGGTGAGCGTGGCGCCCATGACGCCGACGATGCGGCGGGCGCCCTTGAAGGCGGCGGCCTGAGCCGCGAAGGGGAGCAGGCCGGGCTGGATGCAGGCGAAGCCGGACCGCAGGGCGTGTGCCGCGATGCGGCCTTCGTCGACCAGGCGGCGGGAGAGGACTTGGCCGCGGCTGACGAAGAGGCGCGCGTAGGGGCCGGGCGGAAGGCTGTTCGACAGGCGGTCCAGGCATTCCAACACCTGCGGTGCGATGTAGGAGCCGTGATGGGTGAGGCCCTCGACCAGCACCAGGCGCTCGGCGAGCACGGGGGCGGCGCCGGCGCGGACGTGCAGGTTTTGCGGGATGCCGAGGCGGCCGAGCGTTTCCTCCATGATGGCGGCCAGGGGGGTTTGCACGTCCTGGACCATGAAGCGGGCGGGATGCGGCCAGTGCTGGGCGGCGAACCAGGCGATGGGAAGCATTTCGACGAGCCAGTGGCCGTAGTTCAGGGTGCCCGGACGGCGGCACAGGACGGTGTCGCCCTGGATGCGGGGGATCGTCCCGGCGTCGCGTGCCGATTTGGTGGCGGCCTGGGCGTCCAGGACGTCCTGTTTCGTGTGCTGGCGGACGGTGCAGGGTTCCGGCGTGAGGTCCGGGTGCAGGACCAGGCCTTCGTCGGCGACGTAGACGTTACGCAGGATGCGGAGCTGGATGTTGCGGCTGGCGAAGACGATGTTCTTGGTAACCGTTTGCATTTGGGCGAGGCGGTCTGGGGCGATGCGCTCGGGGTTGCGGATTTCCGGCGGTGGCATGAGGAAAGATTTTGTTGGGATAGTGAGATTGGTGGTCACGGGGAGGGTATGTAGTCCTTGTCAGGAAAGATCAGAAGGTTTGCGCTTTGTCGACCTGTGCGGAGAATTAAGGTTTTCATAAGTAGAAGTCTGGTGGTGTCTTAGTTTGAACGCGCGGAGCAGTTCGTAGCTGCAGCTACTACAAGTGGAGACGAAGACTTGGGAGAGTATGTTCGCCCGCTCAACCCGCCTGAAGTTCGCCGTGGTCTCATGAGGAAGGCACCTATCCAACTACTGGTTGAAACCTGATGTTTGCTACCGCGGGAAGGTGACTTAGATAAAGAGGAAACTGTCTCCAATGTCGAAGGTAAGCACCTGTCTATGGTTTGAGAATGAAGCAGAAAGGGCGGCCCGCTTTTACGTGTCCGTCGTGCCCGGATCCAGCATCATAAGTATTCGGCACTCCGCAGGATTGTGGCCCGGCGGGAAAGCTGGCGACGTTATCCTGGTGACCTTCAGTCTCGGCGGTCAGAGCTTCCAAGCGTTGAACGGCGGCACGCCAGCCAGCTACGTAACTGCTGCTTCGATCTCAGTGGAGTGCGCCAATCAGGCGGAGGTGGATCGGCTGTGGGCCGCGCTTACCGCCGATGGCGGATCGGAAATGCGGTGCGGCTGGGTACGCGACAGGTGGGGCGTGCCTTGGCAAATCGTACCCGAGATTCTGCCGCGCCTACTTGCCGATCCAGACCCGGCTATCTCAAGTCGCGTCTTCAACGCTATGACGAAGATGGTCAAGATCGACATTGCTGCCCTGGACCGTGCCGCGACCGAATGACAGAGGTACTCCCCCGTTCTACTCACATGTTAGGCGGCGTGGATTCTCAGGTTTTGACCATTGATGATGTTGTCTATTCAACAAAGGCCAGGGGCATAAGGTTCGCCTGAACCGTCTTCTGCGTCGCTTTGCTACTGCCGGGGGCGGTAGTAGCCCAGCCGTCGCCGGTGCCTGAGCGACCTCCGCATACCCCATGGCTCATTGCACATCCTTCGACCCGGCGTCCGCTTCGGTTGATTGGCACCCTGACGCCGTGATCCAATGCACTGAACGGATCACCAGCCGACTGACTTACAGGATATGGGGCACAAAACAGTCCATCGACAATGCGCCGCTTTTCTATGGTTACTACACCGACTCGTTCACAAATGGCGATCTTGTACCATCGACCGGACTCGAGACGATTTGCTCCAACAGGATGTCTGTTTCTGTATCCGGCGCGGCGGGGCCGGTAGCGGAAGACGCGACCGTTACGAGTAAATCACCCTAGACCCTTTCGTACGCATATTCAGTGATGTCGCGTGTTGCTCGAAAGCTGCGCGCCAGGGGACAAAAGTTTTTTGTTTCTTTTTTCAAAAAGAAAGCCATTCTTTTCTACACGTTGAAGCGGAACAGCAGGACGTCGCCATCTTTCACTGTATAGTCGCGGCCTTCGACGCGCATCTTGCCGGCTTCCTTGGCGCCGGCTTCGCCGCGTAGGGTGGTGAAGTCGTCGTAGGCTATGGTTTCACAGGCGATGAAGCCGCGTTCGAAGTCGTTGTGGATGGCGGCGGCGGCTTGGGGGGCTTTCGTGCCGGCGGTGATGGTCCAGGCGCGGGTTTCCTTGGGGCCTACAGTGAAGTAGGTGAGGAGGCCGAGCAGGCCGTAGCCGGCGGAGATGACGCGATCCAGGCCGCTGTCGGCCAGGCCGAGGCCGCCCAGGAACTCGGCGCGGTCTTCTTCGGGCAGGGTGCTGACTTCGGCCTCGATAGCAGCGGCGACGACGACGCAGGCGGCCCCTTCGGACTTGGCGAGGGCGGCGACGCGGGCGGACTGGGCGTTGCCGGCGGCGGCGGCGGCTTCCTCGACGTTGCAGACGTAGAGGACGGGCTTGCTGGTCATGAGCTGCAGGCGGCCGATGGCGAGGTGCTCGCCTGGCGGGATGGCGGTGCGGGCGGGGCGGCCGGCTTGCAGCGCCGTGATGATGGGTTCCATCAGCGCCACGGTGGCGGCGGCTTCGCGGTCGTTGCCGCGGGCCTTCTTCTGCAGCGGGACGATGCGTTTCTCGAGGCTGTCGAGGTCGGCGAGCATGAGTTCGGTCTCGATGGTCTCGGCGTCGCGTATGGGGTCTATGCTGCCTTCGACGTGGGTGACGTCGGGGTCCTCGAAGCAGCGGAGGACGTGGATGATGGCGTCCACCTCACGGATGTTGCCGAGGAACTTGTTGCCCAGGCCTTCGCCGCGGCTCGCACCGCGGACCAGGCCGGCGATGTCGACGAACTCCAGGCTGGTGGGGACGACCTTGGCGGATTTGCCGATTTCGGCCAGCACAGCCAGGCGCGTGTCAGGGACGGCGACGCGGCCGACGTTGGGCTCGATAGTGCAGAACGGGTAGTTGGCGGCCTGGGCGGCGGCGGTGGCGGTGAGCGCGTTGAAGAGTGTGGACTTGCCGACGTTGGGCAGGCCGACGATGCCGCAGTTGAAACCCATCACTTCTCTCCGGAGATCATGGAAACGCGGGAGGCGAAGTCATCCGGGCGGCCTTCTGCCAGCAGCGGCGCGGTCTCGGCGACGGCGTCCAGCAGGCGGGCGAGCCAGGCGACGTCGGACTTGGCGAAATCGCCCAGCACCCAGCCCAGCACGCGGGCCTTATCGCCGGGGTGGCCGATGCCGAGGCGGACGCGCCAGTAGTCCGGCACGCCGAGGTGGCGGTCCATGCTGCGCAGGCCGTTATGGCCGGCCGCGCCGCCGCCGCGCTTGACGCGGATCTTGCCGGGGATGAGGTCCAGCTCGTCGTGGAAGGCGGTGATGGCGTCGGGTTCCAGCTTGAAGAACGCGGCGGCGGCTTGGACGCTGGCGCCGCTGTCGTTCATGTAGGTGAGGGGCTTGAGCGCGGTGATCTTCTGGCCGGCGATGGTGCCTTCGGCGGTGAGGCCGCGGAAGCGCTGGCGCCAGGGGGTGAAGCGGTGGATGGCGGCGAGGCGGTCGATGGCCATGAAGCCCACGTTGTGGCGTTGTTTCGCCATGGCGGGTTCGGGGTTGCCTAGGCCTACCCAGAGTTTCATTTTGGACAGGAAGGCCAGGGCTCTGCCCTGGACCCGCTGGGGCCTCGAGGCCCCAGACCCCCACTAATTAGAAGGTTCTAAGGACGAGTCCTTAGCGGGGTCCAGGGGCAGAGCCCTTGGCCTTACTTCTTCTTGGCGGCCGGTTTCGCGGCCGGCGCCGGGGCTGCCTTGGCCGGCGCCTTGCCCTTGGCGGGCGCGGGCGCGGCCACGGCGGCCGCGGGTTCGGCGCTCTCCGCCGAGCGGGTCGGCGGGGCGACGGTGGCGACGACGAAATCGCGGTCCGCGATGGTGGGGCGGTTCTCGCCTACGCCCTGCAGGTCGTGCCAGCGGATGTTGTCGTTGATGTCGAGCGCGGCCAAATCGGCCTCGAAGAAGGCGGGGACGTTCTCCGGGTCGGCCCAGACCTCGATGGTGTGGCGGACCACGTTCAGGACGCCGCCCTTCTTGAGGCCGGGGCTGGTGGCTTCGTTGGTGTAGTGCACGGCGACGGAGACGCGGATCTGCTCGCCGGGGGCCAGGCGCTGGAAGTCCACGTGTTCGGCCACGTCGGTGACCGGGTGGAACTGGACGTCGCGCATGAGGGCGCGTTCGCTGGCGCCGTCGACCTTCAGGTCGAACAGGCGGGAACGCCAGCCGCCGCGCTTGAGCTCGTTGAGGACCGCCTTGGGTTCCAGCGAGATAAGGGTGGGGGCCTGCTTGGCGCCGTAGATGATGGCGGGGACGCGGCCTGCCCGGCGGGTTGCGCGCGCCGGGCCCTTGCCGGCCTGCGCGCGTGCCTGGGCCTCGATGGTGACAAGGTTAGCCATGGGGAGCTCCAACTGCGAGAGCGCCGGCCTTTTGGGGTGCCAGCGTTTGGTGGGGTGGTAGCGGAGGAGGGGGTTTGAGGCAAGGAAGGAAGGCCTTCTTTTTCGAGAAAAAGAAGCAAAAAGCTTTTACTACCGGGCGCGGTTCTCTCCGGGCACACCCGACAGGGAGCAAAAGCTTTTTGGTTCATACCAGCGAAAAAGAACTGCTTTCTTCCTTCAGGCCGCCTCCGACAACACCACCCGCCGTTTGACCGGCGCGCCCACGGGCAAAGCAGCGTAGGTGTCCTTAACGGCTTCGGTAAGGGTGACGCCGGCCAGGTCCCAGAACAGGGCGCGGCCGATGGCCTCCCAGGCGGGGCTGGCGCGCAGAACAACGCCGAGGCTGGTGGGCGGGGTGAACAGGGCGACGTCGCGCCGCTCCGGGCGGAACATGTTGGTGGCGAGCAGGCGGTCGATCTGGCCCTGGCTGTAAGGCTGGCCCTGGCCGAACGGGGTGCTGTCGACATGCGCCCACAGGCCGGTGCGGTTGGGGGCGACCACGGCGATGCGGCCGTCGTCCTTGAGCACGCGCCAGACCTCGCGGAGCAGGCGGCCGTCCTGGCCCACGGGTTCGACGCCGTGGATGACCAGGATGCGGTCGAAGGCGAGGTCCGGGAAAGGCAGGCGGGTAGCGTCGGCGGCGCAGGTGCCGGCGGGCGGGGGCGTGTGGTGGGAGGTGGTGGCGGCGACGCAGCGGTAGGCCTGCGCCTGCCAGCAGGAGAGGAACGGGGCGGGGTAGCCGATGCCGAGGACGGATTGGCCGGTGAGGTCCGGCCACAGCAGGCGCAGGCGCTGGCGCAGGACGGACGCGGCGGTGTGGCCTGTGCGGCCCTGGTAGAAGGCCGGCGCGGTGAAGGGCGCCGCGAAGACGGGCGCCGCGAAGCCGGGGGCCGCGTAACTGTCGGGGGGGGCCGGCGTTGTCATGTTCGACCTAGGTGCCGTCATCGGCCCGGCATTGTTTCGCAAGAGGTGGTGGCTATGAGTGTCAGCGTCCAGGCCGTGCCGATGTTCTCCGACAACTACGCGTGGCTGTTGCGCGACAGTGCCACGGGGGCGGTGGGGATTGTGGACCCGGCGGACGCGGCGGCGGTGACGGCGGCGGTGGACGCCGGTGGCGGGCGGCTGGACGTGATCTTCCTGACGCACCACCACGCGGACCACGTGGCGGGCACCGACGAGGTTAGGGCGAAATACGGGGCGCGGGTGGTGGGTGCGGCGGCCGACGCCCACCGGCTGCCCAAGCTGGATGTGGCGGTGCGGGAGGGCGACGTGGTGGAGTTCGGCGCGGCCTCGGCCGCGGTGATCGACACGCCGGGGCACACGCGGGGGCACGTATCGTTCTACATCTCCGATGGCGGGGTGCTGCTGTGCGGGGACACGCTGTTCTCGCTGGGCTGCGGCAAGCTGCTGGAGGGGAATGCGGAGGAGATGTTCGGCTCGTTGCGCAAGCTGGCGGCGTTGCCGGCGGAGACGATGGTGTATTGCGGGCACGAGTACACGCAGGGCAACGCGCGGTTCGCGGTGACAGTGGAGCCGGAGAACGCGGCGTTGCGGGCGCGGGCGGCGGAAGTCGGGCGGTTGCGGGCGGCTGGGGAGGCTACGGTGCCCTCGCGGTTGGGCGACGAGATGGCGGCGAACGTGTTTTTGCGGGCGGGGGATGCAAGGCGTTTGGGGGAGATACGGGCGGCTAAGGATGTGTTTTGATACCAGTCGCCTGATTATTGGCCTTGAAAGAAGGCCAGGCGCTCTGCCGGAATCCCGCTAGTGCCTGTTTGAAACTCGGATCAAGAACTCCAAAGGCTTCCGCAGCAGCTCTTGCGACCATTCAACGACACCCTCTTTCTTCGTGCGTTTGCCAAAACAGACAATTCCACGCAAGCCAAGCGCTTGCCGGCGTTGGCAGCTATCGACGAGGGTGGCACGCGTACGCAGGCGGCGGCCGTCGGCAGCGTCACCTTGCAGATCGTGCGAGACCGGGTCGTCAAGTTCGATGCTGAAGGTCCCGCAGGCGTAGTTGAACCGCGAGCCGCCTAAAGTGTCGTAAGCGAGCAGCGGCGAGCCTTCCACCCTAGCGGCCGTTCCGGAGGCGATGAACAGGAAGGGGATGCCAACCACGCTCAGGCTGAGGCCATCCCGAACAACCGGCCAGCAACAGCTTTCGGCGTCCCACGCGGTTGATGAAGGCATCGGTAATCAGCGTGCAAGCGCGTTCACGCCGCCGATTGGCTAAGAAGTCACTGTGGTCCGGGAGGATTGCGAGACGAATTGGGCTAAGGCGAAAATGGGATTTGCATAGTAGATGATCACGTCGATGCCGACCACTAGGCTCAAGATCTACTAGAGTTCTCGCACTGACGCTGTGACGGGTGATCCTGAGGGCGCGGAGGTATACCGCATGAGTGATCCTTCCTTCTCTCCGAGCGTCAGCTTCGCCCTATCGAGCCCTGGCTCCCGCTATCGCACGGCATTCCCGGGTGGACGACCGTCGTGGGTTGAGCGGCGTCATCTTTGTCATCCGCAATGATCTGAGCTGGCGGGACACGCGCCGGCGTATGGACCGTACAAGACGCTCTACAACCGTTTTATCCTATGGAGCCGTCTGATGGTGTCCATCGCTGAAAGATCAGCGGCAGTATCAGGCAGGGTGAGTGGATCACCACGGACCGCGCGTGCGGGTTTGGGAGATTGTCATGTGCCCGGCACCGAAACACGAGGCACGTCATTGTCCGCAGGTGCGGGCGGACAGCTCGAAGGTATGGTCAGCAAGATAGAACAGGCCGACCGCGGCGGTAAAGCCGAGAAGCCGCAATTTAGCGTTGGTGTCGAGGACGAGCCGAATGTCCAGGCTCGGGGCGCGTCCCTGTAGCGGACGCTGCGCTACGCAATGGACAGGACGCGTCATCGGTAAACAGCGTCACACACGAAGCTCCCGGCGATGACGGCGCCCACATTGTCAGCAACATCGCGACCGCCAACCGCCAGACATGCCACACCAGGGTGTACGCGCAGGTGGCGCCGCCGATGCCACCCCGGCCGTGCTGTCCTTCGAAGGTTCGATGTCATGGAACCGGTGCCGCCGCTCGTAGGTTTGGCTGCGCTCCTTGCGGTTGTCGAACGTGTCACGGTCCTGCACGACGGGACAATGGCAAAGTGGTATTCTTATGGCGGCGCCGAGACGGACTGCGCCAGGCCGCGACCGTCCCAAGGGTCGCCGGCGAACACGCGAGTCTCCGCGTTATGCCTGACGCTGACGTAGGAGCTGCACGAACAGGCTGGCGAGTCCGGCGAAGCAGACACTCAGGCCTGCATCTGCACCGCAAAGCTGCCGGCCGCTCGCAGGCGCAGGTTGGCCAGCGTCTCGGTCACTGCGCATTGCAGCTGTTCCAGCAACAGGCTCGCCTGATCGACGTCCAGCTCGGAGATGATCGTTCTGTCTTGCGTGTCGTGGATGAGAACCACCCGGTCCGACATCGTGCGTGCTTGCATCGTGCTCATGGGCCTAGTCTCCCCAAAACTCGCCAGGGCGCCACGAAATTGTGATCGCCGACCCAGAGTAGCCCGGCAAGTGTGGCCAAACTGCAAACGCCGCCCATGTTTGTCGGCATGAGCAGCACCCGCCGTGTCGCCGATTTTCCGCGTCCGCCCGCCGTGGAGGCTGTGGCGGCGCGCGTGCGCGTGGTGCTGGAAGGCGAGACGATCGCAGACACTCACCATGCCTGGCGCGTGCTGGAAACGACCCACCCGCCTACCTACTACCTGCCGATGGCCGCGTTCCGCGCCGGCGTGCTGGGTGCCCGGCCACGCAACAGCTTTTGCGAATGGAAAGGCGTTGCCCGCTACCTGAGCGTCAGCGTCGGCAGCCGTATCGAGGCAGACGCCGCCTGGACCTACCCTGACCCCGCTCCGGCCTACTCCATGCTGCGCGACCACGTGGCGGTCTATGCGGGCCGGATGGACGCCTGCTTCGTGGGCGATGAGCAAGTCGTGCCGCAGCCAGGCGGCTTCTACGGCGGCTGGATCACCTCGGAGTTCGAGGGCCCGTTCAAGGGAACGCCAGGCACGGAGTTCTGGTGAACATCGCCCCGGACTCGGAAGGGATGGGGGGCCAGGAGGAAAGCAAGCAGTTCTCTCAAAAAAAAGCCGAAAAACTTTTGCTTGTGGGCTGGCCTCGCTGGCGGGCACGGCGTTCGGGCTGCAACAGGCTTTCGAAAAAGGCCTTTCTTCTTCTTAGGACACCATCATGACGTTCAAGGTGCAGGTTGGCCCCGCGCAGATCGCCATCCACCAGGGGCGCACCGTGCTGGTTTGCGAGTCAAACGGCACCATCGCCAGCCCCGGCGAGCGCGGCCTGTACTTCAATGATACGCGCATGATCAGCAACTGGAGCCTGTATGCCGACGGCGCCGCCTGGGACCTGCTGAGCGGCGGGGCGGTGAACTACGACGTCTCGCGCGTGCACCTGACCAACAAGGCGCTGCACACCGCCAGCGGCCCGATCCCCGAGCGCACGCTGGGCCTGGTTTTGAGCCGGCTGATCCAGGACGGCGTGCACGAGGATATCGACATCACCAACTACTCCATGTCCGACGTCTGCTTCAACCTGGAGATCGGTATGCGCTGCGACTTCGCCGACATCTTCGAGGTGAAATCGGGCGAGGCGATCCGGCGTGGCAGCATCACCACCAGCTTCTCGACCGACGCCCAGACGCTGAACACGGCCTACTCGCACGACGACTTCCAGCGTTCGGTGACGGTGCGTGCGCACGGCGACGGCACCATGGGCTATGCCAACGGACGGATGACGTTCGTGGTGTCGCTGGCGCCGGGCAAGAGCTGGCACACCTGTCTGCTGTACGACCTTTGTGACGGCAAGCGGAAGCTGCAGGCGCCGGCGCGCTGTGTGCACGAGATGGATGCGTCGGCGGCGGCTACGCGGGCGCTGGACCAATGGAAGGACGGCGTGCTGCGCATCACCACCTCGAACGAGGAGGTCTACCGCACCTTCCACCAGGCTGTGGACGACATGGCCGCCCTGCGCCTGCCCGAGAAGGATGGCAGCACCATGAGCTTCGTGCCGGCCGCCGGCCTGCCATGGTTCACCGCGCTGTTCGGTCGCGACAGCCTGATCGCCTCGCTGCAGACCATGCTGCTCTACCCCGAGTTCGCGACCACCACGCTGGAGGTGCTGGGCGCCCAGCAGGCCATGGAACGCGACGACTACCGCGACGCCGAACCCGGCAAGATCCTGCACGAGATGCGCTTCGGCGAGCTCGCGCATTTCAAGCTGATCCCGCACACCCCGTACTACGGCACCGCGGACGCGACGCCGCTGTTCCTCATCACCCTGCACGAGGCTTGGCTGTGGACCGGTGACCGCAGCCTGCTCGAACGCCACCTGGCGGTGGCCGAACGCTGCCTCGCCTGGATCGACGATTGGGGCGACCGCGACGGCGATGGCTTCCAGGAGTATCAGACGCGCTCCCCGCGCGGCTACGAGAACCAGGGCTGGAAGGATGCTGGCGACGCTGTCTCGTACCTGGACGGCACGCTGGTGCGCGGGCCCAAGGCGTTGTGCGAGCTGCAGGGCTACGTGTACGACGCCTGGCTGCGCATGGCGGAGGTCTACGCCGTGCTGGGGCAGCCGGACCGTGCGGCAGCGCTGCGTAACAAAGCCACGGCGCTCTACCAGCGTTTCAACGAGGTGTTCTGGGACGAGGCGGCCGGGATCTACGCCTACTGCCTGGACGGAGAGAAGAAGCCGGTGCTGAGCGTGGCTTCCAACATGGGGCACTGCCTGTGGTCGGGCATCGTGCCGCCGGAGCGGGCACGGCGCGTCGTGGCGCGGCTGATGGCGCCGGACATGTGGACTGGCTGGGGCATACGCACGCTGTCGGCCGAGCACGCCAGCTACAACCCGTATTCCTACCAGAACGGATCGGTGTGGCCGCACGACAACGCCATCATCGCGCTGGGTTTCCGGCGCTACGGGTTTGCCGCCGAGGCCGGCCAGATCGCGCGCGACCTCAACGAGGCAGCAAGCCACTTCCTGCTCAACCAGATGCCCGAGCTGTACGCCGGCCTGCAGCGCGAGACGACAGGGTTCCCGGTGCAGTACGTGGGCGCCAACGTGCCGCAGGCCTGGGCCGCGGGATCGGTGTTCATGACTCTGCGCGCCATGCTGGGGCTGCGGCCGGACGCGCCGAATAGCAGGCTGGGGCTGGACCCGATGCTGCCGCCATGGTTGCCGGACATCACCCTGTTCGGCCTGCGGTTAGGCCGGCAGAGTTTCGACATCCGTTTCACCCGCAAGGAGGGCGGCACTGTCTTCGAGGTGCTGCGAGGCGATGCGGCTTGCGTGGTGCGGGACGAGAAGGAGAAGTGATATCCCTGGCCGAAGTTGTTAACGCCTGACAAAGGCCAGGGGCTCTGCCCCTGCCCCGCCAGGGACTACTCCTTCGTGTCTTTCTGGAAAACGCGGGATGATGCCAGCTCGCCGGTTTCCGAGCACCGGAGCAGAGCGGGCCCCAGCGCCGTCTGTCCGAGCAGATACCCCGACTCGCTGGCCATGAACGCTGACAGCCGTCACGTGCGGCCGTAAGTGTCCTCGATGCGCACGATGTCGTCCTCGCCCAAATACGCGCCTGACTGCACCTCGATCAGCTCGAGCGGGATGCGGCCGGGGTTCTCCAGCCGGTGCACGCAGCCAAGCGGCAAATAGATGCTCTCGTTCTCGCGCACCATCACCTGGTCCGTATCGCGCACCACCAGCGCGGTTCCGGCCACCACCACCCAGTGCTCGGCACGGTGGAAATGCTTTTGCAACGACAACTTTTCGCCAGGCTTCACCACGATCCGTTTCACCTGGAACCGCTCGCCGTTGATCAGCGACTCGTAGAAGCCCCAGGGCCGGTAGGCGCGGTTGTGGGAAGCCGCCTCGTGCCGGCCGGCGGCGCGCAGCCGCTCGACGATTTTCTTGACGTCCTGTGCGCGGTCGCGGTGCATCACCAGCACGGCGTCCTCTGTGGTCACCACCACGGTGTCCTCCAGCCCCACCACCGCGGTCAGCATGCCGTCACTGCGTGCGTAGCAGCGGCGCGTGTTCTCCAGCAGCACGTCGCCCAGGCTCACGTTGCCGGCCTCGTCCTTGGCGCCCAGCTCCCACAACGCGTTCCAGCTGCCCACGTCGCTCCAGCCCAGGTCGGCCGGCACCACGGCGGCGTGCCGTGTGCGCTCGGCCACCGCGTAGTCCAGGCTGATGTTCTCGCAGGCGGCAAACGCCGTGCGCTCCAGCCGGGCGAAATCCAGGTCCGTGCTGCGGGCAGAGACGGCGGCGCGCACCGCGCTCATCACCTGCGGAGCGAACGCGTCCATCTCGCCCAGCAGGGTCGCCGCGGTGAAGACGAACATGCCGCTGTTCCACAAATGCCGGCCGTCGGCCGAAAGCCGGCCGGCCATCGCCGTGTCCGGCTTCTCGATGAAGCTCGCCACCGCGTGCACGCCGAGAGCGTCCTGCAGCTCCGCCCCTACCTCGATGTAGCCGTAGCCGGTCTCCGGTCCGGTCGGCCGCATGCCGAACGTCACGAAGCGGCCGGCCCGCGCCGCGGCCACCGCGCGGCCCAACGCCTCGGCCAGTGCGTCGGGCCGCGTGATGGCCGCGTCCGCCGCCATCATCCACAGCGTGGCGTCCGGCTCGGTCTCGGCCACCAGCAGGGCCGCCGCCGCGATGGCCGGCGCCGAGTTGCGGCCCACCGGCTCGAGCAGGATGCGCGCGCCTTCGATCCCCGCCTCGCGCAACTGCTCGGCGATCAGGAAGCGGTGCTCCTCGTTGCACACCACCACGGGCGGCGCGAAGCCGGCACCGGTGGCACGCAACGCCGTCTCCTGGATCATCGAGCGGTCGGAGATCAACGGCCACAACTGCTTGGGAAAGCTCTCGCGCGAAACCGGCCACAGCCGCGTGCCCGATCCTCCCGAGAGGATGATCGGCACGACCAGCGCCGTGCCCGCCGTCGCCCGTATCGTACCCGCGTGCTGGTCCACTGCATCACTCCGTCAACCGCGTTCTGCTTGCCAGCCCGGCCCGCCCGGCCGCAAGCTAGCGCATTGTCCGCCGGAGGAGCCAGCCATGGGGCACATCAACGACATCGGCTCGGCCATCGGCCGCATGGCCAACGAGGCCGAGTCCGGGCTGATCGACATCAGGCGGGACCTGCACGCCCACCCCGAGCTGGCTTTCGAGGAGCACCGCACCGCCAGCCTGATCGCCCGCGAGCTCGCCCGCCTGGGCATCGAGCACCGCACAGGGGTAGGCCGCACCGGTGTGGTGGGCACCGTCAAGGGCGGCCGGCCGGGCCCCACGCTGGTGATCCGCGCGGACATGGACGCGCTGCCGATCCACGAGCAGACCGGGCTCGCCTTCGCCAGCCGCACCGACGGCAAGATGCACGCCTGCGGGCACGACGTGCATAGCTCCACCCTGCTGGGCGTGGCCGGCGTCCTGGCGCGGCTGGCACCCGACATGGCCGGCACCGTGCGCCTGCTGTTCCAGCCGGCCGAGGAAGTGCTCGGCGGCGCCGCGGCGATGATCGAGGACGGCGTGCTGGACGGCGTGGACATGGCGCTCGGCTTCCACAACCACCCGGACATGCCGGTCGGCCGCTTCGCCGCGGTGCGCGGCGCCACGTACGCCGCCTGCGACCGCTTCCGCATCACCGTGCGCGGCCATTCCGGCCACGCCGCCTACCCGCACACCACGATAGACCCCATCGTGGCCGCCTGCCACCTGGTCGCCACCTTGCAGAGCGTCGTCTCGCGTGAGGTCAACCCGCTTGACCCCTGCGTGGTCACCGTCGGCGCCATCCACGCCGGCACCGTGCACAACATCATCCCCGATGCCTGTGAGCTGCTGGGCACCGTGCGCACACTCTCCGCGCCCGTGCGTGCCCAGGCCGAAGCGGCCATCCACCGCATCTGCGCGGGACTGGATGCCGGCTTGCGCACCACCACGGAGTGTACCTGGACGCCCGGCGTGCCGCCCACGCAGAACGCGGATGCGGTGCTGGAGGCCAGCGTTGCCGCCGTGCAGCGCCAGCTGGGCGCGGTGTTCGACGCCGCCGAGCCCAGCATGGGTGCGGAGGATTTCGCCATGATCGCCGCACGGGTGCCGAGCTTCGTGCTGCGGGTGGGCTCGGGCGCCGCGGGGCGGAACGATCATCTGCACAACTCGGCCTACCAGCCGGACGAAGCTTGCATCGCTCTGGGGGTGCAGGCGCTGGCTCGGGCGGCCATGGAATTGCTGGCAGGGTAAGGAGAGTCTTTTTTTCGGGAAGAAGAAGCAAAAAGCTTTTGCTTCATGTTCTCGAAAAAGAACGCCTTGCTTCTCCTCTAGAACAACGACAATTGCGGCGCCGCCACTTTCTCGCCGATCGCCGGCACAGCGAAGTGCCCCGTCTCAAGCGGGGTCCGGTCCTCGAACCCCCATTGCCGTGCTGCCCGTTCGAACCGCTTCCCCAGCAGCTCCGCGTAGGGCCCCTGGCCGGTAAACCGCGCGCCGTAGGCGCTGTCGTTCAGCGCGCCGGCCCGTGTCTCGCGCACCAGGCTCAGCACGTGACGCGCGCGGTCCGGGTAGTGCTCGGCGAGCCACGCCTCGAACATGCCGCGCAGCTCGTGCGGCAGGCGCAGCAGCACGTAGCCGGCGTGGCGCGCGCCGGCGCGCGAGGCGCGCTCCAGGATACGCTCCAGCTCGGCGTCGTTCAGGCCCGGGATCATCGGCGCGGCCAGCACCGCCGCCGGCACGCCGGCCTGGCTCAGCGCGCCGATCGCCGCCAGCCGCCGCTCCGGCGTCGCCGCACGCGGCTCCATCCGCCGGGCCAGTCCGGCATCCAGCGTAGTGACCGACAAGTACACGCGCACCAGCTTGCGCGCCGCCATGCGTTGCAGGATGTCCAGGTCGCGCAGCACGCCGGCCGACTTCGTCACGATGCTGACCGGGTGGCCGTAGCGCTCAAGCACCTCGAGCACCGTGCGGGTCAGCTTAAGGGTGCGCTCCACCGGCTGATAGGGATCGGTGTTGGAGCCGAGCGCGATCGGCTTGCAGGCGTAGTTGGGCCGCCGCAGCTCGCGCTCCAGCAACGCGCCGACGTCCGGCTTGAACACCAGCCTGGTCTCGAAATCGAGTCCCGGCGAGTAGCCGAGATAGGCGTGGGTCGGCCGGGCGTAGCAGTAGACGCAGCCGTGCTCGCAGCCACGATACGGGTTCACCGCACGGTCGAACCCGATGTCCGGCGAGGTGTTCCAAGAGATCACCGAGCGGCTGGCGTCCCGTGTCAGCGTGGTGGGCAGCGGCGGCAGGTCCGCCAGGCCGTCCAGCGTGTCCCACCCGTCGTCGAACGGCTCCAGCGTCCCCGCCTCGAACCGGTTGGCCGGGTTGGAGAGCGCGCCGCGCCCGCGCAGCGTGCCCGACAGCCGGCCGTTGGTGAGCGGCCCGGTGCTGCTGACGGACCGGCTCGGCTCTGGGCGGATAGGGGCGACCTGCATGTGAGTTCCCGCTTCGTTCTGAGCGAGATTTGCGTGCCCGGCTTACCCGTGTCAAGAACGAAATGTGAACGGTTAGGAAGGCAGGGGGCTCTGCCCTTGGACCCGCCAACGACAGCCATCCTTACGCCAGTGGCCAGAATTCTTGACCTTTAGGCAAGAATGGGGCTCTGCCCCAAACCCCGCTGGGGCCTCGAGGCCCCAGACCCCC
>CAXTBC010000044.1:0-37349 GCA_964242595.1 uncultured Acetobacteraceae bacterium | reverse complement strand
CTGCACGACATCGAGGTGGAAACCCTTCCCGGCGTCGTGCTGGGGCACAAGAACGTGCCGGTGGCGGCGGTGGGCTGCTACGTGCCGGGCGGCAAATATCCCCTGCTCGCGTCCGCGCACATGTCGGTCGTGACGGCGCGGGTGGCCGGGGTGAAGCGGATCGTGACCTGCGCGCCGCCGTTCGAGGGAAAGCCGGCGCCGGCGATCGTGGCGGCCCAGCACATGGCCGGCGCGGACGAGATCTACTGCCTGGGCGGCATCCAGGCGGTAGGCGCGATGGCGCTGGGCATGGACGGGCTGGACCCGGTCGACATGCTGGTGGGCCCGGGGAACGCCTACGTTGCCGAGGCCAAGCGGCAGCTGTTCGGGCGCGTCGGCATCGACCTGTTCGCCGGGCCCACCGAGACTCTGGTGATCGCCGACGACAGCGTGGACGCCGAACTGTGCGCCACCGACCTGCTCGGCCAGGCGGAGCACGGGCCCAACTCGCCGGCGGTGCTCCTGACCACGTCGGAGAAGCTCGCTTACGCGACGATGGCGGAGATCGCCCGTCTGCTCGAAATACTGCCGACCGCGGCCGTGGCCCGGGCCGCCTGGGAGGAGTACGGCTCCGTCCTGGTGTGCGACACGGACGACGAGATGGTGCGCGAGGCCGACAGGATCGCGTCCGAGCACGTCCAGGTCATGACGCGCGATCCGGACTACTTCCTGCTTAACATGACCAACTACGGCGCGCTGTTCCTTGGGCCGCGCACCAACGTCGCCTACGGCGACAAGGTGATCGGCACTAACCACACTCTGCCGACCAACAGGGCCGCGCGCTACACCGGCGGGCTCTGGGTGGGCAAGTTCCTCAAGACCGTGACCTACCAGCGGATCACCACGGACGCGGCCTCCGCCACCATCGGCGAGTACTGCTCGCGGCTGTGCATGCTGGAGGGCTTTGCCGGCCACGCCGAGCAGGCGAACGTCCGTGTCAGGCGCTACGGCGGACGCAACGTGCCCTACGCCACGGCTGCCGAGTAGCCATGCCGGCAGCGATCCCCAGGACGCCGACGTTCCGCCTTGACGGACGCCGGGCGCTCGTCACCGGGGCTGGGAGGGGCATCGGCCTGGCGGCAGCGGCGGCGCTGGCGCAGGCCGGCGCCCACGTGACGCTGGCGGCGCGCACCGGCGCGGAGGTCGCGGCCGCCGCGGACGGCATCACCGCCCTGGGCGGGCGTGCCGAACCGCTGCTGCTGGATGTGACACAGCTCGAGACGGTGGCGTCGGCGGTGGCGGCCGCCGCGCCGTTCGACGTCCTCGTCAACAACGCCGGCACCAACCGGCCTGGCCCGTTCCTCGGCGTGTCGCCGGAGGATTTCGACACGGTCGTGTCGCTGAACGTCCGTGCCGCGTTCTTCATCGCCCAGGCCGTCGCGCGCCGACTGGTCGATGCCGGGCGTCCGGGGTCGATCATCAACATGTCGTCGCAGATGGGCCATGTCGGCGGCGCCAACCGCACGGTCTACTGCGCCTCGAAACATGCGCTGGAGGGGCTGACCAAAGCCATGGCGGTCGAGCTCGGCGCGCACGGCATACGGGTGAACACGCTGTGCCCGACTTTCGTCGAGACGCCGATGACACGGCCGTTCCTGCAGGACGCCGCCTTCGCCCGTGATGTCGAGGCGAAGATCAAGCTCGGCCGCATCGGCCGGGTGGAAGACCTGATGGGCGCCATCCTGTTCCTGGCCGGCGACGCTTCGGCGATGGTGACCGGCTCGGCCCTGATGGTGGATGGCGGCTGGACGGCGGAGTAGGCGCCTGTGCGCCGCAGATGCAACGTATTTTCCACGAGGGCGGACACGCATGATCTTTCTTCACAAAATCCTGGGAGTGGCTGCCATGATGTCGGCGATCGCAACGAACGGCGCACAGGCGGGCGCTTCTGCGCTGCAGCCGGAGCTGCGCATCGATGCGGGGATGGTGCGCGGCGCTCCCCGCGACGCGAACGGCGTGCTCGCCTTCAAGGGCATCCCCTATGCCGCCCCGCCGGTCGGCGAGCTACGCTGGAAGTCGCCGCAGCCGGTGCGGCCGTGGGACGGCGTGCGGGATCACACGCAATTCGGGCCGCGCTGCCTGTCCGCGCTTGAACACGACCCGGAACCCGGGCCACCCCGCAGCGAGGATTGCCTCGGCCTGACCGTCTGGACCGCCGCACACCAGGCTGACGAGAAGCGGCCGGTGATGGTCTGGATCCACGGCGGCGGCTTCCAGTTCGGCTCGTCCTCAAGCCGGGTCAGCGACGGCGCGCAGCTCGCCGGCAAGGGCGCGGTGGTGGTCAGCCTGAACTACCGGGTCGGCGTGCTCGGCTTCCTTGCCTACGCGCCGCTCGATTCCGAAGGCCCCTCCGGCGATTACGGGCTGCAGGACCAGATCGCAGCGCTGCGCTGGGTGCACAAGAACATCGCGCGTTTCGGTGGCGACCCCGGCAACGTCACCGTCTTCGGCGAGTCGGCAGGCGCCCACGCCATCGGCATCCTGATGGCCTCGCCGCTGGCCAAGGGCCTGTTCCACAAGGCCATAGGCGAGAGCGGCGCCTTCTGGGACGGCCGTAACGGGGCGCTCGACAGCTTCGACGAGGCGCGGCGGCGCGGCGCGGCGTTCGCCAAGCGCGTGGGCGCGTCATCCGTCGCTGCCCTGCGCGCGATGCCGGCCGAGACGTTGAACGGCGCCGCAATGTGGAACTTCAGCACGAACCCGATGGTGACGGCGTTCTCCCCGAGCATCGACCGCTACGTGGTACCCGAGGCGCCGGCGGCGCGCTTCGAGCGTGGCGAGCAGATGCACATCCCGCTGCTGGCCGGCTGGAACGGTACCGAAGACTTCCCTTTCAGGGCCTTCGACCTTCCCCACGCGACCGCCGAGCAGTTCCGCGCCGCGGCGGAACGGATGTTCGGCAGCCAGCGCATGGCCGAGTTCCTCAAGCTCTATCCCGCCGAGACGGACGCCGAGGCCAAGAGTTCGGCCGACGCACTCACGGCCGGCATCGTCATCAGCGAGCAGGTCTGGACGTGGCTCGGGCTGCAGCAGCGCCTCGGCAGCGTTCCCGTGTACGGCTATAATTTCACCTACACGTCGCCCTACGTGCCGATCGCCTCGCACCTCGTCGAAGTCCCGTTCGTCTTCGGCACCCTGACGCCGCAATTCGTGGTGGGCGGAAAGTCTCCGCCTTCGGACGCCGACCGCCAGCTTTCGACGACGATCATGGATTACTGGTTGAACTTCGCGACGAAAGGCGACCCGAACGGGCCCGGCCTGCCGCGCTGGCCCGCCTATGGAAAAGGCGAGATGCTGGAGCTTGGCACGGCGATCCACGCCATCGGCGTTCCGCACCTCGATCGCCTCAAGTTCATCGCCAGCTTCCGCGAGTCCGGCGTGTTTCCGTCCGCGTGGCGGCATCTGGGCGACTGATCGGCCGTATGGAAGTTCGGGCAACATTTCAGCACGTGCGCCGACCTGTCCGGTCGGCTGCACGGTGCGAGCGTCACGAAGGAGCAAGAGGATGACCCAGATCAGGAGCCTGCAGCCCCGCTTGCGTCGCCCGGGCGAGTTGGGCGTCCATTCCGTGGACCACTTCAACTTCGCAGTACCCGATCTCGGACGCGCCGAGGCCTTCTACACGGGCTTCGGCCTGGACGTGCGGCAGGAGGGGGCAAGCCTCGGCCTCTATGCTGCCGGCAACGATCACCGCTGGGGCCGCATCACCGAAGGGCTGGCCAAGAAGTTCACCTACGTGTCCTTCGGCGTCTACCCCGAGGACGTGGAAGGCTTGCGCGCCCGCCTCAGGCAGAACGACGTGGCCCAGCTGGACCCGCCTGCCGGGTTCGAGTCCAACGGCATCTGGTTCCGCGACCCGGACGGTACGCTGGTCGAGATGCGCGTGGCCGAGAAGTCTTCGCCCAACGAGAAGGCGCTGCAGAGCAATCCTTCGTCGGCGCCGGGCGTGCAGGGATCGCATGCCCGTTCCAAGGCGCCCTTCGTCCGCCCACGGCGGCTGGCGCACATCCTGCTTTTCAGCAGTGACGTGCTGCGCTCCGTCGCGTTCTACAGCCGGGTGCTGGGCCTGCGCCTGTCCGACCGGTCGGGCGACGGCGTCGCGTTCATGCACGGCATCCACGGCAGCGACCACCACATGATCGCGCTGGCCAAGTCCGCAGGTCCCGGCCTGCATCACCTGAGTTGGGACGTGGGCAGCATCCACGAGGTCGGGCTCGGCGCCATGCAGATGGCCGACAGGGGCTATGCGGCCGGCTGGGGCATGGGACGGCACGTGCTCGGCTCGAACTACTTCCACTACGTGCGCGACCCGTGGGGCAGCTACAGCGAGTATTCGTCCGACATAGACTACATCCCGGTGGAGTTCGACTGGCAGGCCGCCGACCACCCAGGAGAGGACGCGTTCTACGCCTGGGGCCCGACGCCGCCGGCCGACTTCGTCGCCAATCACGAACTCGCCGAGTAGCGCAGCCGATGAATTCCGTTTCGGACACGGTGGACGTGCTGATCGCCGGCGCCGGACCGGTTGGCCTGTCGCTGGCGATCGAGCTGGGCAGGCGGGGCATCCGCTGCCTCGCTGTGGAGCGCAACGATCGCGTGGGTTACAGTCCGCGCGCCAAGACCACCAACGTCCGCACGCGGGAACATCTTCGCCGCTGGGGCATCGCCGACACGCTGCGTCGCGCCTCGCCGATCCCGCCGGACTATCCCCCGAACGTGGTCTTCGCGACGCGCATGAACGGGCCGGCACTCAGCCGGTTCGAGAACGCGTTCAACGGTGCCCGCGTCAGGAACGAGCTGTATTCCGAGGAAGCGCAGTGGGTGCCGCAGTACACGCTCGAGGAGGTGCTGCGCGCCGCGGCCACCGCGCTGCCGGGCGTGGAGGTCGCGTTCGACAGCGACCTGCGCGCGATCGACGAGGACGCCGATGCCGTCGTAGCGGACGTCACCGACGTCAAGAGCGGCGGCGTGCGGCGGGTACGTTGCCAGTACCTGGTCGGCGCGGACGGAGCGCGCAGCTTCGTCCGGCAGCACCTGGGCATCGCCATGACCGGCCAGAGCGGGGTGGCCAGGAACTACAGCATCATCTTCCGCGCTCCGGGCTTGGCGGCCAGCCACAGCCACGGCCCCGCCATCATGTACTGGATGGTCAACGACGACGTCCCCGGACTGCTCGGCCCAATGGACGAGCACGGGTTGTGGTTCTTCATGGCGACCAAGCTGGCCAACGACGTGGACCCTGCGACCGTCGATCCGGTCGAACTGGTCCGTCGCGGAACCGGCCTGACGGACCTTGGCGTCGAGATCATCCACACCGACCCCTGGGTAGCGCACAGCCTGATTGCCGAGACCTACGCGCGCGGACGCATCTTCCTGGCCGGAGATGCCTGCCACCTGCATCCGCCGTTCGGCGGCTTCGGCATGAACATGGGCATCGGCGACGCGGCGGACCTCGGCTGGAAGCTGGCGGCACGGCTGCAGGGCTGGGGCGGCGACCGGCTGCTGGACAGCTACGAGACGGAGCGGCGCCCCGTCCACGAGCGCACCATCCGGGAGTCGATGGCCAACTACGCCGTGCTGGGCAACCAGCTTGTCCGCCCCGCCCTGGAAGAAGCGGGACCGGAAGGCGAGCGGTTGCGCCGCGAGGTGGGGGAGATCATCCAGGCCACCAAGGGTCGCGAGTTCTACACCCTCGGCCTGGTACTCGGCGCCCGCTACGACGGGTCGGCGATCCTGGTTGCGGACGGCACCCCGCCGCCGGAGGAACATCTCTCCGACTATCTCCCGTCTGCCCGCCCCGGCTGCCTGGCGCCCCATGCCTGGCTGGCGGACGGGTCGTCCCTGTACGACCATTTCGGGCCGGGATTTACCCTGCTGGCCACTGACGGCAACGGCGGCACGGACGCGCTTGCGAAGGCCGCCGCCCGACGCGGCGTGCCGTTCGAGGTAATCGCGCCCGGCCATCCGGGCCATCCCGGCCTGCACGAGCGCTACGGCGCACGCTTCGCGCTGATACGGCCGGACCAGTACGTCGCCTGGCGCGGCGACCGGGTCCCGGACCCCGACGCCCTGCTCGAGCACGTCACCGGCTGGACCTGACCCGACCGGGACCGGGGATTAGGCCGCCGCTGACCTCACGCCGGCCGGTCCACCGCGCCGGCCCGGACGTCAGGAGGCCGTAAGCCCCAGCAGCCGGTCCGCGTTGCCGTGCGCGAGCTTGAGCTTGTCGGCCTCCGGGATCGGCAGCGCGCGGAGAAAGTCGGTGCCCTTCGCGTTCGGGCTGAACGGGTAGTCCACGGAGAACAGCACCCGGTCGGCGCCGAACGTCATCAGCAGCGCCAGCAAGGGCGGCAGGGTGAAGAACCCGCTGGTCGTCACCCACACCTGGTCGGTCATCGTGGCGCTCACCGTGCGGGTCAGCCGGTCGCGCGCCTCGTCGGCGAACACCTGGTCGCAGCGCGCGAACATCGCCGGCAGCCCCTCTCCCATGTGCCCGACGATGAGCTTGAGCCCCGGGTGGCGGTCCAGCGTCCCCGACAACACGAGGCGCAGCACGTGGATCGCCGTCTCCGAGTGCCAGCCCCAGCCGGCCAGCGACAGCAGCAGGCTCGCATGGCCCGGCAGGCGCGCGTAGTAGGCGTCGCGCACGGCCGGGGGCGGCGGCGCGGGATGCAGGTACAGTGGCACCCCGAGCCGCTCGAAACGCGCCAGCAGCGGCTCGAACATCGGGTCGTCGAGGAACAGGCCGCCGGTGGTGCCGTTCACCATGCCGCCCAGGAAACCGTGCTGCGTCACGCAGCGCTCCAGCTCGTCAGCCGCCAGCTCCGGCGCGGCCGTCGGCAGGTGGGTGAACGCGTTGTAGCGGCCCGGGTGTTCGGCGACGGCACGGGCCAGCCGGTCGTTCGTGTCGCGCGCGAGCTCCGCGCCTTCCCGGCCCGCCAGCAGTTCCGCCCCGGCCTGGGCCACCGAGAGCACCTGCAGCGTTATGCCGGCCGCATCCATGTCGGCAAGCCGCCCGGCGCCGAGGTCGCGCAGCTGTTCGCGCCGGTCGACCGCGGGCACAGGTATGCCGCCCGGGGTCAGCCCGCGGGCGCGGATCGCATCGTGGCCGATGCGTGCCGCGAGATCGGGGAACGTGCAGTGCTCTTCCAACGCAACGATCCGCATCATGGGTTCTCCTGTTCGAACGGCGCGAGGGCAGACCGGAGGCGAAGCGTGCAGCCTGGCTCAGGCACGAACCCCGCCTCCGCGCTCCGGCGCGGCGTAGCGTGGCATGGCCAAGGCCGCAGCCGCGGCGGCCAGGCCGAGCACGGCGAACACCAGCAGCCCGGACCGGTAGCCGCCAAGGTGGTCGAAGCTCGCGCCGAGCGACACCGGGCCGATCGCGGTGCCCAGGATGTAGAGGCCGAAGGCGATCCCGTACAGCCGCCCGAACGCCGCCTGTTCGAAGTAGCGGCGCACCAGGAACGATATGAAATCGACCTCCGCCCCGATGGCCGCGCCCAGCAGCACGGCCGCGCCGTAGCCTGCGGCTGGCCCTTTGCCGAAGACCAGCACCAGGGGGACCGTCCCGGCGATGATCGAGACGGCGGCGAGCACGTAGGGCGCGTGAACCCGGTCCAGCACCCAGCCGAGGCCGCCGCGCACGATCACCACGGCCAGCCCCGACACTCCGGCGATGCGCGCGGCCTCGGCGGGGGTGAAGCCGTGGTCGACCATCATGGGGATCAGGTGCGCGAGCACGCCGACGGTGACGACGCCGAGCAGCACGAAGTTGACCGCCATCAGCACGTAGGCACGGGTCCGCAGCATGGGTCCGATGGCCAGCGCGGCGCCGGCGCGGCGACGCAGCGGACCGGACGCGTTGCGGGTGGCAAGGAGGGCGGCGGGCAGGGTGACCAGGAAGGTCAGCAGGCCCAGCGCGGCATAGGTCGCCCGCCAGCCGAACGCTGCCAGCAGGTATTGCGCGAGCGGCGGCAGGACGGCCCCGCCCAGCCCGACACCCAGCAGGGACAGGCCCAGCGCGAAGCCGAGCCTGCGGTCGAACCGCCGGACCATGACGGCCGAGTAGCCGAGCGGCGACGCGCCGCCGCCCAGCAGGGGGATGCCGAGGAACACCAGATAGAGGTGCCAGAGGTGGGGCGTCAGCAGGCCGAGCGAGGCGACCAGAAGCGAGAGCGCCACGAGCGAGAACAGGATGACGCGGCGCGGTCCGAAGCGGTCGAGGATCACGCCCCAGACCGGCGAGGACAACGCCAGGCCGAACTGGAACAGCGACAACGCTGCGAACAGCCCGGTGCGGCTCCAGCCGAACGCCGCCATCAGCGGGCGCACGAACACGCCGAACGAGTAGAGTGCGAGGGTGCCGACACACAGCACCATGCCGACCGCGGACGCGCCGACGGCCAGCCAGTCGGAGTCGATATCTCCCGCGGCACCGGGGGCCGCAAGCACCGAGGCATGCGGCGCCGGCTGCATCCGTGCCTCAGCGAGCGAGGGGGCAGGCATCGTGTCGTCGAGTCCGCTCTCCACCGTCAACTCCCTGCCCGGCAAGTCTTTTCCGTGATCCATGGACCCCTCGCCCATCCGCCCGTGCCGGTCAGCGCCACGGCGCCAGGCGCGCGGCGGGACCGTCAGATCGGGTAGCGGCCGCGCCCGCGCGTCAGGGTGATCAAGCGTATCTCGGTGAAGTCCTCGACCGCGTACGGGCCCGAACGGCCCCAGCCGCTTTCCTTGACGCCGCCGTTCGGCAGCGACGGCTCGCTGGCCATGGTCGGGCCGTTGACGTGGACCATGCCGCAGTCGAACCGCTGGGCCAGGTCGAGCCCGCGGTCCTGGTCGCTCGTCAGGATGCTGGCGCACAGGCCGTAACGTGTGTCGGTGGCCTTCGCCAGCGCTTCCTCGGGGCTATCCACCGCTTCGACGATCAGCACGGGGCCGAACGTTTCCTCACGGGTGATCGGGGCGGCGTCGGGCACGTGCGTCAGGATCGTGGGCGCGTACACCCGTCCCTCCGCCTGGCCGCCGGTGACCAGCTTGGCGCCGCGCGAGACCGCATCCTGCACCCGCTCCTCGACCGAGCGCAGCGCGCGGTCGTTGATCAGCGGCCCGATGACGGTGCCGGGCACGGTCGGGTCGCCGGACTTCAAGCCGCGCACCTTGGCTGCCAGCCGCTCCACGAACTCGTCATGAATGGGCCGCTCGATCAGCACCTTGCGGGCGTTCATGCAGATCTGGCCCTGGTGGAAGAAGGCGCTGAACGCAGTCGTGTCCACCGCATTGACCATGTCCGCGTCGCGCAGGATCAGGATCGGGTTGTAGCCGCCAAGCTCCAGCACGATGCGCTTGAGCGCCTGGCCGGCCCGCGCGGCCAGCATCCGCCCCACGGCCGACGAGCCGGTGAAGTTGATGCTCCGCACCGCCGGACTGTCGAAGAAGGCATCGGCGACCAGGGCAGCCTCGCCCGGCGCGTGCGTCACCACGTTGATGGTGCCTGGCGGAAAGCCCGCCTCGTCCATGATCTCGGCCACCAGCAGCCCGGCCGATAGCGGTGCCTCCTCGGACGGCTTGAGCACCACCGTGTTGCCGAACACCATGGGCAGCAGCACGGTGCGCCAGGCCAGGGTGAACGCCCCGTTCCACGGCGAGAAGCCCGCGACCACGCCGAGCGGCTTGCGAACCGCCAGCGCCAGGCGGCCGGGCACGTCGCTGGGGATCACGTCGCCGACCGGCTTGAAGCCCCAGCCCGAGGCGTGGCGGAGCTGGTCGGCGACGAGCTTGACCTGGTAGCCCGCAAACGCCGCCGCGGTGCCCGCCTCGACCGCCATGACGTTGACGATGTCCTGCCGCCGCCGCTCCACGATGTCGGCGGTCTTGAGGAACAGGCGCTGCCGCTCGCTGGGCGGAGTCGCGGCCCAGCCTGGAAACGCGGCATGGGCCGCGGCGATGGCGGCTTCGGCCTCGGCACGGCCGCCGGCAGCGATCTCGGCAACCACGGCGCCGTCGAACGGGTTGAAGTCGGGGAAGGTCCGCCCGCCCGGCGCCGACCATTGGCCGTTGATGTAGTGCGTGCTGCGGCCGGTCAGCCGGATCGGCGTGATCTCGTTCATGGCGGGCTTCTCCCTGCGCGGCGCTCGCGGTCCGACCAGCTACGGGCGGCCTGCGCCTTATTGACCTCGTCAGGCTCCCTGACTAAGCAATTTCCGGCGCCGCCGCAAGGCGACGCGGACGGCCATGTCCGGCCCGGAGGTTTCGATGGTTCCCCTGCTACCGCTGCCACGCCTGGTATTCGGCGTGGGGGCGCTCTCGTCGCTTGCCGGCGAGCTGTCTCTGCTCGGCGTGCAGCGCCCGCTGCTCCTGAGCGACCGTGGCCTGGAACGGGCTGGCGCGGTGGCGCACGCCGCGCGCGTGCTGCCGCCGGACGCGGCGCAGCACCTCGACGTCGCGGAGAACCCGACGCTGGCCGGGGCAGACGCGGCGCTCGCTGCCTATCGCGCCGGGGGGTGCGACGGCATCGTCGCCCTGGGCGGCGGCTCCGTGCTGGACACGGCCAAGTTCGTGGCCGCGCTGGCAGGCGGGGGCCCGGCGTCAGCCGCCGACTTGCAGGGGCGGCCCGAGCGGATCGGCCTGCACGTGGCGCCGCTCGTCGCGATCCCCACCACAGTCGGCACCGGCAGCGAAAGCTCCCCCGTGGCTGCCCTCCACGACGACGCGCGCAGCGCGGCGGTGGGCACGCGCAGCCCGCGCCTGGTGCCGCGCGTGGCGGTCTGCGACCCGGACCTCGCGCGCACGCTGCCGCGCCGGCTGATCGCCGCAACCGGCATCGACGCGTTGTCGCACTGCCTGGAAGGGTTCTTCTCCGAGCCGGCGAACCCGATCGTCGACGCGCTCGCGCTCGACGGCCTGGCGCGCGCCTACGCCGGCATCGCCGCGGCGGTCGAAGGCGACCTCGCGGCGCTCGGCGCGCTGATGGCGGCCGCGTTCGCGGGCGGTGCCGCCATCCACAAGGGGCTCGGTCCCGCCCACGCCGTGGCGCTGGCGTGCGGCGACCAGGACCTGCACCACGGGGTGCTCGTCGCGGCGGCCTTGCCGCACACCCTGGCCCTGGTCGCGCCGGACGCGCCGGCCAAGGCCGACCGGGCGGCCGCCGCAATGGGCCTGTCCGGCGGCGCCGCCCTCCCCGGCGCGCTGCGGGCGCTGAACGCGTCACTCGGGCTGCCCGCCGGCTACCGCGAGGCAGGCTACCGGGCCGGCTCGGTCGACACGCTGGTCGAGCGCATGGCCGCCAGCCCGTTCAACCGCGCCAGCCCGTACAAGCCGTCTGCCGGCGAGTACCGCGCGATCCTTGGCGCGCTGCTGGCCTGACCTGGACCGCAGCGGCGGTTGAGGTAAAGAGCACGGGATGCTGCGCTGCGGCAGAACGTGGAGAAGCCGTCGTGCCCAGCCAGAGCGCCGCGTCGCGCAACCTTGACGGCCTGATGTTCTCCGCCATGAACGTGTTCGTCCGTGAGAAGCTTCGCGCCGTCCATGCCGGCGGGTTCGGCGCTGCGACCGAGGTGCAGATGGCGCTGGTGCAGAACCTCGACCTGCACGGCACGCGGCTCACCACGATCGCGGCACGCGCCAGCATGACCAAGCAGAGCATGCTGGAACTGGTCGACAAGGCCGAGGCGCTGGGGTTCGTCGAGCGCCGGACCGACCCGGATGACCGCCGAGCCAAGATCATTGCGTTCACGCCGACAGGGCTCGAGATGCTCGAGCGGGTGCGCGAGGGGGTGGCCCTGGCGGAACGGCGCATGGCCGCGATCATGGGGCCGGCCTCCGTCTCCGCCATGAAGGAGCGGCTCACCGCCTACGTCGCGGCCGCGGGGCCGGACGAGCTGCGTATGTCGGACCGCAACGACGTCTGGCGGACGCGCAGTGTCAGCCGCGTGCTGCTTTCGGCGTCCCGCGCCTTTGTCCGCGACGTTCTCCGCCGCGTCCACGCGGCGGGCTTCGATACCGTGGCGGAAGTCCACCTGACGATGTTCCGCAACCTCGAGCCCGGCGGCACCCGCCTGACCGACATCGCATCGCGTGCGCGGATGACCAAGCAGGCGATGGCGGAGCTGGTCGACAAGGCCAAGGAGCTCGGCTTCGTCGCGCGCCGGCCCGATCCCGGCGACGGGCGGGCCAAGATCGTGGTGCCCACCGCGGCCGGGTTCACGCTGCTGGACCAGCAGTGCCACGCCGTCGCCGCGGCGGAACTGCACATGGCGGCGGTGACCAGCGCGGTGTTCGTCGCCGAGCTGCGGGCGCAGTTGACGGCCTACGTGGCCGGCGCAGATGCCGCGAGCCCGCGACAAGCAGGTCTCCTTGTAATCGGCTAGTCGACGGCTGCGGTTCGAAAGGGTTCCGGGGCACCAACAAGCTCTGAGCTCTCGTTTGTGACGGCTACTAGAATATTCTTGAAGCGTGCAGAAAGGCTTCCTACAGCCGACAGCGATCATATTTTGTCTGTGCAGCTGTCACCATCCTGACGTTTGACATAGACCACCTCCGTAGGTCTTGGATGATCGGCAAGAGCGAGACGCCCATATCGGTGAGGCTGTACTCGACAGTGATCGGCATCGTCGCGATCACGCGTCGGCAAATCAGCCCATTGCGTTCAAGTTTGCGCAGGGTTTGCCCGAGCATCTTTTGAGTTATGCCCTCCACCTCACGCCGAAGCGAATTGAAACGCACAGGTTGGGCCGCCAAAGCCAGCATCACCAGAATGGCCCATTTATCGGCGAGTTGATCGATGAGGACACGGGTCGGGCACGCGCTGGACTGCGGCCCGAGTAGGTTTTTGGCTCTCACGCGGTTACCTCGAGGTTTCCTGGAAACCCCCGGGTACCTAATTGACCCTAACGCACCGTGCAATCATCTAGCAGCACATCAACGAGTAGCGTTTGGTTCCTCAAGACTTTGTGCAACGGAGATCCTAATGAAGTAGCTCTACAGGACCCGGTCGTTTTGCCTTCATTTAAGCCGTATGCGGATAAACACCGTGTCCGAGGAGGAACTCGCTTCCATGAATGCACAATCCGATCGGTGTGAGCTCGAAGTCAGCGATGCGCGATGCTATGCCTGCCTCGTCGCCATCATGGCCCAGAACTTCGGCTACCATCGCACCGCTAAGGCGAGACCGCAGGGAGTTACGCGCGACAACGAAGTGCCGGCGCCAGTTGTCACAAGTTCGCGCACTCGTCGATGCCTTGAATATCCTCTGATTACAGAAAATCGTCGTGCTCTGCCCATACGTTCAGTCGCTTACCAAGCTGGTGACCGACTACATCTCGCACGCGGGCTTCGATATCCTCGACGTGACCGCGCTCGAGATCACGATACCCTTGACGTCGTAAGCCATGACAGAGCGATCTACCCGGCATCATGACCGGCACGAAGCATCAGGAAGCCGACGCACTGATCTTATCAGCATGTGTTCAGATGCCGTCGCTGTCTGTCGTCTCTAAGGTAGAGGCGCTGACGAATGAACCGTTGATCACTGCCTCGATCGCGACGACCTACGCGCTGCTGAATGTGCTCGGTCTTGAGCCTGTCATTTCTGGAGAGGGCGCACTGCTCTCGGGCGCGTACTGACGATCAACTGGTAAGACCTGATTACAAGGAGAAAGGATCAGCAATGACTTACAAGTTTCTCATCGACACCAACCTACCGATCGGCACGGATGACGAGGCCGTCGTCGCTGTCCTGCGCAAGTTCGATGTCGAGATTGAGGGTACAACGGACCTACCCTCCATCGGCCGCAAGATTGCCGCCCACGAGCCTGACATCGCCTATATCCCATCGGCCGATTGGAACCGCTCCCTGCGCCGGGGTGACCGGTATTACCAAGGACTGGTCATCCCGACCTCCAAGGTTTCCGGGCTGACTGATCTCCCGAGCGTGCTGGTGGTCCGCAAGGAGGATGCGGCTGAAAGCCTCATGGACCTCGATGGAGCTTCGTACGGCTACATCAACAAGTCCTGCACCTCCAGCTACTTTCCTCCTGCGGTCATGCTGAACGAGAGGGGCATCCAGTTCGACCGCTTCCTGTCGATGAAGCCGGTCAAGGGGTGGCAGGGGCAGGTCGACGCCGTCATCAGCGGTGAGGTTCGGTCCACAATGCTACCGGAGGATGTCTGGACCACCACCCCTGCCAACGCCGACACCACCAAGATTATTGACCGCTACGATGACGGCAAGCCGGCGATCGTCGTCGTTCGGCACGACCTCGAGCCGGAACTGCGCACTGCGCTGACAGAGGCGCTCGTGCGCTGGGTGCCGCCGTGGTCGTCCGTCTACGGCTGCTTCAGGCCGTTTTTTTACGCTGACGTCCATTTCTTCTTTCATGAGCTCGAGAAGCTGCCGGCCGGCACCTGAGCGGTTCGCGTCCAACCTTCGCTCAAATGGTCTGCCGCGGGGGAGCCTGAAGCGAGCAGGGGGAGGCGCAAGCCGCCTTCGGTTTACAACGCAAATTGGGAGAGTTCACATGACTGTCGACAACGGGACTGCCCGCGCCGGCTTGGGCGCCGGCATCCTCAACGATCCGCGCTTGAACAAGGGTACGGCGTTCACCATCGCAGAACGCGACAAGTTCGGCCTCCACGGGCTAATTCCGCACGCGGTCGAGACGCTCGAGAGACAGGTCGACCGGGTGCTCGGACACCTCGACCAGAAGCCATCCGACCTGGAACGCTACATCTACCTTTCTGGCCTGCTCGACCGGAACGAGGTGCTGTTCTACCGCGTCGTCATGAGTGATCCGACGCGCTTCCTGCCCATCGTCTACGACCCGACCGTTGGCGAGGCCTGCCTGAAGTTCGGCCTCATCTACCGACGCGCGCGCGGGATGTATGTGTCGCGTGACATGAAGGGCAAGGTGGCCGAGGTGCTGCGCAATTGGTCCGGGCGCGACGTGCGCTTCATCTGTGTCTCGACCGGCGGCCGCATCCTGGGCCTGGGAGATCTTGGAACCAACGGCATGGGCATCCCGATCGGCAAGCTGCAGCTCTATACGGCCTGCGCAGCCGTGCCACCGGACGCCTGCCTTCCAGTGCTGCTCGATATCGGGACCAGCACCGCCGCGTTGCGGGCAGACCCGTTGTATCTCGGCTTACGGCAGTCGCCGCCGTCGGCCGAGGAATTGGATGAGTTCGTCGACGAGTTCGTGCAGGCGGTAGGAGAGGTGTTCCCGGGCTGCTGCATCCACTTCGAGGATTGGAAAGGCGACGACGCAATCCGTTTGCTGGCCAAGTACGCCGATAAGATCCTCTGCTACAATGACGACATCCAAGGCACGGCCAGCGTCACGCTCGCCGGGCTGACTACAGCTCTGCAGATTCTGGACGCGAAGCTGACGGACCAGCGCGTGCTGTTCTTCGGCGCTGGTTCCGCCGGCATTGGCATCGCGAATCTGATCGTCTCCGCGATGCGCAACAAGGGCCTCTCCCAGGAGGACGCGGCGTCACGCATATCCTTGTTCGACGTCAACGGGCTGATCGAACTGTCGCGGGATGACCTGACACCGTCGCAGAAGGTCTATGCGCACAAGGCCGAGCCGACCAAGGAACTCGTCAGGGCAATCGAGGCGTTCAAGCCGACAGCCCTGATCGGCGTCAGCACGAAGGGCGGCGCGTTCGACCAGCGTGTGGTCGAGGCGATGGCCAAGCTCAATGAACGGCCGATCATCTTTCCGCTGTCCAACCCCACCGAGAAAGCGGAGTGCACTCCTGAGCAGGCCTACTCCTGGAGCAAAGGTAAGGCACTCTATGCCGCCGGTGTTCAGTTCCCGGACGTGACGATCGAGGGCAAGACCTACCATCCCGCGCAGGCAAACAACTTCTACATCTTCCCGGCGATCGGGCTCGCCACCTACGCCGCCCGTCCAACCCGCATCACCGACGAATGCTTCATCGTGGCGGCCGAGGCCAGTGCCGACCAGGTCGGCCAGGACTTGCGTGACAAGGGCATGCTCTACCCGAACCAGGCGCATATCCTGGAGACCGAGGTAGCGACCGCCACCCGCATCGCCGAGTACATGTTCGACGAGGGCCTGGCCACGGCAGAACGGCCGCAGGAGATCCGGACCTGGATCGAGGGCATGCTCTACAAGCCCGAATACAAGACGGAGACTTGAACATGTTCGGTCTCGGCAAGCACGGCATGAAGGACGTGCCGATCGGCATCGACACGAAGGGCAAGCGCTCTGAAACGGACTCCATGGGCACCATCGAAGTCCCAGCGGATCGCTACTGGGGCGCCCAGACGCAGCGCAGCCTGATCCACTTCTCGATCGGCAACGACCGCATGCCGACGGAGCTCTACCATGCCTATGGCCTGGTGAAGAAGGCGGCCGCGTTGGTGAACCAAGCCGATGGAAGGCTCGAGGACCCGAAGGCTTCGGCCATCATCCGTGCCGCCGACGAGGTGATCGCCGGCGAGCTGGACGAGCATTTTCCCCTTTTCGTCTGGCAGACCGGGTCCGGCACCCAGAGCAACATGAACGTCAACGAGGTAATTTCGAACCGCGCCATCCAGCTGCTCGGGGGCGAACTCGGCAGCAAGACGCCCGTGCATCCCAACGACGACGTGAACATGGGCCAGTCCTCCAACGACAGCTTTCCGACGGCGATGCATGTCGCCGCGGTGAGGGAGTTGGACGGGCGGCTGCTGCCTCAACTCGACGCGCTCGCAAAAGCGATCGAGGTCAAAGCCGCGGACTGGAAGGACGTGGTCAAGATCGGCCGCACCCACCTGGAGGACGCCGTGCCGCTGACCGTGGGGCAGGAGTGGTCGGGCTACGTCCACCAGCTCCGCGATGCGATGGCGGCGGTCACTCAGGCACGCGCCGGGCTGATGGAACTGGCGATCGGGGGCACCGCTGTCGGCACCGGGCTCAACGCGCCCCCTGGCTTCAGCGCGAAGGTTGCGGAAAGGATCGCCGAGCTGACCGGACAGCCCTACGTCACCGCGCCGAACAAGTTCGCCGCTCAAGGTTCACTCGACGCGATGGTCCGGGCGAACGCCGCGCTACGTGGCGTCGCCATCGTTTTGATGAAAGTTGCCAACGACATGCGCTGGCTCGCCTCAGGTCCGCGCTGCGGCCTTGGCGAATTGCTGCTGCCGGAGAACGAGCCCGGTAGCTCGATCATGCCAGGCAAGGTCAACCCGACCCAGTGCGAGGCGATAGTCATGATCGCGATCCAGGTACTCGGCGAGGACAACGCGGTGGCGTTCGCCGGCAGCCAGGGCAACTTCGAGCTGAACGCGATGCGGCCGATCATCATCAACAACTTCCTGCACTCGGCCCGCATCCTGGCGGATGGCAGCGAGAAGTTCAGGCTCTACTCGGTCGAAGGGACCAAGCTGAACGAGAAACGGATCAAGCAGAATGTCGAGCAATCGGTGATGCTGGTGACGGCCCTCAGCCCGGTCATCGGCTACGACAAAGCGAGCAGGATCGCTCACAAGGCGATGGACGAGGACCTTACGCTCAGGCAGGCGGCGGTGAAGTCCGGCGACGTCAGCGAGACGCAATTCGATCAGATCGTCGACGCGCGCAAGATGGTCGGCAACGGTTTGGGTGGAGCTTGACGACGAGCAAGGCCAAGGTCGCCGATCTTCTCGTCGTCACCTTGAAGTGGGCGGGGGTGAAGCGCGTTTGCGGCATTGCAGGCTAGCCTCAGTGACGCCACCGAGCGCCTTCGCCGTGAGCCTGGCATCGAGTGGATCCAGACCAGGCATGAGGAGGTCGCCGCCTCGGCAAGGGCGCCGAAGCACATGTGACCGGATCCCTTGCGGTCTGCGCCTGAAGCTGCGGGCCCGGCAACCTGCACCTCATCAACGCTGGTCATCGAATGCGCTAATTACGTCAGGCACGCCGGATCCGACCACACCTGATCCGGCGACGCTAGGCGGTCAAAGCCCCCTCCAGCATCCGCAGCCCTTCTTCCAGCACCTCGTCTTCCACCGTTAACGGCACCAGCACCCGAATAACGTTGGCGAACACGCCGCAGGAGAGCAGCACCAGCCCGTGCTCCAGCGCACGCGCCGTCACCCGCTTCGTGGCCTCCGCGTCCGGCTCGGTGCCGCCGCGCTCCTTGAAAATCTCGAAGCCGATCATGGCACCTGGACCGCGAATAGCCCCCACCGGCAGCGTGTCGTTGCGCTGGGCGATCTCGGCCACCCGCGCCTTGATGCGCGCACCGATCACGTCTGCGCGGGCCAGCAGGCCTTCGTCGCGGATCACGTCCAGCACCGCCAGCGCGGCGGCGCAGGCGATCGGGTTGCCGGCGTAGGTGCCACCCAGGCCGCCGGGATCGGCCGCTTGCATCACGTGTTCGCGGCCGATCACGCCGGACAACGGAAAGCCGCCGGCCAGCGACTTGGCGACGGTGACCAGGTCCGGCTGCACGCCGGAGTGCTCGATGCCGAACATGCGGCCGGTACGCGCGAAGCCGGACTGTACCTCGTCGGCGATCAGCAGGATGCCGTGCTGGTCGCAGATGCGGCGCAATGCGGTCAGCAGGTCGTGCGGCGCCTCGTAGAATCCGCCTTCGCCCTGCACCGGCTCGATGATGATGGCGGCCACGCGGCTGGGCTCGATGTCGGCGCGGAACAGGAACTCGAGTGCCTTGAGCGAGTCGGCCACCGTGGTGCCGTGGTGTTCGATGGGGAACGGCAGGTGGTAGATCTCGGCCGGGAACGGGCCGAAGCCGCGCTTGTAAGGGAGCGTCTTGCCCGTCATCGCGCTGGTCATGATGGTGCGGCCGTGGAAGCTGCCGGCAAACGCGATGATGCCGCTGCGCCCCGTCGCCACGCGGGCGATCTTCACCGCGTTCTCCACTGCCTCGGCGCCAGTGGTGAAGAAGATGGTCCGCGCGGGGCCTTCGAACGGCGCCAGCGCGTTCAACCGTTCCGCCAGCGCCACGTAGGGCTCGTAGGCCAGCACCTGCACGCAGGTGTGGGTGAAGCGGTTCATCTGTTCGGTGGCGGCCGCGATCACTCGCGGATGGCAATGCCCGGTGTTGAGCACGGCGATTCCGCCGGCAAAATCCACGTAGCGTCTACCTTCAACGTCCCAGATTTCGGCGTTGCGCGCGTGGTGCGCATAGACCGAGGTGGCGTGGCTCAAGGCTCGCGGCACGGCGGCGTTACGCCGGTGCAGTAGTTCAACGTTGCTCATGCGTAGCTCCGCGATGACTTAACACAAAGCAAGCAGTTCCTTTTCAAGAGAAAGAACCAAAAATCTTTTGCTCCCTGTCGGGTGTGCCCGGAGAAAGCCGCGCCCGGTAGTAAAAGCTTTCTGCTTCTTTTTCTCGAAAAAGAAGGCCTTCCTTGCCTTACTTCGCCTGCTGGATAGCCGACAAAACCCAACGCCCGCCAGAGGCGCGCAAGAACGTCCAAACCTCCGCCACCGTCACCCGCTCGGTCGGGCTGCCATCCACCACGCGTCCGCCCGCGTCCTTCGTCACGTCCAGCATGGAGAAGCGCATCGCCACCGTGGCGTATTCGCGGTTGCCCTCGGACCACGCTTCCGACAGGTCGCCCTTCTGCAGCTGCACGTTGGTGACGATGTTGCGCACGCCGCGGCTGGTCTGCTCGGCCATCTGCTCGGCGAAGAAGCTCGTCATCTCCGGCGTGGTCATCGCCTGCAGGCCGGTCAGGTCGTGCGCGGACCAGGCTGCCTGGATGCCGTGGAGCAGCTGGTCGAACGCTTGGTAGTCGGGCGGGGCCAAGGCCACCGGACGGCTCGCGCGACTGCCGCCGCCCAGGAAACCAGCCTGCGGGCGCCCGCCTTGCGGCTGACCCGGGCGGCCGAACATGCCGCCGCCAGCGAACGCCAAGTTGCCGGCGAAGAAGCGCCGGTATAGCCAACTGCCGAGCATGTAGAGGAGGAAAAGCTGCAACAGCAGGCCGAGCAGCCCGCCGCCGCCATGCATCCCGCCGAAGAAGCCGCCGCCGAACAGCATGCCTCCGATGCCTGCGCCCAGCAGCCCGCCCAGCAACCCGCTGGTAAACGCCGAGCGCGGACGGAAGCCGCCACCGTAACCTGCGGTGCCGTAGCCGGGGTTGGCGTAACCGGAACCGGAGCTGAAGCCGTTGTTGGGCGTGTAGCTGCGCTGGATCGGTGCCGCCCCGAACGGCGACGTGCTGGTGCTCGGCGCGGTGGAGTAGGTTCGGCTGCCGCGGCTGCCGAACGAGCCGCCATTGCCGGGCCTGGCACCGGCCATAGCGGGCGCCAAGGCGAGCAACAGGGCTAGGAAGATCGGGGCTGAGCGGCGCATGGGGTTACCTGTGGTTCGCGCACTACATAGTGCGCGGCAAGGGTGAAATCAGGGGAAGAAAGACAGGCCTTCTTTTTCGGGAAGAAGAAGCAAAAAGCTTTTGCTCCTGAGCTGGGTTTCCGTTGGACCCACCCGACACGGGTTTGACGGCGGCGGTCCGGAGAACCTATAAGCCGCTGCTTGACACACGGGGCGGCAGCGTCCCGCGCAAGCCGTTGGAGTTTCGTCCGTGAAGCGTACGTATCAACCATCCAAGCTCGTCCGCAAGCGCCGGCACGGGTTCCGCGCCCGCATGGAGACGGTTGGTGGCCGCAAGGTGATCGCCAACCGCCGTGCCAAGGGCCGCAAGAAGCTTTCAGCCTAGCCATCATGCCGGCAGGGGCGCGCCCGCCGCACCTCAAACGCCGCGCCGAGTTCCTCCGCGTGGCGTCCAAGGGACGCAAGGCGCCATCCCCGGGCCTGGTGCTGCAGGCCATGCAGCGCGGGGACACGGCACCCGTGCGGCTGGGCTTCACCGTCACCAAGAAGGTGGGCAACGCCGTGGTGCGCAACCGCACCCGTCGTCGGCTGCGGGCAGCGGCCCGACTGCTACTGGCCGAGACGCCCGCCACCGGCGCCGACCTGGTGCTGGTAGGGCGCGACACCACCCGCACCCGGCCGTTCGCCCTGTTGATCGACGACCTGCGCCGCGGCCTGGCCAAGCTGGGCGTGGCGACCGCGCAGGTGCCATGAAACCCGCAGGCGCCCTCCTTGCCCTGGCCGTCCGCCTCTACCAGCTTGTGCTGCGGCCGCTGTTCCCGCCGGCCTGCCGGTTCGAGCCGAGCTGCAGCGCCTACGCCATCGGCGCGCTGCGCACCCACGGCGCGTTGCGCGGCCTGGCGCTTGCCGCCTGGCGCATCCTGCGCTGCAACCCGTGGGGTGGCGCCGGCTACGATCCCGTGCCGCCCTGCGGGCACAACCACCCGGAAAAATTCAAGGCAAGCTGATGGACCAGAAACGCCTGCCGCTGTTCATCGCCCTGTCGGCCGCCATCCTGCTGGTGTTCCAGTACCTGGCGCCGGCCAAGAACCACGCCCAGCTGGCCCAGCAGGCGGTGCAGACCACGCGCAACACGCCCAGTGACCAGGTGCCGGGCCCCACCCACGACCCCGCCCCCCCCGGCACTCAGCCGGAACACGTGCCGCCACCGACGATGGACCCGGCCAAGGTGCCCCGCCTGGCGGTCGAGGCGCCTCGGGTGACTGGCAGCATCAGCCTGCTCGGCGCGCGGCTGGACGATTTGCGCCTGCGTGACTACCGCGAGACGGTGTCCAAGACCTCGCCGCTGGTGCGCGTGCTGGAGCCGCAATCGGACCCGCAGCCCAGCTACGTGCAATTCGGCTGGAGTGCCGCCGACGGTATCAGGCTGCCCGACAACGACACGGTTTGGACCAGCCCCGGCGGCACCGTGGGCGTCGGCCATCCGGTCACCATCGCCTGGGACAACGGCGCCGGCCTGGCCTTCCACGTCACCTTCGCGGTGGACGAGAACTACGTCTTCTCCGTGCGCCAGAGCGTGCACAACGCCGGTCCCATGGCGGTGCAGCTCTGGCCCTGGCAGCGCGTGCGGCGCGATTACCTGCCGCAGACGGCCGGCTACAACGTGTTCGAAGGCCTGCTGGGCATCCAGGACAACCAGCTGCAGGACCTCGCCTACGGCAAGGTTAAATCCCAGGCGGAAAAGGCGGACGGTGTCGGCTACAGCCACACCGGCACCGGGGGCTGGGCCGGCTTCACGGACAAGTATTGGCTTACCGCGCTGGTCCCCGACCAGGCGATTCCGGTCAAAACCGAGTGGAAGCACTGGCTCGACAACGGCGCCGACCGTTTCGAGGTGAACTACCTGACCACCGCGCCGCTACAAGCCGCCGCAGGAGCGGACGCTACCTACGACAGCCGCGTGTTCGCCGGCGCCAAGGAAGTTCACCTGCTGGACCGCTACGAGACCCAGGCGCACATCCCGCTGTTCACGTACGCCGTCGACTGGGGCTGGTTCTTCTTCCTCACCAAGCCGTTCTTTTACGCCATCGACTACCTCTACAACGTCGTCGGCAATTTCGGCATCGCCATCATGATCTTTACGCTCGGCGTGAAGGCGCTGTTCTACCCGATCGCCGCGCGCTCCTACCGTTCGATGGGCAAGATGCGGCTGCTGGGCCCGAAGATCACCGCGGTGCGCGAACGCTACAAGGACGATCCGACCAAGCTGCAATCCGAGATGATGGCGGTCTACAAGTCGGAGAACGTCAGCCCGGTCAGCGGCTGCGCGCCCATGCTGCTGCAGATCCCGGTGTTCTTCGCGCTTTACAAGGTGATCCTCGTCACCATCGAGATGCGCCACGCGCCGTTCTTCGGCTGGATCCAGGACCTGTCCTCGGTCGATCCCACCAACATCTTCAACCTGTTCGGCCTCATCCCGGGCGATCCCAGCACGTTCTCGCCCTACCTGCACCTCGGCATCTGGCCGCTGGTGATGGGCGCCACGATGTACATCCAGCAGAAGCTGAACCCGCCGCCGCCGGACCCCGCACAGGCACGGATGCTGCAGTTCATGCCGCTGATCTTCATGTTCACCATGGGCCGCTTTCCGGCAGGGCTGGTGATCTACTGGAGCTGGAACAACACGCTGACGTTCATCCAGCAGTGGTACATCCAGCGCCAGGCCAAGCTCACGCCCTCGGCGCGCGTGGTTCGGACGTGAGGCAGGGAAGGCAAGGCCAGGGGCTCTGCCCCTGGACCCCGCTGGGGACTTGTCCCCAGACCCCGGCTTCGCCTGAGTGGTTTGCGAAGGGGGCCGCACGTGCTGTGGCCACGGCCTCGTTGGCCCCCTTCGCAAACCACTCGAACAAACAGGTTCTAAGGACGACTGTCCTTAGCGGGGTCCAGGGGCAGAGCCCCTGGCCTTGCCTTCCGTGACCCCACCCGAAGAACAAGCCGCCGAGCTCGAAGCCGGCCGCCTGCTGTTCGCCGCCGAGTGCCGGTTCTACTACGCGGCCCAGCGCATTGATCAGCTCCCTGACCCGCGCGGGCCGGAAGTCGCCTTCGCCGGCCGCTCCAACGTCGGCAAGTCCTCGCTCATCAACGCGCTCACCGGCCACAAGGCCCTGGCCCGCGCGTCCAGCGAGCCGGGCCGCACCAAGCAGCTGAACTTCTTCGACCTGGCCGGCCGCCTGGTCCTTGTCGACATGCCCGGCTACGGCTACGCGCAGGCGGCCAAGGCGGTGAAGGAGGACTGGCAGGGGCTGATGTTCGATTTCCTGCGCGGACGCGTGGTGCTGCGCCGCGTGGTGCTGCTGCTGGACGCGCGAATCGAGCTGAAGGCGTCCGACCTCGCCGTGATGGACCTGTTCGACCGCGCGGCGGTGGCCTTCCAGCTCGTGCTCACCAAGATCGACGGCGTGAAACCGGACCGCCTGGCGCGCAAGCGGGCCGAGGTGGAAGCGGCGATGAAGGGCCACGCGGCCGCCTATCCCGAGGTGCTGGCAACCAGCGCGCGGAACGGCGAAGGGATAGAGGCGCTGCGTGCCCGGCTGGCAGGGCTGGCCGAGCCGGCCGGGCGGAACAGCGAGCAGGAGAACTTTCCCGGCTGACCGGGGCTGCCCGGTGCAGGCAACTGGAGGCGGCAGGGGGTTCCTGTCGGCTGACCCTGCCCGAGGTGCGTGCCGGCGCGGGTCGCTCTGGCGGCGGCGAGCAAGCTGTCGCCGACCTTCCGCAACACCCGGCTGAGTCGGCCAAAAGAACTGCTTGCCTTGCCTTCCTCCCAGCCCCTACCCCATCCCCATGTCGCACTCCCCCGAAGCCCTGCGCCGCGCCACCGAACAGGCCGCCATCCTGGCCCAGGCGCTGCCGTTCCTGCGCCGCTACGCAGGCGCCACCATCGTGGTGAAGTACGGCGGTCACGCGATGGGGGACCCGGACCTGGCCACCGAGTTCGGCCGCGACGTGGCGCTGCTCAAGCAGGTGGGCGTGAACCCCGTGGTGGTCCACGGCGGCGGCCCGCAGATCAACGCCATGCTGCAGCGCCTGGCCATCAAGAGCGAGTTCATCGACGGCCTGCGCGTGACCGACGCGGCGATGGTCGAGGTGGTCGAGATGGTGCTGGCCGGCACCGTCAACAAACACGTCACCGAGCTGATCAACCGCGCCGGCGCGCTGGCCGTCGGCATCTCGGGCAAGGATGGCGGCCTGATCCGCGCCCGCAAGATGACCCGCACGGTGGTCGATCCGGACAGCCACATCGAGCACGTGCTCGACCTGGGCTTCGTGGGCGAGCCCGAGCACGTGGATGTCCGCGTGATCCACGCGCTCACCGGCTCCGGCCTGATCCCCGTGGTAGCCCCCGTGGGCCTCGGCTCGGACGGGCAGACCTACAACATCAACGCCGACGACGCGGCCGGCGCCATCGCCGGCGCGCTGCACGCCACCCGCCTGCTGATGCTGACGGACGTGGCCGGCGTGCTGGACCGCGACAAGAACCTGATCGCCGAGATGTCCGTAAGCGAGGCGCGCGCGCTGATCGCCGACGGCACCATCAGCGGCGGCATGATCCCGAAGGTGGAGAACTGCTTCGAGGCGCTGGAAATGGGCGCCAAGGGCTGCGTGATCCTGGACGGCCGCATCCCGCACGCGGTGCTGCTGGAGCTGTTCACCGAGGCCGGGCCTGGGACCCTGATCTACAGGTGAAAACGGCCGTGTGTCGCGCGTGACGCGCTTCCAGGCTTATCTATCGAAGCAAGCAGTCCTTTTTTGAAAAAAGGACCAAAAAACTTTTACTTCCCCGCATCTGAGCCAGCCGAGTGCCGCAGGATAAATCAGGAGCGTTGATAGGGCGCAAGGACAGAAGTTTTTTGCCTCTTTTTTCAAAAAAGAAGGCCTTGCTGCCTCGGCAGAGCTCAGCCTCAACGCAAACAGGGCCTCTCGCCTGGCCTACTGCGTCCCGGCCGAAGCATCGCCAGGCACCTGGTTAGGATCCGGCCAGTCCGCCGGCCGGCTCGCCTGCGTCGGCGGCGCGTCCGCCGGCAACCGCGTGTCGATCACGATCAGCAGGCGGCCAGCCAGCCTGGTCGGCGTGCGGTTGGCTGCCAGCAACGCGTTGAAACGCACGTCCGTCACCGCCACGCGCTCGTAATCGGTATCCAGCACGCCGTGCCGGTCCAGGAACTTGTTCATGCTCGACGAGACACGCACGCAGCCTTCGCTGGCCGGGCGCCCCAGGCGGCCCTCCAGCAGCTTGGGGTCCGTCGCGTGCATCTGCAGGCGGATGTCGCCGCCGGCGTTGTCCGTGTGCCAGCCCTTCAACGCCCACTGCCAGCCGAAATCCCACACCCGCATGCCGGCCAAGCCCAAACCGCGCACGTGGTGCTCGTTATAGGTGCCCAGCGCGCGGAAATCGAGGATGGCGTCGGTGTGGGCGAACACCCCGATCGGCGTGATGTAGTAGTCCTTGCGGCCGGACTGCCCGGTGGAGACGTGGGCGGCACCGATGAGCTGCCAGCCGTCGGGCGCTCCCGGCCGCGCCAGCATCAGCGAGAGAGTTTCGACCGCCGGGTTGCGGTCCACCACCACCACGAGCTGCGGCGTGTCGATCTGCTGGCCGGCCAGGCGCAGCATGCCAGCCGCCCGCCAGGCCGTGTTGGCGGCGTGGACGCGCGATGGCGGCAGCAGGTTGGCCACCTCCGCCGCCATCGCCGCCCGTAGCCCGTCCGCGCTGTCGGAAGCGCTGGCGGTGCCGTTGACCGCCGGCCCCGCCGGGCTGGCCAGCTGCGGCTTGGTGACCCAGTCCGGCAAAGCGAAGGAACGTGTGGACAGCGCAGAGACGGCGGGGGGAGACGCCGGCACGCCAGGACCCTGACGCAGCGGCGGCAACGGGATCGGCATGCCCGGGTGGGCAGACGGCACCGGCAACTCGATCAATGGCGGGGTCGCGCCGGCTCGCGCAGAGAGCATGCCCAGGACGGCCAGCCACAGGATAAGCCGTTGGTTCAGCACTTCCAGGTCTCCGACGATCACACCAACGCAGCCGTGCCGGACCCGTGGGGGAAGCCGGGCTGCCACGCCCCTGGGTGAAGGACGCGGCAGCCTCGGCGTCTTCGGCCTAGCGAGACTTCTTATAGAGCTTGGTTGCGATGTCGAACATCTCTTCCGGTGCGTAGTCCGGCGTAAATGCACCGTAATTGCCGGCCAAGTCGGAAATCTTGCCGCCCTCGGGGTGTCCGTCCACCACTTCGAGCTCACCCGGCGGGTCGCCAGGCAGGGCCATCTCGCCGTTGCCCCAGATGCCGCTCATCTCCTTGTAGTCGTTCGGGCTGAAGCGGTACAGCCGGCGATGGCTGCCCTCGTCGAGGTATTTCTGGCACTCGGGGATCTTGCTGAGGTTGATGTTCGGCGTGGGAAGCATCTTCTCGATCTCCACGCCGGTGATCTTCTTGATGGCCAGCGCGTAGGCGTGCGCGTGCACCGAGCCGCGGACCAGCAGGTAGCCGCACACCTCGCGGCCGGTGGGCTCCGTCATCGTCTCGTACACGCGCAGCTTGTGGATGCGGGCGCCGCACTCGAGGTGGAAGTTGTGCAGCAGGTCGATGATGACGTTGCCCGTGGTGGTCACGAAATCCATGTTCCACGATGCGCCGTTGGCGTTCATCGGCATAGCGCCGCCGCCGTTGGACAGGAACGACGAGGCAAGCCGGATGTCCTGCATCTCCTCGAACGGCGCCTTGGAGACGTCCACGTCCTCGGTGGGGTCGCCGGGGCCGTTGTTCAGCATGGCCACGCCGTTGCTGACGAGCTCGATATGGCCCAGTTCCTCGGCGGTGATGGCCGCTACCAGGCTGTAGAACGGCCGCAGCTTGCTCTTGCTGCGGAAATTAAAGCTCTGGAACATGTAGTTGCCCAAAGTGGACATCTCGCCGTACTTGCCGCCGAGAAGCTCCTGCAGGGCTGCACCGGCGTTGGGATCGGGCTTTTTGGGTTCTGGAAGGGCTGCCTGCAATTTGTCGATGCGCATGAACATGGGCGCTTCTCCTGGAATAGGGCTACGGGAATGCGTGCCGTCACCAGCAACGCGGCTGGGCCACCGCGTTGCTGCAGACAGCGAAAGGTTGAACGTGGCCTGTATCTGCGGCTTGAACTGAAAAAGTAAGGCCAGCGGCTCTGCCCCTGGACCCCGCTAAGGACAAGTCCTTAGGACCTATTTGTAAGAGATCCTAAACAGATTGGGGTCTGGGCCTCGAGGCCCCAGCGGGGTTTGGGGCAGAGCCCCATGCTTGCTTGCGACATACCGCGCTACCCTAATGAAGCGCCTTGCGCCCCAACGCCAGCAACTGGTTGTCCGTCACCGCCGAAAGGTCCGCGGTCACCTCGTGCATGCGCCGCGCGGTCTCGCTGTGCTTGGCGCGCAGATGTTCGGCCAGATGGTGGCCGGCGTTGCTATGCCCGGTGCCATGGCCCACGATCACGATCCTGTTGCCGCCCGCCAGCGCCTGGCACACCTGCTCGTAAAACGCGGGGTCTTCCGAGGCTCGCTGGCCCTGCTCGTGATCCTCGTTCTTGTGGGTCAGGTGATGGCGGAAATGGTGCGGGTCGTGCGGCCTGATGGTGTGTTCGGACACGTCGTGGGAGTGCACGTCGATCTGGAAGATGCGCGCCTGGTGGTGTTCGATGGCGACGATCATGTTGGGCGCGTTGGCGTCGGGCATGGTTGCGGGGCTCCCCTTTTGGATGGGGGAACGGGTGGCAGGGGGACGCGGTTCCAGGGCGGCCTCGCAGGTATATCCCGAGGACGCGGAAGTTCCTGCGGCCGCGTGCCTGTCGACAGCCTCCGGCGTTACCTGGGCCTTGTCAGGAAAAGCCCGGTCGCCTCCATCGTCATCACCGCGTCGCCATCCTGGTTCCGGCACACGTACCTGCGCCGCGCCGAACCCATCTCCGGCTTGCTGCGGGATGCACGCACCTCGACGGTCTCGGACTCCAGCGTCAGGTCGTCGCCGGGATGGACGGGCTTGAGCCAGCGTATGTTGTCGATCCCCGGCGAGCCGAGCGACTGCATGTTGCGGGCGTGCATGTCGTCGACCATCAAGCGCATGGTCAGCGCGCAGGTCTGCCAGCCACTGATGGCGAGCTTCTTGAAGAACGGATGCGCGGCCGCGGCGGCATCGTCCAGGTGGAAGGATTGCGGGTCGTATTTGCGCGCGAAGTCGAGCGCGTCCTCGCGCGTGACGTGGATAGGGCCGAGGGTCGTGCGGTCACCCTCCTGCATGTCGTCCAGGTAGATCATCCGGGAACACTGCACAGCCTCGAAAAAACCTTCAAGGAAGCAAGCAGTTCTTTTTCGAGAAAAAGAACCAAGCTTTTGTTCCTGTCGGGTGGCGCGGAGAGATACGCGCCCAAGTAGCAAAAGTCTTTTACTTCTTTTCTTCAGAAAAGAAGGCCTCGCCTGCACTTACTTCGGAATCATCCCGCTCAGCACGTATTGCTGCAGCAGCACCAGCATCCCCAGCACCACGGTCAGCACGATGCTGTGGACGAACGTGCGCGCGAACACCACGCCCTCCTGCCCCTTCAGGTCCGTCACCGCAACGCCGGTGGATATGTTCTGCGGCGAGATCATCTTGCCCATCACGCCGCCCGACGAGTTGGTAGCCGCGATCAGCACCGGGTTCAGCCCGAGCTGGTTGGCCGCCACCACCTGCAAATTGCCGAACAGCGCGTTGCCGGACGTGTCGCTGCCCGACAGGAACACCGCCAGCCATCCGAGGAACGGCGACAGCAGCGGGAACAGCAGGCCGGTCTTCGATGCGCCCAGGCCCAGCGTGTAGGTCATTCCCGAGTAGTTCATCAGGTAGGCGAGCGCCACGATGAGTGCCACCGTCAGGATGGCGATGCGCGCCTGCCGCCACGTGGTCACCGCCGCGCGCAGGATGCCGCCCGGCCCTACGCCCACCATCGCGGCCACGGCCAGCGCCGACAGCAGGATGGCCGTGCCCGAGGCGAGCGGCTGGAAGACATACGTCGCGGCGTATGGCTTGTCGTGGTAAAGCTTGATGAGCACACGGTTGTGCAGCCCGGGCCAAGCTATGGTCTGCGCACCCAGTGCGAACACCTTGAAGTGCGTCCACGCGATGACGACGGCGCTGACCACGATCCACGGCAGCCAGCCCTGCCACGCCGGCACGACGCCCCCCGCACGCGCTGCCTCGAGGGGGCGTGGGCCCACGGCGAACGCCGGGTCGTGCACCGGATGCCACACGCGCAGGAAAGCCAGCGTCACGGCCAGGGCGAAAAGCGACGAGAACACGTCCGTCAGCGCGTAGTCGAGGTAGTTGGAGCTGACGAACTGGCCGGTTGCAAAGCTTCCGCCGGCCACCAACAGCACGGGCCACAGCGCGCGCACGCTGCGCCAGCCCCCGTAGATGACCATCACGTAGAAGGGCAGCAGCATCGCCATCACCGGCAGTTGCCGGCCCACCATGGCGCCGAGCGTTACGGCGGACAGGCCGGTGACCTGCCCCAGCACGGTAATCGGCGCGCCCAAGGCGCCGAACGCCACCGGCGCGGTGTCGAAGATCAGCGTGAAGGTCAACGCCTCCAACGGCGGGAAGCCAACCAGGATCAGCAACGCGCTGGTGATGGCCACCGAGGTGCCGAAACCGGAGATGCCCTCCAGCAGGCAGCAGAAGCAGAAACCGATCACGATCAGCACCACCCGCCTGTCGTCGGGCAGGTTATCCAGCACCCAGTCCCGGAAAGCGTCGAAGCGGCCGGAGTCGACCGCGATATTGTAGAGCAGCAGCGCGCTGAAGACGATCCACATCACCGGCCACAGCGCGAACACTGCGCCGGCGGCGGCCGAGCTCACGGCCAGAACCGGCGGGAAATGCCAGCCCAGCACCGCCACGCCGAACGCCGCCACCAGCCCCGCGAGCGACGCCTGCCAGGCCGGCCGGCGCGCGATGCCCAGCAGCACCAGCACCACGATCACGGGTATCGCGGCCACCAGCACGGACAGCGACAGGCTGCCTGCGATGGGCGTCAGAAGCTGGTGGAACATCGTCTCTTCCCCGGTTTTCCGTCCAGTTACGCACCGATGCGATAACGAGGAAGCGAAACTTCGGCCGGGCGTTCGCGACGGCACGACAAGCAAGCAGTTCTTTTTCGAGAAAAAGAGCCAAAAAGCTCTTGCTCCCTGTCGGGTCGTGCGGAGAGGTGCGCGCCCAGTCAGCAAAAGTTTTTTGCTTCTTTTTTTCAAAAAAGAAGGCCTTGCCCTGCTTCAAGGCAGAACGAGCAAAGCCCGGAAATCATTGACGTTCGTCCGCGTAGGCCCGGTCACCAGCAGGTCGCCCAGGCCGGCGAAGAACCCGTAGCTGTCGTGGCCCGCCAGCAACGCCTCCGCGTCCAGACCCGCCGCCCTCGCGCGGGCCAGCGTGTCGGGCGACAGCCAGGCGCCGGCGTTGTCCTCGGTGCCGTCGATCCCGTCTGTGTCGGCGGCCAGCGCGTGGATACCCGGGTGGCCGTCCAGCGCCAGCACCAGGGCGAGCAGGAAGGCGGTGTTGCGCCCGCCGCGTCCCCCGCCGCCGGCCACGGCATCCCCCAGCGTCACCGTGGTCTCCCCGCCGGAAAGCAGCACGCAAGGCGGGGCCGCCGGGCTCCCCGTGCGGGCGGCCTCGCGCGCCAGGCCGGCCATCGCGCGCGCCACCTCTGCCGCCTCGCCCTCGATCGCGTCGCCCAGGATCACCGGCGCCAGCCCGGCCCTGCGCGCGGCCTCGGCCGCGGCCTCCAGCGACCCTCGGGCGGTGGCCACCAGCCGCGCCGTGGCGCCAGCCAGCGCGGCTTCCCCCGGCTTGGGCGTCTCATTGGCCGGGTCCTCCAGCGCGCGGCGCACCGGCTCAGGCACCGCAATGCGCCAGCGCGCCAGCACCGCGCGCGCGTCCGCCAGGCTCGTCGGGTCGGCCAACGTGGGGCCCGACGCGACGGCGGCCGGATCGTCCCCCGGCACGTCCGAGATCAGCAGGGACACCACCCGGGCCGGATGCGCCGCGGCGGCCAGACGGCCGCCCTTGATGGCGGAAAGGTGCCGCCGCACGCAGTTCATCTCGCCGATCCCGGCGCCGCTGCGCAGCAGGGCGCGCGCCACCACCTGCTTGTGGGCCAGCGTGAGGCCCGGTGCCGGCAGCGCCAGCAGCGCCGAGCCACCTCCCGACACCAGCGCGAGCACCAGGTCGTCCGGCCCCAGCCCGGCCACCAGCGCCAGCATGCGCGCCGCGGCGTCCTGACCGGCCTGATCGGGCACAGGGTGGGCGGCCTCGGCCACGTCGATGCGGTCCAGCCTGCCCACGCCGTGCCCGTAGCGCGTCACCACCAGTCCGCCGAGCGGCGCGTCCGCCGGCCAGTGGCGCGCCACCGCCTGCGCCATGGCGGCGGCGGCCTTGCCGGCGCCCACCACCACGGTGCGGCCTCGCGGCGGCGGCGGCAGGCAAGGGGGAACGCACAGCGCGGGGGCGGCGGCGTCTAGCGCGGCCTGGAACAGGGCGGCCAGAGTGGTTCGCGGAGACATCAAAGAAGCAAGGCCTTCTTTTTTGAAAAAAAGAAGCAAAAAACTTTTGTCCGGCTGTCACGGTTCTACCCGGCAGCACGCGCCCAGGTAGCAAAAGTTTTTTGGTTCTTTTTTCAAAAAAGAACCGCTTTCTTTCTTCTGACCAAGGATCCCGCCATGACCGCCAACGCAGCAAAGTCCGGCACCTTCAGGGTCGGCGGCACAATCCAGGTAACGCGCCTGGGCTTCGGCGCCATGCGCATCACCGGACCAGGCGTGTGGGGCGAGCCGGCCGACCAGCCCGGCGCGCTGGCCACATTGCGCCGCCTGCCCGAGCTGGGCGTGAACTTCATCGACACCGCGGATTCCTACGGACCCGACGTCTCCGAGCAGCTGATCCGCACGGCGCTACACCCGTATCCGGACATGCTGGTCGCCACCAAGGGCGGACTGGTGCGCAACGGGCCCGGCGTGTGGGTGCCCGTGGGCCGGCCCGAATACCTGCGGCAGCAGGCAATGATGAGCCTGCGGCTGTTGGGATTGGAGCAGATCGGCCTGTGGCAACTGCACCGGATCGATCCCAAGGTGCCGCGCGACGAGCAGTTCGGCGCCATCCGCCAGCTGCTCGACGACGGCATCATCAAGCATGCCGGCCTCAGCGAGGTGAGCGTGGAGGAGATCGAGGCGGCCGGCCGGGTGTTCCCGGTGGCCACCGTGCAGAACCGCTACAACCTGGTGGACCGCACGAGCGAGGCGGTGCTGGACCATTGCGCGGCACACGGGATCGGCTTCATTCCCTGGTTCCCGCTGGCGTCCGGCGCGCTCGCCAAGCCCGGTTCCGTGCTCGACAAGATGGCCGCGTCCCACGGCGCCACGCCCAGCCAGTTGGCGCTGGCCTGGGTGCTCAAGCGCAGCCCGGTGATGCTGCCGATCCCCGGCACGTCCTCGGTCGCGCACCTGGAGGAGAACGTGGCCGCGGCCGACGTGGAGCTGTCGGATGCGGAGTCCCGCACGCTGGACGAGGCTGGCCGCGCCGCCGCCCAATAAAAGCAGTCTGGTCCCGGGCGCAGGTCCGCGCCAGCGGCTGGCGCAAGAGTCCGGTCGTTTCGCCTTTGAAGGGAGTGCCTGCTACCTACTTCCTCAGTGTAACCCCGCCCTAAAAGCGCCCGAATGCGCCAGCATGAAAGCCTTGGGCTTTGCAGGACCGGGACGATATACTGTGCACATGCAGCATAAGCCGCGCTCATGACCCCGACCGGCTGCGCGATCGCGGTGATGGCCAAGGCTCCACGTCCAGGCTTCAGCAAAACCAGGCTCACCCCGCCGCTCTCGCCGCAGCAGGCGTGCGAGCTGAGCCAGGCGTTCCTGCGCGACATCACCGCCAACCTGTTCGAAGCCGCGCGGCAGGCGGCCATCACCCCCGTGGTGGCCTACGCGCCGGCCGGTGACGAGGCGCTGTTCGACGGCGTTCTGGCCCCCGGCACCCGACTACTTCTGGCTGACGGTGCGGGCGACATGCCGCCCGGCGTGGACGGTTTCGGCCGCTGCCTGCTGGGGGCCGTGCGCACCCTGCTGGCGGAAGGCTTCGCCAGCGTGTGCGTGCTGAACGCGGACAGCCCCACGCTGCCCACCGCCACGCTGGTGGAAGCCGCCCGCCTATTGGCCGAGCCCGGCGCCGGCGCCGTGATGGGCCCGGCCCAGGATGGCGGCTACTACCTGCTCGGCATGCGCACCGCCCACGCCCGCCTGTTCAGCTCCATCTCCTGGAGCACGGACGCGGTGGCCGCGCAGACCCGCGCGCGCGCGCAGGCCGCCGGCCTCGCACTGGCCGAACTGCCGCCCTGGTACGACGTGGACGAGGCGGCCGCCCTGCGCCGCCTGCTACACGAGACGAGCACCGGCGCCGGCGATGCGTTCTCCGCCCCCGCCACCATATCCTGTATCGGCCGGCTCGGGCTCGCCGAACAGCTTCGCCACGCCGCGTGACGGACGTGGACACCCTGGAGACGACACGCATGTCAGAGACGCTCGCCGAGACGTTGCCGGGACTGCGCGCCGAAGCCGGCACGGCGGACCCGCGGCGCTACTTCGAGCAGGTGGCGCCGCAGCGCGACAAGCTGGCCGCAGCCCCGCCGCTCTGCGTGTACCTGGAGGTGACCAACCGCTGCAACCTGCTGTGCGAGACCTGCCCGCGCACCTTCGAGGCGCTGGAACCGCCGGCCGACATGACGATGGAGCTGTTCACCAGCATCGTCGACCAGCTGCCCGGCCTGAAGCGCGCCGTGCTGCACGGCGTGGGCGAGCCGATGCTGGTACGCGAGCTGCCGGACATGATCCGCTACCTGAAAGCGCGCGGCGTGCACGTGCTGTTCAACACCAACGGCACCCTGCTGCGCGAGAAGCGCTTCCGCGAGCTGATCGATGCCGGGCTGGACGAGCTGCGCGTCTCCCTGGACGCCGCCGACGCGGCCACCTACGCCGAGGTCCGCGGCAAGCCGTTTTTCGACCGCATCGTGCGCGACGTGCGGCTGATGCGCGAGTACCAGGAGCGGGTGGGCGCCACCAAGCCCGTGGTCTCCCTCTGGCTGACCGGGCTGAAGGAGACGGTGCAGCAGCTACCCGATTTCGTGCGCCTGGCCGCCAGCATGGGCGTGGCCGAGGTGCACCTGCAACGCCTGGTGTTCGACGAGGCCGGCTTCGGCATGGCGCGCGCCGACAACAGCCTGTTCGAGCGAACCCAGGCCGAAGAGATGGCCGCCATCGAGGCCGCCGTGGCGATGGGCCGCACCCTGGGCGTGCTGCTCGACGCCTCGGGCGCCACGGAGCCGGGGCTGAGCCTGCAGCAGCACGGCGACCAGCCCTGGGCCACCTGCCGGCGGCCATGGAGCCTGATGTACTTCACCGCCCACGGCCGGGCACTGCCCTGCTGCATCGCGCCGTTCTCCGCGCGGGGCTACGAGACCTACACCCTCGGGAACGCCAAGACGCAGTCTCTGGCGGACATGTGGAACGGCGGGCTCTACCAGGACTTCCGCGAGCGCCTGCTGAGCGACGCGCCGCCCGCGCCGTGCGCCAATTGCGGGTTGCGCTGGAGCTTGTAGGCAAGGCCTTCTTTTCTGAAGAAAAGAAGCAAAAGACTTTGACTCCGCTGTCGCGCGCTTATCCAGAACCACCCGACAGGGCGCAAAAGTTTCTTGGTTCTTTTTTTCAAAAAAGAACCGCTTGCCTCGTCTTGCTGGGCCTAGCTCTGGCCGCCCTGATCCTGACTGCCCCGCTCTTGCACCAGACAGGCTCCATCTGGGCCGGCACCCTGCTGCGCAAGGACCTGATCGTCGGCCTGCTCGGCGCCGCGACAATCGTCTACCTGGCCGCAGCGGCCTACGTGCTGCGCGTAGCGCTGCCGGCCCACGCAACATGGGTGGTAGCCGGCGTGGCCCTGGCCGTGCGGCTGGCGCTGGTGCCCTCGCCGCCGTTCATGTCCACCGACCTGTACCGCTACGTGTGGGACGGGCGGGTGCAGGCGGCGGGGATGAACCCCTACGTGTACGTGGCCAACGACCCGGCGCTCGCGCGGCTGCGCGACACCGCCGTGTACCCCAACATGAACCGGCTGGACTATGCCCACACGATCTACCCGCCGGCGGCGCAGCTGGTGTTCTGGGCGGCCGGCAGCGTGCACTCCAGCGTAACGTCCACCAAGCTTGCGCTGCTTCTGCTCGAAGCGCTGGGCATGGCGGCGCTGTGGCGGGTGCTGGTGCTGGCCGGTCTGCCGTCGGCGCGGCTGCTGATCTACGCCTGGAACCCGCTGGCCATCTGGGGCTTCGGCGCCGACGGGCACGTGGATGCGGCGGCCGTCGGGCTTCTGGGGCTGGCGCTGCTGGCGCGCGCGACGGGGCGTCAGGCGCTGACGGGCGGGCTGCTGGCAGGCGCGATCCTGGTGAAGTTCCTGCCCGTGGTGGTGGCGCCGGCATTGTGGCGGCGGTGGGGCTGGCGGCTGCCGGCAGTCTGCCTGGGGGTGATGGTGGCGCTCTACGGCATCTACGGCGGCGCGGGCTGGCAGGTGCTGGGGTTCCTGCCGGCCTACACGCACGAGGAAGGCATGGCAGAGGGAAGCGGCTTCTGGCCGGTGGCGGTGCTGGCGCAGCTGGTGGATGTGCCGCACGTGGCAGGCACCGTCTACATCGCGCTGTGCGCGATGACGCTGGCCGCCGTGGCGTTGTGGATGGGGTTCCGCCAGCGTGTGGCCGAAGGTCCTGCGGAGGTGCGCCGGTTTTGCGGCAACGCCGGCATACTGGCGGCCGGCACCATGATGGCGATGAGCCCGCACTACCCGTGGTACTACTCGTGGCTCGCCTTGTTCGCCGCCGTGGTGCCGTGGCGCAGCGTGGTGTTCCTCTCCTGCAGCGCGCTGATCCTCTATTCCGACCCCTACCACGCGACCATCGTGATCCCCTCACTGGTGTTCGTCCCCACCCTCCTCCTGGCCGCCTACGACCTGCGTGCCGGCCGCCCGCTTTCCGGAGTGCCCCCTGTTGCCTGAGTCCCCCCGCGTCGTGGCCGTGATCCCCGTGCTGAACGAAGAAGGCGCCATCGGGCCCACTCTGGCGCGCCTGCCGCCCAGCGTGGACCTGGCGGTGGTGGTGGATGGCGGCAGCACCGACGGCACGGTAGCCGAGGCGCGCGCGCACGGGGCCGAGGTGCTGGACGAACGGCGACGCGGCTACGGGCGCGCCTGCCTGTCCGGCGCCGAGCGCGCGCATGCGCTGGGCGCGGAGATCGTGCTGTTCCTGGACGGCGACGGCGCGGACGCGGTCGAGAAGGCCGACGTGCTGCTGGCGCCGCTGATGGACGAGCGGGCCGGATTCGTGATCGCCACGCGCGCCCGCGCGGAGCGCCAGGCGGGCAGCATGGGGATGCACCAGGTCGCCGCCGGCCGGCTGATCGGCGCCGTTCTCGGCGTGCTGTGCGGCGCCCGCTACACGGACATGTGCGCCTTCCGCGCGCTGCGCACGGCGGACCTGCTGGCCCTGGGCATGACCGAGATGACGTATGGCTGGAACCTGGAGATGCAGATGAAGGCGCCGCGCGCCGGGCTGCGGGTGCTGGAGATCCCGCTGCCGTACTACGTGCGTGTGGCCGGCCAGTCGAAGGTGGCGGGAAGCTGGCGGGGTACGTGGCTGGCGGGCACGCGGATCCTGGCAACGCTGGCGCGTCACGCGCGGGCTTAAGGCCGAGGAAGTATGGGCCCTGCCTCAAACCCCGTCGTGCGCAGCACGCACTTGTGCAACGGGGCCTTGAGTCCCCAGACCCCCGTCGGTCAGAACCGCGGCATCTCATACCAACGGCCTTTAATGTTGACCTGTGAAGGAAGGCCAGGGGCTCTGCCCCTGGACCCCGCTAAGGACAAGTCCTTAGAACCTATTTTGTAAGA
>CAXTBC010000043.1:0-37541 GCA_964242595.1 uncultured Acetobacteraceae bacterium | reverse complement strand
GTTTGGGGCAGAGCCCCATGCTTGTCTATAGGTCAAAGTTTATGGCCGTTAGTATAAGCAACAGTTTTTTTCGCGGGTATGAACCAGAAAGCTTTGCTCCCTGTCGGGCGGTGCGGAACAATCCGCGCCCGACAAGCAAACTCTGCTTGTCTACAGCAGCCCCAGACGCGCCAGTTCCCGTTGCAGCTCAGCCGGCAACGCCTCCCCTCCGCCCTCGGCCGCATCGGGCGGCGCGTCCTTGCCGTCCAGGTAACGCCACCCCTGGAACGGCTTCATGAACCGCCCCTGCACCGGCACCAGCACGGGGTCCAGCACCAAGTCGCAGCCCTTGGAGCCGGCGGCACGGTCGCCGGCCAGGATGTCGCGCACGCGCTGGCGGGCCAGCACCACGCCGTTGATCACCCAGTAGATCGAGCCGCCATCGGTCACCTCGGCGGCGCGACGCGGCAGGTTGCGGGTGGTGTGGCGAAGCGGCGGGTGAGCGGCGCCCCAGCGGTCCTGCCAGCGCCGCAGGTCGTCCAGGCTGCGCGCGCCGACCGACAGCTTGATCAAATGCAGCGGCATGAGGCGTGTTAGTGGCTACGGCGGGAAGGGAAGCAAGGCCTTCTTTTTCGAGAAAAAGAAGCAAAAAGCTTTTGCCTGCGCTGTCGCCGACGGCTGAAACACCACGCCTCACCAACGCGCACCCGACAAGACAAAAGTTTTTTGGTTCGTTTTTTCAAAAAAGAACCGCTTGCTTGCCTTGCCTTCCCCCCTGGCCAAATGTTTGCCAACACCGGCCACCAACAGGAGCCAACATGCAACGCATCCGCTCGGGCGACATAGAACTGGCGGTCGACGTGCAGGGGGACGGCCCGCTGGTGATCCTGATGCATGGCTGGCCGGAACTCGGCCTGTCCTGGCGCCACCAGGTGCCGGCGCTGGTGGCGGCCGGCTGGCGCGTGGCGGTGCCGGACATGCGCGGCTACGGCACCAGCGACAAGCCGGCCGAGACCGGCGCCTACACGCTGGACAGGATCGCCGACGACATGGCGGCGGTCGCCGCAGCGCTTGAGGCGAAGCGCTGGGTGGCGGTGGGCCACGACTGGGGCGCGCCGGCCGCCTGGCGCTGCGCCCTGCGCTTCCCGGACCAGGTAGCGGCCGTGTTCTGCCTGAGCGTCCCGCACAGCGCCCCGCCGCCGATCCCGTTCTTCGACATTATCGAGAAGCTCTACCCGGACCGCTTCTTCTACATGCGCTATTTCCAGGCCGAAGGCGTGGCCGAAGCCGAGTTCGCGTCCGCCGGCTGGGAAGCGGCGCTCAAGCGCGTCTACTACATGGGCAGCGGCGAGGGCGTGGCCAACCGCAGCGGCCGCCACGTGCCGCGCGACAGCACCATGCTGGACAGCATGGACGACCCGCCGCCCGGCCCGCTGCCTTTCATGTCGGACCAGGAGCTGGCCGCCTACGCCGCAGCGTTCCGTGTCGGCGGCTTCCGCGGCCCGCTGAGCTGGTACCGAAACTTCCCGCAGAACGCCGAGGATTCGCGGGCCTACGGCGACAACGTGATCCAGCAACCTGCCGGCTTCCTGGCCGGCGACCGCGAGATGGTACTCAAGATGCTGCCCAACCAGTTGGAGAACCTGCGCCGGATGTGCGCAGATTTGCGCGTGGAGGTCAGTCTGCCGGGCGCCGGCCACTGGGTGCAGCAGGAACGGCCGGAGGAGGTGAACACGGCCCTCGTGGCCTTCCTCGACAGCGTGAGGGACCGGCTGTGAGCGCGGCGCTCGCCTTGCCCGGCCTGCCGGCGTTCCACGCGGCCTACGCCCCGGATGACGGGCTGCTGGCCGAGCAGTTCCTGCGCACCGCCACGCTGGCGCCAGCGCGCGAGGCGCGCATCGACGCCGAGGCCCGCCGCCTGGTGACTGCCATACGCGCCGGCGCCAGCGGCATCGGCGGCATCGAGGCGCTGTTGCGGGAGTATTCGCTGTCCACGCCCGAAGGCCTGGCGCTGATGGTGCTGGCCGAGGGCCTGCTGCGCGTGCCGGACGACGCAACGGCGGACCGGCTGATCGAGGACAAGCTCGGCCAGGGCGGCTTCGCGCAAGGTCCGGAGACGCGGCCGGATTCGCTGCTGGTGGGCGCCTCGGCCTGGGCGCTGGGCCTGGGCGCGCGGCTGGTGACGGCCACCGACACGCCGGAAGGCATCCTGCGCGGCGTGGTGCGCCGGCTGGGCCTGCCCACCGTGCGCAGCGCCATGCGCCAGGCGATGCGGGTGATGGGTGGCCACTTCGTGCTCGGCCAGACGATCGAGGAGGCGCTGGGCCGCGCGCAGTCGCGCACCGGCCGGGTGTTCCGCTACAGCTTCGACATGCTGGGCGAGGGCGCCCGCACCGCCGACGACGCCGCGCACTACCAGACGAGCTACGCCGACGCCATCGAGGCGATCGGGCGTGCCGCCGGCAACAAGCCGCTGCCGGACCGCCCGGGCATCAGCGTGAAGCTGTCCGCCCTGCACCCGCGCTACGAGGCGGTGAGCCGCGCCCGCGTGATGGACGAGCTCGTGCCGCGCGTGCGCGAGCTGGCGCGCGCCGCCGCCATACGCGGCCTGAACTTCACCGTGGACGCCGAGGAGGCAGACCGGCTGGAGCTGTCGCTGGACGTGATCGCCGCCGTGGCGGAGGACCGCCAGCTTGCCGGCTGGGACGGCTTCGGCCTGGCGGTGCAGGCCTACGGCAAGCGCGCGAGAGAGACGATCGGCTGGGTGGGCCAGCTTGCCGAGACGCTGGACCGCCGCTTCATGGTGCGCCTGGTGAAGGGCGCCTACTGGGATACCGAAATCAAGCGCGCGCAGGAACGCGGCCTGCCTGACTACCCGGTGTTCACCCGCAAGCCGATGACCGATCTCAGCTACATGGCCTGCGCCGAGAAGCTGCTGGCCCAGCGCCCGCGCATCTACCCGCAATTCGCCACCCACAACGCCCTGACGGTGGCCAGCGTGATCGAGCGCGCCGGCAACACGGACGGTTACGAGTTTCAGCGCCTGCACGGCATGGGCGACGCACTGTACGCCGCGCTGCTGGAAGGCCACCCCGGCGCCGCGGTGCGCACCTACGCGCCGGTGGGCGTGCACCAGGACCTGCTGGCCTACCTGGTGCGCCGCCTGCTGGAGAACGGCGCCAACTCGTCCTTCGTCTCGGTGGCGGCGAACGCGGACGTGCCGCTGGACGTGCTGCTGCGCCGGCCGGCCGCCATCGTCGGCACGCCGGCGCGCGCGCGCAACGCGTCGCTCCCGGCGCCCGAGCGCCTGTTCCCGGACGGGCGGCGCAACTCGGCCGGCGTGGAGTTCGGCGACGCCGCCTCGCTCGCGCGCCTGCTGGCCGAGGTGACGCGGCACGAAGGGCCGGGCACCGCCGCGCCGGTGATCGACGGCGCCGTGGTGGCCGGCGCATCCCGCCCGGCGATCTGTCCGGTGGACGGCATCCGCGTCATCGGCGAGGTGACGGACGCCACGCCGGCCCAGGCGGACGCGGCGATGGCGGCGGCCCGGGCTGGCTTCCGCGCGTGGTCCGCCACCCCGGCCGCCGAGCGCGCGGCGGCCCTGGAACGGGCGGCGGACCTGCTTGAAGCCCAGCGCGGCCGCCTGCTGGCGCTGCTGGCCGACGAGGGCGGCAAGACGCTGGACGACGGCGTGGCCGAGATCCGCGAGACGGTGGACTTCCTGCGCTACTACGCGGCGCAGGCCCGCGCCCTGTTCGGCGCCGGCACGGTGCTGCCCGGCCCCACCGGCGAGCGCAACACGTGGCGGCTCCGCGGCCGCGGCGCCTTCCTGTGCATCTCGCCGTGGAACTTCCCGCTGGCCATCTTCCTGGGCCAGGTCGGCGCCGCGCTCGCCGCCGGCAACAGCGTGGTGGCCAAGCCGGCCGAGCAGACGCCGCTGGTAGCCGCCGAGGCCGTGCGCCTGCTGCACCAGGCCGGCGTGCCCGCAAGCGCGCTGCACCTCGTCATCGGCGACGGCGCCGTCGGCGCGCAGCTCGTGGCCCACCCGGCCGTGGCCGGCGTGGCGTTCACCGGCTCCACGCAGGTGGCCTGGGCCATCAACCGCGCGCTGGCGGCAAAAGACGGCCCGATCGTGCCGCTGATTGCCGAGACCGGCGGCATCAACGCGATGATCGTCGACGCCACAGCGCTGCCGGAGCAGGTGGTGGACGACGCGGTGCTGAGCGCGTTCCGCAGCGCCGGCCAGCGCTGTTCCGCGCTGCGCCTGCTGTGCGTGCAGGAAGACGTGGCCGACCGCGTGTTCGCCATGCTCGCCGGCGCCGCGCGCGAGCTGAAGCTGGGCGACCCGCGCGACCCCAGCGTGCACAGCGGCCCGGTGGTGGATGCCGAGGCGCAGGCCCGGCTGCTGGACCACATCGCACACATGCGCGCCACCGCGCGCGTGCATTACGCCGGCACAGCGCCGGAGCGCGGCTTTTTCGTGGCGCCGCACATCTTCGAGCTCGACCACCCGCGCGACCTGGCCGTGGAAATCTTCGGCCCGGTGCTGCACGTGGTGCGCTACCGTGCGTCCGAGCAGGACGCGCTTGTCGACGCCATCGAGGCCACCGGCTACGGCCTCACGCTCGGCATCCACACCCGCATCGATGCGGCGGCGGAACGCATCGCGGCACGGCTGTCCACCGGCAACATCTACGTCAACCGCAACATGATTGGCGCGGTGGTGGGCGTGCAGCCGTTCGGCGGCTCGGGGTTGTCCGGCACGGGGCCGAAGGCGGGCGGGCCGGATTATCTGCGGCGGTTCGGGGTGGAGCAGACGGTGAGCGTGAACACGGCGGCTGCGGGGGGGAACGCGGCGTTGCTGGCGGCGGAGGAGTAAGGCAAGCAAGCAATCCTTTTTCGAGAAAAAAACCAAAAAGCTTTTGCTCCCTGTCGGGTGCTGGCGGAAAGTCACACGCCAAACGGACAAAGGTCTTTTGCTTCTTTTCTTCAAAAGAGAAGGCCTTTCTTCCTTCTCCTCCTGCGCTGGTGCCAGCCATGCTCGAAACCCCCGAAATCGATCCATACACGCACCACAAGACCGGCCACAACCTTGCCGACAAGATACTGGCCGTGACGGCGATCTTCCTGTCAGGCGTGTCGGTGTTCATCGCCGTGCGTCACGGCCAGCCGATGGAGCGACTGGTGGCCTGCGACACGCACCAGATCCGTCCGCCGGCCGTACGGTCCCGCAAGGGCTGGGCATGCCAACGAGGCGCCCGAACTCAACATGAAGACTCACAATGACACAGCCGAACAGCTTACCGGTCCCGCCTCGCCGGTACTTCCCCGTGGATGTAGCCGCCGGCAATGGCGCGATACACGGGAATTTGGAGATCGCACCAGACTTAAGCTCGCTGGTTTCCTGGTTGATCAAGCACTGCGGTGAGCTCGTCGGTCTAACGTCCTACGTTACTTTGCCAAAGTTGCTCGCGACAGGCTGCATCTGGTCTCTCCCTCACGAGAGAAATTACACAAGCGATTGTAGATTTGGGCAAAGCGATTCCGCCAGCCGGCGAAAAGGCGTGTTTAAATCTGCCGCAGCATCCATATGGCTCCGGGTCAAGGGGTGACAGCCTCGCCCACCGTAGTTGATGAGGCTGACGAGGCGTCGGTCTCGAAGGCGCCCTGTACTTACACACTTTAGCGCAGGGGTCAGCTACATTGGGGTGCCCGCAAGGACAGGGGCGGCAATCCCCAAATCTCAGCCGATCTCCTCCATCCCGACACATCTGTGTTCAGCAGCACTCCGCTCTGCGACTAAGCCCATTGCCACGGCTGCCACGGCGTCTTGCGCCGTAACCGCAATCTTGCCGCGCCCGGCAGCCGCGTCCAGGAACGCTCGTAGCTGAAAATAGGTCGCACCATGATGATGGCCTGCGGCAAGCACGGCTGCATCCACCCCGACGGCCTCGCGCGAAAGCTGTCCAGGATCTCTGAAGGCTCCGCGCGGGCTATGGGTGATGACACCACTGGGTATTCCCACCTCGAGTTTGCCGGTGTCACCGATGGCGACGAGCACCTCCTGTTCCTCGGAGCCCTCGGCGAACATGCAAAGGTCCAGCATCGCACGCGCGCCGTTGACAAACTCGATCGTGGTATAGCTGTTGTCGATGATGTCGGGGATTGCGCCACCATAGCGCTCGTCGCGGTGGTTCACGTCCATACCACCCGAGCAGAATATGCGCACAGGCTCGTCACCGACGATAACACGCATGAGGTCGAAGAAGTGGCAGCATTTCTCCACCATCGTGCCGCCGGTATTCCGATTAAACCTATTCCAGTCGTTGACTTTTGGCAGGAACGGAAAACGGTGCTCAGCGATCGACAGCCGCACCAGGCGCCCGGCACGCCCGGCATGCACCTGCTCGATGAAGCGGCTCACCGGCGGCATGTAGCGATATTCCATCCCTACCCAGAACACGCCGTTGTGGGTGGCTGCACGCGCGGCGAGGTCGCGCACATCCTCGATGGTGGTAGCAAGCGGCTTTTCACACAGAATGTGGATGCCAGTGCCGAACAACGGGCCCAGTACAGCGTGATGGGTGTAATTTGGTGAAGCGACGATCACCGCATCCGGCCGGACCTGCGCAAGCATTTCCGGCACGTTTGCAAAACCTCTGACGCTCCCGGCTTGACCGCCCAACGTCGCGCGCGCCCAATCAAGTGAGCTCTGCTGCGGATCCACCAGCGCCACCACCTCGCACCCCTCCACCAGGCGCAAATTGCGGATGTGCTCCTGTGCCATCAATCCCGTGCCGATCAGTCCAAAACGCATGGGCAACAACTTCTCCGTCTGTCCCGGGCAAGCTTGCGCGGCAGGGCGGCGCCACGTTAGCAGATGCCAACATACACGGTAGCACGGACAGCCATGACCCTTCCCTTTCCTGCCCGCACACGCCAACTCGGCCAGTCGGGCATCGCGGTATCGGCCCTGGCCTGGGGCATGTGGCGCTTCAAGGGCGGCGATATACGGCAGGCGGCGTCCTTGGTCCATGCGGCGCTGGATGCAGGCATCACGCTGTTTGACACGGCCGCTGTTTATGGCCCCGACAACGGCGAGCCGTTCGGCGCGGCCGAGGCGCTCCTGGGCCGCGTGCTGCAAGCCGAGCCCGGCCTGCGCAGCCGGATCGTGCTGGCGACCAAGGGCGGCATCTCAATGGGCATCCCTTATGACTCAAGCGCCGCCTGCCTGGTGGCCGCCTGCGAGGCCTCGTTGCGGCGCCTCGGCACAGAGCGCGTCGAACTGTACCAGATCCATCGGCCCGACGTCCTGGCCCATCCGGAGGAAGTGGCCAGCGCCTTCGATCGGCTCCGGCATTCAGGCAAGATCGCGGCGGCCGGCGTGTCCAACTACACGCCCGCGCAGACCGAGGCGCTGGTGCGTTTCATGCCATTTCCGCTCGCCACGACCCAGCCCGAATTGTCGGCCCTTGCCATCGGGCCGATAGAGGACGGTACGCTGGACTTTGCGATGCGCGAGCGGCTGGGCGTGCTCGCCTGGTCGCCACTGGGCGGCGGACGGCTGGCCCAGGATGCGGCGGACCCACGCACGCGGGCGGTGGCCGCCTGCCTGGACGGCGTGGCGCAGAGATGCGGCGCCTCGCGCACCGCGGTGGCTTACGCCTGGGTGATGGCCCATCCCGCGGCACCGGTCCCGATCGTCGGGTCGCAGACGCCGGAGCGCATCCGCGAATCCGCCCACGCGCTGGACGTGCAGATGACGCGAGCCGAGTGGTACGGCATCTACGCCGCTGCCCGCGGCGCGCCACTACCATGACCGGCTCCTGCGAGGTCGCCTGGTTCTCCGCCCTTTGCGACGACGACTACGAGTTCCTCGGCGTGCCTGACCCGCGCCTGCAATCCAGCTTCGCGCATTGTCGGGACATCGTGCTCGCCGCGGAGACGGCCGGCATGGACAACGTGCTGCTGCCCTCCGGCTATGCGCTGGGCCTGGACACCATGGCCTTTGCCGCCGCGATGGCGCCGCTGACCAGCCGCATCCACCTGCTGGCGGCCTTGCGGGTGGGCGAGATGTGGCTGCCGCAACAGGCGCGCCAGCTCGCGACGATTGACCAGATGCTGGGCGGCCGCCTGCGCGTCAACATCATCTCCAGCGACATACCCGGCGAAGTGCTGGACAGCGCGCCGCGCTACCGCCGCACGCTGGAGGCGATGACGATTTTGCGCGAACTTCTGGACGGGCGTGACATCGACTTCGACGGCGAGTTCTACAAGCTGAGGATCGCTCCGCCGCGGCTGCGCATGTCGGCCGGCCGGGCGCCCTTGTTCTACTTCGGCGGTCTGTCGGGCGCAGCGCGCGAGACCGCAGCGCGCCAGGCGGACGTGTATCTGATGTGGCCGGACCGTCTACCTGCCGTGCGCGAGATCGTCGCCGATCTCACGTCACGCGCCGCCGTGCACGGCCGCCGCCTCCGGTTCGGCTACCGTGTGCACGTGATCGTAAGGGAGACCGAGGCCGAAGCCCGACTTGCCGCCCGCCGGCTGCTCTCGCACCTGGACGATGCGGAAGGCGCGCGCATCCGGGCACGTTCGCTGGACAGCAATTCGCTCGGCGTCGGGCGGCAGGCCGAACTGCGCGACACCGCGGACGACGAGGGCTACGCCGAAGCCAATCTATGGACCGGCATCGGCCGGGCGCGCTCGGGGTGCGGGGCGGCCATCGTCGGTGATCCGGACCAAGTGCTGGCCAAGCTGGAAGCCTATCGCCAGGCGGGGATCGACGCCTTCATCCTGTCCGGCTACCCGCACGCGGCCGAGTGCGACCTGTTCGCCCGCCACGTGCTGCCCCGTCTCCAGCACCGGCCGCTTGACGTATCCTACTAGGAAAGTATGTATCTCTCAGGGGAAACGTATCGCGCAATGAACGTTGCGGAGGGGAACAAAACATGCATCGGCTATTCCTGTCACCGGCGCGCTCCGGCGGCATGCGCGCGTGTTTGCTGATGAGTGTTGCCTTCACCACGACCTCCCTACATGCGCAGACCCCGGCCAGCACGCCCGGCACGGCCGGAAATCCGGCGGCGCAAGCGGGGGGACAGGGGTTGGAGAACATCGTCGTCACCGCACGCCGGCGGTCCGAGCCGTTGCAGAAGGTTCCCGTCGCCATCACCGTGCTTAGCGCGGCTCAGCTCAAGCGCGACAACCTCAACAACGTGCAGGACATCCTTGCCCAGGTGCCCAGCGCGGATTTCCGCACCAGCTCGTCCAACAAGGACCGCACCATCTTCATACGCGGCATCGGCACAATCTCCACGTCGCCCGGCGTGGAGCCGTCGGTATCGACCGTGCTGGACGACGTGGTGTTGCTGCGCGCCGGCCAGTCCACGCTGGACCTCTCCGGCCTGGACCAGGTGGAGGTGCTTCGCGGCCCGCAAGGCACGCTGTTCGGCAAGAACGCGTCGGCCGGCGTGGTCAACATCACCACGCGCGAGCCGACGGCCGACCTGCACGCCTACGCCGATGCGGCTGGCTATTCCGGCGGCGGCGAGTACCGCCTGGAAGGCGGCGTCTCGGGAACGCTCGCACCCAATCTTACCGGCGTCACCTCCATCCTCGCCGGCGGCTTCGACGGTGACGTGAAGAACCTGTATAACGACAAGGAAGTGAACGGCTACACGCATGACGGCTTCCGCACGAAGCTCGAATACCAGCCGTCCGACGACCTGAAAGTCCGGCTCGAGTTCGACTATCTCAAATCGCACGACACGGTGCCGAACGGCGTGTTCTCCGGCACCGCGCAGACGGCCTACCCGTCCGGCCTGATCACGCAAAGCCCTTTGCTGGCGCAGGACCTGGCCAGGTCCGGCGTGGTCGCAGGCAACGGCAACACCACGATCAACAACAACTTCACGAGCACCGCGAACGACGACAACGGCGGCATCTCGCTACGCGTCGACAAGCAGCTCGGCGACTACACACTGACCTCGATCACTGCCTATCGCATCTGGCACAACACGCAGCACCAGGATTACGACCAGACATCGATTTTGGAGCCCAAATACCCGCAGTTGGCCGATACCGGCTACCTGCTGTTCAACCAGTTCACCCAAGAAGTGCGTTTCGCCTCGCCGAAGGGCGGCTTCATCGATTACCAGGTCGGACTGTTCTACGCGCTTGCCGTGGACAGCGAGCAGTACGGCCGCGACATCCTGCAACAGGTCGGGCCCAAGCAGGTGCCGAATGTGGGCCAGGCGCAGTACAGCACCGACGGCAACGACGTGGCCCTGTTCGGCGAGGCGAACCTGCATTTCACTGACCGCTTCAGGGGCGTGGTCGGCGTACGCGGCGTGGTCGATACGCTCGATTATCAGCAGGGACGCATCTCGAGCTCCGAGATGTCGCTGACCGGCATCGCGCCATCCTTCCACAGCGAGGGTGGCACGACCGTTCCAGCCTATTCCGACCGGCTCGGCCTACAATATGATTTGACGCCGCAGAGCATGGCGTATTTCACCTACTCCCGCGGCTACAAGGGCCCGGCTTTCAACGTGTTCTTCAACGAGACCGCGCTGCAGACGAACGCGCTGAAGCCGGAGACCTCGAACGCCTACGAGATCGGCCTGAAATCGCGCTTCCTGCACGACCGCGTGCAGGCGAACCTCGACGGCTTCATCCAGGACTTTACCGACTACCAGGCCAACTTCGCCTCCGACGTCGCCGGCGCGCTGGTCACCCGCCTGATCAACGCCGGGAGCGTATCGACCAAGGGCGTGGAAGGCGATCTAACCGCCCGGCCGGTCGGCAACCTGGATCTGACCGGGCTGTTTGCCTACACGGACGCCACCGTCGACAAGTTCGCCTGCCCCGCGAATGCGGCCACCAGCTGCGACATCAACGGCGAACCGCTGCCCTTCGCGCCGAAGTGGAAACTCGACGCGCGCGCGCACTACACCATCCCGCTCAGCGACAGATACGATCTCGGTCTGAACACCGATTTCAACTGGCAGACCTCCACGCAATACCAGCTGACCGAGACGCCGAACACCGTGCAGAAAGCCTACGGCATCTGGAACGCCAGCATCGGCCTGGCCGACCTCGACCATAACTGGCGGGTCACCGGGCTCGTGCGCAACATACTCGACACGAACTACGCATCCTACCTGGTGGACGGCAACCTCAACGGTGCGCTTGGCGGCACCGTGCGATACGTACCGCGTGACTACCGGCGATATTTCGGCATCGAGCTGCACAAGGATTTCTGACACGGACACGTCGCGCGCCTCCCCGCCCGTCGCCGCAAGCCGCGTGGCCTGGCTCCGCTGGGTCTTCCTGGTCCTCACCTTCGCGGTGACGATGGTGGGCTACGCCGACCGCCAGGTGCTGGGATTGTTGAAGCCCGTTCTGGACCAGCGCTTCGGCTGGACCGGCGCGGATTACGGCGCGATGACCACCGCATTTCAGATCGCGATCGCGGCCGCACTGCTCGGCGCTGGCTGGTTCATGGATCGCGTCGGCCTGCGCTGGGGTTTCGCCACTGGGCTTGCCGGCTGGAGCATCGCGTCCATCCTGCATGCCGCGGCGCGCACGGTTCCGCAATTCATCGCCGCGCGCGTGGCCTTGGGTGTTTTCGAAGCGGTAGGAACCCCGGCCGGCATGAAGGCGGTGGCCACCTTCTTTCGCCCGGGCGAACGCACGCTGGTGATCGGCGTCGGCAACATGGCGCCGAACATCGCCGCCATGCTCACGCCGCTGATCGTCTCGGCGCTCTACGTGCGCATCGGCTGGCAAGGCACGATCGTGACGCTGGGTGCCGTCGGGCTGGTGTGCCTCGCCTTCTGGCTGGCCTTGCCGATCGGGCGCATGACCGATGTCAGCGCCGAACGTTCCATGCTGCCCCCTGCGGCCGAAAAATCAATCTGGCGGGACCGCATGGCTTGGACGCTGGCCGGCGCGAAATTCCTGACCGACCAGGCCTGGTGGTTCATGCTGTTCTGGCTGCCGGATTACTTTCATCGTCGTTTCCATCTGGACATGCGCGACGTCGGCCTGCCCGTGGCAACGGTATACGCCATGGCAGCCCTGGGCTCGCTCTCAGGAGGCGCCTTGCCCGCTGCGCTGGCGCGCGCGGGTCGGTCGCGCGATGCCGCAATCTGGGCCGCCATGGCAGTGTTCGCCGCCTGCGTCTTGCCGATCATTTTCGTTGTGCATATCGGTGGGCTATGGGCCAGCGTGTTCCTAATCGGGTTGGCACTAGCCGGTCACCAGGGATTTGCAACGAACATCTTCGGTATCGCGGCGGCGGTGTTTCCCGCTTCGCGCGTGGCGTCGGCTATCGGGTTGGGTGCGTTCGCCGGTAACTGCGGTGGTGCTCTCAGTCTCTATGCGGCCGGAAGGCTGATGCCGATCTACGGTCTGCAGCCTAGTTTCTACGCGGCGGCGGCGGGCTATCCCCTGGCTTGGTTGCTACTACGATCCACTTCAAATCCAGCCATGCGCACGCCCCGGATACTTGTGGCCGAGAGCAGCAATTGAAGCGCAGCTTTCAATGCATGGCGTGCTTGAGAAGAGCTTGCCTGCAGGAGACCTGATCGGCAGTCATGCCACCAGGCGGCTTCCTACCAGCAGCAGGACACTGGCCAGCACGGGACGCAAGGCCAGTTCGGGAAGACGGGGCGCCATGAGGCTGCCGATCAGGATGCCGGGAATCGACCCCACGAGGAGCGATCCACACAGCCCCCAATCCACGTCTCCCATGGCCCAGTGGCCGAGACCGGCCAGCAAGGTGAGCGGCACGGCATGAGCGATGTCAGACCCGATGATCCGCACAAGCGGGATGGCCGGATACAGCACGATCATCGCGGTCACCCCAATGGCGCCAGCGCCCACCGACGAGATAGAAACGACCACGCCGAGGATCAGGCCGCTCGCGACGGTAAGTCTTGCCGCCCGTTGCTCGGACAACTCGCCGAGCCAGGCGGCGAGACGGCGCACCGTCCAATTGCGGAAGAACGTGGCAAGCGCCGTGGCCATCAGCGCCATGCCGAGCAGGATGGTGATCAAGTGTGACGCATGCGCTGTCTGCGCCCCGGCCAGGTGCAAGGCGACCAGGGTGATCGCGGCACCTGGCACCGATCCGCAGGCTAGCCGGCCGACGATCCGCCAGTCGACCGACCCTTCGTGATTGTGCGCCAGCGTTCCGACCCCCTTGGTGGCGGCGGCATATAGCAGGTCGGTGCCTACTGCGGTGGCGGGATGTACGCCGAAGACCAGCACCAACAGGGGCGCCATGAGCGAACCGCCGCCGACCCCTGTCAATCCAACGAGAAAGCCGACCAGCAGGCCTGATACGGGGTACATCAGTGTCGCCATTGTGGTGTCCGCGGCTGCGCGGCAGATGCCGCTCGATGGTCCGGCCGAGCACTCAGGCGTCAGGTGGGAGGAAACGCGAACCGCCCGGCCGGTATTCAAGATTAGGCATAGAACAACCGGACATGGAAGTACTTTTCAATATACCACACTTTAGTCATGTGGTTCACCGTCACGACGGCCGCGTGTCGGCCGACTAACCTGTCTGGAGAGGATACCAATCTTGCAACAGGACAGCGCGGTGGTTCGAGCGCCCGGCGATGCCACCGGCCTGGTCCTTTCGGGCGTAAGCAAGACGTACGATGCGGGCGCAGGCGCCTTCGCGGCGGTGCAGGATGTCTCACTTGACATCGAGGCTGGCGCCTTTGTTGCCATCGTCGGCGCGAGCGGCTGCGGCAAATCGACTCTGTTGCGCATGATCGCCGGCCTGGAGCGGCCTGATAGCGGCGAGATCCGCGCCGGCGGCGAGGCGGTCACCGGGACGGGGCTGGACCGCGGCCTGGTGTTCCAGGAAGCCAGGCTGCTGCCCTGGCTCACGGCCGAGCAGAACGTGGCGCTGGCCTTGCGTCGCGCGCCGCTCCCGGCGGCGCAAAAGGCGCGGCTGGTGCGCGAGCACCTCGAGCTGGTTGGACTGTCCAGCTTCGCCCGTGCCACCCCCGACCAGCTCTCCGGCGGCATGGCGCAGCGTGTGGCCATCGCACGCGGGCTGGTGGCGCGGCCCGGCATATTGCTGCTGGACGAGCCGTTCGGCGCGCTGGATGCGCTGACCCGGTTGCGCATGCAGGCCGAGCTGGAGCGCATCTGGCAGGCCGAGCGCACGACGATGCTGCTCGTCACGCACGACGTGGAGGAGGCGGTCGTGCTCGCCGACCGCGTGGTGGTGATGTCGCCCCGCCCCGGCCGCATCAGCGCGATCGAAGCCGTGCCGTTCGGCCGGCCACGTGACCGTGGGGACCCGGGGCTGGTGACCTTGCGCAAGCGGCTGCTTGCTGCACTTGGCGAATGATGAAGGCCAGCAGGCAGTCCTTTTTTGAGAAAAGGACAGAAAACTTTTCCTCCCTGTCAGCGACCAGCCGGAAACACCGCGACGGCGGAGTCAAAAGTTTTTGCTTCTTCTTTTAAAAAAAGAAGCCTTCCTTCCGCTTGCCTTGCCCGCCTATATCATTGTTTCCTAGTAGGATACAGGGTGGAGCATGAGAACAGCCATCGTGGCGCTGATCCTGGCGGCAGCCTTGCCCGCCTGCCGCGCGCAGGCGCAGACGGTCATCAGGCTGGATTACGCCTACTACAACCCGCTCAGCCTTGTGCTGAAGGACAAGCACTGGGTGGAGGACGCGCTCGGCCCGAAGGTCAGCGTGCAGTGGGTGCTCAGCGCCGGCAGTAACAAGGCGCTCGAGTACCTGCGCGGACGTTCGCTGGACGTCGGCTCCACCGCGGGCGCGGCCGCCTTGCTGGGGCGGGCCAACGGTACGCAGGCCAAGGTCGTCCTTGTCTTCTCCCGGCCGGAATGGTCAGCGCTCGTCACGCGGCAGGGCTCCGGCATCGCCAAGCTGGCCGACCTGAAAGGCAAGCGCGTGGCGGCGACGCCTGGCACGGACCCCTATCCTGCTGCTCCGCGCGCTGGCAACGGTGGGGTTGGGCCGTGGTGACATCACGCTGGTGCCGCTGCAGCACCAGGACGGACGCCTGGCGCTGGACCGCGGCGACGTGGACGCCTGGGCCGGGCTGGACCCGTTCATGGCGCAGGCGGAGCTGCAGAGCCACGACGTGCTGTTCTTCCGCGACAAGTCGCTGAACAGCCCGGGCACGCTGCTGGTGCGCGACGCGATGCTTGCCGAACACCCCGACCTAATACGCAATGTACTGTCCGCCTACGAGCGTGCCCGCTTGTGGGCACGCGACAACCCGGACGGCGTGGCACAGATACTGGCGGCGGACGCCAGGCTGTCGCCGGACGTGGCGAAGCGCGAAATCGGCCGCACCGATTTCAGCAACCCCAAGGTGGATGCCGCCACGCGGGCGCAGATCGCCGCCGCCGCGCCGGTCCTGAAAACCAGCGGCAGCCTTTCGGCCGGCGCCGACCTCGACCGCGCGCAGGCCGAGCTGTTCGCTACACGGGTCGGCGGCGAGTAGAACTCCGCATGGGCGACGTCCTGGACCTCGAAGCGCAAAGCATCGGGACGCCGGCGCGCCCGGCCCGGTCGGACCGACCCACGTCACCTGTTGCTACAAGCGGTGTGGGTCTACTCCGGCGTGCGTTTGCGCCACGTTTTGCGTCCGGCTTGATCCTGCCTTTGGCGCTGTTCGCCGTGTGGCAAGCCGCAAGCGTGCGCCTCGTAGTGCCTGACTTGCTGCCGCCGCCGGTCGCTGTCCTGCGTGCGCTGTCGGCAATGCTGCAGACAGGCGAGCTGTCCAGCAACCTCGTTGCCAGCCTGCGGCGCCTGTTGCTTGGTTTCTGTCTGGGCGCCCTGCTGGGTACCGTGCTAGGCGGCCTGACCGGCGGGTCGCCTTTCGCCAAGCGGCTTCTCGATCCCACGGTGCAGGCTCTTCGCAGCGTGCCGTCGATTGCCTGGGTGCCATTGTTCATCCTGTGGTTCGGAATCTTCGAAGGTTCCAAGGTCTACCTGATCGCGCTGGGCGCATTCTTCCCGGTGTACCTGAACCTGATGGCGGGAATCGCGAACGTGGCCCGCAAGCTCATCGAGGTCGGCCGGGTGCTCACGCTGACCAGATGGCAGATCGTCACGCGAATTCTGCTGCCGGCGAGCCTGCCGTCCTACATCGTCGGGTTGCGCACCGGCTTGGGGCTCGGCTGGATGTTCGTGGCCGCAGCGGAGTTGATGGGCGCCAGCGACGGCCTGGGCTTCCTGCTGATGGACGCCGAACAGACCGGCCGGCCGGAACGAGTGATCGCTGCCATCCTGCTATTTGCCTTGTGCGGCAAGGCGACTGATTCGTTGATCAGATTTGCTGGCCAACAAATGGTAGGCGGTCGGAGCGCGGATCGGGAAGTGACAGGGTAAGTCGACCTGCACGCTACTTAGAGTGCCTTCAAAACCTGCCTTGCGATGCGCGCAGGCATGTGAGTGAGCAGGCGACTGAGGTGAAGGCGTGATGGATGTCGAGCCGGCGTTCGTATCGGATGGTAAGCCTGCGGAAGCGGTTGAGCCAGGCGAAGCTCCGCTCGATGACCCATCTGTGCCGGCCGAGTTTCTCCTTAGGTTCGATCCCGCGCCTGGCGATGCGCGGCTTGATGCGACGCCGATGACAGGCGCGTCGACAGCGACAGTGATCACAGGCTTTGTCGGCATGCAACTTGTCGGGCCTGCGTCGTGGTCGGCCGCGTTTGCCTGCGATGGGCGGCACGGCGTCGAGCAGGTCCTCGAAAGGCACGCTGTCGTGGACGTTGGCTCCGGTCAGCCGGACGCGAGCGGGATGCCGCGTCGATCGGTGATCAGATGGCGTTTTGTGTCGGGCCTGCCTCGATCCGTCGGGTTCGGACCCGTTGCAGCTCCCCCTTTTTGGCGGCGAAGGACGAGCCGTCTATGCAGGCGCGGCTGCAGTCGATGCGGTCAGCATGGCGTAGACGCCGCAGCAGTTCGCGGTGCAGGCTTTTCCATACGCCGGCTGCTTGCCAATCACGCAACCTGCGCCAGCACGTCACCCCTGATCCGCAGCCCATCTCAGCTGGCAGCATCTCCCACGGGACGCCGGTGCGCAGCACAAACACAATGCCTGTCAGCGCGGCACGCGCCGGCACAGGAGGTCGGCCACCTTTCGGTCTGGCTGCAGCGGGCGGCAGCAGCGGTTCGATAATGGACCCCAGCGACTCGGGTAGAAGGGGAGCAGGCAGTCATCGCTGATGAATCGTAACCGGGAAGAGTACAAGGGTTTCGAAATGCACTGTTAGTCGGTTGCGTTAATCTTCCCTGTCCAGGCGCACATGTTGGCTGCAGATAGCCTCACGCGTGACGAGGCGCTGATGGCGCGTGCAATGGCCGTCATGCGCGCGGGTTGCAGCATGTGCTGAGCTAAGCGCTGCGAGGCTCGTAAAGGTTTGCTCCAGGCGGGCGCGATCCGGATCGAAGCTGCAGCAAGTGGCGCAGCACAATGCGGTCAACGGCCTAGGCGCGCCCAGTAAGCGCCGAACACGCCAGCAGAAAGGACCAGGCCGAGCACGACGTTGACGACGACGCCAGCAGCGAACGCTGCGAACGGGCGTCCGGCGATGCCGACCAAATCTCGCCCGCGTGTGGTCAGGCCGATGCTGAGAAAGCCGAATTCAAAAGCCCAGCTGCGAAGGTTCTTGATCGGGGTGACGAGCGCCGGGCTGACGGTTCTGGTAAAGGCGTCGTGACCCGCATGTTGCGCCACAAGTGTGATCAGCACGGAGGCGGCGAGAAAGCCCAGCACGAATTTCGGGAACCGCTGCCAGACATCGGACACGCGCGGGCCGCTGCGTATGCCGGTGTCAGCCCAGCGCGTGGTGGCCACCAACGACAGGATCACCGCCCACACGCCGATCCACATGTCGCGGCCGACAACCTTCATCAGGGTGAAGGCGGCGACGGACTGTTCGCCGGCGCCGGGCGAGGCGCCTGGCACGTGCGCCGCAATGCCGCCATAGGCCTGGGCGGCCGCGAAACCGGCGGCATCGGCGAACTCCGACGTGCCGATCCAGGCCCCGCCGACGCCCGCCGGCAACCCAAGCCCTGCTGCAGCATATGGCAGCACGAAGATCATCACCACGGCCCACAGCACCACGATGGAGATGACGGTAGCCACATCCTGCCGGCGGGCGCCAACCGAGGCGCCAATCGCGATGGCAGCAGAGACGCCGCAGACCGCGCCCCCGGCCCCAAGGACGGCGGCGAACCGGTTTTCCACGCCAAGCGTGCGCGCGGCGGCGAAGATGACACCGAAGGTGACCACGGAAACGATAAAAGCCTGCAGCAACGCCACAGGCCCGGCCCAGGCGATAAGGCTCAAGGGCAGCGTGGCGCCCAACAATACGACGCCGAGCTTGATGTAGAACTCCACGCGGAACCCATCGTCCAACCGTTGAGGCAAGACGCGCAGGTTTGCCAAGATAAGCCCCGCGGCCAGCGCCAGGAGCGGCGGTTCGAGGTTATACTTCACCGCGCTTGCCCATTGACCGGCGCAGAAGATGACGACGGAGAGCGTGTAGATAAGCGAAAAGGCCGGCAGGACGCGACCTGGGCGGTAGCCGAGCGCGCGTAGGGCGACTCCGATGAGCGCCGACCAGAGCACGAACTGCGCCACGTAGCGTGGCCAGGCCGTGGCGAAATGGGCGGCCAACTCCGAGAGATGCGTCCATTTCGGCGGTGTGACAGCGATCCAGCCGAAGCCGGATCCGCCCAGAGTGAAGGCGGTGCCCACAAGGATTAAACCAAGACCGGCAACGATCGCCCAAGCGTCGTCAGTGCGCCACACTGAAGCCGGGCTAACCCGGAGGGCTGATGATCCTGGCGAGACGTCCTGCATGTCATCACTTTCCTACTGACATGCTAGGATAACTTTGAGCCGGGCGATCAACAAGCCTGTGCTTCGTTCCGACACACGCGGCTGCCTGCTCCGCGTCTGCAGCACGGCTTCTGACGAGGATGGCGGCTATCGTTTTGGAGATGACCGGCTCGGTAGAAACTGAAGGAGTAGCCTCTGCAGATTTAGCGACAGGAACAAACGGGTAGTCTCTTCCTCTCGAAGCCATACAGCTTTCGGGAGCTGCCGGACCAGCTTCGAACAGTCTTGGGCAAGGCTGAACGCCTGATTGAACAACCGATTTGCAACAAAGACTGACGCGAAGGCTGTTGGACATGGCCACAGACAAGCTCTCTGCTGGCGAGCGCGTGTCGCGCGAGGGTCCTCGGGCTTACCAGCTTGTCATGCTCACCGGAGTCGATGTAACGGCGCGGGTCTAGGTGTCCGTTTCGAGACGGGTGGCTTTCATGTCCCACGCCGCTTACCAACTTGACAGAAAGATTGGACTCAAAAGCCGTTAGCCGCGTAATAGTCGAAGTTTAGCGGCAGAACATCGACATCGCTGCAAATGTGCCCTCTGCGTTCCGGCCATTGAAGCAAGAAGCGGATGTTTTGGTGCGTGGCTGCAGCAGCGCTGGCTAGTGCGCGGGCTTGCGATTCGTCGTTGTAATACGTCTCCCCGATGATCCATGGTAGTTGCTCGAGATAGGTGGAGGCAAGCGCTCTGTGCGCAGTCTCAAAAGCCGGGCCGCGTTCACGATAGAAGTGCAAATCCAGGGCTCTCGGTAGAACAGTTCCAAAAATCTGCGGGAGCAAGCTCAGCCGTGGTGCTTCCGGAATGATCGAGATGCCTACCGTATCGGCGGCACCGAAACGCAAAGTGTAGTCACTCCATACTCTGCGATCGTATTGAAGGAATGTCTGATATCCCGGGCGGGGTATCCCTTCATTGAGAAGATCGATCACATAGGGCATCTTCGAATGGATCAACTCCGTCCGTAACCCGACGATCATGTTCCAGTTCATCCAATAGGAATCGTCGCGCCATTCGGACCAGTTCCGCGGGTGAGCCTGGGAGAGTGGGAACACGCTTAGCAAGACCTCCTCAAAGCCTGCTTCGCGTATCAGCGCCAGCACATCGCCCACCCGCGACAAAAAAGCGGAATCCACCTCCAGTCGACCGGCAACCGAGCGGAACACCGGTGCCTTGAAATCGTAGGTCACAGGTAGCCGGATTCGCCGTTGACCATTTAGCCGTGTCCCTCTGCCCCGGAACGTGCGGCGTATTCTGACCGCCTGTCGTCAGACCAGCTTGCTCGCGGGCGCCCACCGCCGGCGGGCAGAGCAAAAGCGCGGCAAACAGGACCGGACTGCGCAGGATCGAAGCTTTCAGTTTAAAGGCTGCAAATACGCTTTGAGAATCTTGCCGAGCTCCGATGCCTGGCCGTGCCGTTCCGACCTGATGTGATCGTTGAAGCAAAAGAACTTAGGTCGATCCAGAAATATCTGGTCAATCCATTTCCGAGAAGTCTCATCGCCATAAGGGATGAAAACATAGTCCTTCCAAGGTGGAATCCTGACAATTTCCTTATGGTTCCGGAAAAGACTCTCCAGGTCACAATGCCCGTAGATGTCCGAGAGCGACCGGTAAGCGTGCACCACGTATAACGGGAACGAGAATATGCTCCGAAGTTGATGTTTCGAGAGGAGAGCGATCCATTGTGCGTATCTAGCGTAGAGGTGTTTCACGTGGGGTTTGTAGTAGTAACGCGGTACGTGGGCGGGGGCCAGAAAACTACCTTGACCGAACTCCGTCCTGAGGAACGTATGTAGGAAGTTAACCGCCTGCTGACGCGCCGTCATCGGTGTTGCAAGCTCCAGATTGATCGGTGAATTGTCGAACCATGTCAGTCCCACGCCGAACTCCCCGCAGACATCCGCCGGTCTCAAGGCACGGCCAGGAAACATGTCGTCATTGAACAAGATGTGTCTGTCGCTCAGACCATCTATGTTGTGGCAATGCCATTCGATAACTTCCGAGTTGAAACAGGGCACGGCTACCGTGTCCGGGAAGATGTCGCTGTGGTGGACAACCTGCACGCCGTCCACGCCCGGGGATTGTCCGTTCGTCACCACGAATATATTGCCGATCCAGGGCAGATACGCGCGGATGTATCGGACGCACCACGCGAGCTCGCCATTCGAGGTGTAGCGGGAGGGATCGACAGACACCCCGACCTGCCGGCTGGCCGCCGCCAGCTGCGTCGCGACATCCGGATTCGCCGAATCGACCCAGGTGATGACGGCGTCTATCGAGACGTTCTCGTTTGATGGTCCGGTGTCACCCATGCTGCGCGTTCCTGCCGTTCCTGCAAAGTTTGCTTAATTTTTTGAGTAAAGAAGAGCGCCGATCCTGACATGAACCCCTCGGCAGACGTCAGTGTGGCATGGTCGGCGTCAAGTCCGCAGCAATTGTATCAGGATGAGCTTCTTTAACCGGAAGGCCAGCCTCCGGGCATCCCGGCTGCCGGTGTGGTCGCTGGGCCGCGCCGCATTCGGATGATGAAGCCTTAGTCTCGCCGCGCCACCGAAGGCCCGTGCCGAGCCACCCGATGCAAAGCGGAACTCACGAAATTGCAGGTCGGGCATGTCGGCCGCAAACGAGCCGACGCTCAGGTTCTCGTAGAACACCTCCATCACCTGCCTTGAAACGAAATCCGTTATGTAGGCGCCGGCCACCAGCCGGATAGTGTAGTCGGCGGGCGCCTGCAGCGCGGGCAATTCTATGAAGCTGTCATCCCCCTCCGTCCAGGTAAAATTGTCCTCGGGACGTGACCACCCCTGACGTAGGGCTGCGCCTGCGTTGCCGTCTTGGGTGAAGTCGAGATCAAGTATCTTGTCCGACGGCTCGCCGAGGTACTCGCGTATCAGCTCCAGGCGTGTCGCGCCGTCCAGCACCAACAGCCCTTTGTCGCCGCGCGCATTGACGGCAGTGATCACCACCCTCTCCCGGATCAATTCTTCGATCGTGAAAATGCTCGCCATGCTCATGGCAAACGGCATGCGCTCACCGCTTCGAGTTGCCACAACCTCGGTTTCGGCAATCATGGCCGGCCCGCGAAGGGCTTGAACCTTCGTGCCATGATTTGTCACGAACGGTGTGCCGTTAACGCGGCCGATTATCGATTGACCCTTGATGCTGTAGCTGCCGCTTACGGTTCCACGAACCCCTATAATGTCAGTCTTATACCGCCTAGCACGCGCTCGCAGACGATCGATGAAGTGCATGGCGCTCCGTAGTACGTAGCCGGTGCTCGCCTGGGTTTAGGTGATCGAGCGCCTGGACAGACACAAATTTCAGGCAACCGCTCCCACCCGGGAAACTCCTTACTGTAGGCTACAGGCGCACACCCTGTGTAGCGAAGCCGTGGCAAGCATCTAGGACCGTGCAGACACGGTGCGTAAGCTCAGCGATCCAGCACGTGCTGCAACGCCGATTGCTGGAAGCGGCATCGCGCCGAACGCCTTGTCGGGGTCGTCATCCCGAGGCTCCGCGTCGTGATCAGACCATACCGTAAGCGCGGTGCCGAGCAGGCTGTTCTTCGCCGCAAGATCACCCATTGCTACACCGCCGTGCAACGCCGGATCGAAGCCGCCTGCGTGCTGCCAATGCCGCCTGTCTATCTGAAACGCTATGCCGTGTCGGCCACCACGGCGCATCGCGAGCCGGCGCTCCGCCCCGAACCGAGCGACGTGCCGGGCCGCAGAGGTGCCGAGATGGATCGCCGCCGTGTCGAATTCCTGCGCAAGGTCCAGCTGCGGCCAGTTCCACACGCCGGGACGGCAGGTCGGATCGATGAAGCATATGGCATTCCCGCGGGCTTCAGCGACCAGCGTGTTCAGGTCGCGGCCTGGCAGGCCGGGCTGGCAGCGTACATGGCGCAGTTCAGGTATCAATTGCGGCAGCAGCAAGGATGCCGGATCGCCGGCATCGTCGGCGAGCAGTATTTCGGTGTCCAGGGTGTCGCTGAGGGGCTGTAGCTGGGTGAGCAATGCTAGCGTGCTGCCGGTTCGCGACGACACCGGGATGATCAGGCTGAGTTCCGGGCGCCCGGAGAGAACGAGGCGGGGCAGACACCGGCGGAGGCGGTTACGTTCCATCTCCGACGCGTTCCGGCCGTGTTGTGCGAGGACGCCGCCCAGCTCGCCCAATGCCGCCGCCAGGCTTGCGCCTGGTGACCTTCTGTCCGCCTGGATGGGCGTCCGCAGGGGGCTGGTATCGAGTAGGCCAAGCCGCTGGGCCAAGGGCACGCCGAGCTGTTCTGGACACAGCACGACGCGGCCGAACGGGGTGGCGCTGCCGCGTTCGCGCGCATCGATGACGGTGGTGACGCCGGGCCGAGGGGTCCACGGCAGACTCAGAGAGAACCCGTTGCGGCCGTGGCCCATGCCTTCGGAACGCTGGGCGGCGACCATGGCCGTGACCGGCTCGCCGTCGACTAGTATCTCGACGACGGCCCGAACGTCCGGCTGATCCGGCAGAGAGCACCAGCCGGAGATCTGGGCCGGCTGCTGAAAATGCAACGCGCCTTGCACGAGCAACGGTGGGTGCATCGCGTTCATGCTGCCGCCGAGAAGATCAGGTTGAACGGACCGGGATGGCCGAACTCCTCGGACCAGAAAAGGCTCGCAGCCGGCATGGCGAAGCCGGCGCGGGTCAACCGGTTCAGGATGTCCCAGCCGAGCACCCCTGACGTGCCTGCATCGGGTGGCCGGGAGACGGCGCTGGCAGCGTCGAACGGCGCGGTGAAAACCAGGCGGCCTCCTGGAACCAGCGCGTCGCGAAAGCCGGCAAGCACGCGGTCCAGCATGGGTTCGGCCTGCAAATGTTCACTGGAAATGATTAGGTGGTAGGTTTGCGGCTCGAAGCGCGGCGCGCGCAGCAGGCGGCCCGAGCGCGCACGCACGGCCACAGCGGCGGCATACTGCCGCAGGTAGGGCTCGATCGGGCCGGCGGCGCCGAGCAGAAGGATCCGCGCCCAGCTTGGCAGCTCCATCTCGGTGTGCACGAACTGCAGCAAGGCGCGAAACCGGTTGTTCAGGCGCCTCGGGCAGCCGCACAACGCTTCCTCGCGCCAGTTCGGCTGCGCACCCGGTGCCGCGTCACGGTCGGGCATACGGGTGGAAAAGCTGGTGGTACGCAGGCACAGGCCGCATGTGCCGCCGTAGACGAGCACAGGGGCCTGGGACGCCTCGGCACGCGCAATGTCGTAGCTGTAACGCAGGTCCAACAACTCCCGGCTTGATTGCAGGAAGGCCGCGAACGATGCGGCGCTGCGGAAGCTTTGGAACGGCAGGCGGAATCCGGCCTCGTCGTTCATCGGCGATCGGGGAAGATCGCCAAGGTGCGAAAACAGAAGCCCAGCTCGCGGTCGTCGCCGTCCGGCTGGACGGTGGACAAGCGCAAACTGTTGGGCAGGTGGAAAGCGAGGGTGATGAAACCCTCCATGCCCTGCGCGCGCCAGTGGCCGGGTTCGATCAGGGCCTCCAACTTTGCCTGCCTGGGCGAAGTGAGACGCCAGAAGCCCACGCGCAGGCCGTTGGCATATAGCGTGATGTCCTGGCGTGGGTTTGCCGGGCCCACCAGCGGCGCCCCTTCGACCACCAACACGCAGCGGAAATCCGGACGCAGCGCCGTCAGCGCCAAGACCGTCTCGGGACCGTCGTTCCAGGTATGCGCCTCCTCCGGTGCCGCCCAGCCGCCAACGAGCCCGGCAGTGCTGATGTCCTGCAGGCCGAAACTACGGATGACGCTGATCTGCAGCGCCAGCGTGCTGTCCGTCAGCACCAATCCAGGAGAAGCGGTTATCGTCTCCATGCCGCGGATCACTCCGAAAAACCTTGCTCATCGGAAAGGTCGGGTATTACAGTTTTATTACACTTAGGTCCAGTGGTTTATCCAATGCACGTTTCTTTGGCGTCTAAAACGGGGCCGAGCGCCAAGGCATCATCTGCGCACGTGGCGGCCGCGCGCCTGGGCTTAGCCTGATGCAGGCAGGCGTCAGGGAGCGTGCTGTGCGGGCCCTCGACCGGGCAGCCTTGCTGCGGCGCAGGCTGCTGGCACCGCTGCTGGCTGACAGGGTGGTGTGCGAACTCGCTTTGCACGTCGCGGACCGGCTTCTCCCCTCTGAGGCCGCACTGGCGGATGCAGGGATCGCCGTGCAACTGGCGCCGATCGGTGCCGATGTCGCACTAGCGTGGCTGCCTCGTGTCATGGCGCGATTGCCGGAAGAGGGCGTGGCTGTGATCACCACGCATGCCGCCTTGAGCGGCGACGCGTTGCGCAGGCTGGCGCCATACCACGCCCATTACACCCAGCGTTGCCTCAACGGCGCGCTGTTTCAACCGGCGGCCTTCGAGGGCGGCCGGATCGCCGTGCTGCGCGATGCGGCGGACTTGCAGGACAGCGTGCATATCTACCTGTTCGGGCGTCAGGAACTGCCGCCGCTCGAGGCCGGTATTCTGGAAACGACGCACGCACCGAGGCCGGAGGAAGACGGGGCCGGAACGCCGCCCGCGATCGTGTTGGCACCTCCGTCACCGATCGAGGGCTTTCCGTCCGGCAGTGAAGGATCGGGCCAGGCGGCGTCGCTGGCGTTTCGGCTGCTGGAACAGGAACAGCGGCTGCTGGAAGGCTTCGGAGCGCTGCGCCGGCTGCAGGCGGCCGGCCAGCAGAATGACGGTGGCCGAAAAGCAGGTTGGTTCCCGCCATCTGCCGGGCAGCACGAGTGGAAACTGGCGCGCCAGGAGCAGCCGGCCGCGGCGAGCGTCAACCCCTATGACCGGCGGGTCGACGACGCGGTGATCGTGGAAGCGCGCGCGGGAGAGGCGTTCTTCGCCACCTATGCCCTGGATACGGGACTTGACGACGCAGGGCGCGCAGTGGCCGACCTGTCGCGCCGCGTCTGCGCGCTGGCCCCGGCCATGCACGCGCCGCCGGACGTGTCCATCATCCTGCCGGTCTACGGCCAGCTCGCCTACACGCTGAACTGCCTGGACAGCCTGTTCGCACACGCCTCCCGCTTCAGCGCCGAGATCATCGTCGTCGACGATTGCTCGCCCGACGACTCGGCAGCGTATCTCCAACGGCTGCCGCAAATCCGCCTACACCGTCAACCGCGTAACGGCGGCTTCATCGCCAGCTGCAACATGGGGGCGTCGCTGGCACGCGGAACGTACGTGCTCATGCTGAACAACGACACCCGTGTCGTGGCCGGTTGGCTGGACGCGCTGGTCGACAGCTTCGGGCATTTCCCTCGCGCCGGCCTAGTCGGTTCGAAAATGCTCTACGCCGACGGCAGCCTGCAGGAGGCCGGCGGTATCATCTGGCGCGACGGCAGCTCCTGGAACTACGGCCGCAACGACGACCCGAACCGGCCGCATTACGCCTATGCGCGGGAGGTGGACTACATCTCCGGGTGTTCCGTAATGCTGCGCCGGACGGATTGGGACGCGTTGGGCGGTTTCGACAAACATTTCAGTCCCGCCTACTGCGAAGACGCGGATTTATGCCTGCGCGTGGTGCAGTCCGGCGCGGAAGTCTGGTACCAGCCGATGTCGCGCGTGGTGCATTACGAGGGCAAGACCTCGGGCACCGACACCGGCAGCGGCGTGAAAGCCTACCAGGTGCAGAACACGAAGAAGCTCTTCCTGCGCTGGCGTGAGAAGCTGACGGCGCACCGGCCGAACGGCGAGGAACCATATTTCGAAAAGGACCGCCGCGCGTGCAAACGCATGCTGGTGATCGATGCCTCGGCGCCCACGCCCGATCAGGATGCAGGGTCGCTGCAGACGGTGCTGGGTCTGCAATCCTGCCGCGTGCTCGGCTACGCCACCAGTTTCGTGCCGGAAGACAACTTCCTGTTTCAGCCGGGCTACATCTCGGATTTGCAAGAGAGAGGGATCGAGTGCATCTATGCGCCCTACGAGCTCGGCATCGACTCGTATCTGCGCCGCTACGGATCGCTCTTCGACGTCATTCTGGTGTACAGGATGACGGTGCTGCACAAGATACTGCCCAGCATCCGTCGTCATGCACCCAAAGCGGTGCTGCTGTTCCACGTCGCCGACCTGCATTTCCTGCGCACGGAACGGCAGGCGGAGATCGAAGCCGATGAAGGATTGCTCGCGCGTGCAGTCACGCTGCGCGAGCAGGAACTGGCGCTGGTGCGGGAAGCCGATTGCACGATCACACATTCGCAGTTCGAGGCCGATCTGCTGGGAGACCTGGTCGCGGACGCCACCGTGCAGGTGTGGCCATTGATGTATCCCAAGCGCGGCACCACACGTGGCTTCGCCGACCGGCGCGACCTGATCTTCCTGGGCGGCTACAGACACGCGCCGAACGTCGACGCGGTGCAGTTCTTCTGCTTGGACATCCTGCCGATGTTGCGCGCGGCCGAACCCGGTTTGCGCTTCATCGCGGCCGGGGCAAACCCCACGCGCGAAGTCTCCGCTTTGGCCGGCCCGCAGGTAGAGGTGACGGGGATGATCGGCGATCTGGGGCCGGTGCTGGACGCGGCCCGGGTGTTCGTGTGCCCACTGCGTGTCGGTGCGGGAATCAAAGGCAAGATCATGACCGCGCTGGCGCATGGCATCCCGGTGGTGACCACGTCGGTCGGCGTGGAAGGCAGCGGGCTGGAAGCAGGGCGGCACGTGCTGGTGGCCGACGACGCGCGGAGCTTTGCCGAGGCGACGTTGCGCCTGTATCGCGATCCGGAGCTGTGGCACCGGCTGTCGCTGGCTGGGCTCGCGGTGATGGATTCGTTTTCGCCGGCAAGCGGCGGGGCGTTCCTGGGAAGTGCCATCGAGGCCGCCTGGGCGCGCAAGCTCGGGGTTCGCGCGGCGTGAGCGCGGCCCAGCAGGTGCGCGGGCAAGTCGACAGCGCCGCGGCCACCGGCGCGGTATCCGGATGGTGCGCGGCCGCCACCCCGCCCTTTGCAGCACGCCGTGTAACGCTGTTGTCGGACGGCGTACCTGTGGTGCACGGCATTTTGTGCGCGATCTTCCGAGAAGACCTCCTCGAGGCCGGTGTCGGCGATGGCCATCACGGTTTCCTGGTGAGCGTTCCATACGCTTTCATGACACCGCTGCGAACCTGTTTGCTGAGCCTGGTCGACGAGGCGACGGGAGCGGTAGTGGGCCAGGCGCTGGAGGTGCGCTGGCCGGAACGCGACCCGCAACAGCGATCGTTGGAAGCCCATATCGATGAAGTCTCCTCGGACGGCATTGTGGTCGGCTGGTGCTGGGACCGTTCTGCGCCGGAGAGGCGGGTGGTGCTGAACATCCTGGTCGATGGCGAGGTGGTCGGCACGACGATCGCCGGCGCCTACCGCGACGATTTGCGGCAGGCCGGCAAGGGCAGCGGGCATTGCGAATTCAGCTTCATCCTGCCCTGGCACGCGATCTCGAGCCGCGGCGATGTGGCGCTCAGCTTGCAGGACCAGGAGACCGGCGCCCCGGTTGGCGAGCGGCACATCCTGCAGCGCCCGGAGCTGGCGACGGCGGAACAGCGTATCGACTCCCTGGAGCGGCAGCTACAGCTGCTGCGCGGCGAGCTGCAGGCCGCCGAGCGTCGCGCGACACGCCAGGAAAACGATCGCGCGGCGCCTGAACTGTTCCGTCTGGTCGCCGATTTCTTCGGTGACCTGGCGGAAGGGAAGCCGCGTCAGAGCCTTGCCGGTCTGCGCGCGCGACTGGATGAACTGAGCGCAAGACTACCGCTTGTCCCGCTGCGGCTGCCTGCCGATCCGCAGGTGACGCTGTACGTAGTGGGCACTTCGAGCGTGGAACAGCTGCATGCCTGCCTGTCGGCTATCTACCGTGCCTCCGCGGACGTGCAGGCCCGGGTAGTGGTGCTAGACCTCGCCGCGGATGAGCAGGAAGACGCCGTGCTGATCCAGGCTGTCGTGCGCAACGTCCAGCTGACCCGGCTGCGCCCAGAGGAGACGCTGAACGACATCCTGCTGGCTACGCCTACGCCCTATCTGGCGCTTGTGCCGGGCCATCTGCGTTTGAGTGAGCGCTGGTTGCCGGAGTTGCTTGCGGCTTTGGCGGCTAACCCGAGAGCGGCCATTGCGTCCAGCGCGCTGGAAGGTGACCAGGGCGGCACCATCATGCGTTGCCTGGAGATCGACCAAGGCGGCAACCTCGTGACCCCGGCGGATCTGCCTTCCGGCGCCACGTCCCACGCCGATGCGGTGGACGACCTGGCATTGCTGATGCGGACGGACACGCTGCGCGCGGCCAATGGGCTGGATCTGAGCTTCGGCAACCTGCCTGCCCAGATCCTCGATCTTTGCGTGCGGCAACGCAGCCGTGGCAACCGCCTCGCCTATCATCCGACCGCGCTGGCGGTGGCCACCGGGCCACTGCCTTCCTTGCTGGACCAAACCAGCACGCGCGACATGGAACGGTTGCTTCAGCGAACGCAGGCCATAGCGTTGGCGAGCGCGGCTGCGCCGCCTCGCAAGCGCGCGGGTCACCGTTGAGCACCGTCAAAATACGGCAGACAGCATCACGGACCGCGCGTTTGGCACCCATCACCAGGGAGCTCGGGCCTCGCTGTCCGCAATGGAAAATGGAAGTCGAGGACCACATGACTATCATCCACGACAGCCTTGACGAGCAATTCACGATACCGAACGCGCTAGCTGAGTTCATCCGCGCCACCGCGGCGCCGGATGCAGCGAAGGTCGGGTGGGCGTCCCGACGCTTGCTTGCTGCGCTAGCCGACCAGGTGGCACGGACTGACGGGGAGTCAGCTATCAAATCGATGGTCCGCCCGCCTGCTCTATCACGCTCAGCGATGCCCAAGCCGAGCGCCAGCTTTCGAGGCGCCTTGGTCTGGCCAACAAACGACCCGAAATCGTCGTACTGTTGGAGCATTGCGTTATCGATTCGGGCGAGATTGGTAGCGAGGAACTCGCGCCTATGCTGTGAAATCTGAGCGGTTGCGCGTTTGGCTGTTCCAGCAGGTCCGCCCACTTTTTTGGTAAGTCTTGACCCAATGGACGCGGCTGGCGGCGCGCGGTCGCCGATCTTCACGAAACCTGCGCGGTCGCATCTTCAATTGAATTTCGGCGTTGGTTGATCTCGATTGCCAGGGCCTCGGGCGCCATGGTCCGAACGCGCCCGGGGTGTAACTCGGCCAGCAGTTCGAAGACGGACAGAAGCATCGTTCTCTCCTTACGTTCACTGGTCATACGTTTATTTGACAAAATCCGTTGGGATAGATGCGTTCTCAAAGCGGTTGTCAAACACGCCGGCGATATTTGGCAGGGCTGGAATGATCTTGGCCTGCACGAACAATTCCATCACGCCGCGCTTTATGGCCTGCAGCTTCGCATCCATCGGAATCGGCGTGTCAACTAGCGCCTTCGCAACCCTTTGTGCGATTGGCAGAGGCACGCCAGTGGCACTTGCGTAAAGTGCGGCATACGCGTCGGTATGCGCAGCACCCCATTGTTGGGCCCGGCGGAGGCGCCGGGCGAAGTCGCCGATCTCGCCTGATTTGCTAGCTAAAGCTTGCGTGCTGGACACCAAGAAGCTCGCGCCGCGAGCCACGTTGGTGCCGTTTGCCAGCACGCGCGCATCGCCCATGGCAACCTGCAACCCGGCGTAGGGCTGCCAGGTGCTCCAGGCGTCGATACTGCCGGTTCGTATTGCGGCGCTGGCATCCATGGGGCTCAGATAGGCCAAACCGTACGTCCTGCGCGGAGAGACCGCCCTGTTTCAGCAAGGCCAACACCAGTGCATGGCCGACCGAGCCCTTCGTCACTCCGATCAGACGGCCGTGTAGGTCGGCAACCTTCTGTATGCTGGATTGGCCTGGAACCAGCAGGGCCACGGTGTCCGCCGCCTGTGCGCGCACCGCCAGCAAGGCGCGGATGGGCGCGCCGGCCGCGTAGGCAACGATAACAGGCGCGTCCCCGCGACGCCGGCATCCACCGCGCCGGCGTTCAGCGCTTCCAGCAGCGGCGCAGCGGCAGGGAACTCGCTCCAGGCGATGCTGTAGGGAGCGCCGTCCAGCGCGTGGGCGGCGTTACAAAGAGCGTGAAGAAGCTCCTTTTGGTTTGCAACATTCAGCGTCGCGGCGGCGGCGGGCCAAGCAAGCACAGTGTAGAGCAGCACTGATAGCATCGCGGCGCGCCTGGATCGCGACGCAAGAGAAAGCAAGACCGGCTTGGCATGGCACTCCGCCCGATGGAAGTCAGCGGGGTGGAATCATGTTCACAAACTAGATTTACTCACCTCCGGTGTGAGTAAATACAATCTCGACCTGCCACTGGATCATCTAAAATGACTTCCGTGCCGCGATCTTGGCGTCGCAGTTCTGCCGAGCCTTCCCGTGGTCTTTCATAAACTACAACAAACTATCGCGTTACGTTGGCTACACACCTCCGTCTGTGAAACAGTCCCGACATGCCGAACCCCGCATCCACGATGAGCTTGCCGGCAGCAAAGTCACGCACCCTCGGACGCCCCAGAGGCCCCGTGGCGTGGCGGCTTTTGGCCTGGCGCGGTTGGAACTTGCGCCGTTCATTAACCCCGCTGCTTGTGATGGCGGTCTGGCAGGCCGGATCAAGCCTGGGCTATATTCCGGCTCGCACCATCGCCTCCCCGCTGGCTGTGCGAGCGGCGTTGCGGGACCTGATGCTCTCCGGCTCGCCGGCACCGCACTGGCGCTTGCGGCGGTGCTATCCCGGCTTGGCGAGGATCTGATCGACGCGCCGATCCAGATGGCCCGCACCCTGCCGTTCCTGGCGCTGGTGCCGCTGTTCATCCTATGGTTCGGCATCGGCGAGACGCCGAAGATCGCGCTGGTGGCACTGGGCGCGTTGTTTCCGCTCTACCTCAACCTCCACGCCGGCATACGCGGCACCGACCCGAAGCTGACCGAGGCCGCCTTCACGCTCGGTCTCTCTCGCGCGGCGTTGGTCCGGCATGTCATCCTGCCGGCCGCGTTGCCAAACGCACTCACCGGCCTGCGATACGCCATTGGAATTGCCTGGCTCAGCCTGGTGGTGGGCGAGCAGATCAACGCTGACGCCGGTATCGGCTACCTGATCACGAACGCTACGTGCATGGATGCGCCCGGCTTCCTGGTGGTGGAGGACGACCAGTGACCGCCCGCACGACGTGCCGCCGGGTTGCGGCCCCGCCCGCCTCACCCAGCAACGTCGTTCCATTGCATAAGCCCATGCAAACTCTGGAAGACATCGCGCGTGATATCGGGATCAGAACGCACAGACAAACAAATAAGTCTCACTCCAGTTAACTAAGCTCCTTGAGGAAGAAGCCGGGCGCCATCAGCGCAAGATGCAAAGTCTCCTTCCGATAGGCCAAGCAATGAACGCCCAGGCACTTACCGATTGGCTGGAGGTCGGCAAGAGACTGTTGGCAAGGGAGGACGCCGGCCGTGACGGCACGCGATTTCGTCATCCCCCCCCATGCAGCGGTGCGCCCGTCAAGCCGCCGCGCAGTCTGCCGCCCATCTGGCGCAAGCCGGTACCGGAAAAGGGATAGACGAGAGGGCCGGGGCATACACCCCGGCTCTTTCCTTATCAGACTGCCGTTAGCTCACGCACAGCCGCCAGAGGTAAAGCCCCGGTGGCGGCGCCGTGTCAGGGTGCAACCACCGAGCTCAGGGCTGCTCTATCGACTTGACCCGCCAAGTGGTGACTAAGGTAAGGTGGGCGCTTTCAAGGTAGAGCGCGAGATGACTGGGCAAGGCGAGGTGGCGCGGATTGATCGCCAGGACGATCTCAAAGCGCACACTCTTATGATGGAGTTTGAAAGCCTCGGCGCCGATTGCGAATTCGGCCTTTTACAGCGTCATTACCACGCCGAACCTTTGGGGCTTTTGCGCTGGAGTTCGATTTTTCCAGACACCTTACGCGCTACCTTGAAGAGTCGATTCGAAGGCTTTGCCGATCCAGATAATTTAACTCTCTCACGCGCAACTTGGGGCGAATACTTTATAAAGAACGTTAAATTGGGGATAGCCACACATACTTGGGTTATGGAAACCCAGACAGACGAAAACGCCTTCTTTGCAAAGCACCAGATCCGCATGGCGTGGCTTGTCGAAAAAACGATTGAGAACTTAGCCGCTGCTGACAGGATCTATATTTATAAAATGCGTCACGGAACCTTTGACCAGCGTATAGTTGACATTGCGGAAAACTTACGGGCCTACGGCCCCAATCGCTTTTTGTGCGTAAACTTAGCTGATGATGAACACCCGGCGGGCAGTGTTGAACTTGTCTCTACAGGATTCGCGAGGGGTTTTATTAGCCGGCATGGAAGCGTCCCCGGACCACACTGGAAAATAGAATATAGCGAGTGGCTAAGTGTTTGTCAGAAAGCATACGATATGCTGCCGGCGTGCTAGCCAGTGACGCGCTGACAAACGAGGGATGGACGCGCGAGACTTGATGCGCACGGACATTATCATGGCGGGCCTGCTGGTCTATACGTTGCTGGGCTTGCTCTCGGACCAGGGCGTGCGCGCGCTGGAACGCCGCGCCCTTGCGTGGCGTCCGGCGGCGCGGGTGGGTAAATGAGCGCCGGCCAGCGCGGCACACGGCTGCGTGGGCTGGTCCGCCGCTTCGGGCCGACCGCAGTGCTGGACGAGCTGGATCTTGACGTGGAGCCGGGAAGTTTTGTGGCGTTGTTAGGCCGTAGCAGCTCGGGCAAGACGACGCTGCTCCGGAGGCACCCGGCTCCAAGGTCCACCCACAGGCCACGCCGCCTTGGACTTCTTTAGCAATGTGACAAGCCATGCTGATCGCCGGACGGTAGAACGCCTACTTAAGCCCTGTGGAAGATGCACGAATGTTCGAAAGAGATCGAGCCCCTCTTGGCACAGGTAATCTCGGCCGAACTGCGCCAAGGCGGTTAAATCGCACGCTGCTTACGCTCGTCGGCCTGATACTGGGAACCGGGGTGGGTGCACTAACGGCTGCGCGGCATTGGCCCTTGGCGGACGCAATTGCCACGGCGAATCTCGTGGGCACGCTGTGGCTCGATGGGCTCCGGATGACGGTGCTGCCGCTCGTCGTCACGCTGACCGCAACCGGAACCGCGCGTGCGATCGCAGCGGCCAAAGGTGGCGCGGTCATCCGCCGCGCCGCCCTCCTCGGCCTTTTTCTTCTCGTGCTTTCGGCCGTCTTGGCACTCGTGCTCGCGCCGCCGCTGCTTGCTGCCTGGTCGCCCGACCCGGCGTCCCTGGCGGGACTGCGTGGCGCCAGCGGGACGGTGCCTGGGCATCTCGCCGGGTCGGGAGACGCTCTCCTCGGCCTTGTTGCCCCCAACCTCGCGGCGGCCGCGGCGGAGGGTGCCGTCTCGCCGCTGGCGATCTTCGCCCTGCTGTTCGGCGCGGCCGCCGCGCGCCTGCCAGTTGAGCGCACGCGGACGGTCCTCGACGCGCTGGCGCAGGCGGCCGACATCGTCCTCGTCATCGTCGGCTGGGTGCTGGCACTCGCGCCAATCGGGGTCGCCGCACTCGGCTTCGCGCTCGGCGCGCGGCTCGGGGTCGGCGCCGGGTCAGCGCTCGCGATCTATGTGGGGACACAGATCGCGGTCACCGCCGTGCTCGGCTTATTGATGTATACGCTGGCGATGGCAGGCGGGCGCATGAAGCTTGGCCGGTTCGCGCGCGCAGCGCTCGAGCCGCAGGCGGTGGCTGCGAGCACGCAATCCTCGCTCGCCGCACTTCCTGCCATGCTCGCCGTGGCCGGGCGGCTGATGGCGACGCGGCCGGTGGGATCGGCGAGCGCGTCTGCCGCCGTGCTGCCGCTCGCGGTGGCACTTTTCAGGCTTGCCGCTCCCGCCTCGATCGTCATTGTCACGCTCGCTACGGCGCACTTGAACGGCATAAATCTCTCAGCCGCAACGCTCGCGACCGTTGGTGGCCTCGCCGTGCTGGGCACGCTGATCATCGCGGGCCTTCCCAACCAGACGACGTTCTTCGCCGCTTATGCCCCGCCGCTGCTCGCGGCCCATCTCCCAGTCGAACTGCTGCCGCTCTTCCTCGCGGTCGATGTCATCCCGGATATTTTCTATACGGTGACGAACGTCACTGCCGACTTGTCGATCGCAGTTGCCGCGGCCCGAATGGAAGAGGACTAATTCACTTACGATTAGGAGGAGTTTTGGGAGCTGTAGGGTCGTCGTTCGGGTGAGGTTTGCGCGTTGGCTTACAGCTTTGTCGGCGGAACCGGGAGAACCGCTGCAGCAGCGGTCCCGTTCGGGGCGAGTCGCTTCATTTCCGCCGCTTTCGCGCGGGCGTCTGCAAGTCCGACTGTTTGGATGTTCACCAACCTTCATGCGCCGCTTAACGCCAATGAGGCGTAGCACGCGTTTTCCCCTTGGAGCTGCCCGTCCCCAGACGCGGTAGGCGACGGACCATGTCTTTGTGCCAGAAGTTAACACGCGTGACGCAAGGCCGAGCGCCCCTGGGTCAGGGATCTCAGACCAGTCAGCAGATTTCCTGACTTGGGAAGCTGATTGGGTTCCGGCGCGGGGTGATCGTGTGATTCTGTGATGGTTCACCTTGTTTGGAGGACCTCGATGTCGCGCCGCGCCCTTTGCATTCGCACCGACCGATCAGCTGACAAGTTGCGCCGGCCGGGCGCGCAGACAGGCTGATCCGGCGGCGTCTTTCATCATTTCGCCAGACTTCGCTGGATTAAGTCCGCGGTCCTTTGGCAAAACATTCAATGAAAGCTTCGCATCACCGGCACTGTGCCTCGCATCGTGCGACTTCGCCCGCCCTTCCTGCACCCGTGCTTCGGCGGTGCGTAGGCTACGCCCGAGTTCGAGTTGGTGGGCTGGGTCAAACGGCGCGTGAGCGCGGCCGATCCGGGCTATTTTCGCCCGCTACCATGCCTTGGACGAGGCCGGCATCAGCCTCGGGGCGACCGTCGGCCGGAGCCACCGGCGGTGCGCATCGCCGACGATGAGATGGCCGTTCCGGCCGCGTCATCCGGCGGCCGGCTCAAATCGCAGAACCTGCTGCGCTAGCTAAAGCGCTATCGTCAGCCTTCTCGCAAACGGTGCTTATGACGGCGATCCCGTCTATCAGGCCGCCGGTGCCCGTCAGCCTGAAACATTACCGGACATGATGATCCCGCCCCGGAGCACTACAGCCCGCTGCAGGCACCCCTCACCTTCTGGAAAACGCTCTCTTTCGATCACACCGCTGTCACCGGAACCGTATGATCTGTATGCGGCGGTGCCAGAGTCCGCTAAATGGCCGCTCCACATTGGCTGAGTAGGAGGCCTTCATGGCTACGACACCTGAAACGCCCAAGGCGAAAACGGGCGCCCCGGCGCAGTTCGACATGAACAGCCGGGAACGGAAAGGCAGCGGAAAGGGAAGCCGCGGTGGTCCAGGCCGCGGCCGTGACGAGAAGCGCGCGGCCAGCCACATCATCAGCCTGCCACCCACGTCCGTCGATCGGGGCGAAGGCTGGGTCATTCAGAAGCTCGGCAAGGTTGACCAGGCATCTCACGCCGCCATGGGTGCGGAATACCACCTGATTTTCGAGGGTCATGATCCGCTGGTGTTCAGCTATCTGAGCGCCGCCCGGGACCGCGCTAAGGAGCCCCCACCGGAGACCACAAAAATTTCAGAGGTTGCGACCGACCCAGTTGAGGAAACAATCGCTCCGGAAGCTCCAACTGGGGAAGGGTAGGTAGGCGTCGCCCAGCTTGGCAATTTCTGGCCGAGAGCGGACTGTCGCCTACGGAGCGGAAGATAGCGGGAAGCGGCCAATCACTGCCGGTCGCCCACTAAAACTTATCAACCCCATTTACACACCTAAACTTCGTGACTCGTCGCAAAAAGCGCTTGTCAAGTAAACCGGAACCGTTCCCCTCTACGTATGCAAAGGACCACTTCGAGAAAGGTCAATCGGGAACAGGTTTCGGGGAACGATTCCATTATAGATGTCGCGTCGATCAGGTCGGCCAGCCTTACCGCTGATCGCTCATTCGCAAGAAAATTGGGTCACTGCTCGTAGGGCTCACCCGCTGCCACATGATTATATCGGGTCGTCGAACCGCTCCGTCATAAGGTCTGTTTGCGGAAAGACGGGTGGCGCTGGCTGGGCCGATGCGTCGCAGCCGCAAGGCTTACGCACGTCGCGATCGCAGCCGAGCCGGATTTACATCGCAGGACGATCCCAGAGCCCGGTTTGGGCTGCCGCCCCCCGCTCGGCGCAGATCCGATGGAGCAAAACGGGCGTCTGGCGGTCGGCGGTCCGGCTCTGCGCGACTTAAAGGCTTCGCGGCCGCCCGCCGCTCTCCCTTCCCCAGTGACAGGTCGAAGCGGCGCGGGGCGCGACGTCTCTACTAGACGCAGACATGCCACGCACGACCAGAACGAAGGCGAGAATGGCATTCCCTCAGACGCGGTCAGTCTAACTTATAGCCTTCAAGGAGAACCTTCGCCTTTTGTAAGGCTTTGTCCTGGCGGGTCGGGACTTCGTCCCAAAATATATTTATAACAACCGGCGACGAGAGGGTGACCTTCACTGGAACGACCTGTCCGCTCTCCGGCCACTTTCGATCTGGGATTGACCCGGTTTCGCGGACACCCTGAAGCTTTCACCAGAGGTGTTCCT
>CAXTBC010000042.1:0-37817 GCA_964242595.1 uncultured Acetobacteraceae bacterium | reverse complement strand
CAGGGGCAGAGCCCTTGGCCTTCCTTCACAGGTCAACATTAAAGGCCGTTGGTATGAGGCGTCGTCCAAGATCATTGCTGTGCCCTGGAGAGGCGTCACAATATTGCGCACCGCCGTCGCGGCGGAGGAAGGTGAGCGCGTTCCAGTTCAGGCACTCTCATCCTTGCTCGTCCGTCCTCGGATGCAACAATCAACGCCGCCTACAACGCTGCCGGCACGCCCGCTTCGACCAGGGCTGCCGCCTGGCGTGCGGCCAGTTCCTGCTCGTTGAAGCCGTCGATCAGCTCGTGGAACATGCGGTGCCAGTTCAGCTTGGCGCCCAGCCGCAGGAACACTGAGCCCAGGCCGATGGCAGAGCGGTCCATCAGCACGAACTCGCGCGGTGGCTTCACCCCGCCGGTACGCTGCAGGCCGGCGTGCACCTTCTGGGCCACCTCGCGGCCGTATTGCGGGTCGTTACTCTCCTGGATGGAGCGCACCCTGTCCTGGATCAGCGGCTCGTAGAGAAAGCGCGCCCACTCGTTCAGCACGTCCGTTTTCTCGCGCGAGAGGCCCTCGAAGCCCCAGCCCTCGTAGGCGTGGTGCGCGCGCTCCTCGTCGCCGTCGCGCACCGCCTCGAACAGGTCGATGACGCCGCGCAGGAAGTGCGGGCGGAACACCCGTATGGCGCCGAAATCCAGCAAGTTGATGCCGTTGTCCTCGCGCACCTGGTAGTTGCCCAGATGCGGGTCGCCATGGATCACCCCGAAGCGGTATAGCGGGATGTACCAGGCGGTGAACAGGGAACGCGCGATGTCGTTGCGCACTTCCAGAGGCGGGTCCGTATCGAGCACGCTCTGCAGCGCGCGGCCTGGCAACCAGGTCATGGTCAGCAGCCGCGCCGTGGTGGCCTCCATCACCGGCTCGGGTATGGTGACGGTAGACGTGCCTCGCAGCATCAGACCGTACAGCCGCATCTGGGCGGCTTCGCGCACGTAATCCAGTTCCTCCCGCAGGCGCTCGGACAGTTCCTTGTAGATCTCCTCGTTCTGCAGGGCGTTGTCCATGCGATGGTACAGCGAGAGCGCCAGGCGGAGCTGGCGCAGGTCGGCTTCCACCACACTGGGCATGTCCGGATACTGCAGCTTGCAGGCCACGTCGCGCCCGTCCGTCAGGCGAGCACGGTGCACCTGCCCCAGGCTCGCAGCGGCGGCGGCATCGCGCCCGAACTCGGCGAACCTGCTCTCCCACCCGGCGCCCAGCTCGGTGGCCATGCGGCGGCGCACGAACGCCCAGCCCATTGGCGGCGCGTTGGCCTGCAGTTGCGCCAGCTCAGCCGCGTATTCCGGCGGCAGCGCGTCCGGGATGGTGGAGAGGAACTGTGCCACCTTCATCAGCGGCCCTTTCAGGCCGCCGAGGATGGCCTTGAGATCCTCGGCATGCGCCCCGCTGCCGCCCTTCAGCCCGAACACCTTCTGCCCGGCCACCCGGGCCGCGATCCCGCCCACCGCGCCCGACGTCCGGGCGAACCGCCTGATCTCGCCGAACAGGTTCGGGCTGTTCACCCCGGATGGCGGGCGGTCAACCATGCGCGCCCCCTGCCGGCTCGCCGGCTTCCAGCTCGTCGATGAAGCCGGCGATCACGTCCAGCCCGCGCCGCCAGAAAGCCGGGTCGGAGGCATCCAGCCCGAACGGCGCCAGCAGGTCGCGGTGCACCTTGGTGCCGCCGGCGCGCAGCATCTCGCGATATTTCGCCTGGAAGCCGGGATGGCCGGACTGGAACACGCTGTAGAGGGCGTTCACCAGGCAATCCCCGAACGCGTAGGCATACACGTAGAACGGCGAGTGGACGAAGTGCGGCACGTACGCCCAGAACACGCTGTAGTCCGGCGTGAACTCGAAGGCCGGGCCCAGGCTCTCGGTCTGCACCTGCATCCAGATCTCGCCGATCCGCTCGGGCAGCAGCTCGCCGCCACGGCGCTCGTCGTGCAGCAGCGTCTCGAAGCGGTAGAAAGCGATCTGCCGCACCACGGTGTTGAGCATGTCCTCCACCTTGCCGGCCAGCATCAGCCGGCGTCGGGCGGGGTCGGTCTCAGCCTCCAGCAGGGCGCGGAAGGTGAGCATCTCGCCGAACACGCTGGCCGTCTCGGCCAGCGTCAGCGGCGTGCCGCTCATCAGGTAGCCCTGCCCGCCAGCCAGCACCTGGTGCACGCCATGGCCCAGCTCGTGGGCCAGCGTCATCACATCGCGCGTGCGGCCGTGGAAGTTCATCAGGATGTAGGGGTGCACGCTGGGCACCGTGGGATGGGCGAAGGCGCCGCCGGACTTGCCCTCGCGCGGCGGCGCGTCGATCCAGTTGTGGTCGAAGAAGCGCTGGCCCACGGCGCCAAGATCGGCGTCAAAGCTGTTGTAGGCCCCCAGCACCGTGCGCTCGGCCTCCGCCCAGGTAATGCGTCGGTCGTCGTCGCCCGGCAGCGGCGCGTTGCGATCCCAGTGCTGCAGCTTCTCCAGCCCCAGCCAGCGTGCCTTCAGCTTGTAGTAGCGATGGGACAGGCGCGGGAAGTCGGCGACCACGGCGGTCACCAGCGCGTCCACCACCTCGTCTTCCACCACGTTGGACAGGTTGCGGTCGCTGCCCGGCCGGGGCAGGTGCCGCCAGGTGTCGATGATCTCCTTGTCCTTGGCCAGGGTGTTGGTGATCAGCGAGAACAGCTTGGCGCGGTCCTCGAAGGCGTGCCCGATGGCCGCGGCGGCGGTCTCGCGCACCGCGCGGTCCGGGTCGGACAGCTTGTTCAGCACCGCGTTCACCGTGAGCTGCGCGCCGCCGAACGGCACGCGCATGCCGGCCACCGTCTCGTCGAACAGCCGGCTCCAGGCGCTGCGGCCGGTCACCTCGCGGTCGTGCACGAAGCGCTCCAGCTCGTCGGAGAGCTGGTGGCGGCGCCACACCCGCAAGTCACGCAGGAAGGGGCGCCAGCGGGCGAAGGCGGGGTCGGCGAACTTGGCTTCCAGCACCGCGTCGTCGATGCGGTTCAGTTCGAGCCGGAAGAACAGGATATGGGCGCTGATGGCGGTGCAGCGTTCCATCATGGACTGGTAGAACTGGCCGGCCGCGGCGTTTGTGCTGTCCGCGCTGAACAGCAGCTGCGCGTAGCTCATCACCCGCCCCAGCACCTCGTCGATCGCCTCGAAGGTCTCCATCGCGGCGGCCAGCGCGGCGCCCGACAGGCCGGCCAGCCGGCCGGCGTGGCCTTCCGCGAACGCCACCGCGCGCGCCTCGGCGTCCGCCAGGTCGGCCTCAACCTGCGGGCTGTCCGGCGCGGTGTAGAGGTCGGCCAGGTTCCAGCTGGGAAGGGACTGGTCCAGGTCCGGCGTGATGGCGGCGGAGCCCTCGGGGGCGTGGTGGGTCATGCGCGATCGGTCCTTGACGGGCAGACCTTCATGTAAGGGTGCATTCCCCGGCGTCAAAGGTACGCCGGAAGCCGGTCACATTCTCGGCGCGCGGCGGTAGACGTCGAGCAGCGTCTCCTGCGCCTTGATCTCGGCCGTCTCCTGCTTGCGCAGACGTATGGCGGTGCGCAACACCTTCACGTCGAACCCGCGTCAAGCCGGACGGCAGGCAATCGAGTAGGATGGTGATGCGCTACGCTTCATGGAGCCCAACGTGCCCGGCGTGGGCTGTTGGGCTGCATGCGCCGCGCCTTCGAGCTGCTGGAGGCGCACCGCAGCATCTGCATGAACATCGTTACCAAGTCGCCGGAAGATTCGAGGACTACGCGATAACCCGCAAAAGCGGAGATGCTGGGCACATCAGATTGAGAGCCGGGCGTAGATAAACCATGCGGCTTCAGCAAGCCGCTGGACCTGAGGCCGCCACCTCCTTTCCCTCGCTTACCTGCGCCCGCTCACCTCGAACCCGGCCTTCGCTTGCTCCACCACCCTGTCCCGCCCTGCCGCTTTGGCTTCGTAGAGCGCCTGGTCCGCCCGGCCGATCAGCGACTCCCAGTCGTCGCCGCGCACCGCCCAGGCCAGGCCCACCGAGCACGTCACCCGCAGCTCCTTGCCGGCCGCGCTGAAGGATTCGCCGCGCACGGCGTGGTGCAGGTCCAGCACGCGCTCGGCCGCGCAGCCGTCGGTGTCGTCGAGAACCAGCAGGATCTCCTCGCCGCCGTAGCGTCCGGCGTACTCGCCCACGCGCACCGCCTTGCGGACCAGGCGGCCCATGGCGCGCAGCACGTCGTCGCCGCCCAGATGACCATAGCCGTCGTTGACGGTCTTGAAGTGGTCGATGTCGAGAAGGGCCACGATCAGCTCGGTCGTGGGTGAGCCGTTTGACAGCTTGGCGGCCAGGCGGCGTTCGATCTCGGCGCGGTTCAACAGGCCGGTCAGGCTGTCATGCGCCGCCTGGTAGCGCAGCTGCTCGGTGCCCTCGGCCACGTAGCGCTTCAGCTCGGCCTGGCGCGTCAGGATGGCGCGCAGGCGCAACTGCATGGCGCTGTAGATCAGCACGATCCCTGCGAGCACCCAAAGTGCTTCCGCCCACCACTGCCGCCACCAGGGAAAGGCGATGTCGATGGTCAGCCGGGCAGGGGCGGAGATGCTGTGCGTGAGTTCGTCATAGCCCACGACCGTCAGCATGTGATGTCCGGGCGGCACGTAGGGGTAATGCACGCCGCCGGAGGCCGACTCGGCCCAGTCGTCGTCAACGCCGGAAAGCTGGTAGCGGAACTTGAACGAGCGTTCGGCGCCGTGGCTGGGAGAGCCGAACTGCAGGTCCAGTGCGTCGCGCGTGAAGGGGATCAAGTGGCCGTCGAGCATGTTGCCGCCCAGCAGGGCGGTGCTCACCACGGCCTGGATCGGCCGCTCGGTGAACAGCCAGGTGGGGTCGATCAGGTGTGAGACGCCCTGCGTGGTCACGATCCAGACCGAGCCGTCCGGGTCCTCGCGCAGGCCGCCCTGGTCCACGTCGTCGGACAGCAGGCCGCCATCGGCGTCCACCGAAACCCATCGTTTGCCGTTCGAGACGGAGACGCCCAGCCCGGTGCCGGCCCAGACCCAGCCCCGGTGGTCGACCAGCAAGGCCACGATGCTGTTGGTGCGTGTGTTGGCCACCGGCGTGGTGCGGTAGGAGACGATCCGGTCGGCGGCGAGCGTAAAGGCGCAGAGCCCGCCCGCCCCGCCGATCCAGACGGTGCCGTCATCCCCCAGCGCCAGCGCCAGCGGATCGAACCCGTCGCCCGGCCAGTCGCCCGTCACCGCGGCGTCGCTGCCGTCCGGCCGCACATGCCGCAAACGGCCCGCGGCGAGGTAGAACACCCCACCCGCCTTGTCGGAAACGATGTCGGGGACCTTGGCATCAAGCCGGCCAACCTGCACCGCCGCAGGCGGCAGGCCGGCATGGGACGCCACCTTGAACAGCCCGGCTTCGGTGCCCAGCCAGACGGTGCCGTCCGCAGCGGCCAGGATGGTGTCGACCGGCGGAGACGCGATCCGGGTGGTGGCGCCGCTGGACGGATTGAACACCTGCACGCCCTCGGAGCCGAAACTGCGCCACACCTCGCCGTGCGGCCCTGCAGCCACGGCGAAGGAGGCGCCGGGCAGGACCCGTCCCACGCGCAGCACGAGGCCCTGGCGCATCACCTCGTCGACGCCGGTGTCGGTGGACACCCACAACGAGCCGTCCTGCAGGCGGGCTGTCATCCATGGGATGCCGTCCGAAAGCCCGTCGGATTTCTGCACCGCTTCCCAATGCCCGTAGCCGACCCAGCGGACGAGACCGCGGCCGAGCACCTGGAACCAGATCTGGCCCGACGAGTCGGTCAGGGCACTTGTGATGATGCCGGGCGGCGCGCCGTCTTCCACGCGAAGCTGCCGCCAGCCGTCCGGCCGGAGCACGACCAGACCGTGCTCGGCCTGGGTGAGGAAGCCGCCGTCGGGCGTCCGGAACAGCGCCAGGTCGCCGCGGTAGTTCACGTAGCGGCCGCCCTGGTCGGGCAGCAGGGTCGTCGTCCAACGGCCGGTCGCCGGATCGAAGCTGGCTACCGAAGTGGCGGAGCGAGCCATCACGGTGATGCCCGGGCCCGGCTTGACGTCCCGCCACGGGCCGCCCTCCAGGCCGTCGGCAGGGCCGTAGCACCTCACCGCGCCGGGCTCGGCCGCGCACAGGCGCCCGTCCTCCTCAGGTTCCCACAGGCTGCCGCGCACCGAGAACACGGCGGTGGTGTCGTCGAGCAGCTTGCGTTCGGTGGCATTGTAATCCACCGCCTCGAAATGCGGTGCGCCCGCAGGGGGTAGCACCATCACCTCGGTGGCCGCGCCGGCCAGCAACACGATGCTGTCGCGCCAGGGCGCGATGTGGTGAACGTGCTCGTCATAGAAGGTGAGGCCGGGGTGAAGGACCTTTGCGAACCGCAACGATCCTGGCGGATGGGCGGCGTCGGTGGCGCGGTCGGAGACGAACACCTCGTCGGCGAAGGAGACCGCGACGCGGCCGGACGTGGTGAGCGTGACGCCGTAGACCAGGCCGCCGGCGCGCATGCCCTGTTCGGGACCCAGGTTGACGAAGCGCCTGCCATCGTAGGTGAACACGCCGTGTTCGGTGCAGATCAGCAGGTAGCCGGCAGGATCCTGTACCAGGCAACCGCCGCCAAGGCTGGCAAGGCCCTGGTCCACGTCGTAGATGCGAAGAGACGAACTCTCTGCATGCGCAAGAAGCAAGGGCAGAAACGCCATGGCGACGGCGGCGGCTACGCACCAATTGATCAGCGCACGCTTGGCCAGTCTGCTCCACGCCATTCGAAGCCCCGTGAACGCTATTCGCTACCCGCAACGATCATGCGGGTGCGGGAGGCACGGAAGATACTTGATTCGAAGCAGAACACAACCGCAAGGTGTAACGCCGCGCGACGTGCGGCAGGGCGGCCCCACCAGCCTGGCCAAGCGCGCAGGCGGCGGGACTGCTCGGGCAACTGATCCCCCGCGTTCAGGGGTAGTGGTGGACGATCGTGGCCGGGTAGTGATGGACAACGTCCGGGGTGGCGGCAGCTTTCGGGCTCTGGATCTGCGTCATTGTGCCGACCGGCGCGGCGGCCGTCACGCTGTTGTTGAGCGTAGGGGCGATGGCGAGAGCCGCGGCGAGAGCCTGGCCGGACACACCGAGCATGAACTTGCTGGTCAGCTTAACCATGATCAATCCCTTCAAGACTAGCCGGATTAATGTCCGGCGACAATTTGTAATAAGCGCATCCAGAACGAATTTTCAACAGAAAAACGTAGTCTAGAAGCAATTTTATTATTGTAGACTTACGTCAATATTTGCTGAATACAGTAGATATTTTTGGACACGCGTCAAAAATTATTTCTGTAGTTCATTTGAAGACCGCTTCGTATGCCAATCGTTAAAAGGTCAGCTTAGCTATCCGCCGCACGTGACCGGTGTCCAGACTGACCTACGTCAGGGGTGAGGAATCGGCGGCAAGCAAGGCTTTGTTATACATGAGAGATGCAGAAAGCCTACGGGTTGTCGCGGTTTCCCGCCTGTGGCCGTGGCGGTAGCCACGCCCGTTGATTCTCGTGCCAGGCGAACAACGGGGATGTCTCTGTCGCCTGAGAAGCTCGTTCCGCCGCACGGAGGCTGATCTGGCGAAGTTCTGAAGACGCTTTCGGCATGAACCTCGTAATGGCGGGCCCGCCCAAACGCTGTTTCCGCTTCGGATCACGGCAACACCCGTGATGGTTGTATGACAATGGATGGTCCAGGCCATGTGATGGCCAGCTTGTTTCACAGAGTTGCAATCTACACAGCAGAGGGAAGTTTAAGGCCGCCTTGGGCAGTATCCCGAAAGCGTTGCTGCCGCAGTCGCAACGTCGGGCACCTGCCTGTATGCGCGACGAAAGGCATGGCGCCCGGTCGCCACCCAATGCCGAATGTCCTCATGGGCTGAGCGTTCAGCTGCCACAGGCTGAAACTTCAATGTTGTTCTACCAGCATCACCAAGGTGCAATCTCAATCTGCCTTTACGCCGGTCAGAGACAGCGGCCAATCCGCTGCGCGTCACGCCCCATCGCCGTCAGGCCGTTGTCGGACAAACGTTCCCGACACTTCTTATAGCCGAGCCGCTTGCCTACCTCACTCCATGTCGTCCGCGCCGCTACCCGAGCCGGTGATACCGGAGCGGGAGGGCGAGTCCGCCCGCGTGCCGATGGTGCGGCTGATCGCTGCCACCTCTTCGTCGCTGGCAGTGCCCCCGTCGCCCTCCAGCACCGGGCCGTCCTGGGCCAGCACGTTGGCCAGGCCGTCAGGATCGGTCCGCAGCGCCTCGTCGAGCGCTTCGTCGGCGCGGGTGCCACCCTGCTCGGCGCGCTCGGCCTGTTGGCGGGCGGCGGCGTGCTTGCCGGTGTCCACCTCGTCGGTGCCCTGCTGGTCGGACATGGTGTGCGCTCCTTGGCTGGTATGCGGCCTCAAACCGGAAGCGAGGCCGTAGGTTGCGCGGCCTCGGCGCGGGCCTTCAACCCGCGCAGCCAGAGCCCGTGACCTTCAAACATGCGGCGCGGCATCAACAGGGCTTGCGCCCGGGCGGCCAAGCCGTTCTGGTTCTCCTCGGTCAGCACCCAGCATCCCGCAGGACGGCGCTCGATCAGCCAGGCGTGGTAGACGTCCAGCAGCAGGCCGGCACCGTTCCAGGCGATGCGCTCGTTCGCCACGAACTCCTGCACGGTGGAGCTGACGGCAACGCCGAAGGTGCGCCAGGTGAAGCGGGCGCCGGGTGAAAGCTCGGCCGCGCCGCCGTCGATGCGCACCTTCGAGGCGTTCGGATACCAATCTGGCCAGGCGACAGCGCGCACGAGGTGCGGCCAGACCGCCTCGGGCGGCGCGGCGATGGAGATCTCGTTGCTGACATGGGCGGCAACGCGGTCCGTGGCGTAACGGTCTGGCCAATTGATCGGCATGGCTCAGTGGCGCAGCTCGCCCGCGCGCACGCCGGCAGCCGCATTGTGCAGGAGCTGGAGCACCGCCTCGTCACCCATCGTCTTGGACATCAGGCACAGCGCGCCGCCGAGCAGGGCGGACGCGGCAGCGACGGGGCTGAGGCCGCGGCTGAGCATGCCGCCGATCGCGCGGTCCACCGCTTCGCCGGCCTGGGCCAGCTCTTTGGTCAGCGTCTCTTCAGGGGCGAGTGTTGCTTGCATGGGCTCTACCTTGTGGCGGACAGGACGGCAGGGAAGGCCTTCTTTTTCGAGAAAAAGAAGTAAAAAGCTTTTGCTGAGCGGCTGCGGTTCCTCTTGGCAGGGCCGCCCAGGAACGCCTGTCTATTCCGCTTGCACGGTTGACAGGTTTGCCTCCAGTTCCTCTTCTTCGGCTTCCGGACCCGCCTGCTGGGCCTGCAATTCCCACATGCGGGCGAACACCCCGTTCTGCTCCAGCAGCTCGCGGTGGCTGCCGCGCTCGGCGATCTGGCCGTCCACCAGGACGATGATCTCGTCGGCGTCCACCACGGTGGAGAGCCGGTGGGCGATCACCAGCGTGGTGCGGCCGCCGGAGACGGCGCGCAGCGCCGCGTCGATGTCGCGCTCTGTGCGGCTGTCCAGCGCGCTGGTGGCCTCGTCCAGGATCAGGATGCGCGGGTCCTTCAGCACGGTGCGGGCGATGGCCACACGCTGCTTCTCGCCGCCGGAGAGCTTCAGGCCGCGCTCGCCCACGCGGGTGTCGTAGCCGTCAGGCATGCGCAAGACGAAATCGTGCACCTGGGCCACGCGGGCGGCGTGCTCGACCTCCTCCTGGGTGGCGTCCGGCCGGCCATAGGCGATGTTGTAGCGGATGGTGTCGTTGAACAGCACGGTGTCCTGCGGCACCACGCCGATGGCCGCGCGCAGGCTGGCCTGGGTGTAGTCCCGCACGTCACGCCCATCGACCACCACGGCGCCGCTCGTCACGTCGTAGAAGCGGAACAGCAGGCGGCTGATGGTGGACTTGCCGGCGCCGGTGGGTCCCACCACGGCGATCTTGCGGCCGGCGGGCACGGTGAAGCTCACGCCCTTGAGGATCTCGCGCGCCGGCGTGTAGCCGAACTGCACGTCCTCGAACGTCACCGAGCAAGCCTCGCCTTCGGACAGGTGGGCGGCGAGCTGCACAGCGCCGGCGCTGTCCTGCACCTCCTCGTCCACGCCGAGCAGGCGGAACAGCTGTTCCATGTCCACAAGGCCCTGCTGGATGGTGTTGTAGGCGAAGCCCAGGAAGCTGAGTGGCGTGTAGAGTTGGGCCAAATAGGTGTTGGCGAGCACGAACTTGCCCACGCTCATCTGGCCGGTGACCACGCCATGGGCCGCCATCAGCATGATGGCGGTGAGTCCTGCGGCGATGATGAAGGCCTGGCCCAGATTGAGCATGTTGAGCGTCACCTGGCTTTTCACCGCGGCGCGCTCGTAGCCGGCGAGTGCGGTGTCGAAGCGACGGGCCTCATGCACCTCGTTGCCGAAATATTTCACCGTCTCGTAGTTCAGCAGGCTGTCAACCGCCTTGGATTGGGCGGCGCTGTCGCTCTCGTTCATCGAGCGGCGGAAGCGCACGCGCCAGCTCGCGAAGGCAAGCGTGAAGGCGATGTAGGCGGCCACCGCGCCGAAAGTGACTAGCGCGAACCGCCAGTCGAAGATGCGCCACATGATGGCGGTCACCAGCAGCAGCTCGATCAGCGTGGGCACGATGTTGAAGACGGCCAGGCGCAGCACCTGCTCGATGCCGGCGCTGCCGCGCTCGATGGCGCGCGACACGCCGCCGGTCTGGCGGTCCAGGTGGAAGCGCAGGCTGAGGCGGTGCATGTGCTGGAAGGTCTGCAACGCCACGGCGCGCACGGTGCGCTGCTGCACGCTGGCGAACACCGCGTCCCGCAGCTCGCCGAAGCCGGCCGAGCACAGGCGGACCACCCCGTAGCCGATGATGAGCCCGACCGGCAAGGCCAGGAGCTGTGCCGTGCCGCCCTTGTGGGAGAGCATGTCCACCGCGCGGGCGTAGAAGATGGGAACGTAGACTGTGGCAACCTTGGCGAGCACCAGAAACGCCATGGAAATCAGCACCCGCAGGCGGACCCCTGGGTTACCCTTGGGCCAGAGATAGCCGAGCAGGGATTGCACCGTCTGGCCGGTGGATCGGGACTGGCCTGGCAGGGCCAGGCGGTTGGACGACATCACACGCATGGGCCGGATGTGGCGCGGGCTGGCCCGGATTCAAAAGGCTGCCGTCCTTTTTTCGGGAGAAGCGGCCAGAAATCACCAGCCATGCTTCTTCGCCGGCCAACCTGTCCCGCCCTTGCCTTCTCCTCGGAAAGGTGAGCCGTCAGACCGTCAGGCTGAGCTGCCGGCGGAAAGGACGACGATGACGGGCACGCTGTGGCGGCATGTCGAGGCGGTGCGGAACGTGGCGCTGCCCGGCGGCAGGCTGGCGTTCCGGCTGGCCGACGCGCAGGTGGGCTGGGTCGGCCGCGGCGCAGCCGAGCTGCTGGAGCGGCTCGGCTGCGCGCCTGCGGACGGCGCCGTGGTGCTGCCGGACGCGGCGAGGTTGCCGGCGCTGGCGCACGAGGCCGCGAAAGCCCGTGCGTTCACCTGGCGCGGCGAGGCGTTCGACGTGCGTGCGGCGCCGGACGGCGCGGTGCTGGCAACGGTGGACCGTGGCGCGCTGCCCTGGCTTGGCATCGCGGCCGAGGGGGTGCACGTGAACGGCCTGGTGCGGCGGCAGGACGGGCTGCATCTGTGGGTGGCGCAACGCGCGGCCGACCGGCTCATGGATCCCGGCAAGCTCGACCACCTGTTCGCCGGCGGCATCGCGGCCGGTTCCAGCGCCGCCGAGACGCTGGGCAAGGAGGGCGCGGAGGAGGCCGGGCTGCCGCGCGAGGTGACCGGGCGGGCCGTGCACGTAGGCACGTTGCGCTACGCCACGCTACGGCCGGAGGGGCTGCGGCGTGACAGGTTGCACTGCTACGACCTGGTGCTGCCCGAGGACGTGCGGCCGGTGCCCACCGACGGCGAGGTGGCGGGCTTCGTTCTATGGCCGGTCGCCCGCGTCGTGGAGACACTGCGGCAGACGGACCTGTTCAAGTTCAACGTGGCCCTGGTGCTGCTGGACATGCTGCTGCGGCATGGCGTGCTGGAGCGGGACGAGGAGGAGACGCGGCTGTTACAGGAGGTGTTCGGGACGTGAAGGAAGGCCTTCTTTTCTGGAGAAAAGAAGTAAAAGACTTTTGTTCGTTGGACGCGACCTTCTCGGCAGGCATCCGACGGAGCGCAAGGCGCAGGCCCTGCCCCAAACCCTATCAGCACAGTCGTTGAAGTCTGTTTTGAATATTTCACTCAAATCATCTCGGGATACCAAAAAGGCACCTTGAAACAGAGTGGGGGTCTGGTGCCTCAAGGCCCCAGCGGGGTTTGGGGCAGAGCCCCACGCTTGCTTTACGTCAGCACTCCCGACCGCTGGTATCACTCCAACTTCTCATGCCAAGTACGCCCGTCGCGCTCGATCAGCGCGATCGCTGCCGTAGGTCCCCAACTGCCCGCCGCATAGGGCCGTGGCCGTTCTCCGCTCGCGCGCCACGCGTCCAGGATGGGCTCGATCCAAAGCCAGGCGGCTTCCACCTCGTCGCGGCGCATGAACAGGGTGGCGTTGCCGCGCACGGTGTCCATCAGCAGCCGCTCGTAGGCGTCCGGGTAGCGGACGGAGAAGGCCTTCTCGAAGCTGATGTCCAGCTCGGCCGGGCGCAGGCGGATGCCGCCAGGGCCGGGGTCCTTTGTCATCATGCCCAGCATCATGCCCTCTTCGGGCTGCAGGCGGATCACCAGACGGTTCGGCTGCATCTCGTTGGCGTCGCGCGGGAACACGGCGATGGGGATGTTGCGGAACTGGATCACCACCTCGCTCACCTTCTGCGGCAGGCGCTTGCCGGTGCGCAGGTAGAACGGCACGTTGCCCCACCGCCATGTCCGCACTTCCGCTTTCAGCGCCACGAACGTCTCGGTATCGCTGGTGCGGGGTTCCGTGTTGCCGTGGCTCAGGTCCTTGACGTAGCCGTCGACCGTGCGGCCGCCCACGGCGCCCGACACGTACTGGCCGCGCACGGTCAGATGCGCCACCTCGTGCGGCGCCATCGGCCTGAGCGCGCGCAGCACGCGCAGCTTCTCGTCGCGCAGCGCCTCGGCGGACAGGTTGATCGGCGCTTCCATCGCGAGCAGGCAGACGAGCTGCAGCAGGTGGTTCTGCACCATGTCGCGCAGCGCGCCGGAATGGTCGTAGTAGTCTCCGCGGGATTCCACGCCCACCGTCTCGCCCACCGTCACCTGCACGTGGTCGATCACGTCCGAGTTCCACAAACGCTCGAAGATCACGTTGGCGAAACGCAGCGCGAGCAGGTTCTGCACCGTCTCCTTGCCGAGGAAGTGGTCGATCCTGTACGTCTGGCCCTCGGTGAACACGCAGCCCACCTGCTCGATGATGGTGCGGGCGGAATCGAGGTCGTGGCCGATCGGCTTCTCCAGCACCACGCGGGATTTTTCCGTGACGAGCCCTCGGGCTTTGAGATTTTGGCAGATTGCGCCGTACAGGTCGGGCGAGGTGGCCAGGTAGAACACGCGGATGCGGTCCGGCGAGTGCTCAAATAGCGCGTCCATCTGCTTCCAGCCGGTCTCCCTGGAACCGTCCACCTGCGCGTAGAAGATCACCTGCAGGAAGGCGGCAAGGCCGTCGGCGGGCAGCTCGTCCGTCTTGACGTGCTCGTGCAGCGCCGCCTCGGCCCGGGCACGGTAGCTCGAATCGTCCAGGTCCGAGCGGGCGGCGGCGATGATGCGGCACGCGCCGCTGAACTGGCCGTCGCGGAAGCGGTGATAGAGGGCGGGAAGCAGCTTGCGCAACGTGAGGTCGCCGGTGGCGCCGAAGACGACCATGTCGAAATCTTCTACGGGAATTGCGGTTGCCATGGAGTAAGCTCCGTAAGGAAAGGAAGGCCTTCTTTTCTGAAGAAAAGAAGCAGAAGACTTTTGCTACTTAGGCGCGCACCTCTCCCTGCCATTCGACAGGGAGCAAGAGCTTTTTGGTTCTTTTTCTCGAAAAGAACTCTTGCCTACTTAACCGTGGCGACCCGCAGGGAGTTCGTCGTGCCCGCCTGCCCGAACGGAATGCCAGCCGCCACCACCACGCTGTCGCCGGCGCGTGCGAACCCTTCCTCGCGCGCCAGCCTGGCGGCGCGCGTCACCGCCTCCGTCATCGTGCGCGCGTCCTGCGCGTGTACCGCGTGCACGCCCCAGGCCAGCGCCAGGCGGCGCGCTACCGGCAGTTCGGTGACCATGGCGATCACCGGCTGGGTCGGCCGCTCGCGCGCCACGCGCAGGGCGGTGCGGCCGGAGCACGTGAAGGCGGCGATGGCGCGCGCGCCGATGCTGCGCGCCACCTGCCCCGCCGCCGCCGCTATGGCGGCCGGCACCGCGCCGTCGAGCACCGGGCGGGCGGCGTCCATCACCTCCCGCCAGCCGGGGTCCGCCTCCACGCGAGCCACGATGCGATCCATCATCGCCACCGCCTCGGCGGGGTATTGGCCGGCCGCGGTCTCTCCCGACAGCATCACCGCGTCCGCGCCGTCGAACACCGCGCCGGCCACGTCGCTGGCCTCCGCGCGCGTGGGGGCAGGGGCGCTGATCATACTCTCCAGCATCTGGGTGGCCACGATCACCGGCACCCCGGCCGCGCGCGCGGCGCGCACAATGCGCTTCTGCGCCAGCGGCACCTCCTCGGGCGGCAGCTCCACCCCCAGATCGCCGCGCGCCACCATCACCGCGTCCGACAGGGCGACGATAGCGTCGAGCTGGTCGAGCGCCTGCGGCTTCTCAATCTTGCTGACGATCCAGGCGCGGCCCTGGGCGAGGTCGCGGGCCTCGGCCACGTCCTGCGGCCTTTGCACGAAGCTGAGGCCGATGAAATCCACGCCCTGATCCAGCGCGAAGGCCAGGTCTTGGCGGTCCTTCGCCGTCAGCGCAGGGATGCCCAGCGCCACGTCCGGCACGTTGACTCCCTTGCGGTCGCTCAACGCGCCGCCTGTCAGCACTTCGCATTCCAGGTGGCCGCCGCGGGCGCGCTCCACCCGCAGGCGCAGCTTGCCGTCGTCCAGCAGCAGGGTGGTGCCGCTGGTGGCGGCCGCCAGGATCTCGGGGTGCGGCAGTTGCACGCGGCGCACGTTGCCGGGGCTCGGGTCCTGATCGAAGGTGAAGGCCTGGCCGGGGGTGAGGTGGACGCGGCCGCCCATGAACTTGCCGACGCGGAGCTTCGGGCCCTGCACGTCCGCCAGCAGGCCGATCGGGCGGCCCGTCGCGTGTTCCAGCCGGCGCACGTGGGCGATGCTAGCGGCGTGGTCGGCGTGGGTGCCGTGAGAGAAGTTAAGGCGGAAGACGTCGGCGCCGGTGTGGAACAGGCGGGCGATCATCTCGGGCGTGGCGCTGGCGGGGCCGAGCGTGGCGACGATCTTGGTCTGCCGGTAGCGCCGGAGCGGTGTGCGAGAGGGCATCGGGGGGGTGTCCGAGGGAGGAGGCAAGGAAGGCCTTCTTTTTTGAAAAAAAGAAGCAAAAAACTTTTGCTCCCTGTCGGGTGTGCCCGGAGAGGGCTACGCCCATTAGGTAGAAGCTGTCGGCTTCTTTTTTTCGAAAAAAGAAAGTCCTTCTTGCGGCTTCATGCACCAGCGGCTCAGGGGATGCGGCAGAAACCGACCAGGTTCACGTCTGCGCGGCCGACCACGCGCGCAAATGCCTTAACAAAGTGCGGACTGCGGCCGCTCGGGTTGTGCGACCGTTTTTTGTTGGGCATGAGGGTTCCCGTTGGATCATGGACGAAGGGAAAAGAGCGTTCTTGTCCAGAAAAGGAGTAAAAAGCTATCAAGATCCGTTGTCCCGGTCGACTTCCTGGCCGAGTCCTAAAGCACCACTGGCAGGCTAAGCTGATCCTGATACGTCCAGGCTTGGTTCTCATGCCATTACACAACGTGTGTGCGTGAATGATGGCGCCAACCTTCAACACACTATGCAGATGGAGAGCGAAAGCTTCCTAAGAGTATACCTGAACCTGTCGCACAGAGGCAGCGCGGCAACTTTTCCACGCCAGGCGAGACTACAACTTCTCGTAGGTGCAGTTCCGATCCGACCACAAACGCGGGCTACGGCAATCCACGTTCTGAGCAGGCCAACGCCTTAAGTATCGAAACGCTAACGATGACGATTTAGATCGCAACCCGGGTAACATGAAGTCCTATGGCCGACAGGACAAGCTCCCCCTGCTCACGCGTGCCCGCGTCAAATTGATTTAGGAAGCAAGGTATTCCTTGCATTCGCTTAAAGCGTTTCTGTCCACCAGAGCCCGACAGGGAGCAAAATCTTTTGGTTCCTTTTTCAAAAACTGCTTGTCTGACACCAAAGCGATGCAGGCGCTGCGTTATCGTAACGTTCTTCCACACGAGCCCGCCTTCCACCAAACCGTGTTTCCGTGCATTGCGACCATTCTCACAGGCCATCCGGACAGAGGGCAACGAGACCTTCGCGGGCTGCATGATGCGGGTACCCCATCCTCGACGGGAATGCACGGACCACGCCGATTGACCGCGCCCCGGGCGAGGTCTATCGCCCGCCCTCGAATCTGCGTCCGGGGGGGATAGTTCAGCCGTGCCCAATGCCGAAAGGACCACCGACAACAAGGATGGCGACGACTCCAAGATGAGCGGCATCGCCGTGGAGAGCCTGCGTAGCTTGATCGAACGCTGGAGGAAGAGCGCAAAGCGCCAGGCGACGCTTCGAGAACATCTGCGGCGAGCCAAGTCGGCCGGATTCCAATTCGCTCCGTCATGATGTGCATGTAAACAGCCAATTACAGTGTCGTGCCAGGTGTTGTTCGACGCTGAACGCCTTGTCGGACACACTAAGCCAGAGGGATCAAGGACTGATCATGCCGAACCAACACGCCACGCCACAGCCCGACGAAGCCAAAGCCAGCCGCGCTCGACAGGAAGCCGACCCAGATGCCAAAGTGGGTGGGATCGCGGCAGACCGGCTTCTCTCCTTCATCGAAAGAATCGAGCGACTGGAAGAGGAACGCAAGGCTCTAGGAAATGATATTCGAGATATCTACGCAGAAAGTAAGTCGTCCGGCTTCGATGTGGCCGTCTTGAAGCAGCTCGTAAGATTGCGCAAGAAAGAACCAGCAGAGGTCGAGGAACAAGAGTCACTCCTAGACCTGTACAAGCGGGCGATAGGCATGTAGAAATGGTCGGCTCGCGTCTTAATCACGTATAATTAAATAATGATTGCCGAGGCTTCGCCAACCCTGGGCAGTCCAAAACTCCGCCACGATCGACACCGGCTGGCACAGCAAGCGGTGTATTCGGTTGAAAACGTTACGCCTCAGCGCCTCGTGTAATCACCAGTGAGACCTGGTGATCAAGCCGCCAGGACTTAAATTGCTGGTCCAACGTGACAGTAAGGCCAAGATAACGATCAATAACGGTTTGGATAATATTAAAGCTGGATAAACGGTGGATTTCAAAAAGGCCGCGATCGTCCGCCTTGCCGCGAGCACGCTCTGTGGCACCGACCTGCATTTCGTCCGGACACGTTCAGCGGCATGAAAGTTAGATTTTCGTCCTGAAAGAGCCGGCATTGTCGAGACTGTCGGTTCCGCGGTGCGCAATGTAGCCGGCCAACGTGTCATCATTCCCTCGACACGCGGGTGCGGCACCTGCCATTTTTGTAGCAAAGGCTTCTTCTCGCATGCGACAACGCCATCCTAATGGCGAGCTTACGGGCACCTCGTTCTTCGGCGGGCCGGAGGCGACGGGTCGCCTGAGGCGGCTGTAGGCAGAGAAGGCGCGCCTGCCTTGGGCAGACGTCAACCTCGTGCCGATCCCCGACGCCATAAGTGACGACCACGCCATCCTGATGAGCAACATCCCGCCGACCGGCTGGTTCGATGCCAACCTCGCGGGGATCGAGAAGGGCGACCACGAAACGGTGAGGATCTAGAGTGGCGACACGAGCCACCTGGCGCCGGCACAGCCTTGGCCTTCTTATCAGACAATGTCCGGCGCCCCCTCCGGAAACAGCAGCCGCACCGTCGTGCCCGCGTCCTTCTCGGTCTCCACAAGCATCCGGCCGCCTGATTGCCCGACGAAGCCGGACACCATGGAAAGGCCCAGGCCCGTGCCCTTGCCGTGCTCCTTGGTGGTGAAAAACGGCTCTGCCGCCCTGGCCGCCACGTCAGGCGGCATCCCGCTCCCCTCGTCGGCGACGGCGACCTCGACCTCTGGCCTGCCGCCGACAGCGCTCCTTGCCGTGGACACGACGATCAGGTCGCCCGGTCGGGACGCGTCCGAGGCGTTGCGGATCAGGTTGATGAGGCAAAGCTCGAGCTGACCCACATCGACCATGGCCGGCAGCGCATGGTCCGCGAGGCGAAGCTCGAACCGCCTGTCGGACGCCGCCGCCTGGGCAAGAAGGCGGTCGAAGTCACCGACCACACGGTTCAGGTCGACAGTCTCGGCGTGGAGGTTGGACCGCCCGGCAAAGGAGAGCATCTGCTTGGTCAGCCGTCCCGCCGACCGCGCCGCGTTGTCGACCCGGTCGAGCCGCTGAGCCTGCCTGGGGGTCAGCGGGTCAACCCGGGCCGCCTCGGCATTGCCGATGACCACGGTCAACAGGTTGTTGAACTCGTGTGCGACGCCGGAGGCCATAGAGCCCAGGGTGTCCATGCGCCTCGCCTGCGCCCGCGCCTGCTCCATCTCCCGGCGCGCGGTGGCGTCCAGCTGGCTGCCGAACCAGTAGACGAGCTTGCCCTCCTGATCGAACACCGGCCCCACGAACATCGAACACCAGAACGCGCTGCCGTCCTTGCGGTAGTTCCAGAGCTCCACCTGCGCCTCTTTCCGGGCCGCGATGGCGTCACGCAGCGTGGCACGCGTCGCCTCGTCGGTGAGCTCGCCTTGCAGGAACCGCAGGTTGCGCCCGAACACGTCCTCCTCACGGTAGCCGGTGAGCCGGGTGAAGGCGCGATTGCAGAAGATGAGCGGGCTGTCAGGCGCGTCCGCGTCGGTCAGCACCATGGGTTGCGGGCTCATCCTGGCCACCGCGCGCAGGATGTGGACCGCGTCGCGTCCCACCGTGGCCAGGCGGCTCCGCAGGTCGGCGGCCTGGGAGGCACCGGCCGCCCTCAAGCCCTGTTTGTTCTCCGCCATGCGGCTCTACGCTCCGTTCTCAACCTGTTGACGTTCTCGACGGCACGACTTGGCGAGGAGTGGGAACGCAAGGAGCGGACGCCTGTTAGATCGATCCGCACCTGCGCTGAACTCAACACTGGCGGACAATGGACGAGAAGCCAAAACGCATCCTCGTCGTGGAAGACCAGTTCCTGATCCGGGTCATGCTGGTCGAGGGACTGACCGACGCAGGGTTCCACGTCACCGAGGCACAGGACGGCGACACGGCGCTGAGGCTGCTGGGGGAACGTCACGTGCTAGACCTGCTGCTCACCGACATACAGATGCCCGGCTCGGCTGACGGCAACGCTGTCGGCGCCTTTGCCAAGGCCAGCTATCCCGGCTTGCCGGTGGTCTACGCCTCGGGCCGTCAGGACACGCTGACCAACGCCCTGGGGCAGGAAGACGCGTTCGTGTCCAAGCCGTTCGGCACCCGGCAGGTCGTCACGGTCGTCGAACACCTGATCCGCAAGACGAGCGGACCCGACACAATCGACTGAAGCAGAATCGGATCAGCCCATAAGGACTAGTCCTTAGCGGGGTCCAGGGGCAGAGCCCCGGCCTTCCTCGAAGTCAACGCCTCGGATCGCCTCTCACGTCCCGCCGTCATACCCCAACGCCGCGTAAGCCCGCCCCGAAGCCGGCCAGGCCCGCACGATCGGCCGGCGCCACGCCACGGCCCCCCACGCCAGCCCTACAAGCACTATCAGACTCAGCGCCCAGGCCGCCGCGATCTCCACCGGCAAGCCGCGCTGCTGCACAGCCGAGGGCGCCGGCACTGCCGGCTCCGGCGCCACCACGATCCTGGGCGCCGCCACAACCGGGGTTCTGGGTGCCGCCTGCAGGCCCGGCGTGAAATCGGCCGCGCAGCGCACGCAGCGCAACACCCGGCCTGCCTGCAGCACGGGGGCAGGCACGTCGTAGGCGGCCTGGCAGGACGGGCAAACGATTCGCATGATGTTCCTGCCGCCATCCTGGAAGGGCGCGTCCGGCTTGGCAATCGCCCGGCTTGGCAATCCGGTGTGCCAGGCGCCACAACACCACATTCCGGATCGGGGGCACGCACGCGAACGTGGCGGATGACACAGGCGAGATGGTGAGGCTGGAGGCGGTAGGGTTGCGCTACGGCGACGGGAACCCCGTGCTGACCGAGCTCAGCTTCGCCCTGCCGGCGGGCGCGTTCCGCTGGCTGCTCGGGCCGTCCGGCGCCGGCAAGACCAGCCTGCTGCGCCTGCTCACCCTCGCCGTGCGCCCCACCGCCGGCCGCCTTCGCGTGCTGGGATGCCAGGTCGACCAGGCGCGCCGGGCGGACCTGCCGCCGTTGCGCCGCCGCATCGGCGTGGTGTTCCAGGACTTCTGCCTGCTGCCGCACCTCTCCGCGTTCGACAACGTGGCCCTGCCGCTACGCCTGGGCGGCCGTCCGGCCGCCCAGGCCCGGGCCGACGTCGGCGAGATGCTGGCCTGGGTGGGGCTGGAGCACCGTGCCTCCGCGTTGCCCAGCCAGCTCTCCGGCGGCGAGCAGCAGCGCGTGGCCATCGCGCGCGCGGTGATCGCCCGCCCGGCCCTCCTGCTGGCCGACGAGCCGACCGGCAACCTGGACGACGCCCAGGCGGAGCGGCTGATGCAGCTCCTGGCCGAGCTGAACCGCCTGGGCACCACCATCGTGGTGGCCACCCACAACGCGCCGCTGGTGGCGCGCCACCCCGCCCCCGCCCTGCTCCTCCACGCCGGGCGGTTATACCAGGACGTGCCTTCCGAACAGGAAGCCGCCGCATGATGGCATCGCTGCGCCCCGGCCGTGCGGACGATCTCGGGCTGCGCCGCGCGCTCTCGGACCGGCTACTGCCGCTGCTGGTAGGCGCCATGGTGTTCCTGGCGGCACTGGCCGGTGCGGGCAGCCTCGCCGCCGCCGGCCTTGCCGCGCGCTGGCGCGGTGCCGGCGGGGCAACCATGGTGCAGGTGCCACAGCCTGGCGCCAGGTCGCCCGACGCCGGCCCGCCCGGCCGGACGCGCGCTGCAGCCGCAGGCCAGGTGCTAGGCCCCACGGCGCGCCTGCTGTCGCCATCCGACGTAGCCGCCCTGCTGCGCCCCTGGCTGGGCGACGACGCGGCGCGCCTGTCCGTGCCGCTGCCCGCCGTCTTCATCCTGGCCGGCGGCCTGCAGCCCGACGTTCAGGCCGAGCTGGAGGCCGCAGCACCCGATACCTTGGTGGCGCACGACTCCGCCTGGCAGGAGCGTCTGGCCGCGCTGGCCGGCAGCCTGCAGGCCTGCGCCGCGCTGGCGCTGGCCGTGGTGGGCCTGGTCGCCGCCGCTATCGTCGCCGTGGCCACCCGGGCCGGGCTCTCGGCCAGGCGAGACGCCGTCGAGATCGTGCACGGGCTGGGCGCCACCGACGCGATGATCGCCGGGCGGTTCTCCACGCGCGTCACCGGGCTGGCCTTCGCCGGCGCGGTGGCCGGCACGTTCCTGGCGGCCGGCGTGCTGCTCGGCCTGGCCAGGCTGGCCGCGCCGTTCCAGGCCGCTTCAGGCACCGCCGGCCCGGTGCTGGCGCCCTTGCCTGCCGGTGCCATCCTGTCCGGCCTGCCCTCCACCGTGTGGGCGCTGCTGGCCGGGCTGCCCGTGCTCGCCTCGGCCATCGGCTGGGCCACCGCACAGGCCACCGTCCGAAGCTGGCTGGGCCGCCTGCCATGAGGCGCCGCGCCCCCCTTCTTTTGCTCGTCGCCTGCCCCGCCGCGCTGGGCCTGGCCTGGCTCGCCGGCTTCGCCTGGTTCGTGCAGGCCGCTGTCCGGCCCGAGGCGGGTGCGGTTGCGGCCGACGGCATCGTGGTGCTGACCGGCGGCGCCGAGCGCATCGTCACCGGCGTGCGCCTGTTGCAGAGCGGCCGCGGCCGGGTGCTGCTGATCTCCGGCGTGGGCCACGGCGCCGGCCTGGCGGACCTGCTACGCGGCACCGACATCGATCCCGCGCCGCTGCTCGCCCGCACCACCCTCGGCCGCGTGGCCACCAGCACGGCCGGCAACGCCGACGAGACGGCGGACTGGGCCAGGGCGCTGCACCTGCACTCGCTATTGGTGGTCACCGCCAGCTACCACATGCCCCGCGCGCTCACCGAGCTGGCCCGCAGCCTGCCAGGGCAGCGCCTGAACCCGGTGCCGGTGTTCCCGCCCGCCCTGCGCCGGCCGGACCTCTCGACCCTTCGCCTGCTGGCCTCCGAGTATACCAAGTGGCTCGCCGCCGAACTGGGGCTGGGCCGCCTGGGCACCGAGGCCAGCCGCGCGTGATCGCCACGCTGCGCGCTGCCGCGTTCTCCCTGTGGTTCTACGGTGTCACGTTCACGTTCTGCGTGGTGGGCATACCGGTGCGGATGTTCGCCCGCCACCGCGCCCTGTGGGTGGCGCAGAGCTGGGTGCACACCGTGTTCGCCGGCCTGTGGCCGCTGCTGCGGGTGCGTGTGGTGGTCACCGGCCGGCACCACCTACCCGCCTCCGGCCCCGCCTTGATCGCCAGCCAGCACCAGTCCGAGTTCGACACGCTGCTCTGGATGAGCCTGATCCCCCTGCCGAGCTACGTGATGAAGCAGGAGCTGCTGCGCATCCCGCTGTTCGGGGCGCTCCTTGTCCCCGCCGGCATGATCCCGGTAGACCGGCAGGGTGGTGCGGCCGCCATGCGCCTCCTGCTGCAGGAAACCGCCGCCGCCGCGACCGCCGGCCGGCAGATCGTCATCTTTCCGGAAGGCACCCGCCTGCCCCCTGGCCAGCGCACGGACCTGCAACCCGGCATTGCCGCCATCGCAGCGCGCACCGGTCTGGATGTTATCCCGGTGGCCACCGATTCCGGCCGGCTGTGGACCCGGCGTCTGCTGGCCCGCACTGGCGGCGCCCTTCACGTGGCGATCGGCCCGCCCATCCCTGCCCGAACGCCGCGGAGGGAGATGCTGCGGCGTATCGAATCCCACTGGCGGCACATGGAGTCCTGCGGCTACCATCCTGTGGACAACTCTGTGGACGACTCAGGCGATGGGCCGGCGCTTCCTGCAGTGCCGGCAGAGTAACACCTTCGCAAACCACGTTTTTCCCCGTCTGCTCCAGCGCCCCGCACCGCCCGGCAGCCCGCCAGCCGCCGTGGATAAACTGGCTTAACCCGTTGCAGAAGTTAATAATTATAGATGTGCACGGACGCGTAAAGCCGACTCGGATCGACGGCGGGCCGGACAGCGCCGAGAAACCCATCGGCACAACCTCGGCGATGTGGATGATTTCAGCCTACGACAGCAAGGCAAGGGTAAAATCGACACCGACATCGGTTTGTCACCGCACGTGGCCAATGGCAGCTCTGGCACCGACGATTCTCGTAACCCTCAACCGCCTTGGCTTTACACGCTTTCAATCTTTACAGGCTGACGTGTGTACGAATTTACAGTATTCACGCCCGTGCGCCGCTGCAGCGCTGAAACACCGGCCCTCCTGTGCGTAGATGCCTCAACGCACACGCCACGGAGTTTGCCGCCATGACCTACCCCGCCCCCGCTTTTGACGCGTATGACGACGGCCTGGTTCACAGCCACGACTGGTCGCGCAACACGCCGCCAGGGGGCCAGCACACCGAGCGTCAGGCCGAGACGCGCGACGACCTGGTTGGCGAGCAGCGCCGGGTTCGCAACTAGGTAGCAGGGCCTTCTTTTCGAAAAAACAGACTTTTGACTGTGCTGTCGCGGGAGGCCGCGGCAGCATCTCTTTACGTCAGCAGTCCTGCCCACGCGCCGCTCGTGCACGTTGCCAGCGTCCCCGAGACGATAGAGCGTAGCGCCAGCCCGGTAATCTCGCTCCGCCTCGCCGGCACCATCGCCCCCATGCCGCCGGCCATGATCCCCGCGCTACCAAAATTGGCGAACCCGCACAGCGCAAACACCATGATCCTGCGCGAGTGGACCGAGAGCGCCGCCCCTGGCAGCCCCACCATGGCCACGTAGGCCACCAGTTCGTTCAGCACCGTCTTAGTGCCCATCAGCGCGCCAGCCGCCTGCGTCTCCGCCCATGGCACTCCGATCAGCCAGACCAACGGCCGGAACGCCAGTCCAGCCAGGCCTTGCAGGCTCCAGGGGATGCCCGAAACGTGCGGGATGGCGCCCAGCGCCATGTTCAGCAGCGCCACTAGCGCGATCGTCACCAGCAGCGTGCTGGTAATCCCCACAAGCGGCGTCACGCCGTCCGCCGTGCCGCGGGTGATCGCGTCCAGCACGCCCGCTGGCCGGTTCTGTAAATCCAGCACCGCCTTGCCGCCCGTGGGGGCGAACGGCACCATCAGCGCGGCCACCGCCAGCGCCGCCGGCGTGCTGACGACGGAGGCCACTAGGATGGCACCCAGCGCGTCCGGCAGCACCGGGCCCAGGATGCTGGCGTAGATCACCATCACTGTGCCCGCCACCCCCGCCATGCCGCAGCTCATCAGCGCGAACATCTCGCCCCGCGTCAGCGCCGCCAGATAGGGCCTGATCAACAGCGGCGCTTCGATCATGCCGAGGAAGATGTGGGTCGCCGCGCCCAGCGCCAGCGCCCCACCTAGGCCCAGCGTACGGCGCAACACCCAGGCGAACCCGCCGGTGACGAGCTGCAGCAGCCCCAGGTAGAACAGCAGCGAGCTCAACGCGCTGATCACCAGTACCAGAGGCAGTATCTTGAACGCCAGCACGAAGCTGGCGCCCGGATGCACCTCGGCGAACGGCAACGGCCCGCCGCCCAGGTAGCCGAACACGAAGCCGGCGCCCTGGTCCGTGGCGTCCTGCAAGGCACCCACCAGGCGGCTGGCCAGCAGCACCGCGCCACGCGCGGCCTGCACGTGCAGCAGCAGCACGGCCAGCCCCGCCTGCAGGGCAAAGCCGCCTGCCACCGTGCGCCATGGGATCGCGCGTCGGTCCTCGCTCAGCGCCCAGGCCAACGCGGCCAGGATGGGCAGGCCTAGGAGGGCCTGCATCAGGAAGGAAGCAGTTCTTTTGCGCGGGTATGAACCAAAAAGCTGTTGCTCGTGCTGTCGCGAGGGGTCGAAACAGCTCGGCCTGTCTTACGGACCGTCATCGACGACATCGCTCCCCAGCGTGTTCATCGACGCCCTGGAGTACAGCTCTTCCGGCAGGTCGTCCTCTTCCGGCGGGTTGGCCAGCACCTCGAACCAGGCCGTCGTCGCCGGGTCGCACAGGAAGCCGTCCAGCCAGGTCATCTGTCCGAACTCGTAATCCCAGAAGCAGCCGAACAGGTCGGTGTCCAGAATGCCGCTGCCGGCGGACCACAGGACGACGCCCGGCGCTCCCTCCTTGCCCAGCCGGCCGGGGCCGCGCGCCATGCGGAACTGGCCGAGCGGGACGGCTGCGCCGGTTCCCACGGCCAGGGCACGCGCGCTCACGCCGCCCGTCCGGCGGCGCGCAGCAGGCGCGTCTTCCTCGCCAGGCCAAAGAGCGTGAGCGCGCCGGCCACCGCGTAGGACGGAACCAGCAGGAGGTTGTAGCGCACCTGGTTCACCGCCACCGCCGCGTTGAGGGCGAGCATGAACCACGCCGGTAGCGCCAGCAGCAGGAAGCCCGGGCGCCATACCGCATCGTCGTGCTCCTTCGCGCCCGGGCCGCCTGGCCGTGCCGCCCAGCTCCACGCCAGCGCCGGCCACAACAGCACGAAGCCCCACCAATGCGCCACATACGCCCCGCGTAGCGCCAGGGGAATGCTGACCAGCGCGTGCCAGACCGGCATGCGCCGGACGCAGTGCGTCAGCAGGTAGCCCAAATGGTGCGCGTAGCCGCCCGCCGCCTGCAGCGTCTCCGGCAGCATCTTGCGCTGGCCCAGCACGTAGAACGAGGTCGGCTGCTCGTCCCAGCCGAACCGGTCACAGGCGTGCGGGCCGATCAGCGCCCGGCCGATTCCGGTGCCGTCCGGCAGCCAGCACAAATAGGCGCGGCCGTATTCCGGCCAGTCCATGGTGTCGAACGCGATGCGCTGCACCAGCGTGTGGCTGTCGTAGCCGTAGGTGAGAGCCGGCCGGCCCAGCTCCACGGCGTTGCGCAGCACCCAGGGTGCCAGCACCAGCCCTGCTGCTACGGCGAAGCCCGCCAGCGGCACCAGCGCGCGCCGCCGGCCGATGGCGGCAATGCCCGGCAGCGCCGCCGGGACAAGATAAAAGAACGCCGGCCGGGTCAGCGCCGCCAGGCCCAGCAGCACGCCCGCCGCCGCTGCCCACGCCAGCCTGCGGGTCGGTCGCCGCGCCGCCTGCATCGCGCAGGCGATGGCCGACACCACCAGCGCCAGGTTCGTCATCTCCGTCATCAGGTAGTCCACCGAGCGCAGCAGCAGCGGCACGGCGCCGAAAGCCAGCAGCAGGCCAAGCGCGCCCACCCCCGGCCCGCCCACGACGCCACCCATCCACCACACCAGCCACAGCACGAGGGCCAGCTCCAGGAACTGCAGGGCGCGCAGGCTTGGCACCGCGGCTGGGCAGGCGTCTTGCGTCTCCACCACGCAATCCATGCCGCGCCGCAGCCCGCCATCCACCCGCGCCGCAGCAGCCACCAGCATCGGGTATAACGGCGCGAACCGCATCCCGGGCGGCCGCGTGGCTTCGGGCGTGAACATGAAGCCGTCGGTGTAGCGGCCGTGATGCACCAGGTCGTAGGCGATGCCCAGATAGAACGGCTGGTCGAACGCGCGGAGGGGCTGGATTCGCTGAACCTGCCACAGTGTGGTGGTCACGAGCAGTATGAAGAAGAAAGCAGTTCTTTTTCGAAAAAAAGAACCAAAAAGCTTTTGCTCCCTGTCGGTTGTGCCCGGAAAAGGGCGCGTCAAACGGGCAAAAGCTTTTTGCTTCTTTTTCTCGAAAAAGAAGGCCTTCCTTGCGAAGGCTGCCGCACGGATCCTGCTGCCTAGCTCGTCGCCACCCCTCGCAACGCCGCCAGCACCTGTGTCCCCACCGGAGACCCCAGCCCGGTCACCGGGTCCCACCCCGGCCCCGCCTTGTACGCCCCGTTGTTGCCCGAGGTGATGTCCGTCAACGCCTTCGGGTTCGCGTACAGCACCGGGTTGATGAACCCTGCCCTGCGCCCCAGCGACTGGTTGCACAGCGCCACCAGCCCGGCCCAGAGCGGCGCCACCGCGCTGGTGCCGCCGATCACCGCTGCGCTGCCGTCCACGCTCACTTGGTAGCCGGTGTCCGGGTCGGCGTCGCCGGCCACGTCCGGCACGCCGCGCTTGCTGTTCGTCACCGCGCCGTCCTGCCAGGCAGGGATGGCGAAGTGCGACGAGTAGCCGCCGCCCGAGGCGCCGCCTTGCGCGCCGTCGTTCCACGCCACCTCCGGGCCGCCCTGCGGCAGGCTGGTGCCGCCGCAGGCCAGCGCGTTGGGGCTGCTGGCGGGGAAGTCCACGTGCGACTTGCCGTCCGAGGCGCCGTCGGTGGACCCGTTGTCGCCCGAGGCGACGCACACGGTGATGCCCAGGGCGGCCGCCTGCGCCATCGCCTGGTCGATCGCGTCCAGGTCCTGCGCCGCGTAGCCGGATTCCGGGCCGCCCCAGCTGATCGAGATGACCGACGGGCTGTTGGTGGTGTCGTTCACCGCGGCCGAGATGCCGTCGTGGAAGCCGGCGCCCTGGTTGGGCGCGAAATACACCACGATGTCGGCGCCGGGCGCCACCGAGCCCGCCACCTCGATGTCGAGTTGCACCTCGCCGTCGGCCCCAGTCGGGTCCGCCTCCCCGCCGTTGGCGGCGCCGTCCACCGGCACGGCGGTCAGCTTGCCGGTGCGGTTGATGCCGGCGCCCTTGAAGTAGGCCGCCACGCTGGCGTCCGCGTAGCCGCCGCCCAGCTCCACCAGCGCGATGGTCTGGCCGGTGCCGTCCACGCCGGTGGGGAAGCGGTAGGCCGTGGCCACCTGCGTGGGCGTGTAGGACGTGGCGGCCGCCGAGGCTGCCGGGCGGAAGCGGAACTGCGCCCTGGCCACCGGCCGCTGGTCCAGCCCCAGCACCGCCACCACGTCGGCCGCGATGTCCGGCGGCAGCATGATGTGGCCGGAGCGGGCCACGTACTCGCCGCCGGCGCCGTCGCTGTACAGCCCGATCTGCTCGGGCTGGAACGCCGCGATGGCCTGGGCGTAGGTGCCCCCCAGCCTGACCAGATGCGCGCCGGCATCCTCGTGCACCACCTTCAGGCCGAACTCCTTGGCCACCGCGCGCACCCGCGCGACCGCCTCGGGCGGGGTGCCGTGCAGCGCGCGGTAGGTCTGCCGGCTGATCCCCGGCCCGCCGGCGTGGGTGGCGGCGTCCAGGGGCGCGCCCGGCCGCAGCACCACGGTCAGCTGGACCTTGCCGGCGGGGTCCACGTCGGCCAGGCGCTCGGTGCGCGGGGCGTGGCGGAAGCTGGGACGGAAGACGGCCATGCTTGGGCTCCTGCTGCTGGTAGGCAGCACAACGCTGGGCAAGAGCAGAAGCAAGGCCTTCTTTTTTGAAAAAAAGAAGCAAAAAACTTTTAACTCCGCTGTCGCGCCCTTGCCCTGGACCATCCGACAGGGAGGAAAAGTTTTTTGGTTCTTTTTTCAAAAAAGAACCGCTTGCCTTGCTACACCGCCCACGCATGCCGCCCCGCCCCCGCCCGCTCAGCCAGCACGATCGCGACGCCTGGGCCAGCTACGTGCGCCACGTGCGCGCCATGGCGGGCCGCGCCGTGCCGGATCCCGCGCCGGAGCCGCGGCTGCCGGAACCGCAGCCTCGCCCCGTCGCTGCGCCGCCGGCCGCTCGGCCGCGCGGCCAGCCGGCGCCCGCGCTGGTCACCGGCACCCAGCCGCCGGGGCTGGACCGCGCCACCTGGGGCCGCCTGCGCGGCGGCAAGCTGGCCCCTGCCCGCACGCTGGACCTGCACGGCCGCACCGCCCAGGCCGCGTTCCACGCGCTGGAACGCTTCCTGCTCGCCGCCCACGCCGAACAGCTGCGCTGCGTGGAGGTGATCACCGGCCGCGGCACCGGCGAGGCCGGCGGCGTCATCAAGCGCGAACTGCCGCTGTGGCTGAACCTGCCCCGCCTGCGTCCGCTGGTGCTTGCCGCCACCCACCCGCACCCGCGCAACCCCGGCAGCACCCTGCTGCTGATCCGCCGCGTGCGCACGCGGTGAGCGCGTCTCGATGAAAGCCGGTGACCAGCTCGGCACCGACCTGATCGCCGTGGTGGTGGCGGTGTCCGGGGCGGACCCGCGCATCCTGACCATCGTGCGCGGCACCACGCTGCCGTCCGGCACGTTCGAGAGCGGCCACCGCTCGCTGCAGGCCGGCCTGCGCAGCTGGGTAGAACGCCAGACCCACCAGCCGTTGGGCTACGTCGAGCAGCTCTACACCTTCGCCGACAGCGACCGTGGTGGAGCAGGTGGGGGCGCAGCAGGTGGCGGCGCGGGAGCCGGGCGGGTGATGTCTGTCAGCTACCTGGGGCTGACGCGCGAGGCGCCGGTGAGCGGCCAGGACGCCGGCTGGCAGAGCTGGTACCGCTATTTCCCCTGGGAGGACCACCGCGACGGCGCCCCGCCGATGCTGGATTACATCAACGACGCCCTGCGCGGCTGGGCGGACACGCCGGCTCGGCGCCAGCGCGCCGCTATCACCTTCGCCCAGGACGGCCGCGCCTGGAACGAGGAACTCGTGCTGCAACGCTACGAGCTGCTGTTCGAGGCGGGCCTGGTGCCCGAACGCGCCCGGCGGGAGGCCCAGCCGGCCGCCTGTGCCCTGATCCCCGGAGACGCCATGGCGCTGGACCACCGCCGCATCCTGGCCACCGGCATCGCCAGGCTGCGCACCAAGATCAAATACCGTCCGGTATTCTTCGAGCTGATGCCGGACAGCTTCACGCTGCTGCAGCTGCAGCGAACGGTGGAGGCACTGGCCGGCCGCCGCCTGCACAAGCAGAACTTCCGCCGCCTGATCGACGCCCAGGACCTGGTGGAGGAGACCGGCGCCATGGCGCTGGACACCGGCGGCCGACCGGCCAAGCTGTTCCGCTTCAGCGGCGACGTGCAGGCCGAAAGGGCGATCGCCGGCACCAAGCTGCCGCTTCTGCGGAGCTAGGCCGTAACCACCCGCGAGATCCGGCTTGACACGCGTTATGCTCATGCCCAGCATAACAGGTAGACGAGGGCAGGAAAGCCTTTTCTCTTTTGACTGAGAAATGCTCCTGAAGAGCATAATGTATAAGCCGGCCCCAAGGAGCGTCCGTCATGTCAGCCTCGGCTGCCCTCTACCAGCGCGTGCAGCGTGTGATCCCGCCGATGGAGTGGCCGGTGTTCGCCCCTGACATCGACGCCATCCTGCGGCTCAAGCGCGAGCGGCACGCGGTGATCCTGGCGCACAACTACATGACGCCGGAGATCTTCCACTGTGTCAGCGACGTGGTGGGCGACAGCCTGATGCTCGCCCGCGAGGCGCAGCGGGTGGACGCGGACGTGATCGTGATGGCCGGCGTGCACTTCATGGCCGAGACGGCCAAGCTGATGAACCCGGACAAGACGGTGCTGATCCCCGACACCCGCGCCGGCTGCTCGCTGGCCGAATCGATCACCGCGGCGGACGTGCGGCTGCTGCGCCAGCGCTACCCCGGCCTGCCGGTGGTCACCTACGTGAACACGTCGGCCGACGTGAAGGCGGAAAGCGACATCTGCTGCACCAGCGGCAACGCCCGCCGGGTGATCGAAAGCCTGGGCGTGCCCGAGGTGATCATGCTGCCTGACCGCTACCTGGCCGCCAACGTGGCGCGCGAGACCGGCGTGCGGATCATCTCCTGGGCCGGCAGCTGCGAGGTGCACGAGCGCTTCACGCCCGCTCAGATCCGCGAGCTGCGGGCGGAGAACCCGGGCGTGGTGGTGCTGGCCCACCCCGAGTGCCCGCCCGAGGTGGTCGACGAGGCGGACTTCGCCGGCTCCACGGCCGCGATGGCCGACTACGTGACCGACCACCAGCCCGGCCGCGTGGTGCTGATCACCGAGTGCTCGATGGCCGACAACATCGCTGTGCTGCACCCGAAGGTGGACTTCGTGCGCCCCTGCAACATTTGCCCGCACATGAAGCGCATCACCCTGCCCGGCCTGCGGCACGCGCTGGAGACGATGACGCACGAGGTGACGATCGACCCGGCGGTGGCCGGGCGGGCGCGGCTGGCCGTGGAGCGGATGCTGGCGGTCTGACGCGGCGTGTCAGGCGCAAGGCAAGCGGTTCTTTTTTGAAAAAGGAACCAAAAACTTTTGCTTCCGACGGGTGCGCCCTGTTGAAGCGCGTTGTTTCAGCCGTCCGCGACAGCACAGATAAAAGCTTTTTGCTTCTTTTTCTCGAAAAAGAAGGCCTTCGCTTCCTGCCTTCTTTCCAAGGACGCCACCCATGAACACCCCTTCCGCCGACGGCTGCCCGATCATCATAGGCGCCGGCCTGGCCGGCCTGATGGCAGCCCTGCACCTGGCCCCCGAGCCGGTACTGGTGCTCTCGGCCGCACCGCTAGGCGAGCAGGCGGCCAGCGGCTGGGCCCAGGGGGGGCTGTCCGCCGCCATCGGCGCCGACGACTCGACCGAACTGCATTTGACCGACACGCTGGCCGCCGGCGCCGGCCTGTGCGACCCGGACGTGGCGCGCCGCATCGTCCAAGCCGGCCCCGCCCTGGTGGACGAGTTGGCGGCGCTCGGCGCCCGGTTCGACCGCGACGCGCAGGGCCGCATCGGCCTCGGCCTGGAAGCCGGCCACAGCCGCAACCGCATCCTCCACGCCGCGGGCGATGCCAGCGGGCGGGAAATCCTGCGTGCGGTGATCGCCGCGGTGCGCCGCACGCCGTCGGTCACCGTGTGGGAGGGCGTGCGCGCCACCCGCCTGATCATGCGCGATGGCGCGGTGGCCGGCGTGCTGGCGCAGGCGGCCGGCGCGGGCAGCGCGCGCGTGCTGCGCAGCAGCCGCGTGGTGATTGCCACCGGCGGGCTGGGCGGCCTCTACCAGCACAGCACCAACCCAGCCGGCGCGCTGGGCGGCGGGCTGATGCTGGCGGCACGCGCCGGCGCGGCCCTGGCCGACCTGGAGTTCGTGCAGTTCCACCCCACGGCGCTGGATGTTGGTCCCGCCGGGGACCGGCAAGACACTTCAGCCGGGGACCGGCAAGACGTTCACGCCCCGATGCCGCTGGTCAGCGAGGCGGTGCGCGGCGAGGGCGCCACCCTGATCGACGAGACCGGCTACCGCTTCATGGCCGGCCAGGCGCAGTGGCCGCGCGCCGAGCTGGAGCCTCGCGACATCGTCAGCCGCGCCGTCTGGGCACGCATGGGCCAGGGCCACCGCGTGTTCCTCGACGCGCGTGACTGCCTGGGCGCCCGCTTCGCCACGCGCTTCCCCGGCATCAACGCCGCGTGCCTGGCGGCCGGGATCGATCCGACCACCATGCCCATCCCGATCCGCCCGGCGGCGCACTACCACATGGGCGGCATCGCGGTGGACGCGGCGTGCCGCAGCACGCTTCCCGGCCTGTGGGCCGCGGGCGAGGCGGCCTGCACCGGCCTGCACGGCGCCAACCGCCTGGCCAGCAACTCGCTACTGGAGGCCGCCGTCACCGGCCGCATCACGGCGGCCAGCGTGGCCGCCACCCCGTCCGGCCGTGCGGCGCCGATCGCGCCCGTCAACGACCGCGCACCCGCCGACCCCGCGCCCGTGCGCGCCATCCTCTCCCGCCACGCCGGCGTGCTGCGCGACCATGACGGCCTGGCCAGCGCCATCGCCCAACTGGCCGCGATGCCGGCGCACGCGGACCCGGCGGCCCTGGGCCTGATGATGACGGTGGCCATGCAGCGGCGGCAGGAGAGCCGCGGCGGCCACACCCGCACCGACTTCCCCGCCACCCTGGCCGTCGCATCGCGCAGCACGCTGACGCTGGACGAGGCGCGGGCCTACGCTCGCAGCGTGCCCCGCCCGGCCCTGGCCCGCCACACGCCGTGACGCCCCGGCCCCTCCTGGCGCCCCTGCCGCGCGTGCTGCTGGAGCCGCTGGTGCGCGCGGCGCTGCTGGAGGATCTGGGCCGCGCCGGCGACATCACCACCGACGCGCTGGTGCCGCCGCACACCTGCGCCGCCGCCGCCTTCGTCGCCCGCCAGCCCGGCGTGGTGGCCGGGCTGGACCTGGCCGCGCTCGCCTTCCACCTGGTCGATCCGGACGTGACGCTGACGCCCGAGCGCCAGGACGGCGACGCCCTGCAGCCCGGCGACGTGATCGCCCGCCTGGACGGCCCGGCGCGCGGCATCCTGACCGGTGAGCGTGTGGCGCTGAATTTCATGGGCCACCTGAGCGGCATCGCGACCGCCACCGCGCAGGTGGCCGCCGCCATCGCCCACACAAGCGCGCGCATCACCTGCACCCGCAAGACCACGCCCAACCTTCGCGCGGTGGAAAAATACGCCGTCCGTTGCGGCGGCGGCAGGAACCACCGCTTCGGCCTGGACGATGCCATCCTCATCAAGGACAACCACATCGCCATCGCCGGCGGCATCGCCCCCGCTTTGTCGCGCGCCCGCGCCTATGCCGGCCACCTGGTGAAGATCGAGATCGAGGTGGACACGCTGGCGCAACTCGCCGAGGTGCTGGAGATCGGGGCGGACGCCGTGCTGCTGGACAACATGACGCCCGACCAGCTGCGCGAGGCGGTCCGGATGGTTTCGGGTCGTGCGATCACCGAGGCGTCCGGCGGGATCGACCTGGAGCGCGCGCCGGCGGTGGCCGAGACGGGGGTGGATCTGTTGTCGGCGGGTTGGCTGACACATAGTGCGCGGGTGTTGGACATCGGGTTGGATATCTGAGGACTAACCTGCGTTCCGATGACGCATCGAAGGAAGCAGTCCTTTTTTGAAAAAAAGGACCAAAAAACTTTTGCTTCCCGCATTTGAAACAGCTGGGTGCCGCAGGACGATTCGAGGTCGCTGATACAGCGCAGTGACAGAAGTTTTTTGCTTCTTTTTTTCAAAAAAGAAGGCCTGGCTTCCTTCGCACCGGTCGGTCTCAACGCGGGCTGGTAAGCTTGGGATCCTGCCCCAGACTTTCTGCCTGAGACAACCTGATGGACCTAGTCGCCCAGGAAACTGGATGGCTCGCCCAGCTTGGCCGTCTGGTCGGCCATGCTCTTGGCCAGGCAGGCCGCATCGCTGCCGCAGGCATCCCGTTGTGCACGCCACGCCTTCTGCACCTTGGCCAGAAGCGCCAGCTTGCCGGGGTCCTTGTCGCACCAATACTGCGCGCTGCCATAAGCGGCGGCCACGCTGCGATCGTCGGCGGAAAGATCGGGCGACTGGCAGATCGCGTGCTCCGTGGCTGTGCCCGCGCGCGCGCAGTCAAACGACGGGCCGGTGCCTGCGGCACCTTCGACAGACTGACTGACCGGAACCGCAGCCAGCACCGTGTGGTCCGACCAGCCCACCAGTAATCCTCCGCCAGCCTGAACCAACCAGGCGTCAGGATGGCCGTGGAAATCTGACGGTCCGAAATGCCCCGACCGGCAGGCGACCCAGTACACCGTGATTCCGCCGTCGGGGGCCGCAAGCCCGTAATCGGCCGGGGTTGCGGCAGGCGCTCCGTCCGGTCTGGCGTCCATCGTGTCCGCGATCAGGCGCGCAAGCGAGGAAGCCTGTTCCGTGGCGGATGGCGCCTCGCACCTGTCGCCGTCTTCGCCCGCCAAAGAAAGCCGGCCGGCAGTTGACGACAGGCGTCTGCCCACCAGGGCCGGATCGTTGGGCGTAATGGCCATGCTCGACACGCGTTGCGTATCCACGTGCACCGTATCGATCCGCCACTGGCCGAGCGGCAACGCCGCGGCGGCCGGACACGAGACGGTCGCGGTCAGCACAAAAAAAATAACCTGTGCCAGGAGCGGCCCCAGCAAACGGCTACCCGGCCTGCCGGTCGGCACCGCATTGCTCATGCCATGGTCCCGATCGCGCCGTACTCGCCGTAGAGGAAAAGCGCCACTTCCTTATCCCGCCTCGCCTTCAGGCCCTTCGCCACCTCGGGACTGGTGCCGATGCGGCCGAGGATGTCAGTCGCCGCTTCGGCGAACGTGCCGGCATCGACCAGACGTGCCAACGGGACCATCGAACGCGCCGGGTTGTAGGCCACCGAAACCAAGGCGTCGAACTGATACTGCCACAAATCGGAGTGCACGTTGCGATGTACGATCGCCTCGTATTTTGGCACGATCAGCTTCAGCAGCCCCAATTGCTGTGCCTTGTTCAGGTTGGGCCAGTTGGGATGCTCGCTGACCCAGGCTTGCGCGCTGCCGGCCACGTTGCTTTTTCCTGAAGCGGTGCCCATCGTCTGTGCATCTGCCTCGGGCAGACCCACGCTGCGCATGTCGCTGGCGATCTGCGTCGCACTCCGCTCCTTCATGTCGTAACCGGGGCCGAGCGTCACGCCGCTCATCCCGCGTGGCCAACTGACGTTGCCACTGTGCCTGTCGCTTTCTTCGGCGAAGATGAACAGCAGTCCATTATCGGAGGTCGTCAATTGCCGGGTTGGCTGCTTGGCGCCGGGCTTCGCTGGGACGTGCAAGGCCTTCGTGGCCGGCGGCACGATGGCGGGGCCGATACGCTGCGGCAGGTCGGTCAGCGGCGCCTGCGGCTGCGGTGGTGCGGCATTGCCCTGGGCGAGCCGGCGTTGCGTGCGTGCGCCGATGATGCCGTCCGGCAGCAGGCCGTGCTTGCGCTGGAAGTCCCGCACGGCCGTCTCCGTCCGCCTGCCGAACGCGCCGTCCGCAGCCACATGGAAGCCTGCGGCCTTCAATGCCTGCTGCTCCCGCCGCACATCCGGTCCGCTCGATCCGAACTTGAGGCCTTCCACGTTCCCTCCCGACCACATGCGTCCTCCGCACGATAACCAAGTCGGAAAGACAATACGCAAGGAAAAGGGCTTCTCTTTCGAAAAAGAGCAAAACCCGTAACTGCGGTCGCGGAGGTCTCCGCGCCACGCTCCAAACAGACAAAAGTTTTTTGCTTCTTTTTTTCAAAAAAGAAGCGCTTGCCTTCCTCTCCCTAAGCCGCTGCCGAGTCCGACTTCTTCTCGTTCCGCTTGCGCTCGTTCGGATCCAGGTACTTCTTACGGATGCGCACTGCGCTGGGTGTCACCTCCACCAGCTCGTCGTCCTCGATGTAGGCGATCGACTGTTCCAGGTTCAGGCGGCGCGGCGGGATCAGCAGCATCGCCTCGTCCTTGCCGGCGGCACGTATGTTGGTGAGCTTCTTTTCCTTGATCGGGTTGATGTCCAGGTCGCTCTCGCGCGAGTGCTCGCCCAGGATCATGCCGACGTAGACAGCCTCGCCGGGGTTGACGAACAGCGTGCCGCGCTCCTGCAGGTACCACAGCGCGTACTGCACGGCGTGGCCGGCCTCGCTGCTGATCAGCGAGCCGTTGCGGCGGCCCTCGATGGTGCCGGCCCAGGGGCGGTAGCCGGCGAACAGGCGGTTCATGATGCCGGTGCCGCGCGTGTCGGTCAGGAACTCGCCGTGGTAGCCGATCAGGCCGCGGCTCGGCATGATGAACGTCAGCCGCACCTTGCCGCCGCCTGAGGGACGCATGTCCTGCATCTGGCCCTTGCGCCGGCTGAGCTTCTCCACCACCGCGCCGGAGTAAGGCTCGTCGACGTCGACGAGCACCTCCTCGAACGGCTCCTCGCGCTCCTTGGTCTCAGGATTGACCTGGGTCAGCACGCGCGGCCGGCCGATGGACAGCTCGAAGCCCTCGCGGCGCATCGTCTCGATCAGCACGCCGAGCTGCAGCTCGCCGCGGCCGGCCACCTCGAAGGCGTCGGCCTCGTTGCTGTCGCTCACCTTGATGGCGACGTTGCCCTCGGCCTCGCGGTACAGCCGGTCGCGTATCTGCCGGCTGGTAACCTTCTTGCCTTCCTTGCCGCCGAGCGGGCCGTCGTTGACGCGGAACGTCATCGCCAGAGTCGGCGGATCCACCGGGATGGCGTGCAGCGGCTCGGTCAGCTCGGGGGCGCCGATGGAATCGGGGATCGTGGCGTCGGTCAGGCCGGCCACGGCGACGATGTCGCCGGCCTCTGCCTCCTCCACCGTCACGCGGTCCAGGCCGCGGAAGCCAAGCAGCTTGGTTAGCCGGCCGGTCTCCACAGTGGTGCCGTCCTGGCGCAGCACCTTCACCTGCATGTTCAGCTTGGCGCGGCCCTGTTCCACGCGGCCGGTCAGCACGCGGCCCAGGAACAAATCGTATTCCAGGATGGACGCCACCATGGCGAACGGCGCCTCGGCGTCCAGCGTGGGCGCCTTCACGTGGCTGAGCACCAGGTTGAACAGGGCCGAGAGGTCCTTGCGCGGGCCCTCAAGCTCGGCATCCGCCCAGCCCTGGCGGCCGCTGGCGTAGAGCATGGGAAAGTCGAGCTGCTCGTCGGTGGCACCCAGGGCGGCGAACAGGTCGAACACCTCGGTGTGCACCTCGTCGGCGCGCGCGTCCTGCCGGTCGATCTTGTTGACCACCACGATCGGCTTGAGGCCGCGCTGCAGCGCCTTGCCGACCACGAACTTGGTCTGCGGCAGCACGCCCTCGGCGGCATC